>BMPS01000028.1 GCA_014647715.1 Streptomyces cinereus
CTTTAAAGTCGTCCATGCTTTTTAGTTGGCTAACCATTTGGGTGGCTAGTTCGTCTAATTTGTCTGTCATTGCTTATTCTCCTGTTAGGGGGATTATAAGCAGTTACACACTTTCTGGGAAAGACTCGAGTGTCTAAAAAACCACCGTTTTTTAGACTTTTCAAAATTTTACAATGCTCAAAAAAATCATAGTATTATTTTTAGTACTAACCCTAATAAACTTTACGTTATTTTAGAAAAGTTCTATTTATCTCTTCGCCTGTAATGACTTCATCGGTTTCTTCATAGCCCTCTGGTTTGTTGTAGTCAAACTCTATTTCAAATTTTCCATTTGGGTATAAAGTAAAGGTCAATCCCCATATACGGTCACCTTGATTTTCTATTAAGAAATCTTTTATATAATATGCGGCGTTTGAAGCATTAGTCCTTACTTCTTTACTAATTTCTTCACCATCCCAAATTTCTTTGTTATCAATGAAAAATGATCTCTCTTTAGAAATCATCTTACTGAATATTTCATATTTTGAAACTGCTTTATCCCAATTATTATTGCCTATAAATTCTAATAGTTCTTTCGCAAGAATTTCATAAGCTTTATTTAAACTGGTATCTAATTGTAAGTTATTCATTGTTCAAACTCCCATTCTTTAGGTTTACCATCTATTTTAGCAATTACAAAGAAACTGCTAGGTCTAGTAGTATTTCCATTAGGATAACCAACATCTATTTTAATTGAAACATTCTTTCCTGCTTCAAGTTCACTTCTCAAGAAATTTTCCATTGCTTTCCATTCGCCTCTGTTTAACATGCTCGCTTGAGGTACCATATTTACTCTATCACCAGCACCGCCCAACACACTTGCGATTAAATGCCCGCCATCATCACCTTTTGCATTAACAGATCTTCCAACTTTGCCTTGCTGATATCTATTTCTTGCCATCTTGTCTAAAGATAACTGTCCTTCTACCTTATCAACTCGTCCCAAAGCATCAGTATAGTAACTATGTATATTTGTCCCATTATTGACCTTTATAACAGAGTTTGAAGGTAGATTAGCTTGGTTTAAATTTTTATCCCAATTATATTTTGTTCCTGCATTTCCGTTAATTTCATTCCTAACATCACAGCAATTCGCATTATGAACCCAAGTGCCTAACTTACCCACATGATAAGTGTGAAAACCATCTACTTCAATATTATAAACCGTCTCTAAACGACTTGGAATAAGATGTTGACTAACAACCTCAAGCTCTTCATTATTGCGGTCAAGTAAAGTCATACCTGAATCTAATAACGACGCTTTTAACCAGCCAACATCTTTAATCCAGAATGGGTGTTCTGAAGTGGTTTCAAGCTTCTCGGTTTCACCCTGTTTATCTTTGACAACCACTTCAAATATTGGCTGATTATCAGTAACTTTAGTAGCGATAACTGGACGGTAACCATACTCAAGCGTCGTATCATTACGAGACCAAATTAGCTCACCGCCAACAAAAGTTTCAATCGGTTTTAAACCTTCTGACGTTTCGATAAGCGTACCCGCAGTAAAACATTGACCTCCTGATTGACAAAGCTTCTGTACAGCCTCAACCATCTTACTAGTATTTTTTTCTTCTTTTGCCAATAAATAAGCATCATACGCAGCTTTTGCTTTCGTTGAAATTTTACCCACACCTGCAACAACTTTCTCTCCTGGCACAAAACCAGCCATGGCAAAAGCAAAATCACCTGCGGTTTTGGCATTTGCTAAGTCAATCGCTCCACCAACTGGCGTAAGCATTTTCATTGTTTCCCAAGCAAATTCTATCGATTGCTCATCGAATTTTTCTTGTTTACTACCTCTATAATTGGCTAAATAATTCAAGTACTGAATTTCATTTCCTGTGCCTGAAAGTTGAGTTTTTTGTTGAATAGTTGAATTTTTTAGGTCAACGTTGCTTAATTGATGCTGAATTTGCTCCTTAACAATTTGGCTTTTACCTTCAGTAAGTATTTTTATAGTATCAGTAGTCTTACTAGCTTCAATTCCATCTGCTAGAACAAATAACTTATATTTTTCACTTGGCGTTAATGACTGATTTTTCGATAATTTGATTTTTGTATCAAGTAAGAATTTGTCATTTGCATTAGATAAAGCTGTTAATCGAGTAACTTCTTGACAAGCAGGAGATTTTACATTACCAGTGTTTTGACAATTCTCAATTGCATTAACTAATTTTTTTCTATCAGCTCGACTTAAGGCATTATCGTCAACTGCAGCTTTTGCCGCTTCCCCAGCATTCACCGCACTACCCACATCGCCCGTAGTAGATCCTATACCGAGACCTGCAAGGCTGGTAATACTACTTACTGTTGATTTTTGTTCTGCTGTTAATTCACTAATTGGCTTATCACCAAACAAGAATTTCGCTACTATTGGAGCAGCAGCTTCCGAGCCCATTGCAGACAACGCACCTGTCGTTGGGTCATTCCCCGTTGCGACACTCACTGCAGCGGCTAAAATACCATGAGCTAAAATATGCGGAGCCGTGCCTTCACCATGATTTTCTTTGAAATACTGCCCAATCCTGAATGACACCTCAGGAGCGACCGCTCTTGCGACATACCCAGTTACGCCATTGGTATTTGGCCCATAAATCGCTCCAGTAATGCTATCGAACAGCACCATATCATGTTGTTGCCTATCGGCTTTGGCAATCAAGTCATCATGGGTTGTCATATCGCCACGCTTCTCAGCCTCCTTCGCCTTGTCACGCAATTCCTGTTCTTTTTGAGCCATCTCCAAGCGATAAGTACGACGTTCCGTATCAAACGCCTGACTCACCTGAACTTGCGCACCCAGTTGTGCCTCTACCGCTGTCTTATCAAAACTGTTCTTTAATGGTTTATTTAAGCTCGACACATTAGCCGTCGTCACATCTGACTTACCCGCCATACCCGTGACCGCACCATAGGTGATACTGGTTTGACTATTACCATCTTTGCCATAACCAATGCCGCTAATACCTGGTGGACTCACTTTTTGTGTTTCTGGGTTGATACCTGCACCTAATCCCACATTGATAGCATCGCCTTTGTAATTCATATGGTTTTGGATATCAGTGGTCGTTACCCCTTCTTTAAACACGGTTTGATTATCTTCAGGCGTTGCCGTAGTAAAATACGCCCCATCAAAGCGGCTGGCTTTAGCCACCACCACATCCGATGAATTCATGGCAATACCCGTTTGCTCTTTGACCGCTGCATAATCGGCATTCACTTTTGATCTGCCCGCATTCACGCTAACGCTTTGTGATACCCCATCAAATCCAATGTCCGCACTAACGCCAGCATTGGTTTGTTTGCCTGTGTATGTAGCGGTATCCGGACGGCTTTTGGCTAAGATGGCGCCGTCGATATGACCGGTCATATTATCGCCTTTTACTACTGCACCATCGAGGACTAAGTCCCCACCAATGTTTTGATAGGTGGTGCCACCAACGGTGACATGGCTATTGGCATTAGTGGTTGTTTCACCATTGCCATAGCCTTTGGCGGTATTGGCATTGACGGTAAAGCCTTGGCTTTTACTATCGGCATATACACCAACCCCATAGCCACTGGATTTGTTGCTGCTACGCTCATAGCCTTTGCCTGTGGCGGCTTGATACACCACGTCGCCTTCGACGTTGTTGTACAAGTCGCCTTTGACGTTTAAGTCACTACCGGTGGCTACAAAGTCGCTGTCTTTGCCTTTACCTTGGATATTAAGCACCAAGTTATTGGTATCAATGCTCGAGGCTTCGTTGTTGCCTGACAAGCTGTCTTGATTCGATTTGCTCGATTGACTGCCAATGGTGGCTTGGATACGGGTATTGCCCACACCCTTTAATCCTGCTTCACTCAGCCCATTTTTTTGTAGACTGTCAGCAGCCGCTTGTGCCCCTTTACTCAGTGTGCGCAGCTTATTAAACCCAGCGACCCCTGCCATGACTTTCATTTGGTCGCTGTTGGCCGTTTGTCCTGCTTTGGCTAAGCTGTTAATGCCTTGGGCTTGGTCAATTAAACTATTCGACACACTCACCGTTAAGCCAGTAGTTTTTTGGCTTTGGCTGTTATGCGATTCGGTCGTTGCTGTGGTATTGGTGACATTGGCTGATTTGGCATTGATAATGGTGGTGCCGTAATTTAAGTCTTTGGGATTATCAGTGGTTTGGTTCTGTGCAAATACTTTGCTGCCGGTTTGTTGGTAATGATCACCTGCCGTTAAGACCGTATTGCCATTATAGGTACCGACGACACTACCAGTATGCGTCGTTGAATCAGTACGGTTGTCATTGGCGGTTTTTTGGGTGCCTAAAGTAAAGCTGGCACCACCATTACCAAATAGTCCTGATTTTTTCTGGTTATGGCTGCTGCTTTGACTATAGCGGTTTTCAGCGGCATCAAGGGTAAGATTATTACCTGCCTTTAGCGAGGTGCCGCTTTGGCTGATCGCATTGGTGGCGGTTAACTGGATGTCATTGCCCGCGTTTATAACCACACGGTCGCCGGTGACATTGCCGCTAATCGCTTCATCGCTGGTCGCATGGTAGCGGTCTTGCGTGGTCTTGCGGCTTAGAAAGCCTCTGTCCGTGGTTTTGTTAGCCGTTTCAATATTGCTGGTGGCACGCCCTTCTTTTAAGGCAATGTCTTTGTTGGCATCTAAATAACTGGTACCGTCCTCACTGTGAATGGTCACTGCCGTACCGGTGATACTACCCCCTTTGGACTGAATATAAGTGCTGCCTTGGCTGGCGACCACGCTGCCAATATCCTGAGTTTGACCCACTTTGTAGTAGTTATTGCTATCACCAATGGCATTGGTTTGGAAACCTGTATTAACCGCATTCAACGCCACATCGCCTTGGGCAATCAGTCGGGTAGTGCCGCCCTGATTAATCAGTTGACCGGCGTTAAAGGTGGCATTACCGCCCACATCAATGCTTAACGTGGTAAGGGGTCGACCGTTGTCATCGGTTTTACCTTTTAAGCCATCGCCCACATAGATTTGACCGACTTGGTCAATGCCAGTGCGCCAGGCATTGCTTTGACCCGCTTTACTTTCGGTATGATAAGTGGTGCTGCTGTTGTTTAGCTTGCCCCCCACATCGAGTGCCATGGCATTGTTAGCTTTTAAGGTAGCGCCTAGGTTGTTTAAATCGTTTTTGGTGTTAACTTGAACAAAGTTACCTTGGATTACCCCGCCGTTTTGGTTGTTAAGGTTATTGGCACTGATACGTAGCCCATTGTGAGCCACGATGTTGCCTTGATTGTTTAAATCGCCGGTGAGCTGCATATCCATGTTGCGGGCGGCAATTAAACTACTGTCACCTTTTAAATCACCGACCTTTGAGCGAACATAGACTTTGGGTACCAATACGGTTTGTTTGCTACCGTCTTTTAAGGTAACGGTCTGTTCAACCAGCCACACAATATCGGTGGTCAGCTGTGCCATCTGTTCGGCAGTGAGTGCAATACCAGGGCGTAAGTTCATGGCTTTCGCCACAGTCACCCCATTGTCCATCAGCGCTTGATACATGGCATCATCAGTGGTGTAGTCGCCTAGGAAACGACGACCGGTTAAGGTCATGACTTGGTCACGAATCAGCCCTTGCTCATAGTAGCCATCGCCCAATCGTTTATGCATGTTGCTTGGATCTAAGCCTAAGCGCTGCATCATGTAGTCAGACGATAACCATTTTTTATAGTTGGCGAAGGCTGGGTCGGTTTCCACCAAGTAACCGTTGGGGTTATTGGGGTCAATATTATAAAGGCTACTGTTCGGCAGAGTAGGGCCATTGCCCGTGGCACGTACTTCTTCAGTGTATTGTGATTTAATGCTGCCGTTTAAGCTGTCAATGAGTCCGGTTAGTTGCGCTTGGTTGACGCCTTTGCCATCTTCCTGGGCTTTTAGAAGCTCATTAAGCTGCTTTTGTTGCTCATCAGTGAGGCTTTCTGGATGCACTTTGGCGAAGTCAGTTAATAGTTTAATGGCATCTTTTGTGGCTGTCGTTGCGTTGGTGGTACTCGTGGTATTGTTAGTCGCCGTTTGGGTGCTTTGTTTGAGGGTATTTAGGGCGTTGACGGCTTTGGTTAATGTGGCAACCGCATTGTTTTCAATACCGACTTCGGTGGCTTGTTTTTGGTTTTGTACTGTTACCGCCGTGTCATAAACCCCAGAACCTGGATTTTGAGTGTATAGGATTTTAAGTTCATAAGGGGTGCCCGTGGTTTTAGGATTAAGCGGTGCAAGAACAGTTGTAGTCTTGCCAACGGTTTCATCCCTCCAGTGTCCATTATAACAGTGATTAAACAAGCCAACATTACCGGTACAGTTATGCTCAATTTTATAAGCAGTTTTCTTAACATCTTTAAAGCTGTATGTTGGTGTAACTGAGCTTGGTTCAGGATCGACATTACCCGAAG
Source organism: Streptomyces cinereus (assembly GCA_014647715.1). Classification (GTDB taxonomy): domain Bacteria; phylum Pseudomonadota; class Gammaproteobacteria; order Pseudomonadales; family Moraxellaceae; genus Faucicola; species Faucicola cinerea. Next base: position 6,448 of record BMPS01000028.1, read on the forward strand.
TCCCTTTGACCTCAATAGTTCCTCCAGCAATAATTTGGCTTTTGTTAGCTGTAAAACCATCTAAGTCGAATAACATGTTGCCGCCAGCAACGATTCGGCTAGGGTCGCTGGTTTCTGTTTTTTCACCACTTAAGATTTGCGTATAGTTAAATTCGTTATATTTTTCGTATTTAGAGTTATCAGCATTAATCTTTAAATTGTGTGTGGCATTATCTTCCCCTTCACTTGTAATCGTGATTTCATCAGGAGAATAAACAAGCTGAGTGTTATTAGGATTATATTCTTTTACTGGTTTACGCTCTAATTCTTTAATTGAGGTTGTGAAATCAGCATTAAGATTTTGTAAGCTCGTTGCAGCAATACTTATATCACCCAACGACTGAATGGTTGCCCCTTTATTAATGACACTATCAGCTTTACCCGTTGCCATATAATTGGCGTCTAAATCCCCACCGATATTCAAATCGCCATTACTGATAATTTGTGCCTGACCATTAAAATCGCTATTAAACTTACCTGCTCGGTCTGGGTTTGGGTTATTGTTTAACTGTTTAACCCCGATATCAAGCTGCTGACGTGCCGCAATCACAGGGGCAGGGGTGCCATGTCCTTCAGGGGTGTTATTAAGCGTATCGGCCTTAATTGCCACATGATCGCCATAAATACGACCATGGCTTAAGTTATCAAGCGTATTACCGGCGGTCAAATAGGTATTAATGCCATTGATTAACCCACGATTTTTTAGATCGTTGGTCGCTGTGATAATTAAGTTTCCACTCTCAGGATCAGTCCCAGCACTGATAAGACTCGCATCTTTTTGGTTATCAATGTTTTGTGCAGTGACTGCTAAGCGCTTAGCTGCCGCAAGCTTACCTTGGTTAATAAACGCCCCTTGGGTGGTTAAGCTTAAATTATCGGCTTCAAGCTTATCAGTGGTCCCATGGGTGAAGCTATCGGTGAGTGCCACATTGAGCGTGGGCGCACGCAGCTGACCGCCAGTATTGGTTAAGCTTTTGCCCGTTAAATCAACTTGCTCATAGCCCTTGATTAACCCTGTGCTGTTATCCACATTGGCACTACCATTGACCTGGACACGATTTGATTCAATACGGCCGTTAGCATTATTAAGCGTTTGGCTAACATTTAATGTGGCGGCATTACCCGCGACCACTTGACCGTTGCTATTGTCGATCACTGCCGCAGTTAACGTGGCATCACCACCGGCAACCAACCCTTGCGATAAGATGGCGTCTGGGCCTTGTTTGGTATCGCTGTTGCTAATAGTGCCGGCATTCACCGTTAAATCTTGATTGGCCAGCACCAAGCCATGATTGCTGTTATCAACTACGGCTGCGGTCACACTGGTAGTATGACCCATTAGCTGACCGGTTTGATTGGTTAAATTGGCATTGCCGGCATTGATTGTTAACGCTTGTTTGGCCGCGATTTCCCCTGCCTTATTATTGACGCTACTGCCGGTGCTGCTAAGGTTTAAAGTGTCGGCATTGATACGACCGTTATAGTTATTGACATCCCCAGCGTGAATGCTGGCAGTGCCGTTGGCTAATATACCCAGGGGTTTAGTAGCATCGCTCGATTTGGTGTATTGATTATCCAGTAAGCCTTGGGTGGTGATGGTTAAACTGCCATCGGTCGCACTTTGGCTAATGAAGCCGGCGTTATTGTTGAGCGTTTGCGCCGTCAGCGTCACATTGCTACCCGCTAAAATCCCGCTATGATTATCGATTGCGCCAGAGCCGGTCACATTCAATGCATCATTGCTAGCAATCACACCTTGGTTGGTGACATTGCCCTGAGTAATGGTAATCGCTTTTGCCGCTTGAATGCTGCCGGACTCGGTATTGGTTAGACTGCCACCTGCTATAGTGACCGCATCATTGACACTGCCAATGCTGCCAGCGTTGATGGTGCTACCTGCGTTAATCGCCATCGCTTGATTGGCGACAATCAAGGCCTTGTCATTGTTAAGCACGTCAGCATTCACCGTTAACGCCTTGGCAGCTGATAGCATGGCGCCATTGCTATTGGTAATGGTGCCGCCGTTTACCGTCAGATCGTTGGCGCTTTGAATCACCGAGTCGCTGCCTTGCGAGTTGACACTGCCCGTTACCGTTAAATCGCCTTGACTGGTTAAAATTTTACCGCCTTGGTTATTAAGCGTTTGGTTAGTTAACTGCCCGGCAGTAATCGTTGCCTGCGCTGCTTGTATGACACCGGCATCATTGGTGACGGTGCCTGCGCTGGTTAAAGTTAACCCCCTATTGGTGATCAATTGACCGCGGGTGTTATTGACATTGGCACCACTGATACGCATGTCACCGCTGCCAGTGTGAATCAGTGCCCCGTCTTGGTTATTGACAATACCTGTGGCGGTTACATTAAGGTTGCTGGCATTGCCACCCAATTGACCGCCTTGGTTATTAAAATTACCCGTGTGAATGGTGAAATCGGCGCTGCCGGTTTGATTGATAGTGCCGCCTTGGTTCGACACATTGCCGGCGTTAATGGCAAAGCGATCCGCTTGCATCACTGGCTTGTGCGTCGCATCTAACGAGTCATGTATCAAGCTTGCAGGGGTGGTGAGAGCGATTTGTCCGGCTGCTTGGGTTTGCGCACCGCTTAGATTGATATCACCCGTTTTAGCAGTGAGTGCGATAGTTTGCGCTTGGTTTTGACTGCCAGTGTAGTTAAGCGCAGCACCGCTAACCGTTATATCACCGGTGGCCAAGTTTAACCCGGCATTGCTTTGCGCGTCACGGCTAGTGATGGTTAAATGGGCAGGTAGGGTGCTTAATTTGCCATCAGGGGTAAGGCCGGCTACCAATTGACCGGTAGCCGTTTGAGTAAGGCTACCCGTATCCAAGGTTAGCTGGTTACCAGCTGCCATCATGGCAGTGTTGGTTAAATTACCTTGATTGGTGATAGCGGCATTGCCCCCAGCGTAGACACTACCGGTATTACTAAAGCGTTGACTGGTGGTGGTTAACTGATCACGACTGCTGATTTGCCCGGCGTTATTGATGTCAGCTGCCGTTATGGCTAAGCTGCCATTACTGGCATAAACTGCCGCTTTGTTGGTGTTCGCCAACGTCCCTGTTAAATCTAGACGGCTGTCAGCTGTTGATGCGGCACTTAAGGCAGCGACCACCCCATTATCATTGTTTAAGTTGTTCGCGGTAATATCAAAGCGTTTGCCTTGAATACCGCCGCGTTGTTGGTTGTCACTATTATTAATATCCCCGGCAATCTGCCAGGTTTGCTCACCGAGGCTTAACACACTGCCTTGCTGGCTATTATTCACGCGGCTTGCGGTCAATAGAAGATTGCCACTGCCTGCATGCTCAATACGACCGGTTTGGTTGTTTAAATCAGCAGTATTGATGGTCAAGTTTTGGCTATTGGTGGCAATGACACCGTCTTGGTTATTGAGTCCACCAGGTAAGTTTAGGCTTAAATCATGGGTGCCTGCTTGGGTAATATTGCCATGTCGGTTATCTAACGCGTTGGCAGTGAGTTTAAGCGTGTTAGCCGCCAATGCACCGTTTTGGTTATTTAACCTGCCTTTGGCATTTAGGCTCATGGTCTCGGTGGCGGTAAGCTTGGCGCCTTGGGTGGATAAATCACCGTCCGAGCTTAAGCTAATTTCCCGCGCTTGGGTGGTGCTACCGGCTAAATCGGTGGGGTTGCCGGTTAGGCTGAATTTGCCGGTCGCAAGGTGCGTGCCACGGCTGGTTAGGGCGCCTGTTGTATTGACGATCAGATCTGCTTTGTCGGTCGATAAGGTGCCATCGGCGTTTAAGCCAGCGGCTAGCACACCGGTATTGGTGTTGTTCAGGCTGCTAGCAGTTATAGTCGTCGCACCACCACTACCAATAATGCCGCTATTATCAATGGCGCCGCTGGTCAAGCGATTACCCGTGCCGCCATACAGCTGACCGCTGTTGGTAAGATTTTGGCTTTGCGTGGTAAGCCCACCGGTCGCGGTAATGGCGCCGCGATCATTGTTTAATCCTGCGGCGCTGATATTGGCAGCGCCTTGGGCACTGATATTACCTTGCGTGTTGATGAGGTCGCCTTGGCTGGTTAGCGTTAAATTGCCTTTGGCATCGACTGTCCCGCGGCTGTTATCTAGACTTGCAGCACGGATATCGGTCACTTTGCCTTGAATCACACCGTCGCTATTATTTATTGCACCAGCACTGTGAATACGGGCATCGCCTAAAGTCGCTAACACGCCTTGGGCATTATTAATCGGCGATTGGCTGGTTAGGGTAATGCCTTGTTTGCTAACAATTTGCCCTTGCGCGTTGTTAAACTGGCTAAGTTGCCAGTTTAGGGTATCAAGCTGTATGCGGCTGTTTTGGTTATCAACGCGGTTAGTCGCTTGTAAACCATTGACCGCGATACTGGATTTACCCGTATTGGTTAAGGTTTGGGTGGTGACATCCATACCGCCATTGGCAGTAATAATGGCATTGCTGCCTTGGTTATGAATCTGTTTAGCCGTGATTTGTCCATTAGCCGTCACCGGTTCAAGCACCGGTACAGACGTATCTGGGTTAGGATTGGTGCTGTTACTGGTATTATTGGCAACTTGCTGACTACCGGTGGCCGCGGTGCTAGGGGCGTTGGCTAAGCTTGGGGTAGTGGCAGTCGGTTGATCAGCATACAAGGCTTGACCCATCACCGCTTGGTGTTGGTTGGTCAGGCTATTCGTGGTAACAGCAAGGTTGCCGGTGCCGGTTTGTTCAATCCGCCCTTGGTTATTAAGCGTGTCGGTGGTCAGGCTCACTTGTCCGGCACTGATGGTACCGGTGTTCGTGGTGGTGGTATTGCGGATAGAACCTTGTGTGCGTGCGCTAATCAGTCCACTGTTGGTTAAGCTGCTACTATCAAGCTGCACGCCTTGTTGGCTACTGGCAATGGTGCCACTGTTAGTGATGGCATTGCCGTTGACGTTTACTGTTGCACCGTCTTTGGCACCCATAAAGCCGGTGTTGGTGAGGTTACCTTGGGCATCCAAACTTAAGCTATTGCTGGCACTAATATCCCCGGCATTGGTTACCCCTAAGCCTTTATCGGTACCAATCAGACGGATTTTACCGGCATACATACCACCAAGGCTTGAAACATCTAAGGCAACGCCGGTAGCTTGGTTAGTTGCGGCTGGGTCTTTATGGGTGATTTGGGTGTTACTGGCATCGCTGTCATAGCTGACTTGATTGCTGCCTGAGATCACATCCAAGTTTTTAGCATACACCTTTGCGTTAATCTCATTGGTTTGAGCAATCAATTGCGTATAGTCACTGGTGCTGGTGTCCATGCCTTTACCATCAATACGAATTTTTCCGCCATTCACATCAAATCCAGTCAGCTTACCATCCGTCATTTGTGCTTGACCGGTGGTTAGGGTGGTGCGAGAGGCATTGATAAAGCCGCAGCCCGAACAGGTAATACCCGCGGGATTAGCAATCACTAGCTCGGCTTTGCCCCCGGCAATTTCGGTATAACCGGCCAATTGACTGGGGCTGGTTGAATTGACCTGACCCAAAATAACTTTGGCTTCCCCTTTACCAAGCCACGGGTTACCTTCCACCCACCCAGCCGTTTGGGTCTGGGTGTTTTTTCGGCTGTTGTTTAAGATAACGCCGTCGGCACCCACATCAAACTGACTAAAGCTGTTTTTAGAGACGCCCGCCGCTGAGGGGGTTTGGATGTTAACTTGGGTTATGCCACTGGCGGTTGTTAAAATGGTGGCTTGTTCGTTTTTAGCGGCACTGCTATCGGCAATCACTTGGGTTTGTACGTCGGCATGGGCCCATTGTGCCGTGCCTAAACTGACTAAAACAGCTGCGGTAAGTGACAGCCATTTACCATAGCAGTAGCCAACCACACCGTTTGCGCTTTGACAGTCAGCTGTGCTGTGGCTGTTGTCATGACCACCTTGGCTGCCAGCTTTGCCTTGGGCCACAGTTTTTTCTGAAACCACGACTAGACGACCTAGGTTTTTATTAAAGATCACACGATACAGGCGGCTATTCATAGCGTTTTCCTTATTGGGTTACCCCTACGCTGTTTTTTTAGGAAGATGGGAGGTCAATGCGTGCAGCGAGTAGGGGTAAGGTAATATGTTGGTAAAAAACATCAAGCCCTGCCGTCCCTAATACAGTCAAGACAGGTTTAAAGAGATTAAAATTCAAAGTTTAAGCTAAAGCCTGAGACCCAATGTTTGTCACCAAAGCCATCGGGCTGTTTGAGTGGGTAACCGGTGAACACATCATAGCTTGCGTGCAGTGGGGCGATTTGACCTTTGATACCCACCGCAGCGCCGACCAGACTGTGGCCGAGCAGTAAATCGTTTTGGTCTTTGTTTTTCATGGACACATACCCAGCATCAACACCGGCGTAGATGGCATGCGGTTGGTTGCCTAAATATAAGCTCACATCTTGGCGGGCTAAAACGCCGTGATCACCGGCCAAGGTGCGTTCGCCATCAAAGCCGCGCACGCTGTAACGACCGCCAATCGCCATACGCTCACTGGGCACTAACGCATCCATGGCATATTGGCCTTTTAAGCTGCCGCTATACACCCATTGCTGTGGTTTGTTAGCCACGGTTAAGCGAAACGGCCGGGTTAAACTGCTGCTAAGTTTGTAAATACCGGTACGGGCGGTGCCTTCGTTAAATAAACGCTCAGGCGGGTCAATGGCATCTAAAGCACCGGTACCACGTTGATAGGTTAGCTCAGTTCTCAGCGAAGCATCGCCTAATTTGCGTTCATCAGTCAGCCCCGCGGTCCAACCGGCGATTTTTCGGCGCTGTACGTCCACTTCAGTATCGTCAATATAATTGTTTTGTGATTTCACAAAGCCGCCGGCGTTAAGCCAGGTTTTACTGTTGGCATCACGGTGGGCTAAATAGTGACTGCCCACTGTCAGGTTGTCGCTTTCACCACGGTACTGGTAGTCTTGGTTAGCACCAGCCACCGTTTGATTATAAGTATAATGACTGGCATTGGCATCCAATAACCAGCGATCAATCGGTAGCACATAACCAAGTGCATAGTTATCACTGCCTTTATCGCCAGGGACTTGATCATTGATTTGGTTGCCCAGGTCACGGCCATAGCTGACGTACAGTAAATCATTTAAATTGGCGACATTGTCGAGACTAACGGTAACATTGCCTTGGTATTTACCGGTGGCTTTAGAGCCTGAATCGTCAATGCCAATACCTAGCCGCGCTTTACGGCGCTGCGCGTATTTGATTAACACATCACTGTGACCCGGGGCTTGCGAAGTACTGCTTGGACTGATAGAAAAATCAGCGTCAGCGGTGGGCACCCGCTTTAGGTTTTCAAGACCGGTCTCAAGGTCACGGATGTTTAAGATATCACCAGACTTTAACGGCAGCGCAGGGGTGAAATTGGCGGGTAACCCTGTGGCGTCAACATACACAGGTACGTTGCTTTGACGGGTGTCGGCTTTAATTTGGTCGATATAACCTGGAATAATGGTTAACAGTAAGGTGCCACTTTGCAAGTTCTGGTTACCAATGACCACGCGGGTGGTAGCATAGCCGCGCTCAATGATGCGATTTTGTACTTGGGTAACCACGCTGGTAATCTCGTTAATCCCTAAGCATTTGCCCAGTACGCTGCTATTGCCTTGGGTCACTGGCAATAGCGCAAAGTCGAAGTTGTGTAGGTCTTGAGAGGCTTTATGATCAAGGGCAGTCAGGGCGATTTGGTTAATGGTAAAGCAAGGGGCATTGGGGTCAACCGTGGCAGAGACGTTAGTTGGCGCCACGGCTTTGGTGTCAATGGTTACTGTGGGGTTTGGAATCAATGCCTGATTACGTGCGGCGTCGCGCTGTTGTTGTAGCTGTATTTGGTTATCAGCAATTTGTTGGGGGGTGAGTGCCATCGCTTGGGATTGGGTCAAGATAGGTAGGATTAGCCATAGGCTGATAGGATACATCTTTATGGTTTTTGGTAAACGAGGCAATGATTGAACAGCACGCTTGGGGAAACTAACTGTATAAATTAACGACATCTTAAGGCAAATCCATTCTACAAACAGGTGTTTAGTCGCAAATTTACGCTTGTCTTGTTGAATTGTAAATAACTGATCAAGGAATAGTTAACAAATTAACACTAATAAACATTTAGCAATAAACTGAAACATTATGCTCAAGATTTTATTGGCTATGCTAGTAGAGTTTTTTTAGAGTGAAATCAGACATCTGTTTCATTAAAAACACTAATTATTAATTAAAAGATCCTAACCACTCAAAATTGCGTCGTTTACTCTAATGTTTTAGAGTAAGCATTTGCTATTACGCAATAAAAGTTTGCGCTGCCGCAAAGCTTACTCGCACTCTATCGGTACGCAGGTAAATCAAATATTGATTGGTAAAATATTAGTTATTCAAGTGCAACAGATAGGGTATAGTCGGCTACTCACATTATATCGTTGATATTAGCGATTCAAGTTCCTGCAAAAATACATTGGTTTTATTTTTTGAGTAAAGTACATTTAAATACTCTTTAGCTCGCGTCATGCCGACGTAAGCGGTTTTTCTAAGTTCATCGGTCTCGGTGGTTACGGCACCCAAGCCAACAAAATAAACCACTTTAAATTCCAGTCCTTTGCAAGAATCAGTCATCAGCACTTTTATGCTTTCATGACGTAAATCAATTTTAGTTTTTTCTAACTTCTTGATAATAGGTGTGACGACTGCTTCATTAAACCCGATGCAAACAAGGCGCTGCCTTAAACCATCAACGACAATCTCAGCTAATTTAGATTTATGCACTGATTCCATGATAATAATGGCAAATTCATTAAATAGCGTACCATTTTTTACATGATTTGCTATATCTTTGGCAATATAATCAAGCATGTCAGCTTGTGAAGCGGTTGCAATCAGTTTAGGTTTATCCCCATCCCTGCAATCGCTGATATTGGGTATCAGTGCCTGATTATCTTCATTTTCCTCCTCTACCTCATCGCCTTTAAATTTGGTACATAACTCAAGAATCGGTTTAGTATTGCGATAGCTTTTACTTAAGATAGTGGTCTTTTTACCTTGCACGTTAAGTCCCACAGATTTCCAAGAAAAACGTTTACGACCAAACATATTTTGTGCAGGATCTAAGCAAAATAATAAACTTTCAGAATCTCCAAGAATTTTTAATAAGGAGGTTAGCATCTCTTCTGAAAAATCTTGTCCTTCATCAACGATAATAGCATCGTACTTTATAAAGTCGTCATGTTCATCGACATAGTCTTTTAAGGCTTGTGCCATTTGCTTGGTATAGTCATCCCAAGGATCGGACGGTTTTTTTGGTAATGAAATACCGGTTAAGTCTTTTAGCAGGCTGTGATAGTGTTTTACTTCAATACTTCCAGTGCCATGCGGAGTTTTAAATGGCTGTAGGTGGGCGTCATTAAGACTTGCGCCTAAATGACCCCGTAATGTGATATTAAAACAGACGACTAAAATACGCCAATTCGGATTCATTTTAGCTAAATGCTGAGCTCGGTAAGTTGCTACCAATGACTTACCACTACCGGCCACGCCTTTTAAAATGCGATGACCGGGCCCTAGCGATTTAGCAATACTTTCTTGCTGACGGTCTAACACTTTAATTAGCTCATCATCATTAAGAACAAGTTCAAATTCTAAATTTTTGGGTGGGTTGATACGAATTTCAGGAAATAGTGCATAACGAATGGCATCTAAATCAGCGTTAGACAGTGGCTCAAAGGGAAATTTGAAGCTAAAGCTGTTTAATAAGTTACTAACAAACTCTTTAGTGTCTTCCTTGTCATTAACATCAATCTCTAAATCATCTTTAAACAAGCATTTTTTATGACTTAAGATACTTTCATCTAATAACGCTTTGGCTTCTGCTTCAGAGCGCTTCATGTGAGTGAAAATGATGCACTCTGTGGTAGGAAATTTAAGTTTGCCCTGGTATCTACCCGTTTGTTGAGTTAATGACTCTCTTTTCTCAAGCAGGTTTTTAATTTCCAGTTGTACTCGTCGAGCTTGTTGCATCGGGTTATCTCTAGCAACTGACCTGCCATTTTGTTCAACCATAAAGTATCTAGGATTGGCAGATTTAATGTAAGAGGCACTCCAGTCCTTAACTTCAACTAATATAATCCCATGGCGCAATGAAAAGATTAAAAAGTCCCCATGTTTTTGGGTAATTGAGGCACTTGGGTCATACCACACCCACCATTCATTATCAGGTTGTAATACTTGCTTAAATAAATTGTAGACTTTGATTTCACCTTTAGTTGCGTTCTTCACTTGCCCCATGCTTTCGGGGATCATTTCTGCCATGGTATTGCCTAGTACTCGATTTTATAAAATTGTGTTGCGCTTACGCTTTCATTCTAGCAGTGGCTTAAATTTTGCTCAATGCTTTACCATAGATTGATTGAACAAAAATTTATTTTTAAATGAAATCTTAATTAAGGAGTGCAAACGTCAATAGCTCATCAGATAAATTTTTTTAATTTAAAAACCTAATACTCGCTCTTGCCCTTCCTTGGTCGTCCAGCCACAGCGATACATCATCCATAAAAAGTTTGGTTTTATCCAGCTCATACGACTAAATTTAAAATCACCCTCAAACTGTTGGTGTTTTAACGCATAATCGGTAGTAGATCAATAAGCTTGATAAACAACCATTGCATTGTCATCAAAGTTAGCCAGCATGTGTTGCCCTTTTTGCGACCAGATGAGAAGCTGTCCTAAGTGTTTTTGGTTACATACCTGCTTATAAAAAATGATTTTAAATAGTATGCACAACTTATGTTTAGTAGAATAGATCATTGAAAAAAATAAACCAGATTTAATCTATTAGGATCATAGCCATGCGCCAGAAATTTAGCATCTTCGTTGCTGCCTTACGTGAAGTATTCTTTGCCTGTCCTCGTTACCATACTGCCATGGCAATCTGCTTACTTGTCACAGGTCTTATGCCCGCTGTGAATGTCTACGCAACAGGACAAATGATAGCTCTTTTTAATCATTCACAAGCGCAACATGCCATTTTAACAACCTTAGGCATTTGGGGCGTGAGTATGCTGCTGCCTAGCTTGCTCGAGCCATTGGTTAATTATTTGCAAACTCATATCAACCAATTAGTGACCAATAGCGTGATCAATAAATTAATGGCTAAGAATGCTTCCTTCAACGGGCTACAGGTATATGATGATACCAATATCCAAGACGATATCGCTGTCTTAAAGAGCCAATCAAAATTCAGACCGACCAATTTCATGGTAAATCTAGTGAATTTGACCAGAGAAACCGTTACTGTTGCTGCGTTATTTGCTATGTTGTTTTCAATCAAATGGTGGATTCCCTTTGCCATATTGCTAGCCGCCACGCCGTTGGCCTATGCTAATTTTCAAGTTATGTCATTTAGTTGGCGTGCCTTAATAAGCTCGGGAAAGCAAAGTCGGCTAATGGATTATTTCGCTTCATTAGCTTTTTCACGAGAGACCCAAAAAGACAGTCACTTATTTAATGCTAATCCATTAATCGTGGATAAATATCAACAAGCATTCAAACAGGTTTATAGCGAGTTACAACAGGCACAGTTTAAAGTCTTTAGCAAACCCATACCTTTTCAAATCATAGCGGTAGTTGTACTAAGTTTGGTGCTATTTGCGTTATATCAACAAGCAGCTGTTGCTGCCATTACCTTATCCTCTGCAGTTGTACTGCTACAATCGATTATGATGCTCAATAATCGCCTAGAGTCTGTTATCCAGACCAGTTCACTAACCTATGAAATTTTGGATTATTTTGAGAAGTACTTTGCGTTTTTAGCTTATGAGGAGAATATCATAGATGGCAACTTATCAATTCAACGTATTGAGCGTATTGAATTCATTCATGTTGGCTTTACCTACCCTAATACTGATAAACCCATTTTAAAAAATATCAGCTTTTCGGCAAGGAAAGGGGAATCGATTGCGATTGTCGGACACAATGGGGCGGGAAAATCCACGTTGGTGAGTTTGATTTGCCGATTTTGGGATGTCAGTGAAGGGCAAATTTTAATCAATGGTGAGAACATTAAAGCTTATAAAATTAGTGAACTTAGAGCCTGCATGGGTGCGGTATTCCAAGATTTTGCAAAATTTACTATGACCATTAATGAAAATATTATGTTAAACCATCAGCCCGCACCCAATCAGCAAGCAGTTAAGCAAGAATTAGGGCTGTTACCCACTACCTCATTGGATACTTTAATTGGTAGAGCATTTGATGGTGTTGAGCTTTCAGGTGGGCAGTGGCAAAAATTAGCTGTTCTACGCTGTATGAATACTACTAGTTCTTTAATTATTCTCGATGAACCCACATCCGCTATTGACCCTAAAGCAGAAATTAAGCTGTATGATGCATTTAGACAGCTTTCTACGGGCAAACTAAGTTTTATGATCACCCATCGATTAGGCTCAATTAATAGTGTTGATAGAGTGTTAGTCATTGATCAAGGCTCCTTGGTACAGGACGGTGATCCTACGATTTTAAAACAAGAAACAGGTGTCTTCAAAGAGTTGTGGTTAACACAAGCGGCGATGTATGAATAATTGACCGATTAACAAGTTTATTTAGTTTGTCTATTTTAAGTACTCAATTTAGCATATAAGCTACTAAGTAATTGGCAGTTTTTTGGTGTAAGTAATAGTTGACTATAGATGTCAAATAATGAAGGATCGTTTTATTGCATGATTCTTATAGTCTTTATGGGTCCATCATAATATAAACCTTTAAAACGACAGTAGAGCTCAGGTAAGTCATTAAGAAGCATGTTATAGCGATACTGACCAATAATGTCGTCTTCTCTTGCACGTTGTAGCATTTTATTGAACCAAAGCCGCAACTGTGTTTTCTCATAATCTGTAGGCTTTACAACAATAAGGCGACGATGTTCTACAATCCCTTGCTCAAGTTCACGAGCGATCGAAAAATCATCACGTAATGTAATAAATGTGTAAATAGTTGTCAATACTGTTTATACTGTCTTTATCGTAGACTCAGGCATCAAGCAGGTGAAAGTTAAATTCAGAGGTTTCATGGGTAGCTTTGCTGATATTGGTAAAGACGATCAAATCCATATCGCTATTAGCCGTGTGCAGGTTAACGGCATAAGAACCATATAGCAAAATCGTTGCCACTGGGTATTTTTTTGATAGATAGTGAACAGCTTGTGTAATTTCAACAGGTAACAAAATTAGTCCCCTTATTTTCACCAAAGAGTAACGATTAAGTGTTCTTCTCTTTAAATGCTGCAAAGATATCATTTTTTGCCATGATTGCATCCCGAGATCAGCACAGAATTCGGCAAGAATAGCACGCTAAGGAATTTTGTTGAACATTTTATTACTAGTAAGTCTAAAAACGGTGGTTTTATAGACGACAGCTTTTTAGAAATCTGTAGAATATGAACAAATAATTTCATAATTGGTGTTTTATAAAGATTAAATAATGTGCCAAAAAGCCGATTGTTAAATCTTACACATGGGCTAGCAATAAAAATATACCTAGCATTACCAGTATCAACCCAATCACCCGATTGATAACTACTTGTCGTTGCAGCATCTGTTGACGCAATTGCTGCTGAGAAAATACCAACACAACCATCGCAAACCACACAAAATGCGCCAATGACATAAACAAGCCATAACCAATTAAAACTGCCTTGGGCGTTAAACTACTCACAATCTGTGTATAAGTGCTGACCACAAACAACGTCGTTTTGGGATTTAACGCATTGGTGAAAAAGCCATACTGCAAGGCTTGGCGTTTGCTTAGCGGATTTGAACGATTAGTATCTGCCACAGGTAATTGAGTAAAGGTTTTATAGCCAATATAAATAAGATAAAACGCCCCTAAATACTTAATGTAGGTTAAAAAATTGGGGGCAAACTTTAATACTACAGCAACACCCACTAAGGTATAACTGACATGCACCAGTACCCCTAAGGCGATACCCAGTGCAGTCAATATCCCGATCTGTCTGCCATACAAATAACTATTTTTCGTCACAATCGCAAAATCTGCGCCAGGACTAATCACGGCCAAAATGGTAATGAGGACAACTGCTAAAAATTCTGCCATAAAACACTCGCTTTTGATATTTACATGAATTTTGGTTAATGATTGGACTACATACTTTCGATGAATGCATTGTGACATAAGCCTAATTCGCCTAAAATCGACTTATTGGCATGGCAATTGATGAGTTTTTAGCATGGTTGAACGCATTTCTCTTAACGCGTTAAAGTTCTTTTACTATGTGGCGTATTTTGGTAGTGTAACGGTCGCGGCTGATATGCTGCATGTTACCCAAAGTGCGGTCAGTAAACAGATCAAAAATTTAGAGCAATTGTTAAATATTCAACTGTTTGATAGAGTAAATAAAAGCTTAAAGCTGACTGAGTCAGGTAAAACCTTATACGCTTGCTGTGAAAACGTGTTTAAGCAGTTAGATGCCTGCTTGCTTGATTTGCAGCAGCCCATTAAAAAAACGCAATTGGTAGTGTCCTGTGAGCCAACGTTATCGATGAAATGGCTGATTCCAAAGCTGGCAAATTTTAATGCCAGCGAGTTTGGATTTGAGATTGTGCTACTCACGGCAGGGGGCGCTGTGGATTTTGAGAAAAAAGGCATTGATGTGGCGATACGCCGTAATGATTTTGATTGGGGTGAGCATATTTATGCGCAAAAGCTTGTTGATGAGCAGATGGTGGCCGTTTTTAATCCTAATCTACTCCCAAAGCCTACCCTATTTCTATCCTCTTCGAGACCGCAGTTAGAGCGATTTATCGCTCAAGCATCATTAGGTGATGTGGCAAATTACGAGAAACGCTATTTAGAGCATTTTTATTTGTGTATTGAGGCGGCACTTGCAGGGCTGGGTACAGCTTGGGTCTCAGCGATGATGGTGGAAAAAGAATTACAGGCAGGGCTTCTAGTAACGACTGCGCCACCTGTTTTAGATGGGTCGGCGTATTATTTGTTATCTGATATACCCTTTGAAAAAGATGTGCGAAAAGTGGCGTTTTTAGCATGGCTTACCCAGCAGTTGTGAACATGGGATAAATATAAATACGATCTAACTACCCCCATATAGTTAATCCAAGCTTAATACCTAAAATGCGTTAGCGCCTGGCCTAATTTAGGTGTGGCAACGTAGTGGCAAATAACTTTGCTAAGCAGTGATTTATTTAAGTCAACAATCAAGCTACAGTCCATGCCTAGTAGATGCTTTTAATAAATCAATCCAAGCTTGCCTTGCTGGATGATGCCGTATGCGCTTATTCCAAATAAAATAACTATGAATAGGCAATAAATCATTAAAACAATAACATTGTAAGTTTCCTATCCCGCTAAACTGCTCGTATACAGCTTTTGGTAATAAAGTAATACCAGCACCCGCACTCACACAGGCTAAAATCGTCGCGTAGCTAGCAATGCTAGTTATTTGTACCTCAACTTGATGTAAGCTGAGCCAATGCGTTAAAGCAGCACGATAAGGGCAACCTACCGGCCACATAAAGATTTGTTGATGTCGTAAATCATGAGCACAGCCCACCCTACCCAACGACGCATGGGCAACCACCACCAAGGCTTCTTGATAAATCTCTAAAAAATTAATATCAGGTTGATCAGGCTTAACCGCGATGATGGCGCCATCTAACTGTAAATCACTCACCGCTTTGATCAGCATTTGCCAAGTACCTGTACTAAACTCAATATCGACGGATGGGTAACGATCATGGTAGTCAGCTAATAGCTTTGGCAGTCTCGCCGTTGCAAACGATTCTATCGCACCAATTTTTAATGTCCCGGTAGGACTAGCGGTAGGGCCAAGCGCATGACACGCTTCGTCACACAAGCCTAGAATCTGATCAACGTAGCTTAAAAAGGTAATGCCATCTGGGCTAATGACTAACCCCCTACCATGGCGAATAAATAATTGGGTACCAAGCTCATCCTCAAGCTGTTTAAGACGCGTCGTGATGTTTGAAGGCACGCAATGTAACCGCTCAGAGGCTTTTACAATACTGCCTGTTTGTGCCACTGCTTTAAACATTTTTAGCTGTGATAATTCCATCGATCTATTCACTTTTACTGAATGACCAACTCAATATAAGTCATTTGTATTCATCATTCAATTACCGTAATTTAGGCGCTAAGCCTGATAGCAGGTATTGTTTGAATTTTTAAAAAATGGGTAATGGAAATGATAGATACAACCATGGTAGTACTAGGTGGGTTTGCCTTTTGTGCAGGCCTTATTGATGCCAGTGTCGGTGGCGGTGGTCTTGTTCAAATTCCTGCTTTATTAAATGCCCTACCCCAGCAAAGCATTGCCACTATTTTAGGCACTAACAAATTAGCCGTTTGGGCCGGTACTGCCAGTGCCCTTGGTAGATATATCCCTAACATTGCGTTTAAATGGCAACTTTTACTTCCCACCTTGCTGTCAGCCTTTGTTTTTGCATTTTTAGGGGCTTGCATAATCGATCAGGTGCCACAGACCCTCCTGCGCTATGGGGTGTTTGTGCTATTGATCGTTATGGCGATTTATACGTTTATGAATAAGACGTTAGGCGCCGAGCAGACTAAAGTGTCATGGGGCTTAAAGCAAATTGTATTGGGCATTTTATTTGGCGGATTGATTGGCTTTTACGATGGTATTTTTGGGGCGGGTAGCGGCAGTTTGTTGCTATTTATGTTTGTCAAAGTCTTTGGATTTAATTTTGTGCAAGCCTCTGCTTATACAAAGGTAGTAAATTTAGCGACGTTTACCTCAGCCTTGCTATTTTTTATCCCGTCAGGACATGTTTTATGGCATATCAGTGGGTTAGTGGCGCTATGCAATGTAAGCGGGTCTATCGTTGGGGTTTATTTGGCACTTAGATATGGCAATGGATTTATCCGATGGTTTTTTTTAATACTTTTAATGCTATTAATCACGCGTATGGCGCTGACGCTGTTTTAATTCTCAATTGCTCAAAATGTCTTTGTAATGCACAGTTTTTAAATCATTGTAAGCGCTACAACTGCGACGATACTTTAATCACAAGCATTATTGTAATAAATACTTTGTCATTCGCTATTTAGTAAATCGGTTTCAACACCACCCTAAACAACATACATGCAAACTAAGCTAAGCGAAACACTCGCTAAGATTAAATACCATTTAAAGTAAAGCGACACAAAATGTCGTATAGTATGAATGACTGTCTTGGTGTATCGCTTAATTCATCGGATAATAAATTGCCGTTAAAAATTTGATAGGATCTCAATCTATGAATTCAGCACAAGAACAAACAATCACTACATTAGATAGCAAGACTCAGGATATGATTGTTAAATTGACACCGTTTAGTGAAGCACGTTTATTAGAGTCTCTTGTTACCAAACAGCACTTTGTGTTAATTGCTGCGCGTAATGTTGATGAGCTTTCAGACGATGACGGCAACTTGATTGCCAGTCAAATCCGCAGTTATACCCCTGAACGCATTGCACAGATTTTTGATAAGATTGGTGGGGTGCAAACACCTTTTTATACTACGCCATTAATTACGGATTTAGTGCCAGTTTACACCTTTGAGCAAATCCTATCAAAAGCAGTCTGGAGTTGTATGTTCACCTTTGATGAGGTAGAGTTTGATGGGATCACCCAACAGATCGGCCAAATAGCCAAGATTATCAATGTTCATAGTGCAGCAGATGCTCAAGCATTTATCACTACGATGCAAAACGCTAGGTTTAAAACCAAGTGTTCGTTCGCGCTTGATATTGGTACCACGTATTCTGGTAAAAATCCTGAATCAAAGTGCTTTAAATGGCGAGTAGATATTTTACCATCAGGGCAAGCGGTTTTCGTGGTAGCGCTATTTGATAAGCTAGAAAATGAGAATTTATATGAAGTCCAGCTATCGGTTAGTTTTGTGAAATTAATCAATGTGGTGTTAGGGAGTCGTTAAGGGAACAAACGTGATACTACAGGTTGGTATAAAGTTTGAACCATAAAGCCTATTGAGGAATTTCATAGATCATTTGGAGATGATAAATTAGCGCAACGCTAGGATTAATCTGCGGTTACTTTGAAATATTCTTTAAACAAATTTTTTATAATTTTTCATTAGGAATCGAATTTTGCTAAGTTGGTTTATTTTATATCTATTGCTCAGTCTTTTTTATAAATGGATTATCTCTTGGGGGGGGGGAGCAAAAAAAATTGAAGGCTGGAAATCATTTTTTATAATAGGTTGGTTTGCCTTTGATTGGTCAAGTGAGCAGATTAGGTTTTTTGCACTGATTAGCTGGATAATTCTTACTTTTATTTTTATTTATGGACTTATGAATAGCCAGTTTAGAAATGAAATATTAGGTACTGGTCTGAAAAGTATGCTGAGGTGAAATAAAAAAGACAGCTTGAGAAAAAGATGATAATTTGAGGTTATGAAGACACAAATTACAATCAGATGCCCAAGCTGTCTGGGTTTAAGTATAAAGAAAAACGGCTGGAAAATCTATGGCAAGCAGAACTACCAATGCAAAGACTGTCATCGACAATTCATCCATGAGACAGATTTAAGCTACCAAGGCTGTAAAAGCGATATTGATAACAAGATACGTTTAATGTTAGTACGAGGTTGTAGCATTGCTGATATTGTAGTCATCGAGAAAGTTAGCAAGTACAAAGTATTAAGCGTTTTGGTTAATTCCAATGTAAGCATCCGACCATTCCATCTATCACAGTCCTAAAAAATAAGAGATAGTGCCCACTAAAAATGATCTGAACCCCGAAAGTTGGACAACCTTTTTTAACGATTTTTGAAGTATTTCTCCCTATATTGGATAGGAGATAAACCTTCTAATTTGACCTTGATTCGTTCATTGTTGTAATAATCAATATACTCCTTGACAGTAATTTCTAATTCTTTAACTGAAGCAAACTCTTGTCGATGAAAACATTCAGACTTAAGCGTACCAAAGAAACTTTCGATACAGGCATTATCCCAGCAATTCCCTTTCCTAGACATACTGGGGGTCAACCCTTGGTCTCTCAGCTGTCTTTGATAACGCTTCATTTGATACTGCCAACCTTGATCAGAATGCACGATTGGTTTTTCATCAAGTTGCAGTCTGCCCATTGCTTCTTTTAGCATGTCTTCAACCAAATCAAAGGTGGGTCTTTGTTTTAGTTGATAACTGATAATTTCTCCATTAAATAAATCCATTAATGGCGATAGGTACAGCTTTTCACCTTTGACATTAAATTCTGTGACGTCAGTTACCCATTTTTCATTCGGTTGGTCAGTCTTAAATTCACGTTTTAGTACATTATCTGCAATTCTACCAACGGTTCCCTTGTAAGATTTGTATTTTACGGGTCTAACAGTAGCTTTTAAACCCATTTCTCGCAGCAGGCGTTGCACACATTTATGGTTAATATGAGTCCCTTGGTTCTTTAAAGCCAGTGTAATTCTGCGATAGCCATATCTGCCTTTGTGTTTATGATATATTTCTTCAATCTGTTGTTTAACGTTACTGTATTTATCCTCAAGTTTTAGACGTTGTTGATGATAAAAATAGGTGCTACGAGCCATTTGTGCAGCTTTTAACAGATGCTGCAGTTGATGTTGTTGCCTTAATTCTGAGATGATTTTAGCAAACGCTTTTGTGCGACCGCTTCGCTCTCCAGTCTTAAGGCTCTCTGCTTTTTTAGCAAAGCAACCTCAGCACGCAAATAGGCAATCTCCTCAAGTAATTCATCTTGGGTTTTGCTTTTATCTATTTTAGCTTGTTCAGGTTCAATTTGTTTTGGCTGTTTCAAAAGACGATGTTTACCTTTTTTTGGTTGTAAGCCATTTATACCGTCTTTTTTATATTGACGCAACCAGTTGGTAATAACAGCTTTAGTTCTCAAACTATAGGTTTTTTCGGCTTCTCTCAGCGATAATCCATCATTAATTACAGATAGAACAACCTTAAGTTTAAAATCTAAGTCAAATTCAGCGTACCGAGTAACATGGTCTAAACTATCTTTTCCATTCTGTCCATAAAGTACTAACCAACGCTCAGCACTGCTTGGATTGATACCGAACTTTCTAGCAGCTTCAACTTTGCTACGTCCCTTCAGCTGATATTGAACAACCTCAAGTCGAAATTCAGCAGAATACTTTGTCTTCATAATGACCCTTCACCATTCTAGTTTAACTTTTTAGTCCAACTTTCGGGGTTCAGATTAAAAATGAAGTGGGCACTAGAATGGCACAAATAGACATAACCAAACCGAAGCGACGAACGTACAGCAAAGAGCTCAAAGCCTATCTCGTAGAACAAGCCTTAACAGGCGAACGCTCGATAGCGAGGC
>BMPS01000029.1 GCA_014647715.1 Streptomyces cinereus
ATATTAAATTCTTGGGCAAGGCTACGAATGCTTCTTCCTGCTTTGTGCTTGTCCAGTATCATTTGTCGGTAGTCGGTTGAGTATGCCATTTTGTTATTGTAGCACTTCTATATTTCTTTAACTATATATCGAAAGGTTGTAAATATAATACAATTGGACTTTTACCAAAAAATTGCTCGATTTTGCGATTATAGGAATCTAACCATTCACTTGATCTACTGGAAATGAAAATTTTTTTAAATGGGGATGAACTAATTTTTCCTAATAGATTCATGACGCTTGATGAATCAATTTTGACAAGTTCATCAAAAGCATCTATGATCAAAATCTTATCATACGTATTATCTAGTGATGAATTTTTATAGTTAATTACATTTGCTGACTTACAAGTTGTTTGAAATTTATTAGCTAAATTTTCAAGTAAACTAGTTTTGCCGATGCCAGGCTCACCAAGGATGATAATGATTTCGCCTAATTGATTTAAATCAGACTCATTGACTGTTAAATCACCTTTTGGATTCACTAATCTTCGAGTCAAATAAAATTCTTTACTCAAGTTTTCTTCTCAGTTAAATTATATAAATTGGATTCGGTGGCTCAAGTCCAAATAATTTTTTATCTCTACTTTCTTGCCACTTTTCACAGCGTTTAAGAATTTCATTATCGAAACTATGATGAAATTTCTCATATAGCGAACTTTTATTATTATCATTAATAGTATTTCTCCACTGATAAAATCTCATATCAACAACTTTCGTTAATAGAACCATATTAATCCAAAAATCTTCATATGTACTTGCGGAGCTAGCTTGTAAATACCAATGTCTTGCCCATATATTTCGTTCATAAATATATTTAGCTGTTTGATATGCAGCACCCATTATCCCATCAAAATTACTATAGTTATTTAATATATTTTCACTAAACTCATTTTTATCTAGATAACCAGCAGCTATTAACCCTCTCGCTTTCTGGGCAGGTTCAATTCTAGCTAGCTTTGTTTGGATATATTTTTTGATACTACTTTCGTTTCCATTTATAATTGCAGAAAGTACATGCTCATTTATTTGTTCATCCGACGTAGCTTTATCCAATAAATCAAACCGATAAGTATCTAAATCATCGTTACCTTCATAGTGCCATAAGCAAAACATTTCTAAAGGTATTTTTTCTGAGCCAATTTTGACGTTCATGTATGGCGTATTATCTTTAACTTTCCCCCATAATCTTTTTGTTTTATTGATATCTGTTTCTGAGAAAATGCTAGCCAGTAGTATTATATAGTTATAGAATTTACCAACTGCTTTTTCAGAAAGATTGACAAATAAAGTAAACCATTTTTCCTTAATTTCTAAATTTGAGTTGACTATTTTTTCAAAAGCTTTTGGTAACATTCCATAAATGATTAGGTCTATGTGTTTAGACTTATAAAATTCTCGATATTTTTCAAAATCTTTATAGTTCCTTTCCTGTCTTTCTTGAAATTCCTCGTCTGTTTCAGAAACAAATTTTAATTTCTCATCCTGATTGTGAGAAATTAAAGAATCAATAGAAAGTGTCCTTATTGGACTATCATCTGATAAGACTTCTGTTACTGGCATTTCTGGTGGCTGAATATTCTCAACTAGGATAACCTCAAACATTTTATCCAATAAATTAGATATTAAGCTTAATCCGTTAGTAGAAACATACTTAAAAGCCTCTCCAAAGGCTATAGGATTTATTTTTCTTATAAATTGATCTTCATCCACTAAATTAAGTTTTATAGCCAATAAATATACTAAAGACCCATAAAATGATTCCATTTGTTGATTTCTTTCATCTAAGAAATCCCATTCCTCATTTAAAAATGCTTGTAATAATTCCATATCTTCTTTAAACAGAATAGTTTTAAAAACTTCTATACGGATTAAATAATTTTCATGTTTTATAAGTCTATTCAATAGATCCTTGTATTGATTGGTAAGTGGCAGATTTTTAATGTTTGCATAGAATAGAAAGTTTAAAATTTGATTTTCTTCTGAATTTTGAGATACGAATAGGTCAATATCTTCTAGTTCAATACTATCCATTGTTTCCAAAAGATTTATGAACACATTATCGTCTGCACTAAATGTTAGAAGTAATTCAACTTGTTTCTTCGGTTTTAAAAAAGGAGCAATTAGCACTCTAAGATAATTCTTCACAAACAAAGAATCTTGATTTGTTAGACCCTTAAGTAATTCATCTTGATGATTGAAAATATCAAAGACTTTACTGATATGTTCTTCCTTAAGTAGAGCATTATGATTGTAGATATTTATTAAGCCATATCTCAAAGCATAACCAGACTTATTCAAAATTTCCAAAATTAATTTTCTATAAAGTTCAATAATTTCATTCGGGCTGAATCTTGCCAAACCTCTTAAAATTCTATCCAATAATAAATTTTCTGAAGTTTGAAATCTTGAATTGTAGACATTCGAAATATCTAAACTCTCAATTGCTTGTAAAGCATTAGAGATATTATTGGGTGTTGGGGACTGTGGGTCACAGGGATCGGTATCACAATAATTTTCAACTGATCTCCAATTTTTATTATCTCTATGCCCCCTTATAGCCGTTATAATCGATTTAGCTAAAATTGCGTCATTGGAATCTCCAGTTGCATACAATAATCTTACAATTGCCCATTTTGAAACATTAGAAAGATTATTATCAGGATTAAAGTTACTAGTTAAATTTTGATGTGTGTTCAACCAATCAACTGTATTAAATTTTATTAAGTCTTTAAATTCTTTATCAACAGATTGATAGCTAGGATTAAGGCTATGAGCAAAGCTCCAGTCTAAAAATGATGATACAAAGTTATTTAGAGGCTTACCAGCTAGCATTCTAAACGCTGTTAGGGATAAGATATCGATATCTTCTGATTTCTGTGTAAAGTATGTCAATTTTGACTTTTCTTGACTAGTCAAATTTGTAAGTTTATCTTCGATTTCATTTTTCTTTTTCTCTATGGCTTCTAATCTACTTGGGTCATCTTTATCTGAATAATAACCAATATTTTTTTCTACAGATAGTGAATAATACTTTAGCCAAGTTTTTATACTGTCACTTACTGTGATCCAGGCAGAATCATCCACATCAATTTTTATGAATATCATTAATAACCAATCAAGATTTGATTGATTGCCACCACATAAACACAAGTCTTCCATAACATTAAGAGATTCAGATACTTTGGATTGTATAATCCTAGCAAAAGCATCAAAAAAATCATCATCAGTGTTTTGTAGGTTGAGTAAACATTTAACTAAAGCTTTGAAAATTTTAATCGAATAAAGCTCTTGTTCAACTGTGATAACAGTTAAGCAAGACATGATAATGTCCGAAGTCCTATCTAAAGCATTTATAGGATCAATGATTTTTGCTAAACCTTCCTCTACATCCTTATTATTTCGCTCTAATGCCTTTAAATTAGAAATAATTGCAAATGATAACGCTAAGGGTAAACCCTCCTCATTAATCTCATATAAGCATGAGTCTCCTTCAATAGATTTGAAAAACCTACCATCAGCAACTTTCTCTAAATCCTGTTCAAAAATTTTAATATCATCAAAATTTTTTTCTTTTAATTTCTCAATTATTGATAGAGCGTGATTTTGTAAATCTTTTATAAATGCCCTATATTCAACAGGTTCAATATCTTCTTTCTCTAATAACCTTATATGTTCGAATAAAATTCTATTTACATCTAGTTCATTTATATTTTTAATATCATTTGCATCGAAAAGATTAATGGCAATATTTAGCAATCTGGGATTTAATAAAGAATTCGCAACTTTGTGACTTAGATATTGAAAATCAATATTTTTTAACTCTAATATTTTATTTCTTTCTTCGGGTGACCAATTTAAAACTAATAGCTCACCATAATCATTATTAATAATTTTTCGCTTGACTTTCTCTTTGAAGAAGATAGTTCTAGAGGTAACTAATGTTTTGATAGCATAATGTGAATATTCCATAACTAACAAATTTATAATTTGTCCCCAATTCACCGAAGGCTTTTGGTTAATTCCATCTATGACTAGGAATAGTTTAATATCAGATTCTTTTTCTTTCCTCTTCAATACTTCAAAAATTTCGTTAAAGATTTTTATTGAACTATCGTCAAAGGTATACCCTGATTGCTTAATCATCTTTTCAATGATTAAATCTCTAAATGATTGGTTTTGATAATTAGTATCAATGAAATCATGAGCAGTAAAAAAAACAAAAAAAGGCTTTTCTTCTAAAGTTAACCAAAATTGCGCTGTAATCCATGTCTTTCCAACTCCTTCATCTCCTAATATAAAAACTATATTCCTTGATTTTATACATTGAGAAAGTTCGTCTATTAGATTTCGTCTTAACAGCAGTTGTGGAAAATTAGAGTTTATAGGAGTGAGTGACTGCCTAAAATAGTATTTAGCCTTCGCTTCGTCTTGGAAAATATTATTTAACCATTGAGCATTTAAATTTTTATAGTATTTGAAAGAGTCTTTCAATAAATCTTCTTTTAAACAGAAAACCTTACAGTCGAAAAAAGCATTTATTTCATCAAAATCTAAATCTTCTAAGTTTTCTGCTCCAAAATCATTATGAGTCTCATTGAGCACGATTAATGCTTTGGCGAAAAAAATGCCAAACCTATTATTTGATTCAGTAAAAACTACTGAACCAGACATACCATCAAAGCTATCCTTCTTTTCTTCCAAGTTAGGGGTAGGGCTAGACTCTCTAAATAAAATCAATAAGCCTCTTTTTCTTGCCGCCTCTAATACTAAACCTGTTGGTTCATTCTCAGTTTTAATGAAGCCACTTGCATAATATTTGTCACTTTCAATTTGTTCATTAATAAATAAACTATCACTTGCAACCGAGTCTACACAAACAATCGCTATATCTTTGGTTGTATGGATATAAATTTTTTCTATTCCAATCTTATTTCCATTATGGAAGAATTCTACATCATCGGTTCTAAATTGACTTGGATGTCCAGAATGGTCATTACAGGTATCTACGCTGGTACAAATACTATGCCTTGATGTAATAACCAATGACTTTTTTTCATCATAGGACTTAAATAAGTACCCAGTTGACTGACTATTAGTCAACTTAACTTTAATAAGATTATTTTCATTCATAAGTTAATTTATTTATACCAGATTTAGGAATCGTAATTGTGGGTTTAAAACCTAAGGCAACGCAAGCTTCTATATTTTGAGTCAAAGTTGAGCTGTCTGAACTTAAGTGGAAAGTGGGATTTGGATTGTAATTTAGTATCCTAGCAAGTGTCACATTATTAGGGTGATTATGCTTGGTTTTATTTGCACATATTATATACTCAGTTTTTCCTATTGCTTCTAATAGTTCACTACTCGTATTTCTATGACTACCATGATGAGATAGCTTCACAACATTAAATTTCTTATTTATATAACCTGAAATTTTGAGACCTTCTAAGATGTCTTCAGCATGTGCATCACCCAAGAAAAGTCCTGTAAAATTATTAGACTCGATGATAAAAGATATACTCGATTTATTTGTAATTGAAGGGTCTTTTTCGAATCTATCTTTATTTTCTCTAACTTTTTTCAATGCTTCCCCTAATGTAATTTCACTCTCAATTGAACTGGAAATCTGTTTTTGAGCACTCTCATTATTTAGTATTTTAGAATTATAAAATTTATATATATTTTTCAAAATTTCATTAGTAGGAGTCAAAGGAATTATTTTTATGTGATGTAACTGTAGTGGTTCTGAACCTCTGTATAAAAAAATTGGCGTAATATCTTTATCTTTAAGTATTTTTAATCTAAGTTCATTATCTTGAGGAAATGAAATTTGTTTTTCCGTATTTTTTAGAATATCTGGTATATCCTCAACACTATTAAAAATAATTTTGCTTATTTCCACGTTTTCATCTATTAAATACTTAAACCCACCAATGTGATCATCATCATTATGAGTAACTATAGCAATATCTAACTTTCCATCTTCCCCAACTAAAGTCTTTAAAGAGGAAAGTACAGATTTTCTAATTTTAAAATTCTTTGGTCCACAATCTATTAAAATTTTAGTATGAATAAAATCCAATAACAAACAATCCCCATACCCAGCATCAATTATATTAATCGTAACCACAGGTAACCCTCTTGTTGTAAGATTCAGTTTTTTGAATGTAGTAAGTTAAACTGACCAAATTAGTTATCCCAATCAATTCCAATTTTTGGTTTATTTCTTAAAGGTTGATGCTCTGAAAAACCTGAACGTTGTTCACCAAACGCCCCAAATCCCGTATCATTTGGCAATAGATGTTTTGGCACTTCACTTAAAAAATACCCTTCAATCGTCCGATTATTCGCATCAATCCGGCTCGTCGCCCAGGTATTTAAGTTTTGCCGAGTGATAATCAATTCATCTTTAGCACGAGTCATTGCAACATATAAAACACGGCGTTCTTCTTCCACTTCCTCAAAGCTATCTTGTGCTCGTAGATGTGGATATTGCCCTACCGATGCATTGACGATATAGCAGACTTCCCGCTCTGCCCCTTTGGCAGAGTGAATGGTAATCAGCGTCACCAAATCATCATTATCTTGTTTTTTGACTTCGCTATGCGAAATCGGGTCAAGGATATAAGCCTCAATAAAGTCCGCTAGCGTGCCATGTCGCATGGCAAGTTGCTTGATTAAATCAAAGTCTCTGGCGCGGCTGTCCCAGTCTTTTTTCTCATAGTTCTTTTGTAGTTGATCACTTAACGAATCAAAGGCGATATCAATGCTTTTTTCAGGTAGCTCTTGAAGGCTTGATAGTTCTCTAAGCGCGTCAAGGGCAGGTTTTGGTACCTTGCTTTTTTTATCCAGTAGCTCAATACAAGCGTTTATGTCGGGCAACGTTAAAAATTCATTCACCAGCTTTCCTGCCCCCGCATCACCGATACCGTCCCATAGCGTCAAAAAGCGAATCCAAGCGAGTTCATCGAGATGGTTAACCGTGACGCGTAGCATACTGATTAAATCTTTGACGTGAGCGGCTTCCAAAAGCTTTGTTCCACCGATAAAGATGTAAGGGATATTCGCGGCAATTAACGCACTCTCGACCTGTCGTCCAGAGAAGGCTGAGCGTAGCAAAATCATATGATGATGCCAAGGATTGCCTTTGTCATAGCGTTTCTTTAAATCACTGACGATAAATCGAGCTTCCTCAGACTCATTACCAAAGCTATGCAGTACAGGTTTAATCCCTTGGCCACGATGTGCGGTAAGTCTTTTCTTATAATCCAATTCACTTCGATCTAGCAACCAGTTTGATAAATCCAAAATCTCTTGGGTTGAACGATAGTTTAAATCCAGTGTTAGCACTTCGGCGTCAGGCACCCGTTCTTTAAAACTATGAATATTTTCAAAGTCTGCCCCACGAAAGCCATAAATTGATTGGGCATCATCACCCACACAAAATAGCTGCGTTCGTCCAATAAACGGCTGCAATAATAGCCACTGCAACGGATTGGTATCTTGCATCTCATCGACGAGTAGATACTTGGTGTTTTCAGTGACTCGTTCAAGTAGCCAATCATCGGCATTTAAGTAACGAGCTACATATTCCAAGATATCATCATAATCGAGATAATGGCGGTCTCGTTTTTGGGCTTCGTAGCCTTTCATCACCTCTCTGATTTCATCGTAGGCAGGCTGAAAGTCAGGTAGCTGTTTATACAAAGCGTCTTTAAGTTTAATTTGGGTATTACGAGCATAAGAATATAAATCAGCCAGTTCTTTGGGCTTTGGCAGCTTCTCGCTGATTGAAGCAGCTTGGTTACGTTGAAACGTAACGGTTTTACCTGTTGAGGTTGTGTTGTTATGAGCACTGGCCTCTTTCGCTCGTTTATCTTCCAGCTTACCCCTTAATAGCTTAAACATCATGATTTGGTCATCACGGTCGATGACATTAAAGCCTTTTAAGTCAAAAACCTTGGGATAACGACGTAGAATACTTAAGCAAAAGGTATGAAAGGTCGAGGCTCGTAGTCCTTCGGCTTGTTTGCCGAGATGACTTTCAACTCGAGTGACAATCTCGCTAGCAGCGCGACGGGTAAAGGTGACGATTTGGATTTCGTTGGCAGGAACGCCTTTATCAATCAAATAAGCGGCACGAGCGACAATGGTTTTGGTTTTACCGCTCCCCGCCCCCGCTAAGACTAATGTATTTTGAGCCGTAGTAGTGGCGGCTTTACGTTGGGCAGGGTTTAATTCATCTATCAAATTGCTGCTTGTCATAGAGTATTTGATTTTATAGGAACTTACGATAAGGCTAGCAGACAATTAAAAAGTTGTCTAATTCTTTACCAAATTTTTTATAGAATAAATAATAAAACTTACTTTCAATGGTTTAGCTTGATCTATCAACTGATCAGTTCTGATACCTTTATCTATCCTGCAAGTTAAACTATTCAACTTATCCAAATTTTCGCTATGCCCTCACGACAACTAGAGAAATTGTGTAAACGCTAGCGTACGTATGTCACCTACTAGGTTCATTGATACAAAAACATAACCCACCTTCCGTGAAAAGATACTCGTTAGCTAAACCCTTCTTTTGTATAGTCAAGGATAAGCGTTGTTTAAACGTGACATTTTAAGCAGCTGTATATCTATCCTAGCTATATGACATAAGAAAAGGGAAAAATGATGACACCCTCTAATACTAATCAAGTTGATGACCAGCAAGCGAGTGGTCAAGAACAAGAAGCTTTATTTAACGTAACGCATCCGCTGTATCGCGGTAAACTTTCAATCCACAGTTATTTTCACAATAATGCTCAGTTACAAGCAGTGTATGACGCAGCAGTTCAAGCACTAAAAGTGCCCGTTGAGGGTAAAGCCAGCACGGTTAATGGTGAGATATTGCGTTCGTTTGATATGTTAAACCGTGAACTGTTTGTCAATGGCAATGAAAATCTGCTTGCGTCAGACACAGGTGAGCATCGACTCAACCCGATTTACCGTGAGGCATTCGATTTTATTGAAGCGAACGTGCCTAATGCAATGGCACACACGCAGGGGATTCGGCAAACCTACCTTGCCGATGGTGGGCTCAGTGACGCCAATAGTGAAGCGTATGCACAGCGACTGACGGCACTAGGCGATGTTATCATGGAATATTTACAGACTCAGCCTGCCGATAGGCTGTTAAAATAATGGAAAGCTATCTTAAAAAAGCCTATCGATCGATAGGCTTTTTAATTTGAAGAAATAATAGGCTGAATTTGGTCTGCTTTGCTGTGAAATAGGCGGTTTTTTGCCATAAAAATCATATTGCGCTAAAACAATATTGTCTAATGGCAACAGCTTACGCCTTAGACTTGCTTAAAACGACTTTAAGTCAATTTAAATACAGTGTTTTACGGTCGGGGTTGCTTTGAAAAAGCATAAAAAAACCGTGGTCACAAAATGGTCACGTTTTGGTCACGGTCTGAAAATTTGCAAAAATTTGATTAGTTAAATTAACAAAGCTATTTTTGCTGATATTGGATAGGAATAAACGCAAAACCTTGATATTACTGGGTTTAAAGACAATAAAAAAGCCTAACTATTAAGTTAGGCTTTTTTGAATTTGGAGCGGGAAACGAGATTCGAACTCGCGACCCCGACCTTGGCAAGGTCGTGCTCTACCAACTGAGCTATTCCCGCATTAGGTGGTCAACTAGCAATTTTGAATGTTTGTTGCGTCGTTGTGGATGCGTATTATAAGGATTTTTGACACTGCGTCAAGCATTTTTGCAAAAAAAATTCAAAAAAATGCGTTTTTTTTAATTTTAACTATTTTTTATTGCAAAATAGCTTTTTTAGCTGCCTATTCTCGTATGACCTTTTTTCTTTCTACCCATAGTTATTAGCTTGTTTTATCACACTCTGAAACACACCACGTATCTACCGTTACGCAATTACTGCAAATCTCAGCAGATTGTTTTTTAATGACTTCGCTATAATGCGTTTAATCTTCCTATTTTCTTGGTCCTTTTTGCTGTATTTGGAGATAACGATAAGATGAAAATTTCACAAAAACTTATGATGTCAAGTCTGGCGGCATCGGTCATTGCGGTAGGTGCCACCGGTTGCTCAACCACCACTGACACGGGGGCGATTGGCGTTGACCGTAATCAGTTGTTGGTAGTATCCAATCAGCAGGTGCAACAACTTTCTAATCAAGCTTTTCAACAAGAAATTGCCGCCGCCCGTGCCAAAGGTCTGCTTGATACCAATCCGGCTCAGTTGGCACGTTTAAAGAAAATTTCTCAGCGTTTGATTGCGCAGACAGGTGCCTATCGCAGCGATGCAAGACAATGGCCGTGGGAAGTGCATGTCATTAAAAGTAATGAGCTCAATGCGCACGTATTACCAGGTGGTAAAATTGTCTTTTACTCCGGTATTATCGATCGCTTGAATCTAACCGATGCTGAGATTGCTGCGATTATGGGTCATGAGATGGCGCACGCATTGCGTGAGCATACCCGTGAGCGCCTATCGCGTGAGGTGGCGACCCAAACAGGGATTGGTATTGCCGCGAGCGTCTTAGGCTTATCTCAAGGTCAGGCACAGTTAGCAGGCTTAGCTGGGGATTTGGGTATTTCCCGTCCCAATAGCCGTACCCAAGAAACGGAAGCGGATTTGATGGGGCTAGAGTTGATGGCACGGGCAGGTTATGATCCTAATGCGGCAATCAGCCTATGGCGTAAAATGCAGAGTGCGGGCGGTCGCGGCGAGCCACCTCAATTTTTAAGTACCCACCCGGTGAGCTCAACACGTATTGCCACCATTCAATCATTATTGCCACGTGTGATGCCTTTGTACCAGCAAAGCCGTTACCGTTAATTTTAACTTTGTATTTTACAAGCCAATATCTAGCTGATATTGGCTTTTTTAGTAAGACAAATATGGGGTTGATTAAAAATTTGCTGATCTCTAATAATCCATAGCCCCTCACTTTACCCAACAGGCTAGCCAGCCTAACAAGTTGTCAAAAAACCGATTGATTGAAATTTTTTAAATATCTCAACAGCACAGCGGCATTGTCAGTGGCATAATAAGCGTTTAGTCACAGCTATAGAGTAAATTCATGAATCAGCTTGATATTAATTTGCTAGTCTTGTTTGTCATTTTGGGCTGCGGTATTTTTGTGCACAATCCCACGATTTGGGTCAGTGCGACTGCACTGATTATCATCAAGTTTTTACCCCACAACCAACCTATCTTTTCTTATATCCAGCAATATGGACTCAACTTGGGTATTTTGCTGCTCACCATTGCCGTCATTGCGCCCATCGCCTCCGAGCAAGTCAGTAGCAAAGCCTTGATGACCTCTTTTGCCAGTTGGCGCTCATTATTGGCCATCGCCGTGGGATTGCTGGTAACTTGGCTGGGCGCAAGAGGGGTGAATTTAATGAAAGTTGACCCCAACGTGGTCACGGGGCTGATGATTGGCACAGTAGCAGGGGTGGTATTGTTTCGCGGGGTGGCGGTCGGTCCGTTAATTGCCGCGGGTATTTTATCCTTGCTATATTGGTCGAAGTGAATCATAGAAGCTAGTAAGTTATCAAAGATAGAGAAAATTTGAGTGGTATTGACACAAGATTATTTTTGCCAGTCAAGCCAATTTGATAGATTAGGCTACCTTAAAACTATGCTAAAATGGCTAAAATATGGTAAGTGGTGACCAGTTAGGTTTGTCATTGGCTACCTATTTTTGATGAATAAAATCAGTGAACCGAGGACGACATGAGTGAACTTGCTACCCCGATTGCCGATGCCGTGACAGCGCGTTTGCAAACGTTACAGCCCAGTGTCTATCAGCTAGAAAACGAGTCAATGCGCCATGCTGGCTATTTTGAAGGCAAAGAAACCCATTTTAAACTGACCATTGTCAGTGAGGCATTTGCAGGCAAACGCTTGGTACAGCGTCATCAGTTGGTGTATGGACTCATCCATGCGTTACTATCACAGGGCGGTGGGCAAATTCACGCGTTTTCAATTCATGCTTATACACAAGCAGAATGGCAAGCGGTTGGGCAATCTCCCGAAAGTCCCAATTGCGCAGGACAAAACGCAGGGTAACAAGATAAAAGTAACATGATAAAAAAGAGTGTCAACATAAGCTAAAACCACAGACCTCTTGAGTTAATTTACGCTATATTATTATAAAAAAGGTTGATGTATGAAACACGCACATATGCTGATGGCATTGATTTTAATTGCCTTATTCTTGTGGCAAGCCGTGTTGGTATTTACCGCACCAAAAGGGCAAGGCTTGCCAAAATCTGCCAAAATCGGCGCACACGTGATGTATGCTTTGGTGATTTTAACAGGCGCGGTGACGGCGATGCCATTGTTTGGCGCAGGTATAGTGCCGCATTGGTTGATTGCCAAGATTGTGTTACTCATTGTTGCCATTTCAGCGACTGTCAAAGCCACGCGGCAGACGACTACGCCCAATCAAGCCAAAATAGGTATGTTGATTGCTTTTATTGCCTATATGGGTATTTTGACGCTGGCATTTGTTAAACCGCTCAACCTATTTTAAGTCTAAAGCAGTGAACATAAGGGAGTAGGATAATGAAAAAATTAGCTATCTCAATACTTTTAGCGACTGCCGCTACGGTAGGCTTGACAGGGTGTATGACCACGCCTATCCCTGAATACGTATCCGCCAACAATTACCAAAGCTATGACTACGTTGCGCTTGCCAATGAATACACGCGCGTCAATCAATACATTGATGCCAATGCCAACCAGCAGCGCACCGGTTTGCAAGCTTCAGGCATTGGGATTGGCGTATCGGGCAATCGCCATGGTATTTATCCTACCGTGAGTGTCGGCTTAGGCTCAATCAATGGCGGCAACCGTCATAATCTATCGATTGCTATGGGACAACGAGATGCGATGGTACAAGCCGCTCGCTTAAAACAATGCCCCTTTGCTACCGGCATCAAACTCTATAGCGAAAAATAATTTATCCCATTTTACCCTGTTAAGTGTAGAACCCATCTGTCATATTGAGATGGGTTTTTTTATGGTCAGCCAAATCATCGGCTAGGTTGGGGGTAGTAAGTGTCATTGAATACTTATTGAACATTTTTTTAGCCTAAAAATAATTTTTATTTCGATAAAGATTGTCTCGTTTTAGATTGACAAGTTCATAATTTATTGATTAATATGTCACATATTGATGGTTAAACACGGTAAAAATTTTAAAAAAATGAATTAAAATGAGCGTTATAACAATACTTTAAGTCAAGGAATACTTGGGTATTAATCAGTGGGTAAAAATTTTTACTCAGGTAAGCACGAGGTTTTCACTAGCTTTCGTCTAAACCTTTAGTAAACACCCCAAAAAAAACGATAGAAAAACACGCTAAAAAACACGATAGTAAGGATGCTACCATGACCAAAGACGTGCTAACCCTGCCACGCATCGTAATGGGTGCGAAATCTGCCAACGCCCCACTCACCCAAAGCTATGATAAAGGCCCCGTCACACCACTGATAGAATTGACCATTGGTGATTTTTTTGATCAGATGGTGGAACAAAATCCTGAGAAAGACGCTTTAGTTTCCGCTCACCAAAACATTCGTCTCACCTACCGCGAGCTACAGCGTAAAGTCAATCAGCTAGCCAGCAGCATGATTCGTATGGGTCTGCAGAAAGGCGATCGCGTGGGTATTTGGTCACACAACAACGTTGAATGGGTCATCATGCAATTGGCGACTGCCAAAGCCGGTATCATACTGGTGAACATCAACCCCGCGTATCGTATCTTTGAGCTTGAATACGCCATCAACAAAGTCGACTGCCAAGTGCTGGTATTGATGCGCCACTTCAGATCTAGCGACTATGCGGTGATGCTGCAAGAGCTTGCACCTGAAGCGCGTCACCAAAGCTACCAAAATTTAGAGCTCGTGCAATTACCCAATCTCAAACGGGTCATCTGGATTGATAGCCCAGAGTCCACTGAGGATTTTAGCTATATGCAAAAATTCTCCGCATGGATTGCCGAAGGCGATGCCGATGACCCGGCAGTGGCGGAACGTGCCAAAAAGCTCAACCCCAATAACCCGATCAATATCCAATTTACCAGTGGCACCACAGGCACGCCCAAAGGCGCGACGCTTACCCACCGCAATATTTTAAACAACGGTTATTTCATCGGTGAAGCCATGAACCTCTCTGCCGATGACCGTTTGTGTATCCCTGTCCCGCTTTACCACTGTTTTGGCATGGTACTGGGCAACCTTGCCATCTTGACCCACGGTGGCACGATTGTGTATCCCAATGATGGCTTTGACCCCATCACCGTACTTGAAACCGTGCAAAACGAAAAATGTACAGGTCTGCATGGGGTACCGACCATGTTTATCGCCGAGCTTGACCACCCAGACTTTGCCAATTATGACTTATCGACTTTACGTACCGGCATCATGGCAGGCTCAAGCTGTCCGATTGAGGTCATGCGCCGCGTGATTGACCAAATGCACATGAAAGAAGTCACCATTGCCTATGGCATGACCGAAACATCGCCGGTATCTTGTCAAACCAACCAGCACACGCCACTTGAAAAACAAGTCTCAACCGTAGGCCTGGTACAGCCAAACCTAGAAGTCAAAATCGTCAACCCAGAAACGGGCGAAACGCTTGGCATCGGTGAGACAGGTGAGCTGTGTACCAAAGGTTACTCAATCATGCTCGGCTATTGGAATGACACCAATAAAACGGCGGAAGCCATTGTCGATGGCTGGATGTATACCGGTGACTTGGCAACCATGGACGAAGAAGGCTATGTCAAAATCGTCGGGCGTAGTAAAGACATGGTGATTCGTGGTGGTGAAAACATTTACCCTGTTGAAATCGAAAACTACCTATATCGCCACCCAAAAATCCGTGACGTCCAAATCGTGGGCGTACCCGACAAGAAATTTGGTGAAGTCCTTGCCGCTTGGATTATCCCCAAAAAAGACAGCAACTTAACCGAACAAGACATCCGTGATTTTTGTAAAGATCACATCGCACACTATAAAGTACCGACTTACATGAAGTTTGTCGACGAGTTCCCAATGACCGTCACGGGTAATATTCAAAAATTCAAAATCGTGGAAGCGATGAAACAAGAATTGGGACTCTAAATTTTCAACTTCAGCAAAAACTTAACATAAATACAAAGGGCATCTGATAGCAATTTAGCTGCGCCCTTTGACAGAATTAGGATTTACAATGACGGTTATCCAAAGTAAATTAAGCCCAAATGGCGCGGAGTTTCAAGCCAATGCCGCTGCCATGCAAACTATCGTTGATGACCTCAAAGCCAAACTTGCGGTCATTGCTCAGGGGGGTTCAGCGTCTGCACGTGCCAAACATGTGGCTCGGGGTAAGCTATTGCCGCGTGAACGTGTCGAGCGCTTGCTAGATGCTGGTACGCCATTTTTGGAAGTCTCACCGATGGCAGCATATGGCATGTATGATGCCGATATCCCTGCCGCAGGCGTGATTGCTGGCATTGGTCGTGTCGCTGGTATTGACTGTATGATTGTGTGTAACGATGCCACCGTCAAAGGCGGCACTTACTACCCGATGACGGTCAAAAAACATTTACGGGCGCAAGAAATCGCGCGAGAAAACCGCTTGCCATGTATCTATTTGGTGGACTCTGGCGGCGCGAACTTGCCCAACCAAGATGAAGTATTCCCAGATAAAGACCACTTTGGTCGTATCTTTTTTAATCAAGCCAATATGAGCGCCGAAGGCATTCCCCAAATCGCCGTGGTGATGGGTAGCTGTACTGCAGGTGGTGCCTATGTGCCCGCCATGAGTGACGAGTCGATTATCGTCAAAGATCAAGGGACGATTTTTTTGGGGGGACCGCCACTGGTCAAAGCTGCCACAGGTGAAGAAGTGACCGCCGAAGACTTAGGCGGTGGCGATGTGCATACCCGTCTGTCAGGGGTGGTTGACCACCTTGCCCAAAACGATTTACACGCGTTATCACTGGCGCGCAACATCATCGGCAATTTAAACCAACAAAAAACACCCATCCACCACGCTACTGCGCAAAAAACCCCGCGTCCACCCAAATACGATGCCAAAGAATTGTACGGTATCATCCCAACTGACACCCGTAAGCCGTTTGATATCCGCGAAATCATCGCACGTATCGTCGATGGTAGTGAGTTTGATGAGTTTAAAGCCCGTTTTGGCACGACGCTAGTGTGTGGTTTTGCGCATATTGAAGGTATGCCAGTGGGTATTATCGCTAACAACGGTATTTTATTTAGCGAATCAGCGCAAAAAGCCACCCATTTTATCGAGCTATGCTGCAAACGTAAAATTCCGCTGGTGTTTCTGCAAAATATCACAGGCTTTATGGTCGGGCGCAAATACGAAAATGAAGGGATTGCCCGTCATGGTGCCAAAATGGTGATGGCGGTGGCCAATGCCAAAGTGCCGAAGTTTACTGTGATTGTCGGCGGCTCATTCGGTGCGGGTAACTACGGTATGTGTGGTCGTGCGTACAGTCCACGTTTCTTGTGGATGTGGCCAAATGCGCGTATCTCGGTGATGGGTGGCGAGCAAGCCGCGTCGGTATTAGCAACGGTCAAACGCAGCCAATACCATGCCAAAGGTGAGCACTGGTCAAGCGAGGACGAAGAAGCGTTCAAAGCGCCAGTACGTCAGCAATTTGATGAGCAAGGTCATCCGTATTATGCCTCGGCTAGACTGTGGGATGATGGCGTGATTGACCCAGCCGATACCCGTCAAGTATTGGCACTCGGCTTAAGTGCCGCTTATAACGCACCAATTGAAGACACCACCTTCGGTGTATTTAGAATGTAATTTTCAGCGTGTAAAATCGGAAGTCTTGGTTGTTTGTTCTATCACCATTGAGCAAGCATCAAAAACGCTTCAACTTTACCTAACAAAAAAAGGAAAAACACGATGAAATTACCGACTTATGACAGCCTACTATTAGACATTGACCAGCACGTGGCGACCATTACCCTCAATCGCCCAGACAAACGCAATGCCTTTAATGACGATGTCATCCAAGAACTAACCGGTGTGTTTCAATTTTGCGCTGCGCAAGACGAAGTGCGTGTGGTGGTATTGACTGCCAATGGCAAAGCCTTCTGTGCCGGTGCAGACTTGAACTGGATGCGCGCGATGGCGGATTATAGCCACGATGAGAACTTAGCAGACGCAGGCAAGCTTGCGCAAATGCTAGCGACCATCTACCACTGTCCAAAACCGACTGTCGCTGCCATTCAAGGTGATGTGTATGCTGGTGGTATGGGTCTGGTTGCGGCTTGTGATATCGCCATTAGCGTAAAAAACGCCAATTTTTGCTTAAGTGAAGTCAAACTTGGCTTGATTCCTGTGACCATTAGCCCGTATGTGATTCGTGCGATGGGTGCAAGAGCCGCACATCGGTACTTCTTAACCGCTGAAGTATTTGATGCCAAAGAAGCCAAAAAAATCGGTTTTATCCATGAGCGGGTGGATGAAGAAGAGTTTACACAAAGCCTTGATAACTTGGTTAAACACTTGGTTAATGCTAGCCCAAACGCTGTCAAGGTGTGTAAAAAACTGGTGCAGGACGTGGCATTTGCGGAGATTAATGAGCAGTTAATCAAAGATACCGTTGCAGGCATTGCCGATATTCGTGCATCCGCCGAGGGTAAAGAAGGCGTACAGTCATTTTTGCAAAAACGTAAACCAAGCTGGCTTGAATGACCTAGGTAAAATAACTGAGGTAAAAAGCTGGATTTTATAAGCCAAATTTTATAAGCATGCCAAGTTAGATTCGCGGTGATGCGGTCTTGAAAAAATAAAAAGGGACGATTATGTTTTCAAAAATCTTAATAGCCAACCGGGGTGAGATTGCTTGCCGCGTGGCAGCCACCGCCAAAAAACTGGGTGTGCGTACCGTTGCCGTATATTCAGACGCTGACCGCTTTGCCAAGCACGTAGCCGTGTGTGATGAAGCCATTTATATAGGCGGTTCTGCACCCAAAGACAGCTACCTACGCTGGGAGCGTATCTTAGACGCTGCCAAACAGACAGGCGCACAAGCGATTCACCCAGGCTACGGGTTTTTGAGTGAAAACGACGAATTTGCCCAAGCGTGCGTGGATGCGGGTTTGGTGTTCATTGGTCCCCCTGCGTCTGCCATCACTGCCATGGGGCTTAAAGCCGAGTCCAAACGCTTGATGGAAGCTGCCAATGTACCACTCATTCCAGGGTATCATGGTACCAACCAAGACCCCGAATTTTTGCATAGCGAGGCCGACAAAATTGGCTACCCTGTGCTGATAAAAGCCAGCTCTGGTGGCGGCGGCAAAGGGATGCGGTTAGTTGAAAAAACAGAAGACTTTATTGACGCCCTAGGCTCATGTCAACGTGAAGCCATTAGTAGCTTTGGCAATGATAGCGTATTGATCGAAAAATACGCCCTGCGTCCTCGTCATATCGAAATTCAAGTTTTTGGCGACAGCCACGGCAACTATGTGTATTTATTTGAGCGTGATTGCTCGGTACAGCGCCGCCACCAAAAAGTGCTCGAAGAAGCCCCTGCTCCCGATGTCAGCGTGGCAATGCGGGAAGCGATGGGCGCAGCGGCGATCGCCGCGGCAAAAGCGGTCAATTATGTGGGGGCGGGTACGGTTGAATTTATCGTAGAGCAACGTGAGTGTTCACCCGACGATAAATTTGGCGGCATGAATTTCTACTTTATGGAAATGAACACCCGCCTGCAAGTTGAGCATCCCGTCACTGAAGCGATTACCGGTACTGACCTTGTCGAATGGCAACTGCGTGTTGCTAGCGGCGAGCCGTTACCAAAACAACAAGCAGAGTTGACCATCAACGGTCATGCGATTGAAGCGCGTATCAATGCTGAAAATCCAGACAACAACTTCTTGCCCGCCACAGGTACGCTAAACGTTTACCGCACGCCAACTCACAGCGAGTTTAGGGTGTCAGATGTGCGCGTGGATGATGGGGTACGCGAAGGTGATGTCATCAGTCCTTACTATGACTCGATGATTGCCAAACTCATCGTCCATGCGCCAACCCGTGAGCAGGCGCTTGCCAAACTAGACCAAGCCTTAGCAGAAACCCGTATTGTCAGTCTGCCCAACAATGTCGCTTTCTTGCGTCACGTGGTGCAATCAGATTCGTTCAAATACGCCAATCTTGATACCGCATTGATTGAACGTGAAAAAGACGTACTGTTTGGGCAGCAGCGCGGTGAATTACCTTGGCTGGTAGCAACCGCGATTGTCAACGAGCTTGCCCAAGAAGCGCAAACCCAAAACCACGACCCCTTTAGCAAAACTGATGCATGGCGCGCATATAGCCACTATGAACGTCCTTTTGACTTGGTGTATCACGATAAGCCATTGCGGGCGGTTATCAGCCAAATTCAGGCGCAAGTTCAGGGGCAAGCCAAGGAACAGGCATTTCATCTAACGATTAACACCATTGCCAAAGCGGAAAAACAAGGCGCGGACGTTGTCACGCCCCTCTATCAAGGCGATGTTCGTTATTTGCCCACGGCCGATGATACCTTCACCCTATGGCTAAGTGACGGAGAAACAGCCGGCAAGCGCCAACAGATGCAGGCATGGCGACATAATGAGCAAGTATATGTGTTCTCAAATCATGCCAGCGATTTCATTACCTTGGTGGATAGCATGGCGCATGTGGGCATCGAGCCCCAAGATGGCGGTAGCCTAAAATCGCCTATGCCAGGTCAAGTGGTGGCGTTTCGAGTCAATGTGGGCGATGAAGTGAAAAAAGGTCAAGCCTTGGCAGTGATTGAAGCGATGAAGATTGAGCATACCATCAATGCCCCTGCTGATGGCACGGTAGCAGAGCTGCTGTTTAAGGCAGGGGACTTGGTATCCGATGGCGATGAGCTTTTAAAACTTGATACGGGCAGCCAATCATGAACTATCCAAATTTTGTCAAAATCATTGACGTGGGCGCAAGAGACGGACTGCAAAACGAAAAACAAACCGTACCCAGCGACGTCAAAATCGATTTGATTAACGGCTTGATTGATGCAGGGGTACGCAAACTTGAAGCCACTAGCTTTGTGTCGCCAAAGTGGGTACCACAAATGGCGGACAATGATGCGGTATTAGATGGCATTAGCAAGCGTGATGACGTGGTCTATTCGGTGCTGACGCCCAATATAAAAGGCTTTGATGCCGCCCTTGCCCACCGTGACCAATTTGCCAATTATGAAGTGGTGATTTTTGGCTCAGCGAGTGAAGCCTTTAGCCAAAAAAATATCAACTGTAGCATCGCTGAGAGTATCGAGCGTTTTGCCCCGGTGGCTTACGCCGCTAAAGCGCATGGCATCAAGGTGCGCGGTGTCATCTCTTGTACCGTGGGCTGCCCGTATGAAGGCGAGATTCACCCCGATAAAGTCGCCTATGTGACAGAAAAACTCGTTGCCATTGGCGCTGAACATATTGGCATTGCTGACACCATCGGCGTGGGCACGCCTATCAAGGTGCAAAAAGCGTTGGATGCTGCCTTGCGTTATATTGATATTGACAATATCTCTGGGCATTTTCATGACACCTATGGTCAAGCGCTTAGCAATACCTTAGCGGCATTACAAATGGGTGTATGGCAGTTTGATACCTCAGTGGCAGGGCTTGGCGGCTGTCCGTATGCCAAAGGCGCAACCGGCAATGTTGCCACCGAAGATGTGGTATATCTGCTACATGGCATGGGTATTGAAACGGGCATTGACCTCGATA
Organism: Streptomyces cinereus; assembly: GCA_014647715.1. Lineage (GTDB taxonomy): Bacteria > Pseudomonadota > Gammaproteobacteria > Pseudomonadales > Moraxellaceae > Faucicola > Faucicola cinerea. Next base: position 20,847 of record BMPS01000029.1, read on the forward strand.
AACTGGTCGATGTCGGACAAAAAATCAGCGCGTTTTTGGGCAGGCAAAACGGCTCAAAGGTGGCAACAGCGATTTTAAATAAACGTAAATCTTTAACAGTCAGTTAATAAACAAGGAATGACTATGAACCTAGGACTCGATTACCAACTTGGCGATGACATCAACGCCCTACGCGAAACCGTCAAAGCCTTTGCCGATGCCGAAATCGCCCCACGCGCTGCCGAGCTTGACCGCACCGACCAATTCCCGATGGACTTGTGGCAAAAAATGGGTGAGCTTGGGCTGCATGGCATCACCGTACCCGAAACTTACGGCGGCGTGGACATGGGCTATGTGGCGCACATGGTCGCCATGGAAGAAATCAGCCGCACATCAGGCTCAGTGGCGCTAAGCTATGGGGCACACTCCAACTTATGTATCAACCAAATCAAACGCAACGGCACAGAAGCCCAAAAACAAAAATACTTGCCAAAGCTCATCAGCGGTGAATTCATTGGTGCCTTAGCCATGAGTGAACCCGGTGCAGGCTCAGACGTGACCAGCATGAAACTACGAGCCGAAGACAAAGGTGGCGTGTATGTATTAAACGGCTCAAAAATGTGGATTACCAATGGACCTGATGCCGATGTAATGGTGGTGTACGCCAAAACCGAGCCAGCACTTGGGGCAAAAGGCATCACCGCGTTTTTGGTAGAAAAAGGCATGAAAGGCTTTTATACTGCGCAAAAACTTGACAAACTGGGTATGCGCGGCAGCCACACAGGCGAGATGGTGTTTGACAATGTCGAAGTGCCAAGCGACAACATTCTAGGTGGTCTTAACAACGGCGTTAAAGTCTTGATGAGTGGCTTGGACTACGAGCGCGCGGTACTCGCTGCAGGTCCCATTGGGCTGATGCAAGCGGTGATGGACAACGTCATTCCCTACATCCACGACCGCAAGCAATTTGGTCAAGCCATCGGTGAATTCCAGTTGATTCAAGGTAAAGTGGCGGACATGTACACCACCTTACAGGCAGGACGCAGCTTTCTTTACACCGTGGGCAAAAACTTGGATATGCTAGGCTCAGACCATGTGCGCCAAGTGCGCAAAGACTGCGCCAGCGTGATTTTGTGGACAGCGGAAAAAGCCACTTGGATGGCAGGGGAAGGTATCCAAATCTTTGGCGGCAATGGCTATACCAACGAGTACCCACTGGGGCGTATTTGGCGGGATGCCAAACTATATGAGATTGGCGCAGGTACCAGCGAGGTACGGCGTATGCTGATTGGTCGTGAGCTGTTTAACGAAACCGCTTAATTGATTAGCTTTATCAGCACCAGCCCTAGCTAAAACTAGGGCTTTTTTATTAGATTGTCAAAATAGGTTGTCAAAATTCGCCTAATCAGCTGTGCGCTAGGTTAAGGTTGATTGTAAAATCGCTTGGTATTGCGCCGGTTTGAGACGGGGTCCGAACTGCTGAATGATTTGGCTTGCAACGCTACAGGCTAATTTGCCACAATCTGCCAACGCATGACCGTGCGATAGCGCGTATAAAAAACTGCCCGCAAAATTATCCCCTGCGCCATTGGTATCTAGCACTTTGTCAACGGGTAGCGATGCCACGTCAATCAATTTTGTTTCACGTGAAACATCGTCTCGCACAGCAATGATTGACCCTGCTGCACCATTGGTCACCACTGCCATATTGGCGACTGACAATAACGCTGCTGCCGCTTGCGAGTGACTGGTTTGGTTGGTAAATAGCTGCGCTTCATCACAGTTACAAAATACCGCATCCACGCCACCTTCTAGCATGGCATCAAGTCCTTCACGACCAAACTTGACCACGGCAGGGTCGGCAAAACTGACCGCGATTTTAGCCCCTTTGTCTTTGGCTTGTTGTTTTAGCTGAGCAATCGCCTGTTGTACCGAGGGTGACATAGCAAGATAACCTTCAAGGTACAACCAATCAGCATCATTGAGCGCATCAAAATCGATATCGGTTTCACTGATTTCTGCTGAAGTGCCCAAATGCGTTTGCATGGTGCGCTCGCCATCTGGGGTCACCATCACCATACAACTGCCTGTAGTACCATCAGCAAATGACTTGGCAGACGTCTTGATACCTGCGGCATTTAAATCTGCCAAATAAAAACGCCCTGCCTCGTCTTCACCCACTCGGCAAGCGTAAAAAGTATCGCTACCAAGGCTTGCGGCGGCATAGATACTGTTGGCAGCCGAGCCACCGCCGGCTTGTTTGGTCGCGGTGATGTTTTGCTTGTTGAGCGAGGCGATGAGGTCAGCTTGCTCACTGTGACTGGCTAGGGTCATGTTGCCTTTGGTCAGGCCTGTGGCGTTAAGCTGTGCATCGGTGACGACAAATTCACTGTCGACTAACGCATTGCCGATGGCGACGATTTTTGCCATTGTGGTTCCTTTTTAACGATTTTGGAAAAAATAGATGAGTTAAATTCAATGTGGTGTCATTGTAAATTAAAACCGTCAAAGTTAATATCTGAAAATTGGCTGGCACAAGCAAATGATTGGCGCTGTGTTATCTGTGGTATCTGTGTTTTTTTGCCTTTATAAAGCAGGTTTTGACCCCATTTAACTCAAAATAAATCCGACAAAACTGCTATACTTTCTGTTTTTTTACAGTTGGTTTTGCTGATAAATTCTGACAAATATTATGATGACACACAGGAAACTTCATGCCCGCAACTTCTCACGACTCTGCTTTAGATTTGACCCTACACCCTGCTTTTACCCTACGCTCTCATGAGCGCATCGATGCGCTATCGCTTGATGTGCTGGTGAGTGAACATAACGCCACTGGGTTGATTCATTATCACCTCGCCCACCCGAGTGATGAAAATGCTTTTATGATTGGCTTTCGCACCCAGCCGATGACCGACCGCGGTGAGGCGCATATTTTGGAGCATACCAGTCTATGTGGCTCTGAAAAATACCCCGTGCGCGACCCGTTTTTTAGCATGATTAAGCGCTCGCTCAATACGTTTATGAATGCGTTTACCGCGGCAGATTGGACGGCGTATCCATTTGCCACCCAAAACCGTCAAGACTATTTTAACTTGTTGTCGGTGTATCTAGATGCGACATTTTTCCCAAGTTTAAATCCGCTCGATTTTGCCCAAGAAGGGATTCGTGTGGAACTTGATGATGACGGCAAACCCCAGTATAAGGGCATTGTGTTTAATGAAATGAAAGGCGCGATGAGTGGCGAGATTGACCAGTTGTATCATACGCTGGCGCGTCATTTATTCCCCACAACCACTTATCACTACAATTCTGGCGGTGAGCCTGCTGCTATTACTGAGCTTAACCACGCTGATTTGGTCAATTTTCATCAAAGTCACTATCACCCAAGCAATGCGGTGGTGATGAGCTTTGGCAATATCCCTGTAGCAGAGACCCAAGCCCGTATCCATGAGGATGCATTGGCGGTAGCAGGCAAAGCGTTTGCTAAAGGGCAAAAACACGCCTCACGACTCGAAAAATCATTGACCGCGCCAATCAGTGTGACGGACACTTACAGTGTCGATACGGTGAAACCCAAACAAACCCATCACGTCATGGCATGGTTATTACCATCGATTTTAGACGGTAAGCAGCGTCTGGCTATGCGATTACTTGAAGGTGTATTGGTTGAACATGCAGGTTCGCCGCTGCGAGCGTATCTCGATAGCCATCCGCTGGCATCTGCCCCAACGCCGCTACTGGGCTTGGATGATAGCCATTATCAGATGGTGTTTTATGCGGGTGTCCGTGGCTCTGAACCTGAGCATGGCGATGCTATTGAGCAAGGGATTTTGGACTTACTCAAACAAGTGGCAGACCAGCCTGTGGACAGTGAAGCGATTGAAACCATTTTGCACCAAATCGAAATCGACCAACGTCATATCGGTGGCGATAGTATGCCATATGGTCTAAATTTGATGCTTGAAGGCTTTAGTACTGCTATCCACGACGGCGACCCCATGCATGTGTGGGATATCGATGAAAACCTAAACTGGCTACGAGACCAAGTACAAAACCCTGATTTTATCGCCGATTTGATCCGCAGCTTTTTGCTCGACAATCCGCATCGCGTGCGCCTGACACTCATCCCTGATGCAAGCAAATCTGAGCAACAAGCCAAGGATGAGCAAGCCAAACTTGACACCATCGCAGCGGCACTGACCGATGACACGCGTAATGCGCTCATCAGCCAAGCCAAGGCCCTTGCCGAACGCCAAGCTACGCCTGATGATGTGGATTTGCTACCCAAAGTGGGATTGGCGGATATTCCTGCCCAAATTCAATTTAAAACAGGTAAAAAGCGCGATATCACTTTAAGTGGTGTGCCAAGTACGTTGTATGAATACGAAGCAGGCACCAACGGTCTGTACTATTATCAAGTGATTATGCCCCTAGAGGGTCATGAAGCGCTCATCAATCACCCAGATTTACCAACGTATCTGAGCTTGATCAGCGAAGTGGGCACGCGCAAACACGATGCTTTGGCATTCCAAGCGCGGCAAGCCCGCCATTCAAGCGGTGTGACTGTCAGAATCAGCCAGCGCACGTCACCTGACAATCCCGAAAAAATGGATAGCTTCTTGGTGGTCGCTACCCGCTCATTGTCACGTAAATTTGAAGCGATTGAGCTGCTTAAAGAAGTGCTCAACGACACTATTTTTACTGAATATGCGCGGATGGAAGAGCTACTGACCCAAAAACAAATGGGCTGGCAATCGCGCCTTGCCAATGCAGGTCATGCGTATGCCATGCAAACAGCGAGCCGTAACACCAGTAAAATCGCCCGTCTTGAATATGTACGCAGTGGTTTGCCTGCATTAAATAGCTTAACTGAATTTTTGCAGCAAGCGGAGCAAGATAGCAGTGCGTGGCAAAAGCTCGGAGAGCGCTTAGCCAATTTACATAGCTACATCAAAGCCTTGCCAAAACAAGCGCTTATCATCGCCGAAGCAGAGATATTACCGACGCTGCAACAAGCGATTAGCGAGAGCTGGCAAGCGCCTGTTGACGAGCCTACCGCTACCTTAATCGAATCGCCCATTACCACTGACGGTCGCGATATCGCGTGGCTTGCACAAACCAATGTATTTCATCATGCGCTTGTCTTTGATGCGGTGCCTACCGACCATCCCGATGCCCCTGCCTTGATGGTGCTCTCAAGCGTGCTACGCAACAACTATCTGCATCGTACCATTCGTGAGCAAGGCGGCGCGTATGGCGGCGGCGCGAGCTATGATAGCAATGCTTGCTCTTTTAAGTTTTATAGCTACCGTGACCCGCGTGACCAAGCCACGTTTGATGACTTCTTGGGTAGTATTGATTGGTTACTCGCGCAGACCACAGGCGAAAAAACTGATGCTTGGATTGAAGAAGCAATTTTAGGATTGATGGCAGGCATGGATAAGCCCGCAAGTCCTGCGGGTGAAGCGGTGAAGGCGCTGTTTGCTGAGTTACATGGTCGCGGCAAAGACTGGCAACAAGCGATGCGTGCCAAAATCTTGGCGGTCAGCCTTGATGACTTACAGCGGGTGACAAGAACTTATCTTAAAGACAAGCCTTACACACGCGCAAGCCTTGCGCCATTTGATAAAGCTGAACTCATGCAAAACATGGGGTTTAAAGTGGAAAAGGTGATTTAATAATTTAAGTAGTGATACCATGTTAAATGATAATATCGTTGTTGGTCGGGTTAGTCAGTCTTTTATGGCGTAACCCGACAACTTCAAGGGTGACAGTCGTGTTATGCTGTCGCTAACACGACCTAAAACTATATATTTAATTTTGTTTTATTACTTTAGGACTTACGCAAAGACGACCGAAGGCGAGCGTAACTGCTCACGCAAATAATCACTGAGTAAACCCCTTTTAACCTGATATAAAGATTGTTTTAACCGTTTAGCCTGTCTGGCTAACTGCAGCC
>BMPS01000030.1 GCA_014647715.1 Streptomyces cinereus
CTTTATACTATCGCTAAGACAGCTTAGGCAGCTGATTGTAATTTGTGTCTTCATAACCTCAAATTATCATCTTTATCCCAAGTTGTCTTTTTTATTTCTATACCAGCATACTTTTCAAACCACTACCAAATAATCTGCTAAATTAAAAAATATCAATTCATTAACGGTTTAATCGGTTTAGCCAGTTTTTGACTGGCTAATAGCGACTTTAAACTTCAAAGGTACCACCATGACGATGCTTTCATTCATAGAGACCTATCACCCAGCAACCACCTCAAAAAAAATGCTTGGACTGTTTGCTGTCACTGCCTCGATGACAGGTTGTGCCACCTTGGGCGGCGGATTAACACCCACTCAGTGCCAACAAAGCAATTGGCAAACCATTGGTTATCAAGATGGTTTACTGGGTCGCAGTCAAGATTATATTCAAAAGCATATCAAGCAATGCGCTAAAGCTAATACCACCCCCAACCAGCAACAGTGGCGACAAGGTCGTGAAGCAGGGTTAAAACGTTATTGCACACCGCTACGCGCTTACCAGTTGGGACGTGAGGGCTATGACTATAATGATGTATGCCCACAATCGATAACGCTTGATTTGTTAAAAGCGCATGACGAAGGTTATCTCAACTACCAACGTGAGCAAAGGCTAAATCAACTGTGGTACAACACCGATCCATTTTGGGGCTCACCCTTCTACGGTAGTCGTTTTGGTGGTTGGGGCGGTTTAGATAGAAGGTCACGCCCGTATTATCCACGGAGTGTACCTAACAACCGCCACCCAAAATACACTGATACCCATCAGCCTAAATCAAGCCAACCTGTAGCGCCTCGCCCCGTTACCCCTAGCAATGATGCAACCATAGGGTCAAAAAAATAATCGCAGCTAAGATAAAAACAACGCGACGAACTTATCGTGAAATTTTGTTTTTAAAACTCGTTGCGCAATCTCATTGAACGATGGAACCCGCTGCTTGGAACCCGATGCGTGACGACGATAATTTACAGGTTAGAACTAAAAAAGAAGTTCGGGTGTATTTAACCGAACTTTTTTATTAAACCAGTAGCTTATTAAATCAACCGCTTATCACCTCAATAGCCTAACTCATTACAACAACCAAAATAGCCGTGTGCTTGACCCGCTTGGTTATCAAACCAAAGGATTGATTGTCGGTATTTTTTGGCTCTCAGCGTTTTGGCTGGCGTTGGATGTTTGAGGCGCTTTGCTTTTTTGAGACGCTTTGTTTTTCTGAGATTTGGTGGGGTCAAAGGTTTGCACTTCAGGTGCGGTTGGTACCCCTTTTTGCTGAAGCTGCTCATCAATCTGCCCCGCTTGGATGTTTTCCCCTTCAAATACACGGATATGCTCATCACGCTTTAACTGCAAATTTTCAAAGTCAAACAACTCACGGTCAGCGAGCTGTGACGGTGCGACATTTTGCATCGCGCCAAATATCGAATCCAAGCGATTCGGGTATTGCTGATCCCATGTGCGTAGCATGTCATTAATCATCGCCCGTTGTAGGTTTTCTTGGCTGCCGCACAGGTTACAAGGAATAATCGGAAACTGCTTGTAATTGGCATATTTGATAATGTCTTTTTCTTCCACATACGCAAGCGGACGAATCAAGATATTTTGCCCATCATCCGATAGCAGTTTTGGTGGCATGGCTTTGAGACTGCCGCCGTGAAATAAATTTAAGAAAAACGTCGCCATGATATCATCACGGTGATGACCCAGTGCCACTTTGGTTGCACCGATTTGTTTGGCAAACCCATATAACGAACCACGGCGCAGACGTGAACACGCCGAACAGTAAGTTTTACCTTCTGGTACGATTTGCTTGACCACGCTATAGGTGTCTTTTTCTAAAATATAATACGGAATGCCGTGCTTGGTCAGATAGTTGGGCAAAATATCTTCAGGATAGTCAGGTTGCTTTTGGTCAAGATTGACGGCAATCACATCAAACTGAATCGGTGCTATTTTCTTTAAGAACAATAAAATATCCAGTAAGGTAAAACTGTCTTTGCCGCCTGAAATACACACCATGACCACATCACCGTCTTCAATCATATTGTAGTCACGAATCGCCCAAGAGACCAGCTTACGTAATTTTTTTTGTAGCTTGCGAAAACGCGCGGATTTGATGTCATCGCCTTGGCTGTTACCTTTAGCATCGCCGAAGGTTTGCTGCGCTTCATTGTTTAAACCATCATTGTTTGACGCATCATCATCCCAATCATTATCATCAAGCATGTCTACGTCACTATTTAATAGTTGGGCTAATCGTTGGGGATTTAATTCAGCGGCAGACATGGTTGCTGCTGGGCTTACAGAATTGTTTGATTGCATAAGATACCTAACTGATGATAAACCAATAAATAAACCTATGATGACGCTATCGCATATCAATGATGCGACATTTATTGGGAAAATTGCAAATAAAAAAAGCATTTAACGTAAGGCAGACCAACCCCTCACAATAAATGCTTGATTGAGCGTATCTCTTAATTGAGCGTATCTACAACCGCCTATCAGATAGGAAACGCCAATAAGATAGGCGGCTATTATACGGCAAAATTACGCGCTTGTAGTCATTTGAATGACATCTTGCTGTTTTAGAAAATATTTTTTATCCGCGCCATCCAACTGGTATTTTCTTTTTTCATTTGCGCCTCGATTTGTTTTTGTTGCTGCTCAAGCTTGATATCCATCAAATTTTCTTCTTTAAACAAACTATACTGGGCATCGCCTTTATAAAACTCAGTTTCACGGTAACTGTCATACGCATGTTGGAATAGCACATTGAGCACAGCGGCGAGCGGCAAAGCAATCAGCATACCTGCAATGCCTGCCAGTGCCGCTCCTGCAAGTACCGCAAACATCACCCACAATGGTGATAAACCAATTTTATCACCCAACAATAACGGCTGCAAAATATAACCTTCCACCGCCTGCCCTACCATAAAGGCACCGACAATTAGCACTAAATGTACCCAGTCCACGCCAAATTGAAATAGCCCTGCAATAATCGCCGCAATAAAGCCCAGGGTAAAGCCAAGATACGGCACAAAACTTGCGATACCCGCCATCATACCGATGATAAGACCGACTTTAAGTCCAATGAGTTGCAATTGCACCGCATACACCATACCGAGCAAAACCATCACCAGTAACTGACCTTTGATAAATGACATCAACGCTTCATCACTTTCTTTGGCGATGCGATAGACCGATGGAATATAACGGTTAGGAATCATATGACGCATTTTTACCAAGCGCTCATCCCAATTATATAAAAAATAAAACATCAAAATCGGCACTAGCACTACAATGCCCGCAACGTTGATTACATTCATGCCTGATAACATTAAATTGGTAAAAAATGAGCGCGCATCGGTGATATTGTAGTTTTCTTTGAGAAAATCGACCAAGCCTTTGGACATATCACGTACTTGCATGGCAGGTAAGCGTATGGGGGTGTGAGAACGCACCCATCCTCGCAGCGTATTGTTATAATAGTCAATTGCCGTCGGTACATACTTCCAAGCCGATTGTAACTGCTCCCATACCAGTGGAATGAGCCACCAGAGTATCAATCCAATCATCAGCGCAGTGGACAAATATACCAGCAAAATCGCCACCCAGCGGCGAATGTGTGCCTTGTCCTGTAATTTTTGCACGAGCGGATTAATCGCATACGATAAAATAAATGCTACCAAAAATGGCAAAATTACCGATTGTAATTGATAAATGATATAGCCTATTGCAACCAAAAACAGCGATATAAATACCCGTTTGAAAAACACATCTTTCGTAAATCGATAAGGGAATGGGTTGTACATAGGTTCCTCAAAAAAGCCAAATACGCCAAAAATATAAGGGTAATGTCAAATAAAAGACGGTCACTGCCATCGTTGTATTTTCGACTAATTTTAGGTAATTTGACAAAAATAGATAGCGCAAACTGCACAACTCATACAAATATTCAAAGCTATGTTATAAAGCCCTATCACATTTGTGGGGCTAGAAGGCGTCATGAACGATAAACAGCCCAATATTAGCCAGCTAGCAAAGCGATGGATTATTTTTCTTTTTGATGGGAATTTGGGTATAATGCGCGTATTACTTTTCCCAATGATTCTGGCGATAGGAAGACCATGACTACACAACCCACTTCGTTAAGTTATAAAGATGCTGGCGTCGATATCGATGCTGGCGAAGCGTTAGTTCAGCGCATTAAATCAGTTGCCAAAGCAACTAGCCGCTCTGAAGTAGTCGGTGGTTTGGGTGGATTTGGGGCTTTGTGCCGTATTCCACAAGGCTATAAATCCCCTTTATTGGTCTCAGGGACTGATGGTGTCGGTACCAAACTCAAACTGGCTTTACAACTTCAGCAGCACGACACCATTGGTCAAGACTTAGTCGCGATGTGTGTCAATGACCTGCTAGTCTGTGGCGCCGAGCCGTTATTTTTCTTGGATTATTACGCCACAGGAAAACTGGACGTCGATACCGCAGCAACAGTTATCACCGGTATCGGTGACGGCTGTAAATTGGCAAATTGTGCGCTCATCGGTGGCGAGACGGCTGAAATGCCGGGTATGTATCAAGATGACGACTATGATTTGGCAGGTTTTTGTGTGGGCGTCGTCGAAGAGTCGGAAGTGATTACGGGTAAAAACGTTGCCAACAGTGATGTGTTAATCGGTATCGCCTCTAGCGGCGTGCATTCAAATGGTTACTCACTGGTGCGTAAAGTCATTGAAGTCAGCGGTGCCGATGTTGCCACTGAACAATTAGACGGTAAAGCATTAAAAGACGTGTTGATGGCACCGACAAAAATCTATGTCAAAGCCATTGGACAACTGCAAAAAACCTTGGGTAACGTAAGCTTACATGCGATGGCACATATCACCGGTGGCGGCTTGACCGAGAACCTACCACGCGTATTGCCTGATCATTTGGCGGCGCAAATTGATGTGAGTTCTTGGACATTCCCGCCTGTGTTCCAATGGCTTCAGCAAAAAGGTCATATCGAGCAGATGGAAATGTACCGCACCTTTAACTGCGGTGTGGGTTTTGTCGTCGTGGTACCGGCAGATAAAGCAGACCAAGCCATTGACTTACTCAATGAGCAAGGCGAAACCGCATGGAAATTGGGTGAAATCGTTGAAAGAACAGGCGATGCGGTAACTTATCGTTAATTTTATCCGCGACTCGACTAATTAGGGTATTTTATTATTGGGCTATTTTACCATTAAGCTAATTTACCATTAAGCTAATTTACCCTTGAGCTAATTTACCATTGAGCTAGTTAAAAAGGTGCGTTTTTACGCACCTTAGTTTTTCCAACCTATTGCTTTGCTATCCTTATGAAGTTGAACATGACAAACCCTACCTCGTTAAAAATTGCCGTCCTTGTCTCTGGCAGTGGCAGTAACCTGCAAGTATTAATTGATAAGCAGCTACAGCAACTATTGAACATTCAAATCGTGGGTGTGATTAGCAATAAAGCCGATGCCTACGCACTTGAGCGCATCCGCCTTGCCAATGAGCAGCAGCAAGCCAATATTGCAACTGCGGTGATTGAGCGTGACGATAATGGCAAAAAATATACCCGTGTCGGTTTTGAAAAACAGGCACTGCAAGAATTGCGCGCGTGGCAACCTGATTTGGTGGTACTGGCAGGATTTATGCGGATTTTAACGCCGCTGTTTATTGATGGTGTCACCAGCAGCACTGGACTAAACGTGCCGATGATAAATCTGCACCCGTCACTGCTGCCCAATTATAAAGGCTTAGATACGCATACCCGCGTGCTACAATCTGGCGAGCGCTATCATGGTTGCAGCGTGCATCTGGTAACGAGCGAACTCGATGCAGGGGAAGTCATCGCCCAAGCGGTGACCTGCGTTAACGCGGCTGAGAATGCTGACCAATTACAACAGCGTGTTCATGCGATGGAACACCAACTGCTGCCTATGGTGGTGGGGTTATTTGCTGAGCGGATTATTTCACTGAAAAATAACCAACTCACCAACCGCCTTGGACTCAATTTGCCTATCAAATTATGGGTATAGTCAAATTATGGCGATAGTCAAAAAAAACGCCTACAATCAAATTTAGGCGTTTTTTTATGTTTATCACAGTTTATCCTCGAAGCGCCGATACACTCAATATCACGATTAGCAAAAATACATAGCGCCCTACCCACACGTTATCTAAAAATGCGTTAAAGCAAAGTTTACGGTCATAGGTGAGACATTGTTTATTTTGTCGGTAAAACATGGCAACGATAGGTAGCAGCGCCAATACTGAAAGCGCGCCAAAATAATGCCAAAACACGCCCGCCAAACTGAGCAAAAATACCCCTTGAAGTAGGCTGATTATCAACACATCGTGTTTACCAAATAAAATCGCGGTGGATTTGACCCCGATTTTTAAATCATCCTCACGATCTGCCATCGCATATTGGGTATCATACGCCACCGTCCAGCACATATAGCCGACAAACAGCAGCCAGCACCAAATATCAACCTCGGTCTGCCCCGTTAATACTTGCGATACCGCAACATACGCCATCGGAATCGCCCAGCCGAAAGCCGCCGCCAAAAACAGTTGCGGCAAATGGGTGAAGCGTTTCATAAACGGATAGATAAACGCCAGCGCCACCGCACCAAATGACCAAATAAAAACCTGCACGGGCAAAAATACTAATAACGCTGCACTTACCCAAGATAAAATTAAAAACGTCCAAACCGCTTCTTTACCCGTCAAGCGACCATCCGCCAGCGGTCTACCTTGGGTTCGCGACACATGCCCATCGACTTTTCTGTCAGCAAAGTCATTGATGGCACAGCCTGCCGCTCGCATCAACACCGCACCCGTCGCAAAGATTGCCACCACATGCCACGGTGGGAGTTGCTCAAACCCTTTTGCCGCCAAAAAGACCGCCCATAAAGTCGACCAAAACACCAGTTCAATGCCCACAGGCTTATCAAAGCGGGTCAAGTGAATATAGGCTTGTAGCTTATCTTTAAAAGACAAAGTGTGTGTAGTCATAGCATGTTTAATTAAACTAATCAAAAAGGGGGATAAAGTTGATGCTAGTGTAACGCTAAATGTTATCCAAATCGTCGATAAATTTGTTACCCTTACAGCTGTAAGCCAATCATCAGCAGTTGGTAATCCAGCCCAATCGGGGATTGGTCTTGCAGATAGCGTCTAAATGTCGTCGTATCGATGCTGTCTTTGCCAGAGACGGCGCCGCCCATTTGCTTGAGATTTTTTAACAGACTTCTTAAATTGTCATAAGAAAAAGCAAACGATTGCTCGGTGTGATAAATTAGCGTGCCTTGACGCTGTTGCCGCAAGGTCTCTATCGCCGCTAGCCAGGCGTGACTGGGTAAAAAATCAAAAACAGGCAACTTGGGAAAGCGCTGACTGACTTCATGAAAAGAGCCTGCCACCGGAATCGCCAAATGCAGCTGACCTTTGGTTTTGACGATGCGCCCAAGCTCTGCGATAACGCTTGGCGATGTCCAATGAAGGGCAAAACTACTCATCACCAAATCGGCAGATTGATTTGCCAATGCCATATCTGCCATATTGGCGCAGAGCGCTTGGCTGTGCAGGGTCATTGGGGACGTTGGTAGCGATGAGACTTGTGTAAATGACAGCGGCATCGACAAAAGATGCGCGACTCGCTGTTGCCAAATTGCAAGCATACTGGCAGCAGTATCAACGCCATATAACTGAGCGGAAGCTAACGCTGCGTTTTGTAAAAACTTTGACATCACCGCCTCAGTCAATTTTCCTGTGCCACAGCCCACATCCACCACGCACATATCGGTTACGCCGGTATGGTAACGCGCAATGAGCTGCGCCAAGTGCTCTGCCACCTGCGATTGAATCGGCGTGGCGGCATCGTATGAGTTGGCAAATTGTTCAAAAACAGGGGTGACAGTACAGGACATCATCAACTAAAACAACAAATCAGTCAACTTTAACACTATTAATCAGCCCTGCATAGTCATAATCGTCTTGTGTGAGCAAATCAACCCCGCAAGGCAAATTGCCTATCCAATCCAAAAAGCGATTAATCATGGCTTTGCCAACAAAAGATTTGCCATGCTGCGGCACAATCATCTCGACATCTAACTGTCGAACCGCATCTGCCCAAAAACGGGTGACTTTATTACTCACCATGTAGCGTTGGTGAAACCCTCGCATGGTCGGAATATGGGAGTCAAAATCTTCCACTGGCACATTTGCATCACCGAGCAACGAAGCCCCCATATCGCCTGAAAATAAAATTTTGCTGATGGGGTCATAAAACTGAAAATTACCTTCTGAATGCAGAAAGTGCGCAGGCAAAGCAAACAACTGGGTTTTTCCCAAAGGCAACACCGCGCCTTCATCCGGCAGCGCAATCAAGCGCTTAAGATACCCTTCTTGCAGTCGGTCAGTGGTAAACGCGGAGTTAAGATGCGGTAAAAAACGCTCCCACAATCTTGAGATGACGATATTGGCTTGGGTATGCAGTAGCCAACGTGGCAATGACGCAATGATATCAGGGTCTTGGTGTGAGCCAATCACATAGCGGATATGCTTTATATCAGTATGTTTGAGCAGTGCTAGGGTTAGTGGCGTATAGGTCAAATCACCACCTGGGTCAATAACCGCGCCGACAGTTTCTTCATCTGAGTGCAAAATTAAAAATTGATTGGACTGAATACCGTCGCCTTTTACCAAATCACTAAACATAATGCACTGATGCTTGCCATTATCAAAAATTATTTTACCGCTCATAACCTATCTACCCATTTAACCGACAAATAAAACTTAACACGCTAATAAAAAACGCTATAACACACGTTATAAAAATTGTGCAGCAAAGTAACTTTGAATGACTTTGAGCGACTTTGCAAACCATTGTTAACCGTTAGCTATCAACTTCAATACATTGGCTTTAAATCCTTAAAAATAGTAAGGATTATAGCATTTTATTGACGGGATTGAGGGCATTTTTGCTTAAATCCCTGTTAACTAAATTATGCTCAAATTTGTTTTTAGTGTTATCATACCAAGCAATTTTTTAGGCAAAATTTGTGTGCTTTAAGCACATGATTACTGCAAACGGTAAAGGCAATTTGTTATGATTTTGGCACTTGAAAGTGTGTTTGACCAATGTTCAGTGGCATTCATGGATTTAGCAGGTAATGTGGTCGCTGAACAGACCCTTACGGGGAATCGTCTGCAAACCCAGCAAATTTTGCCGATGATACAAGCGCTGATGGCGGCATCATCGATTGATTGGTCACACCTGACTGCGATTGCTTTTAATCGAGGTCCCGGGGCTTTTAGTGGCATACGCATTAATACGGCGGTAGCGCAAGCCATCGCCTTTGCCCATGATGTGCCTTGTTTGCCTGTATCAAGCCTGCAAGCTATCGCCCAAACGGCATTTGAACTGCACCAACGCTCCCACGTATTGGCGCTGACAGACGCGCGCATGAACCAAGTATACGCCGGTGAATACGCCATGAGCGATGGTATCATGCAGCTTGTGGCAGGTGCTACTGAGCATTTACTTGATTATGACGGTGTGATAGACAAAGACTTAGCCTTAGTAGGGAATGGCGCAACCTTGGTCAATGCGCCGCTAGGTCAGGCTATCTTTGCCGATATTCGCCCCTCAGCGGTTATCATTGCCAAACTTGGGCTAGCCTTGTATCAGCAGCAGAAATCTGTCCCTGCTGAGCTGGCGTTGCCGGTTTATTTAAGAAATAACGCGTGGAAAACCCTTGCCGAACAACAAAACCCTTAAGTTGTCGGATGAGTACTCATATTGTGTTAAGTTTGACTCGCTACCCTTTATCTTGTTATAAGCGCAAAAATTGTTAGCTTTGACTGTTAATCACTAACATTGTTGGATACGTTATGGATCTTATTTTAATTTTTAAAGCCATCATCATGGGCATGGTTGAGGGCATTACCGAATTTTTACCGATTTCAAGTACCGGGCATTTAATTCTTGCCGACTCCCTGTTAAATTTTTGGACCAAAGATAAAGCCGACTTGTTTATTGTCGTCATTCAGCTGGGTGCGATTTCAGCGGTAATTTATTTGTACTGGGGACGGCTATGGCGTGCCTTGATGGGACTTATTACGGGTAAAGACCCGGAGCGTAAAAACCCGCGTCAATTGGGCATCTCGCTGATTATTTCCACCATTCCGATTATGCTGATAGGTTTGCTGTTTGATAAAGCGTTAAAAGCGGCGTTATTTAACCCAACCGTGGTGGCAATCTCATTGATTGTCGGTGGTTTGATTATCTTTTGGGCAGAGCGCCAACAACACAAACATAAGGTCAAATATGCCGAAGCGGAAGATATTGATATTAAAACAGCGATTATCATTGGTTTGATTCAATGTCTTGCCTTGATTCCTGGTACTTCTCGCTCAGGGTCTACCATTATTGGTTCCCTATTTTTGGGGGTGTCACGTAAGGCGTCTGCGGAGTATTCTTTCTTTTTAGGGATTCCTGTGTTAGTGGGTGCTGGGCTACTAGACCTGACCAAAAACCATCATATTTTGACCAGCGCTGAAGACTGGACCATCATGGCAGTGGGTGTGGTGGTCTCATTTATTTTTGCCATGATTTTCATCAAATGGTTGGTTAACTGGGTCAGTACCCGTGATTTTACGATTTTTGCTTGGTGGCGCATCGTGGTAGGCATACTGGTACTCATCGCTGGTATGCTGGGCTATATTTAACTCCCCATGCTACCTCATCAATCAATCCAACTGTATTATGCTGACACTTTGCCAAGCGAGCAGCGTTTGGCAAACGTCGAAACCATACTCACTCCTTTATCCGTCAATTTACAACCACAAAAGATTACTAGCAAAGTAACTCAAAAATGGCTGAAATCCGTCGATGATAACAGTGTGCTGATTGATGAGGTGGGCGATGTTTTTGTCATCGCAGCGGGCATGAAAGTCAGCCCAAATTGGCAAAACCTACAACAGCGTGTGGTCAAAGCGGGCAAAAAAACTGAACTACTACTCAAAGCCATGCAGCTACAAGCCAACATGACTGTCATTGATGCAACCGCAGGATTTGGGCATGATAGCTTAATCTTGGCAAGTACCGGTGCCAGTATGACGTTGCTTGAACAGCAGCCACTCATGTTTTTGCTACTGCAACTAGAACAGCAAAAAATGGCGCAGCATCGCAACTGGCAAAAATTGATGAGTAGATTAACGATTTATCATGGCGACGCGATAGCGTTGCTGGCTAAATTGCCAAAAGTCGACCGTGTCTATCTAGATCCAATGTTTCCCGCTGATAGCTACAAATCAGCGGTTAATAAACATATGCAGATGTTGCATACTGTGACCACCCCACCGTCGATTGCGCAATCACAACAATTATTGTCGGCGGCGTTGGCGCAAATAACCCCCAATGGTATGGTGGTAGTCAAACGACCCAAATCAGCGCCTTTTCTTGCAGACCAATCGCCCAACCTAAGCCTATCAAATGATATCGTGCGTTTTGATAATTATTTGAACAGCATTTAGTTTGAACAGCGTTTAGATGAAGTGTTAAAAAAAAGCTGATGGGTATCAGCTTTTTTTGTGGGTGTAGTTGTTATTGACCGACCTTTTGGTTACCGACGGCAGGCGCTGCATCATCGCTGGCTTTTGGTGCGTTGGGCGAAGCAGGGGCATTATCAATCACGGTATCATTTTCCGTAATCTTATCCATGTCTGAATTATCCGCGCCGCCATCTTCTGCAGCCTCTGCTTCGATACTACTCGCTGGCATCGCATCAACAGGGGTCGCCGCGCCACTGGCGCTGGTAGCGTCAGGACCGGCATCTACGGTGGCATTGGCTTCGGTCACAGCGGCGCTATTTTTTTCATCGGCAGGCGCAGCTGACATTGGTACGGCTTGTGATTCTGCCGCTGACGCTGCTGCGGCATTGTCTGTGCTGTCTGTCTTTTTATCACAAGCTGTCAACGTAAGCGCCGATACTAAACTCAGCATGGTGATTTTTGCTAGTGTGTTTTGCATGGGTATTCCTCTACTATCAATAAATCGCTTGACCCGACAACGTACTTGATAGCCTATATAGTAAAAATTGTTCAATCAACAAGGTTGCTAATTCAAAGATGATAATGATATCACCTTAAATTTTACCATGGCATTGCTTGTATTTTAAACCCGATCCACATGGACAAGGGGCATTTCGGCTAATCGCTAAGTTGGCATAAGGATTGTCACCATTTTCAGCCATCTCTGGACTCGCGGTTGCTGCTGAGCCACTTAGACCAAATGAATACGTGGCTCGCGTGCGTTGCTGGCGGTTACGCGCAATCATGTCTTCATCGTCACTCAGCTCACCTGTCACGCCATTCATTTCCTGGTGCTCAAAATGCAGACGCATCATCTCGGCTTGTTCACGTTGCTGGCGCTCAAGCTCAGCGATTTCTTCTGGTGTTGGGATATGAACACGCGCTAAATCTTGCACGGTTTCAGACTTGATAGCACCAAGCATACTTTGGAACAATGAGAAAGATTCAGATTTATATTCTTGCTCAGGATTTTTTTGCGCATAGCCTCGTAGATGGATACCTTTACGCAGTTGATCCATTTGGTTTAGATGTTCTTTCCAATGCTTATCTAGGCTAGATAGCATAAAGTGACGCTCAAGCTGGGCGGCATTTTCCTCGCCCATTTGCTCACGGCGAGCGCGGTAGTTGAGTAGCGCAGCCTCAATGATTTTTTGGCGTAAACCTTCTTCATCCAAACGACGATCGGCATCTAGCCAGTCATTGATTGGCATATAAATACGAAACTCACTTTCAAGCTCGTCTTCAAGCCCATCAATGTCCCATTGGTCATCAATCGAGCCTGGTGGCACGAACTGGTCAATCAAGGCATTGTACACATCGTAGTGCATCGCTTCGATACCTGCTTGCAGATTACTTTGGGCAAGCAGTTCATCGCGCTGTTTATAGATAACCTTACGTTGTTCGTTGGCAACGTCATCGTATTTGAGTAGGCTCTTACGGGCATCAAAGTCGCGGTTTTCCACTTTACTTTGGGCGTTTTCAATCGAGCGTGACACCATTTTGTGCTCAATGGCTTCGTCTTCTTTTAACCCCATCGCGCGCATCATATTCACCACGCGATCGCCAGCGAAAATCCGCATCAAGTCATCTTCAAGCGACAAGAAAAAACGCGACTCCCCAGGGTCACCTTGACGACCCGCACGACCGCGCAATTGGTTATCAATACGGCGTGATTCGTGACGCTCAGAACCGATGATACGCAAACCACCCGCCTCTAGCACTTGTTGGTTTCGCACTTGCCATTCGGCATAGGCTTGCTGTTTCATTTCAGGGGTGACGTTGTCGATTTTGGCGAGCTCGGCTTGCCAGTTACCCCCCAAAATAATATCAGTACCGCGACCTGCCATGTTGGTGGCAATAGTGACCGCATTGGGGCTACCCGCTTGCGCGATAATATCGGCTTCACGCTCGTGCTGTTTGGCATTGAGGACGTTATGTTGAATACCTTCTTGTGTCAGTAACTCTGAAAGCACTTCACTGGCTTCAATGGTTGCCGTCCCCACCAAAATCGGTGCCTGTTTTTCTTGAATACGTTTGATTTCGCGGATGATGCCTTGATATTTGCCCATTTTACTTAGGAAAATTTGGTCATCAAGGTCAATACGCTGAATCGGTTTGTGGGTGGGGATGATCACCACATCTAAATCGTAAGTTTGTTTAAACTCCGCAGCTTCGGTATCCGCTGTACCTGTCATGCCTGAGAGTTTGTCATACAGACGGAAATAATTTTGGAATGTCGTGGTGGCAAGCGTTTGGTTTTCGGCTTGAATTTCAACTTGTTCTTTGGCTTCAACCGCTTGGTGCAACCCTTCTGACCAGCGGCGACCGGGCATGGTACGCCCTGTGTTTTCATCGACAATGATGACTTCGCCTTCATGCACGATATAGTGAATGTTTTTCACAAATAAATGGTGCGCACGAATCGCGGCTTGGACGTGGGCTAATAGTGGTAAGCGCGTTGGGCTATATAGACTCTCGTTTTCGCCAAGCTCGCCTTTTTCCACCAAGAATTTTTCGATTTTCTCGTAGCCTTTTTCGCTGATTTCGATTTGGCGATTTTTTTCATCAATCCAAAAATCCTGCTCACGGTTTTCGCGGTTGCCTTCTTCGGTTTCTGAACGTTTGAGGCGTGGGATGATGGTGTCAATCAGTCTGTACATGGCGGATGAGTCTTCGGCTTGACCCGAGATAATCAGCGGCGTACGCGCTTCATCAATCAAAATCGAGTCAATCTCATCGATGATACAATAGTTGAGTCCGCGCTGTTTTTTCTCATCTAGGCGAAATACCATATTGTCACGTAGGTAGTCAAAACCGTATTCGTTGTTGGTACCATAGGTAATATCTGCGGCATAGGCCTCAAATTTTTCCATCGGGTCTTGCTGTGAGTAAATCACGCCGACAGTTAAGCCCAAAAAGTCAAACAACGGGCGGTTTAATTCAGCATCACGGCTTGCCAAGTAGTCATTGACGGTGACGACATGCACGCCTTTACCGCTAATGGCGTTGAGATATATCGCAAGCGTTGCCATCAAGGTTTTACCCTCACCCGTGCGCATCTCGGCGATTTTACCTTCGTGCAGGGTGATACCCCCGATGAGCTGTACATCGTAGTGACGCATACCAAGGACACGGCTTGAGGCTTCACGGCAGACCGCAAAGGCTTCAGGTAAAATGGTATCTAGGCTAGTACCCTGCTCAAACTGGGTTTTAAATTCTGCAGTTTTCTGTTTTAATGCTTCGTCAGAGAGGGGCTGGATTTTGGGTTCTAAGGCGTTGATTTTGTCGACCAACTTACGCATTCGCTTAAGCTCACGGTCGTTTTTGGTGCCGATAACCTTGCCTATCATTTTGCCTAACATACGAGGGTTTTCCTAAAGTGCTCAAATCAATAAGTGCGATGACTTTTAATACGATGACGGTTAATAAAGGTGTTCAAAATAAATTTTGCTATTATATATGGGTTTGCTTTTTTTAGATACAAGGTTATGACAGCCTGTAAGTTTGAACCGCTCGCATCATGCGCCTGTTAACTATATAAGCGATAATTCACGGGCAATACCCTCAAGCTTCGAAACAAGCCCTGTTAAATAATAAGTTAAATAGCAAGTTAAATAACAAGCCTTGTGAAATGATACGATAAAGCGACTGGATGTTTGCACCTTTTTTGCAGCTTGATTTTTATTACCTTTATCTTTATGAATCCATCCCCATAATTGGACTTTATTTTCGAAATTTTCATTATTGAAATTTTCTTGCAAGATTTTAACCCCATCTTTGCCATTATGCTATCGAGTTTGCTATGACTGCCATATTGACGCCACTACAACTGATTCATCAATTACCCAAAGCCGAACTACACGTGCATATCGAAGGCACGTTTGAGCCGGAGCTCATGTTTGCCATCGCTAAGCGCAACCAAATCGATATACCCTACCAAACCATTGAAGATGTCAAAAATGCCTACAATTTTCATAATTTACAATCATTTTTGGATATTTACTATGCCGGCGCAAACGTTTTGGTCAAACAGCAGGATTTTTATGATTTAGCGTGGGCGTATTTTGAAAAATGTCAGGCTGATAATGTGGTGCATACGGAGATTTTCTTTGACCCGCAGACCCATACTGAACGGGGCGTGGATTTTGCCACCTGTTTTCAAGGGCTTTATCAAGCAAGCTTAGATGCCAAAGCAAAAATGGGTATCACCTCGCATTGGATTTTGTGTTTTTTGCGTCATTTGAGCGAAGACAGCGCGTTTGCCACCCTTGAGCAGGCCTTGCCATTTAAAGATACTATTATTGGCGTGGGGCTTGACTCTAGCGAAGTGGGCAATCCACCCGCCAAGTTTGAACGGGTATTTGCCAAAGCTCGAGCGCTTGGGTTTTTGACGGTTGCGCATGCGGGCGAAGAAGGCGATCCCACGTATGTCTGGGAAGCGTTGGATTTGCTCAAGGTCAATCGTATTGATCACGGTGTGCGCTCGGCAGAAGATGATAAACTCATGCAACGCTTGATAGCGGAGCAAATGCCGTTGACGGTGTGTCCATTAAGTAATCTTAAACTAAAAGTGGTGCAAGACATGGGCGAGCACAATATCAAAACCATGCTGCACCGAGGCGTGTGCGTGACGGTGAACTCAGATGACCCGGCGTATTTTGGTGGCTATATGAATGACAACTTTGTCGCTATTGAGCAGGCGCTCGCGCTATCAAATGACGATATCAAACAATTGGCGATCAACAGCTTTAACGCGTCTTTTATAGGGGATGCTGAAAAACAGCATTGGATCTCAAAAATCGCATCGCTTTAAACTTTTCAATAAGCTGGTAAATAAGCTGGAAGAAACAAGCTCGAAAAATAGGCTGGCAGAAATAAGCTACAAGTAACGTGCATGCCAGCCTTAATCAACCTCACACACCCAACATGGTGCGACAAACGCACCTGTTGCTTAATTTCATAACGTTTAACTATTATGCCCAAGACCATGCCTCACAATCTTGACCATCACACCCCCATGATGCAGCAATATCTCACCCTAAAAGCGGATTACCCGCATGCCTTGGTGCTGTACCGGATGGGCGATTTCTATGAGCTGTTTTTCGATGATGCCAAGCTTGCTGCCGATATTTTGGGCATCACCTTGACCCGACGTGGCAAAGATAAACAGGGCAATACCATCCCGATGGCAGGCGTGCCGTTTCATTCGGCAGACGGCTATATTGCTCGGCTGATTAATGCTGGGCAAACCGTGGTGGTCTGTGAACAAGTTGAAGAAGAAAAGCCTGAATACAGCCTTGAAGAAAACACTGTAGCAAAAGACTCTGCAGCCAAGAGCATAGCAAAAAAAACCAGCAAAACAAAAGCCAATGCCGCTAAGATTATGGAACGTAAAGTCGTCCGTACCTTAACCGCAGGAACGCTGACCGATGATAGCCTTATTACCCAAGGGCAGACGCCAACGGTCGTCGCGATCAGCTTTGCCAAACAGCAAATGTCGGTGGGATTGGCACAGCTGGATTTGGCACAAGGACAAATCCGCGTCACTGAGCTTAACTGCGACAGTCATACGGCGCTACAAAGCGAGCTTGCTAACGCACTCGCCCGCTTTGATCCCAGTGAAGTGCTGATAGATGAACAGCTGTCTGAGGCGTGGCAACATTTTTTGCAGGATTGTCTGAGCGCAAATAGCCCAACAGCCATCCTGCCGCCGATTTTGTCACAGCCGCACAGTTATTTTCTGCCCAATAACGCCCTGGAACATCTGACCCAGCATCTAAGCGTCACCACGCTGGCAGGGTTTGGCATCGAGCAAAAACCGCTTGCCATCTCATCGGCATCGGTTGTGCTGCATTACGGCAAACAGACCCAGCAAGCTGATTTACGCCATATTCGCAGCCTGCAGCTCGAGCATAACGGCGATTTTTTGCAGCTTGATACTATCAGTCAGCAAAATTTGGAAATTTTTAAACCCGTATTGGCATCGGGTATTTCGCTGTTATCGGTGATTGATCATTGCCAAACGCCGATGGGCAAACGCGCTTTAGTGCATCATTTGCACCGACCGCTACGCAATGTCACCCTGATTAACCGCAGGCTTGATGCGGTTGAACAACTGATGACATTACCGATAGCAGCGTTTGAATTGCTTAAACAAACCTTAAGCGAAATCAGCGATATCGAACGCATTGGGGGACGCATTGGCTTGGGTTCAGCAAAACCGACCGATTTGCTCAAATTGCGTCTGAGCTTGGCGCAAGCGTTAGCGTTGTCAAAGCAGTTACAGCAACATTTTGATTTTACCACCATAACGACGCTTAGTGCTGAGACCCCTTTGCTTGCCATGCTTAGCAAACAGCTTCCTGACTTAGCCTTAACTGATAGCTTTGCCAATATTTATGCCTTGCTAGAGCAAGCGATTGTCGATGAGCCGCCCGCCCACATCCGTGATGGCGGCATGATAAAAAAGGGCTATGACCCACAGCTTGACGAATGGCAAAATCTGCATGGCAATATCGAGCAAACTTTGGAAGCATTGGCGGCGCAAGAGCGGCAAAAAAACAATCTGCCCATGCTTAAAGTGGGCTTTAATAAAGTGAGCGGATTTTATTTTGAACTTAGCGCCCTACAAGCCAAGCACGCGCCTGAATATTTTACTCGCCGTCAAACGCTCAAAAATGCTGAACGCTTTATCACGCCAGCACTCAAAACCATTGAAGAATCCTATTTATCGGCTCAAGGGCAAGCGTTGACCCTTGAGAAACGTATCTATGAAAATCTGCTCCATCAGCTCAAGTCACAGCTTGGCGATGTGCAGCGCCTTGCCAAAGCGATTGGGTATTTGGACGTGCTTGCCAACTGGGTCAGCCTAACGCGTTTGCAGAATCGCTCTCATCATAGTAAAAACTGGTGCCGCCCGTTGTTTAATACCACGGATGATACCGCAAGCCTCCATATCCAAGGCGGACGCCATATCGTGGTTGAAGCAGGTCAACAGCGCCAAGCTCACCATCAGACGGCATCGCTTGACCCATTTGTCGCCAATGACTGTGTCATGGGAACAGCCACCCAACTTGAACGCTTAATGCTCATCACAGGTCCCAATATGGGCGGTAAATCGACTTATATGCGTCAAACCGCGCTTATCGTACTACTTGCTTGTTGTGGTGCGTATGTCCCTGCGCAGTCGGTGACGCTCGGTCGTATTGAGCGGATTTTTACCCGCATTGGCTCAGCAGATGACTTGGCAAGTGGTAAATCTACCTTTATGGTCGAGATGATCGAAACCGCCAATATCATGAACCAAGCCAATGCCAACTCATTGGTACTCATGGATGAAGTCGGTCGTGGCACCAGCACCCAAGATGGTCTAGCGATAGCGCATGCGTGCGTGAATTATTTAGCAGAAAAAATCGGCTGTTTGACCCTATTTGCCACCCATTATTTTGAGCTCACGGAACTGGCTGAGCGCCACCCCAAAATGTTTAATCAACACCTTGTCACCCAAGAAATCAACGGGCAGTTACTACTACTGCATAAAATCGCAGCGGGGGCAACGCATCGCAGTTTTGGATTGCATGTCGCCAAAATGGCAGGTTTGCCGCAAGCCTTATTAGCCCAAGCGCAATATTATTTGGATAACCAAAGCGAACAAAAAAGCTTGCCAAACCATCCTTTACCCTATCCACCAAAAGACGAGCAGCAAATGGGTCTGGATTTGCAGAGTGCCGCGGCTGACTATCAAACGTTGAAGACTGATGAATATAAGCTTAACCAACAACTAAAAGCCCTAAACCCTGACGAGCTGACGCCGAAACAGGCGTTAGAATTTATTTATTCATTAAAGGAATTGTTAAAAAAAGCGTAACGCGCTAAAATAATACGATTGTATTTTTTATGCTTTTAACATTTGTGCAACTAAAAAAAGGTAGCCACCGCCATGACTTTCGTCGTTACTGATAACTGTGTTCGTTGTAAATATACTGACTGCGTTGAAGTCTGTCCTGTGGACTGTTTCTATGAAGGTCCGAATTTTTTGGTCATCCATCCTGATGAATGTATTGACTGTGCGCTGTGTGAGCCAGAATGCCCTGCCAATGCGATTTTCTCAGAAGATGAAGTGCCAAAAGGTCAAGAAATATATATCGAACTGAATGCAGAACTCGCCGAAAAATGGCCAAACATCTCAGCCATGCATGACCCACTACCCGATGCCAAAGAATGGGATGGCGTACCCAATAAATTACAGTATATTGAAAGATAGCCTCTCTAACATACGCCATTTAGGTGATTTTTAGCAAGATGCTATAAATAAGATGCTATAAACAACATGCTAAAAAACAGCATATAGAACGAGGACGGCAATCAGTGCATATTGATTGCCGTTTTTATATTGTCATCTCTTATTATGCCAGCCTTGGTATTATGCCAACGTTGTTGTCTATCTGCTTAACTTAACCTCTTTAGCTCAGCCTCTTTAACTTAGCCTTTTTTTGCAAATTGATGATGAAATAAAAAACGCGCTATGGATTAGCGCGTTTTTAGTGTCACAACAACATCAGCCTTTTACGGCACTGCCCCAAACTGGCACCACGGTTTGCATCAATGGTTTTAACAGTTTGATATTTGCCGCAAAGATAGAACCTGTTTGCATCGCATTGTGTGCGCCTGTATGGTCAACCACAGTACCGCGCGCTTCTGTGACAATCAATTCACCGGCGCAGATATCCCAAGGTTTGATAGACATTTCAAAATAACCATCAAACCGTCCCGCTGCTACATAGGCCAAATCCAACGCGGCTGAACCCACACGGCGCACTTGACCGCCTTGTTCGCAGATTTTTTGTAAGCTTTCAAAATGCTCTTTGGCATACGATACTTTACCTTCCGCGCGGTTACGCTCAAGCGGATGACCTGTGGTAAAAAAGCCGCCATCAATGGTTTTATGCTCACTGACGCTGATACGGCGCTGATTGAGGCGCGCGCCTTTACCACGACTGGCTGAGAACATCTCATCACGCACTGGGTCATAGATGATGCCATGTTCGGTGACGCCATTTTTTTGCACCCCGATTGAGACACAAAAATGCGGTAAGCCATGAATAAAGTTGTGGGTACCATCTAATGGATCAATGACCCAGCACCAGTCTTTATCATTACCCTTGCCTTCTTGTAGCCCAAATTCTTCGCCCAAAAATGAGTGGGTTGGGTAGCTTTCTTTGAGCATCGCGATCAATAATTCTTCGCTATAACGGTCGATTTGGGTCACCAAACCATCTAAGCCTTTGCTTTCAATCGTGAACTCTAGCTTGTGGCGATTGTTGTGTGCATTTAAAATCTCTTGACCTACTTTTTGTGCAGCGCGAGCTGCCATGACGACCATCGGTTCCATACTTGACCTTTTGTTGAAGGATAAAAATCTAAAATTTATGACAAAATCGTTTGCATCTGTGTGACCACACCCGCGACATCTAGCCGACAATCGGCTAATTGCTGCTCAGGGCTACCATGCGCAATATATTTATCGGGGATACCGATATTAAGTAGCGTTGGCAAGGTTTGGCTTGTTTTTGCTGCTTGGGCAACGAGGTATTCATTGACCGCACTACCGGCACCGCCCATGATTTGATGTTCTTCAAGGGTAACAATGGAGTAGTTTTGCGCCAATAGAGTATCCAGCAATTCGCTGTCTAACGGTTTAACAAACCGCATATTATAAACAAAAAACGTCGTCATTGGGTAAGTTTCGGCTAAGTTTTGACACGCCGTGACCGCCGTCTTTACCATGGTACCAAAAGCAAGCACCGCAACTTTTTTCGCCACGTTGCTCGTATCTGCTTCAGTGGCTTCGATAGTCTGCTCAAGCGCTGCCTTACCGATTGGATACATCGCTTGGTTTTTATCAATCTCTGCCCCAATGCCATTACCGCGTGGATAACGCACCGCAGAGGGTCCAATATGCTCATAACAGGTATTAAGTAAGTTATAGCACTCATTCTCATCTTTTGGACAAGCAATCACCATATTAGGCACAGTTCGCATAAAGGCGATATCAAACACCCCCGCATGGGTCGCACCGTCTTCACCGACCAAGCCTGCACGGTCAATGGCAAACATCACGTTGAGATTTTGCAAAGCCACATCGTGAATCAGTTGGTCATAGCCACGTTGTAAAAATGTGGAATAAATCGCGACAATCGGTTTGACGCCTTGGGTCGCCATACCACCCGCTAGGGTCACTGCATGTTGCTCGGCAATCGCCACATCAAAAAATTGGCTTGAAAAGCGCTTGGCAAATTCGGTCATGCCTGAGCCTTCAGCCATCGCAGGGGTAATCGCCATCAGTTGTTTGTCAGTGGCGGCTTTATCGCAAATAAACTCACCAAACACTTGCGAGTATTTTTTGGCGGGAGTAGGTACGGGCTTTTGGCTATCAACTGGCACAGATTTTTCTTGCGCTGGGTTGATTTTTTTAAGTTTGGTAATGGCATGATAAGTAATCGGGTCACATTCTGCCGGTAAAAAGCCTTTACCTTTCACCGTATGCACATGAACGAGTACCGCACCTTGTAACTGCTTGACCCGTTCAAATACTTGAGTCAATTTGGCAACATCATGCCCGTCAAACGGTCCAAAATACTGAAAGCCGATGGCTTTAAACAAGTTTTCAGGGAACACTTCATCAATCAATTTATTGGCAATTTTCTCAGGTAATGTCTCTAACTGAGAGGGTTTAGGAATACCTTTTTCTGCCAATTTTTCGACAATTTTATTGGGCAGCCGCGAGGTCCAATCATCTAAAGCTTCGTTTGCCATGTGCAAATAATGACGAATACGGCGGTCTTCACTGGAGATGACGCGCTTGGTAAAAATCGCATCACCATTTTTATCGATATCGACTGCCAAACCACGCTGCCATAGGGTGGCTAAATGTTTAGAAAATCCGCCCGTTGCCTGTGAGATTGACATGTCATTATCGTTGAGCACCACAATCAAATCGGCATTTTGTTGCACCGCGTCATTCATCGCTTCAAACGCCATGCCGCCTGTCATAGCACCATCACCGACGATGCTAACCACTTTGTCATGTTTGCCTAAATAGCGCATAGCAAGCGACATGCCTAGCCCTGCAGAAATCGCCGTCGATGAATGCCCAACGCCAAAAGTATCATACTCAGACTCATGACGCTCGGGGAAGGCAGTCAGCCCATGTTGACTACGAATGGTGGTGAGCTTGTCACGGCGACCCGTTAAAATTTTGTGGGGATAGGCTTGGTGCCCTACGTCCCAGACAATTTGGTCTTTGGGTGAGTTAAAGACATAATGCAGTGCAATGGTCAGCTCAACGACGCCAAGGTTAGAACCAAAATGCCCGCCGCTGACGCCCGTTGCATACAGCAAAAACTCGCGCAGTTCATCGGCTAATTGCTGCAATTGCGCGGTACTCATTTTTTTTAGGTCGTCAGGACTGTCCACCCCATCGAGCAGCGGCGTAAGTGGCTTTAGCATAGGAATGGTATCAAAGGTTTTTAAGGGGTGTTTTTGGTTAGCTATTTTAGTTTTTGACATATCTTGGCTGACACTTTTCATTGCTTACAGGCACTCGATGAGCCCTGTTGACACAGGTGAAAAAAATAAATGGTAAAACGCACAATGACTATCGACACCTTATTGTTGGCACAAAATACGGGCACAAAGTTGACAGACTGCCAAAGCGTTGGGCGCTTGAAAATCTAGGTGGCTAAGCTGGCATTACCAGCTTTGAATTGCCAATGTGGCGCATGAATGTGGCATAATAGCATTTTTTTGTTGATTAAACATCAAACCTCGCTATTTTAGATTGTATCTTATAGCTGCTATAAAGTTTAGCTTAGCGCCTTGAATTTTTGATAAATTTTGACAAAAAAGTTGCGTCATATAGCATGCCAACCTAGCTTGCGGCTTATTGATAAGATGCGTAATGACGCTATCCTTCTTGATATTTTAATCAATGCCTTCATGTAAAGGGCACTTTTATTTTTGGGTTTACCGACTTGGTTCAGTTGTTTGGGTCAGTGGGTCATTTTTTTGGAGTAGTGGGTGTCGTATCAATTTATCACGCAAGCAACCTTACCAACAGCACATGGGCTATTTGATATTCATGTGTTTGAAGATACGGACGACACGGCACGCGATGCGCTTGGCAATCGCAAACATGAACACGTCATGCTGACGGTTGGCTTGCCCACGGCTGATAAATCCAAAATCCCATTGGTACGCATTCATAGCGAATGTTTGACAGGGGATGCCTTTAGTTCGCTTAAATGCGACTGCGGGCCTCAGCTCAATGCCACCATGCAGATGATTCAAGCTTATGCTAAAGATGGCGGCTGTGGGGCGATTTTATATTTGCGCCAAGAAGGGCGCGGGATTGGACTGACCAATAAAATCCGTGCTTACGCATTGCAAGACCAAGGACATGATACGCTTGATGCCAATTTGCTGCTCGATTTACCTGCCGATGCTCGCACCTATGAGATGTGCAAGCCGATGCTTGAGCATGTCGGTGTGGATAAGGTAAAGCTGATAACCAACAATCCCAACAAAATTGACTATCTCAATGATATTGGTATTGAGGTGGTAGCGCGCGTGCCGCTGTTGGTGGGTATCAACCCCCACAATGAAGCCTATCTCAACACCAAAAAAGCGCGCATGGGGCATATGATTGAGAATGAGTGATAAACACTCATTCTCATAAAATGCTAGAACATTAATTTTTTGTTTTTTTACCCCACTCTCAACTTGAAATAAGCAACTCAAACTGAAGTGGGGGATTACCTAGCTGTTTATTGATTACAAAGCAGAAGTTATGAGCCAAGATTTTACGCATAAATCTGTGGGATAAATGCCATAAA
>BMPS01000031.1 GCA_014647715.1 Streptomyces cinereus
TTACTGCCGATGCCCCAAACAAACTATGGGTCGCTGACTTTACCTATATCAAGACTAAAACAGGCTGGGTTTACACCGCCTTTGTCATTGATGTGTTTAAACGGGTCATCGTCGGTTGGAAAGTATCCAATCGCATGGATACCCAACTGGTACTTGATGCGTTAAATCAAGCACTGGATGCTAGGCATAGACCAAAAAATGTGATTCACCATAGCGATAAGGGTAGCCAGTATCTATCCATCAAATACAGTGAACGGCTCAAACAGCCAGGGCTTGCCGCATCTGTTGGTACGACTGGTGATTTCACTTCGGGCATAGCCCTACGTCTTGCACTCGGGCGAAGCAGTGCTTCGCTATTCCTCGCTCAGACAATGCTTTAGCCGAAAGCGTGAATGGGCTATATAAAACGGAGGTGATTGACTATTTTAAACCTGAATGGAATGGTGTGAATGATGTTGCATTGGCGACCCTTGATTGGGTACA
The DNA here is from genome assembly GCA_014647715.1 of Streptomyces cinereus. Taxonomy (GTDB): domain Bacteria; phylum Pseudomonadota; class Gammaproteobacteria; order Pseudomonadales; family Moraxellaceae; genus Faucicola; species Faucicola cinerea. The sequence goes on from BMPS01000031.1 coordinate 484, forward strand.
CTGGTACAACCATGAGCGATTACATTCTAGAAATGGATATTTGTCGCCTGAACGAGGATTAGCGAAGCACTGCTTCGCCCGAGTGCAAGACGGAGAGCTAGGCTCGTAGTGGATGCGGAAAATATCTACNCAAACCTGTCTCCGATAATACCAGGACGGTTCAAGTCGATGTCGCCAGTTATATCATCGGCTATTACCGTCAAGTTAGACCACACAGCTTCAATGATTACTTAACACTAGTCGAGAAAGAAATACAGTTTTTTAATCAAAATCTCTTAAAGGCTGTCTAATTAAACTTGACCGCTACAATTAAGCATAATTCCATTATTCTTATTAAACTTACAAGTTTGGAAATGAATTAATGAACTTTCTTATTTTTTTAGGTTCGGTACGCGATAGCACCCCACCAAAACCTGCCAGACTCGGTGAGCGTGTGGCATTGGCTTGTGAGCGGTATTTGCAAGCCGCGTTTCCAGACATTACCGTGGAAATCATTGACCCACTCGATTATCCATTAGGACCGGTTTTTAAACCGCATTTTGCCTATGCTAAAGGTAAAGCACCTGAACCGTTAGAGCGTCTGGCGAATAAAATCGCCCAAGCGGATGGCTATGTGATGGTCAGCCCCGAATATAACCACGCTATGAGTCCTGCCTTGATGGACTTACTCAATCACTTTGGCAGCTCATTATTTTCATTCAAGCCAAGTAGCATTGTCACTTATTCAACAGGGCAATGGGGCGGTATGCGAGCGGCAGTCAATATGCGCACCTTTTTAGCAGAATTGGGCTGTCTATCGGTATCAGCTATGATTCATATTCCAAAAGCGCAAGAAGTCTTTGATGAACAGGGTCATTTTTTACCCACGGTGAATACCGAGGATTGGCAAAGTTACTTGGCTCGTAGCTTTTTACAGCTACAGTGGTGGGCAATGGCAACCCAGTCTCAACGTCAAATTATCAATCCTTTAGAGATGACACCCCCATTTTTAACCACACCCACACAACGCAATGCGCCTAATGGTGACACTTCAGATGGATAATGGTTTAAATAGCTTGATTAAGTCAAAAGTTTTTAATAAAGGCTTGTGGCTGAAAAATAATAATGCAAGCACCGAGTAGTACTATGCTACCCCCTGCGATATCCCATGCCGTTAACGTGACTTTGTCGACAAGGTGTAGCCATATTAGGGCGACAGCCACATAAATGCCACCATAGGCAGCATACACACGCCCTGTCGCCGTTGGGTGCAAGGTCAATAACCACACAAAGATAGCTAAACTAATTACCAATGGGATGAGATACCAAAGCGGTTTTTTCTCTAACAACAATTGATAACCCAAATAACAACCGACGATTTCGGCAATCGCCGTTATCGTAAATAGACCAACCGTGAATAAAATCTGCTTCATGAGTTAGGCAGGCTCCTAGACAAGTTCAGGGTTAAACTGAGGCAACGCAGCAATCACCGTGTTACACCAATCGGATAAATCCTTATCAATGGCATACCAAATCCAAGTCCCTTTGCGCTCGCTGGTCAATATGCCAATGGTTTTTAACTGGTTAAGATGTCGAGAGATGGTGGGTTGGGGTTGATTTAAGATATCGATGATATCACACACGCACAGCGACTGTTTTTCATTGAGCAGTTGAATAATGCTTAAGCGCGTTGGGTCACCGAGTGCCTTAAAAAACTCATGTGGTAAAAATTTCTCTTTCATATATTTACATATCCGAATATATAAATTATTATGTTGCTAACTATAGCACTGGATATTCATTATGGCAATCGCCGCTATCATTTTCTTGCTCACGCTGGTTTTTGTGATTTGGCAACCTAAAGGCTTAGGTATTGGTTGGACAGCGACCATCGGGGCGATGTTGGCACTCATGACAGGGGTTATCAGTGTGAACGATATTCCTGTGGTGTGGGATATTGTCTGGAATGCCACCTTTGCTTTTATCGCCATTATCATCATCAGCTTGCTTCTTGATGAAGCGGGGTTTTTTAAATGGGTTGCCTTGCATGTCGCGCGTTTTGCCAAGGGCAATGGTCATTGGTTATTTGCCTTTATCGTACTGCTAGGGGCAGTAGTATCGGCATTTTTTGCCAATGACGGGGCGGCGCTGATTTTAACACCGATTGTGATTGCGATTTTGACCGCATTACGCTTTAGCCCTGCCACCACATTGGCATTTATTATGGCAGCAGGCTTTATTGCCGATACGGCAAGCTTGCCCTTGGTGGTATCGAATCTCGTCAACATTGTATCGGCGGGTTTTTTTAAGGTACCGTTTGACCGTTATGCGTTGGTGATGGTGCCGGTGAATCTTGTATCCGTATTAGCATCACTAGTGGTGTTGTATGGGTTTTATCGTAAAGACATACCCAATGCCTATGCGTTGGAATGGGTTGATGAGCCAAATTCAGCGATTACCGATAAAGCGACTTTTACAACGGGTTGGGTAGTACTAGCGGCGTTGTTGTTCGGGTTTTTTGTGTTTGAGCCGATGGGTGTGCCGATTAGCGTGATTGCTGGCCTAGGTGCGCTAGTGTTGCTAATAGTGGCTTATATGGGGAAAAAGTTGTCGATTATGCCTGTGGTCAAAAACGCCCCATGGCAAATCGTGATTTTCTCACTCGGTATGTATTTGGTGGTGTATGGGCTAAAAAATGCGGGTTTAACCGATTATCTGGCCACGTTGTTACAAGGGCTTGAACAACAAGGACTGCTCGTGGCAACCGTGGGCACAGGCTTTTTATCCGCCATCTTATCGTCGGTGATGAACAATATGCCAACGGTGCTGATCCAAGCCCTCGCCATTGATGGGGCACATATTACAAGTCCAATGATTAAAGAAGCCATGGTGTTTGCCAACGTGATTGGCTGTGATTTGGGGCCTAAAATCACTCCGATTGGCTCGCTTGCGACCTTACTTTGGTTGCATGTGTTGGCGACTAAAAATATTAAGGTAAGCTGGGGTTACTATTTTAAAGTCGGGATGATTTTAACTATCCCCGTACTATTGGCAACCTTGGTCGCCTTGGCAGGGTGGTTAAGTTTAATCAATTAGTTTGGTCAAACACCCTGCTTTTAGCGAACGTTTCATCATCAGTCAATGTAATCAATTTATCATGAATTTTCATTAGCCCTATTTATTCATCCATAAGAGAAAAAAACCATGACCAACAAACCACCTTATAACATTTTATTTATTTGTACCCATAACCGCTGTCGCAGTATCATTGCTGAAGCGATTACCAATACCATTTTGCCTGAAAAATTTACCGCTTACAGTGCGGGTAGTAACCCAGACGGCAACGGTGTCCACCCAAAAACTATTGAGCATTTAAAGGCGCAAGGCTACGACACAGACAGTTTGCGCAGTAAAGATATGCTGGAGTTTACCCAACCTGACGCCCCTGTGATGGATTTTATTATTACGGTTTGTGATCAATCCCGAGGTGAGGCGTGCCCCGTATGGCCAGGACAACCTGTGACGGCACATTGGGGCATGGCTGACCCGTCAACGATTACCGATGAGACAGAGCAACAACGGGCATTTAGCCAAGTACAGCATCAGTTCGTTAACCGTATTCGCTTGTTAGACAGTTTACCGATTGAAAAACTGGATAAATTAGCCCTCACCAAACAGGTCAAAGACATTGCTGAACAAACCACGATTGTAGCGGATACCGAATAACCATGAATATCTTATATATTTGTACCCATAACCGCTGTCGCAGTATCTTATCGGAAGCCATCACCCGACAAAATGCCCAAGGTATCATCAATGCGATGAGCGCGGGCAGTCAGCCAAGTGGCAAAGTGCATCCCTTATCCATCAAATACCTAAGTGAAATGGGCTATGACACGGCAGGCTTAACCAGTCAATCTTGGGACAGCCTAACCGATGACAACGGTGACAGCTTTGTGCCTGATGTGGTCATTACGGTGTGTGACCAAGCCGCAGGCGAAAGCTGTCCATTGTGGCTTGGCAATATCCCAAAACTGCATTGGGGCTTGTCCGACCCATCCAAACTTGACGGCAGCGATGAACAAAAACGCCAAGCTTTTTTGACAACCATTGGTGAAATTGAGCAACGAGTTGAGAAACTGATCGACATTGCCAAACGCCCCAAAGCAGAACAGCTAGACGCATTACAACAACTGGTAAAGGCATAAATTATGACAAGCATGCAAAAACACACCGATATCAACCCTGAGACATTAACCGTCAAAGATTTATCGATACCACAGCTTGATGAGTCACAATTTCATCGTCCCACCGTGCAAGATTTTAAGGGCGATTTATCGACAACACCGCCCAAATTTTTATTGCTGTATGGCTCGCTGCGCGAGCGTTCCTTTAGTCGGTTGGTGATTGAAGAGTGTGCCCGTTTACTCACAGCAATGGGGGCTGAGGTTAAGATTTATAACCCAGCAGGATTGCCACTGGTTGATGATGCGGACAGTCAACACCCCAAAGTCCAAGAGCTCTACGAATTAGTCAATTGGTGCGAAGGCATGATTTGGTGTAGCCCCGAGCGTCATGGGGCGATGACCGGCGTCATGAAAACCCAAATCGACTGGATTCCCCTATCACTGGGTGCGGTGCGTCCCACCCAAGGTAAAACCTTAGCCGTGATGCAAGTCTCTGGCGGGTCACAATCGTTTAACGCGGTCAATCAAATGCGTATCTTGGGACGTTGGATGCGGCTGCTTACGATTCCCAATCAATCGTCAGTGGCCAAGGCGTTTTTGGAATTTGATGACCAAGGTCGGATGAAGCCGTCGGGTTATTATTTGCGCATTGTCGATGTGGTCGAAGAGCTGATGAAATTTACCCTATTGACCCGTGATCACAAAGATTACTTGGTGAATCGTTATTCTGAACGAGTCGAGAGTGCCGAAGCGTTGATGCAGCGGGTGAATCAAACCAGTCTATAAACACAATTTTAGGAAATTATCATGCAAGATATTACCATTTATCATAACCCCAATTGCGGCACGTCTCGCAACACCTTAGCGTTAATTCGTCACGTAAATGGTGAGCCGAATATTATCTATTACCTTGAAACACCACCTAGCGAAGCAAAACTGCGGGAATTACTTCAGCAAATGGCGATGACGCCAAGACAGTTATTACGCACCAATGTGCCGCCGTTTGCTGAGCGTGGCTTAGAAAATCCAGATTTAAGCGATGATGACATTATCCAACATATGCTGGCTGAGCCGATTTTGATTAATCGTCCGATTGTGGTCAGTGATAAAGGCGTAAAGCTATGTCGCCCGTCTGAAGTGGTGCTAGATTTGATTGATATGCCTTTAACTCAAACTTTTGTCAAGGAAGACGGGGAAAAGATTGAGCCGAAATCTTAAGTAAGAATTGGCAGTAAGCTGTCCTATTATGAGCTACATATAGATACCCAAGTATTATATGTTACCTCTACCGTATTGCCTCTAGCTCTGTCGTAGATAGTTTAACCCCAGTTCGGGATAAGTGATTCATTAAGCTGCTGATAGTATTGATATTTTCTATTACTCTTGAAGACCAGCTAAGTCTTTGAAGACAGGCTTCTCTATAAACTACTGTCAAAAGCATGACTTTATAAGGTCAGATAATAATTATACAAATAGTATCAACAACTTAAGCACTGGCTTATCCCGAACTGGGGTTTTACTACTAAAATCAATCTTCTGTCAAAATATCAATAAAACTCTGCCAAATGGGGCTTTGATGACGCGCTTTATGCCACACCAGCCACCACGTGCGCGCTAAATCAATACCTGCTACTTTCACCTGCACCAGCTCTGCTTTATCCAATTCTGCTTGAATGACATACTGCGATAAGCAGCCAAGCCCAATATCGGCGCTGACCATATGCTTAATGGCTTCTGACTGCTGAATTGCCATGACAATCTCGGCATGCGGTAGATGCTGCAATAACTGCTCATCGATAATCTGCCGCGTCCCCGAACCCGCCTCTCGTACCAGTAATGGCAGCCTTGCCAATCGTTCAGCGCTGAGCTCATAGCATTTTTCTTTATGGTTATAGTCCATGTTTGCCAGCCATTTACTATGAGATTTAGCAAATACCATCAAGGTATCGGTCCGCCAAGCGCGCTGCTCAATCACTTTCATATCTGTCGGGCGCGGCATACCTTCTACAAGCGCAATATCGATATTTAATTGCTCAACCTCGCCGACCACTTCTTGGGTATTGGCAATATACATATCGATATGGGCATCGGGTAGCGCTTCGTACAATTTGGCAAGCAGCGGCGGCAATACATAATTACCGATAGTCGTGCTAGCACCAATATGAATCTGCCCTGCTTGATGCTTATGATAATGCTCAAGGGTTAAAGCTTGTCCCAAAATCGCTTGTGCCTGTATATAGATAGGATGGGCGTTTGGATGCTGATTAAGCCTGCGACCGACGCGCTCAAATAGCGGCATTTGTAACCGCGCCTCCAGCTCAGTGAGTGCACTGCTGACCGCTGATTGCGATAAATTCAGCTCTTCACTGGCACGGCTGGTACTGCCAGTTTGATAAATACTGACAAACACCGATAGCTGCTTAAGGGTAATCCTCGGTAGCAGCTGCATAACTTTTTTCATGATTGGATCACCTCTTTCACCGGCCTTTTATCTTTAACTAATTAGGACATGACCTAGCCTACAACAACTTACTAACCTAAAAAATCGATAGTTTTTATCTAATTAATCTGTTTTTATTATAGATTGGTCTGCCTTATAATGTCTATTCATAAGCTTATGCTTATTTCGATTATAGATAATAGGACAGTCAGTCATGTACGCCTTGACCCAATCAGTAAATAACTATCTCCCGCGCAGCCGCCATTTAGCAGGGCTTATTGTCGTGCTGATTGGCAGCTTATTTTGTTTGTGGCTCAATACTAGTGTAAACACATGGACAAATGGACGTATCGTCGGCTTGTCTTCTCTCACTTTAGCCATTCTCATTGGTATGGTATTGGGCAATACGGTCTATCCTAACCTTGCTAAGCGCTTAAGTGTCGGCGTGGCATTTGCCAAAGGTCAAATATTGCGCCTCGCCATCATGTTTTATGGCTTTAAGCTGACCCTAACGCAAGTATCAAGTGTCGGACTGTCTGCGGTGATGAGTGATGCGTTGGTATTGACATCGACCTTTTTACTCACCTATTGGATAGGTACCCGATGGTTAAAAGTCGATAAACAAACGACACTATTGATTGGGTCAGGCGCAAGCATTTGCGGTGCCGCCGCAGTGATTGCCGCCGAGCCTGTGATCAAAGCAGAAGCACACAAAGTCACTATTGCCGTGGCGACAGTGGTGGTCTTTGGTACGGTTGCGATGTTGCTCTATCCGTTTTTATACCATCTTGGTTGGTTGCAACCTTGGCTAAATGCTCAGCAATACGGCATATATACCGGTTCAACCATTCATGAAGTGGCACAAGTAGTGGTCGCTGGTAACGCCGTCAGCACCGAGGTTGGCAATACCGCGGTCGTCACAAAAATGATACGAGTGATGATGCTCGCGCCTTTCTTATTGATTTTATCGTTTGCCTTAACCAAAACCAGTAGTGATAATGGCGAAAAGCCGTCTTTCATAAATCGTGTGCAACAAGTGAAAGTCCCTTGGTTTGCCTTTATCTTTATTTTGGTGGTGGTATTGCATACGTGGATACCGATGACGGCAAGCTTTGAGCAGAGCATGGTCATGCTTGATGATGTCTTATTGACGATGGCAATGTTTGCCCTTGGTTTGACCACCCATATGAGTGCCATTAAACAAGCTGGCGTCAAACCATTGATACTTGGGGCGATTATGTTTACTTGGTTAATCGTTGGTGGCGGCTTGATCAATATTGGCATCGCTTCACTGTAAAAAAGCTATTTAACCCCAGTTCGGGATAAGCCACATTGTAACTCATTGATACTATTTACAATGTTACTACCCGTCCCTGCTGAGGCATGTTTTTGATGGTGGGCTTATAGGGAAACCAGCAATAAGCAATTAAACCTGACAGCAAGTTTGTGATAAACCCCGTGACACTACGATGGCGTGAGTGTTCGATTTGGCACAAGTTTTTAAGCTCTCCAAACACCGTTTCAACCAAAGAGCGATGATTGAGTAGTGCCTCATCCATAGGCTCAAGTAATTGGGGTTTCATATTACGCCGAAGTTTAGTGATCAACGTAGTATCACTGTGTTTTGTGAGCCACTCGTTTAGGGCTTTACTGATATAGCCTCTATCACCGAATAGCTTACCAAACAAAGGTGTTGCCATATCCTTAACAGGCACTCTGTCATCCGTATTACCCGCAGTGACTTTAACAGATACAAGCTCGCCCTTATGATTGATAATGGCGTGCAGCTTAAAGCCATAGAACCAGCCCATGCTGCTTTTGCCTCGGGTTGCAAGTCCCTTAAAGACTTTATGACGGTAGATACGCTTGTTATGACAAACTGCTATCTTGGTTGAATCAATATAGCTGATACCCGTACAGTCGCCCATCATGCTTTGCAAGTAGCTGCACAGTGGTATGATACTGCGCGGCACAAGCTCTATAAATCGCGAGTAGCTCGGCAGGTTTGGAAACTCCCGTTTCATCATGCCAAGCATGTGATGGTAGTAAAAAGACTTAAACTGTCGATACCGCAGTTGATGAAACAGTACCAAGATGGTCATCATCTCTGCTACACTTATTCTGGCATGCTCTTAACCTTTGGTGTCCCGTTGCGATTAAATGAGCGTCAAACTCAGGTTTGAATTGCTGATAAAAGTCGTCAATATGGCAGTATAGTTCGGTTAGGTTGTCCATGTAAGAAGTCCTTGTTGTGAAGTTTGTCTTGGTAAACTCACTTTAGCAACTTTGGACTTCTTTTTTTATCTTTTTTTGAGCGCTTATCCCGAATTGGGGTTAGTTTAATTCCTTCTTCTATTAAAGTGGGTGCGAATTGTAATGAATGAATTACTTTGCACTTATCGACAGAATCTTGCTGGCAATTGCTCATTGTTTGCAATAGAGCCTGAATAGTTTGTAATTGCTGTATTTTTTGTTCAATCTGTGCCAAATGACTAGCAACCAGCTCATCCGCTATCACACAGCTTTGGTTGGGATTTTGCTTAAGTTGATTAAAAGCCTTAATTTCTTGCATTGTAAAACCTAATGAACGACAGGTTTTAATAAATTCTAATTGTTCAATAGCATGCTGGTTAAAATAGCGGTACGCATTTTCGCCTCGACTGGCTTTATTTATCGCCCCAATTTTCTCATAGTAACGGATAGTTTCGATATTAATCCCTGTTTTTTTACTTAACTCGCTGATTTTAAATATAGACATAAGTGACCTTTTCGTATGACTTGGATTATTATTACTTGACCCTGTAGTGACTACAGGGTTTATAGTAACAGGTAATCTTTAATAAAACCATTAGAAAGGTGTCGTATGTCAAAAAATTGTTGCTGTACCGACGAGGAAGAAAAAATCATAACCGCTAGCCATGGCAACCATGAGGGTCACAGTAATGAAGATGGGCATGACCAGTCGCATGACACAGGTGACAAAACCACGTTTCAGCTTTTTTTACCAGCGATAATTGCCTTTGTGGTATTAGCCATTGGGCTAGTGCTTGACCATGTGATAAAACCTGTATGGTTCACGGAAATACCACGCTTTATTGTATATGCCATTGCTTATATTCCTGTGGGCTTTCCTGTGTTAAGAGAGGCTTTTGAAAGTATCAAGTCTGGCAATTGGTTTTCAGAATTTTTTCTGATGGGTATTGCGACCATTGGGGCATTTGCCATTGGCGAATACCCCGAGGGTGTTGCCGTCATGCTTTTTTATACTATAGGGGAAATCTTTCAAGCAATGGCAGTACAACGTGCAAAGGGAAATATCAAAGCTTTGCTTGACCAACGTCCTGATGAGGTCACCATCATTGAAAATAACCAACCCAGCATTGTTAAAGCTATATCCGTGGGTGTCGAACAAATTATTCAGCTAAAAGCAGGTGAAAAGCTAGCACTGGATGGGGTCTTACTTTCTGATACCGCTTCATTTAATACCTCGGCTTTGACAGGGGAAAGTAAACCCGATACCAAACGTCAAGGCGATGTGGTATTGGCAGGGATGATTAATTTACAAAATGTGGTGCAAATTAGAGTTACGACTGCTTATCAAGATTCCAAGCTGTCTAAAATTTTAGCCTTAGTGCAAGATGCGACCCGCCAAAAAGCCCCGACTGAGCTTTTTATCAGTAAGTTTGCCAAAATTTATACCCCGATAGTAGTTGCCTTAGCGATTGCTATTACCCTTGTACCCTATTTCTTTGTGGCTGATTATGTGTTTAGTAATTGGCTGTATCGGGCTTTGGTATTTTTAGTCATATCTTGCCCTTGTGCTTTGGTGATTTCGATTCCGCTTGGCTATTTTGGTGGTATTGGGGCAGGTAGCCGTAATGGAATTTTATTTAAGGGCAGTAATTTTTTAGATACCCTAGCGACCATTGACAATGTGGTGATGGATAAAACGGGAACGATGACTGAGGGGGTGTTCAAAGTCCAAGAGGTAAACATTGAGCCAGCCTTTGACCCAAATATGATGCTAGGCTATCTAAATGCTATAGAAAGCAAATCTACGCATCCCATAGCTACCGCAGTCCACGAGTATGTTGGGCAAGTCGATAGCACGATTGCCCTAGACAATGTGCAGGAGATTGCGGGGTATGGTTTAACCGCTAGTATCAAGGGGCAATCTTTTTTAGCAGGAAATGCAAAATTATTGGATAAATTTAATATTCAATATCCTAGCGAAGTGGCTCAAAGTATTGATACTGTCATCGTTATGGCGTATGCAGGGCAATATGTGGGCTTTCTTACCATTGCCGACCAAATCAAAGCAGATGCTTCTCATGCCGTTGATACCTTAAAACAGCTTGGGGTCACGACTACAATGTTAAGTGGTGATAAAACCGCCGTAGTAAAGTCAGTCGCCGACAAGTTACACATTGAACGTTATTTCGGTGATTTATTGCCTGAAGATAAAGTAACCCACTTAAAAACTATCAAAGACCAACCTTCTAATAAAGCCAATAAAAAACAAACCGTGGCATTTGTGGGAGATGGAGTGAATGATGCTCCTGTCGTCGCTTTAAGTGATGTGGGTATTGCTATGGGAGGCTTGGGCAGTGATGCCACAATTGAAACCGCTGACGTGGTCATTCAAGATGATAAACCATCAAAAATTCCAATGGCGATTAATATTGGCAAACAAACCCGTAAAATTGTTTGGCAAAATATTACCTTGGCATTTGTGGTCAAAGCTATTGTACTAATATTGGGTGCTGGCGGTGTGGCGACGATGTGGGAGGCAGTATTTGCTGATGTGGGTGTGGCTTTATTAGCCATTATCAATGCCATGCGAATCCAACGTATGGACTTTGTGGATAAACGCTAATGTGGTATATCCATTTAATTATTTAATCAAAATTTTAACTAAAAATGGCTACTCGTCTATAAGGAATTTTTCATGAAAAAAACTACACTTACCCTAGTGACTACGCTACTTGCTCTTTCAGCCACGTTGGTTGCTTGTGGACAACAAACCACCACTAATTCAAATAATAGCCAAACTCCCACTACAACTAATGCCCAATCTACACCACAAGGCGAATCTGATACTATTACTGCCAAGCAAGTCGCTACAGATACCTTAGTACGCTCGCATTCACCTATTATTGGTAAGGTAGATGCCCCTGTAACTATAGTAGAGTTTTTTGACCCTTCATGTGAGGCGTGTCGGGCAATGAATCCGTATGTTAAACAAATCATCAATGAGCATAATGGTAAGGTAAGGCTGGTGCTACGTTACACCTTATTTCATAAAGGCTCTGAACAAGTGGCTCGTATTTTAGAAACTGCCAAAGAACAGGGTATATACGAACCAGTTTTAGCAGCGGTATTTGAAGCCCAACCGCAGTGGCATGACGACGAAACAGTTAAAGCGGCTTGGCAAGCGGCTATCAAGGCTGGGCTTGATGAACAAAAAGCTCGTGCCAGTATGAATAGTGATAAAATTAACCAAGTACTGAAACAAGACATGGACGATGCCAAAACTATTAAAATCTCAGGTACACCGACTTACTATGTCAATGGCAAGTTGCTAACTAAACTATCACCCGATGGGTTACAGGCAATGGTTGCCAATGAAGTCAAAACCACAGCCAAACCATAAAGAGTTCGTTAAGTCGTCATTTACCTAATACCTAAATTTATCGAGTTGTTATGCAGCCGTCGAAAAACACCTTAAGTGATATTAAAAATCCCCAAACTGCTTGGCTATGGTATGGCTTAAGTGTGTTGGTGGTTGGGATTGACCAACTTTCCAAGATATATTTTGAAAATAACTTTCAGTTATACCAAACAGTATCGGTCATTGAGCCAGTCTTTAACTTTACCCTAGCCCATAACTATGGAGCTGCCTTTAGCTTTTTTGCTGACCAAGGCGGTTGGCAACGTTTCTTTTTTAGTGGGTTAGCATTTGGCGTATGTGGATTTATTATTGTCTATTTAAGGCGTTTACCCCGTGATACAGGGGTGTTATCAGCAGGATTGGCATTGATAATGGCAGGGGCGTTAGGTAACTTGATGGATAGGGTGCGTTTAGGCTATGTGGTTGATTTTCTACATGTGCACTATGCGAATGTGTGGAACTTCCCGATTTTTAATTTGGCGGATGTGGCGATTAATCTTGGCGTAGTATTGGTATTGATAGATAGCTTTTTTTTGGAAGCTAAACGTCGAGAACCACCTATGATAGATGCTTAAATAATATCTATAAATTCAATTAAGCTACAAACCGAAAATACGAATCAAGATATGAATTATAAGTGCCAGCAATATGATAACTAAAAATATAATTTCCTCCTATCAACGAAGTTATTTTATTTCGTTAGTTCAACTATTAGCTATTGTTTTTATCATAGCTATCAAGGTAACTCCAGCCCATGCTATAAATTTGTCTGATATTTTTAGTTCAAATAACGCCAATACGACCAATCCATCCAAACCGTTGCCTGTTCAAGAGGCATTTGCGATAACAACGACCCAGCAAGGTAATCAGCTCACTATTCAGGCAGATGTCAAAGATGGCTATTTTGTATATCAAGACAAGCTCAAACTTGAATTACCTCAAGGTGTGAATGCCACACCTTTGGTTTTTGACCAAACTGCCACGTTTGTGAATGACCCCAGTTTCGGGCGTGTACCTATTATTGATAAAAGCTTTACTGCCAAAACGACACTTTCTGTATTACAACCTATGCAAGCACAGCCTGCTATTGTGAAGTGGCAAGGCTGTGCTAAGATGGGACTATGTTACCCTCCTGAAAAAGTAAATTTCACCTTACAGCCTATCACGCCACAAGCCGCTAGTGCTGTGCCTACGACCCTACGTCCATCGCCCAATAATACCACTCCTGTTATCACAGACAAGGCCCCACTCTCGCCACCTATCACGACCGACATCACAGCTCAACATCCCTCACAGGGTGACGATGATATTTTTGGATTGAGTCGGCATACAGGCTGGGCATTACTATTGTTATTTTTGGCAGGGTTGGGTTTATCATTTACGCCATGTGTACTACCAATGCTACCTATCGTGGTGAATATTGTGGCACGTCAGCATAGTCCTTCTGCTAAAAAAGGCTTGTTATTAACAGGTAGCTATGGTGTGGGTGTAGCAACCAGTTATGGATTAGTGGGGGCATTGGTTGCAGTATTTGGGCAATCGCTTGGCTTGATGAATATGCTCCAACAGCCAATTATTTTACTAAGCTTTGCAACGGTGTTTGTGCTTTTGGGCTTGTATATGCTTGATGCCATACCATTTCCCCTCTCTGCTCGATTGTCACGCTTAGGTCAAACAATAAGTAATATAGGTACAAGCCGTCTAGGAAGTATGTCGGGCAGTTTCATTACAGGATTTTTTTCAGCCATGGTTGTGTCGCCTTGTGTATCCGCCCCGCTTGCAGGAGCATTGGCAGGGGTAGCTACTTTGGGTAACCCTGTAATTGGGTTTTTTGCTTTATTCCTGTTAGGGCTTGGACTTTCTACACCTTTGATTATTTTAGGTGCAACACAGGGAAATTTTATGCCAAAAACAGGAGAATGGATGGTATGGGTAAAAACAGGTTTTGCTTTGATGTTATTCGCTGTGGCTTTAGTAATGATAGAAAGGGTGTTGATATCTCATTTCATGTTAGGGATATGGGCGATATGGTTTATGGTCGTGGCAACATGGCTATGGCATTGGCAAGGTATTGGACAAAAACAAGAACCATCACACGGACGAATAGTAATCAAGGCAATTGCCCTTATAACGGCAATTTGGGCAAGTATTTTATTAATTGGAATGGCATTGGGTAGTCAAGATAGCTGGCAACCCCTAAAAACCATCAAAACATCAAGTGTTGCAAGTAGCATCACAGACCAATCACCAAAAATCACTAAGATATATAAAATGAGCGAGTTAAACCCTATTTTAGCGAACAATCCAAAGGTTTTAGTTGATGTAACTGCTGATTGGTGTATTACTTGTCGAACTATGGATAAAACGTTATTTGAAACACCACCAGCCCAGCTTAATGATTGGCAAGTAATAAAAATGGATGTCACCGATGATACAGTGGATAGTAAAGAAGTGTACCAAGCATTGGACGTATTTGCTCCGCCTGCTTTGTTATATTATCAAGAAGGTAAACTTGTTGCTCGTCAAGATGGTAATGTAGAACGGGAGGTATTTGAAAAACAATTAGCTCAATTAAATGATAAGCTAAGAATACCAAATATAGTACGATAAGAATGAACTAGCCCAAAATTCGAACCATATAGGGCGGTAATGACATTTGTTTAGTTTCTTACCCAATTTACCATAATAAGAAAAACACATCATTAACAAAACCTGTGGAAAACATTAATTTATGAAAAAGTTTATCCTTTTAACCGTGTCAATCGCAACGCATTCATTAATACCGAAATCGAACTTAACGCCATCGCCCCTGCCGCTAACATCGGATTAAGCAAGCCCACCATGGCAAAGCCAATGCCTATCATATTGTAAATAAAAGCAAAAAACAGGTTTTGCTTAATATTTCTTAATGTGGCTCGGGCAATCGTTACCGCTGACAACACATGGCTAATAGAGTGACTGCCATCGCCCATCAAACGAGCCGAAGCACTGTGTTGGGCGATATCCGTGCCATTTTGTACCGCAAAGCTAGCGGTAGCCGTTGCCATGGCAGGGGCATCATTTACGCCATCGCCAACCATCGCCACTTTTTTGCCATTTTGCTGTAGTTCGCTGATTTTTGTGGCTTTATCCCGAGGTGAAAGTT
This sequence comes from Streptomyces cinereus, assembly GCA_014647715.1. GTDB lineage: Bacteria > Pseudomonadota > Gammaproteobacteria > Pseudomonadales > Moraxellaceae > Faucicola > Faucicola cinerea. The sequence goes on from BMPS01000031.1 coordinate 15,906, forward strand.
CGCCAATCGCGGTATCAATTTTGACTTGTCCACCTATATAATCGGCAACCGATTGTTTATCACCGCTTAACATTATTGTGGTTAAGCCCAGTTTTTTAAGTGAGGCAATGGCGGTCATACTGTCCGCTTTCAAGCTATCTGCAAGGGCAAACATGGCAATCGGTACGTCATTCACGCTAACGGCAACAAGGCTTGCAACTTGCCATGTTTTTTCTGCCAAAATCTCTTGCGGTAACGTCATATTGGTAAAAGCAGGGCTACCGACTTTTACCAAGCCAATATCTGCAATGTCGCCTTGTATGCCTTTGCCTGTCACATTTTCTACGTTATTGACGGTAAAGGTATTTTCCAAGTTAAAGGTTTTAGCATAGTCAAGCATGGCAGTCGCTAATGGATGATTGGCATGGGTTTCAAGCGTGGCGGTGATTTGAGCGATTTCGGCTAAATTTAACTCTTCATCAAACAGATAATGTGCTACGACTTGCGGTTTGCCTTCGGTAATCGTACCTGTTTTATCCAAGGCAATGGTATCCACCGAGCCAGTCGCTTCTAAGGCTTGGGCATCTTTAAACCACACCCCATGCCGAGAAGCAACGCCCATCCCTGCCATAATCGCAGACGGCGTGGCAAGCCCCATGGCACACGGACAGGCAATCACCAACACCGCCACGGCTCGCATTAAGGCGGTATCAAACGAGCCAAGCACATAAAAATTGCCGATAAACGTGAGTATCGCAATCACCACCACCACAGGCACAAACACCCCTGCCACACGGTCAGCGATACGGGCGATATTGGCTTTACTGCCTTGGGCGTCATTGAGGGCGGTAATCATGTCGCCAAGCTGGGTTTGGCTCCCAATGGCGGTTGCCCGATATTCGAGTGTACCGCTGGACAGCATTGCCCCTGCCATCACGTTGTCGCCGTTTTTTTTGGGAATCGGCAAGGATTCACCTGTGAGATGACTTTCGTCACACCACGCTTCGCCCCCTGTAACAGCAGTCACCACACCATCACAGGCAATACGGTCACCGTGTTTTGCCAGTAAAATCTGCCCGATTTTGACCTTGGATAACGGCGTTTGTTGCCAGTCATTTCCCACTTTTAGCAAAACATTACTTGGTGTGAGTTCTAGCAACAGATTAATGCTGTTTAAACTGTGTTTTTTGGTGCGTTCTTCCAGATATTTGCCCAATCGCACAAAGGCTATGACCATCACCCCTGCCTCAAAATACACATCAGGCATAGCGTGAGCCGTATCGTGCATGGCGTGCGAACTCTCCATAGTTAGCCACACATAAGTCGAATACGCCCAAATGGTCAGCGTTCCCAATACCACTAATACGTCCATATTGGCAAGTCCACCTCGAATACTCGCCCACGCACTTTTATAAAATGGCAATGCCAAACCAAACTGAACAATCGTGGCTAAAATAAACTGCACCCAAATCGCGGGCATAAAGTCGTGTTTGCCAATCATCATGCCCAGCATACCCCACAAAAACGGCAATAAACACAGCCAAATCAATATCAGCCGAAGTGGCGGTGTGACGCTTTCTGTGGCTTTGTCTTGGGAAAACATCGCATCGGCTTGCTGAATGTGGGCGGTATAGCCTGTTTTCTTAACCCAGTCTAGCACTTCATCGGCATTGGTTTGGCTGTCGTCAAAACTCACATGGGCGGTTTCATTGGCATAATTCACCGTTGCTTCAAGAATGGCAGGTTTTTTATTCAGCACCTTTTCGATACGATTGGCACAGGCTTGGCAAGTCATACCACCAATATCAAGATTGATAGTTTCGGTCGTCATGGCAGTTTTTATTTCCTTAAAACATTCATTGCTAAAGGTAAAATACGCCTTTTAAATGAATTAAAAGGCGTATTATTGGTATTTTGATAAAAATAAGAAATTGATGATACTTTTAACTCGCTTCAAATCCTGCATCTTCAATGGCTTGTTTTAAGGCAGTTTCATTGGTTTGGCTATCATCAAAGTTAATCACCGCATTGTTTTGCTCTAGGCTCACATCGGCTTGCTGTACGCCTGTCACTTGATTAAGGGCGTTGGTGACGCTTTTGACACAGCCACCACAGGTCATGCCGTTAATGTTTAGGGTAGTGGTTTGATTACTCATAGTCGTTCCTTTGGTTTTATTAAAGTGGTTTAATTATTTAATTATTTAGTTTTTTTACTGTCAAGCCATGCTTGCATTTGCTTAATTTCAGGGTCTTGGGCAGATTTTATCTGCTTGGCAAGTTGTAGCATCTCTTTGTCTTTGCCCATTTTTAATTCCGTATTCGCCATGTCAATTGCCCCTTGATGATGTGGTATCATACCTTTGGCAAAGGCAACATCGGGGTCACTGTCCATAATGCCTTGCATCATGGCATCATGGCTTTTCATATCCATTTCAGGCATAGCGGTATTAGTAGGGGCTTTGTCATCTTTGTGTTTGCTAAGCCACGTTTGCATTTGTGTGATTTCTATTTGTTGGGCTTTAATAATATTTTCTGCCAAGGCTCGCATTTCGCTGTCTTTGCCGTATTTTAGCTGAATTTTTGCCATATCAATCGCCCCTTGATGGTGGGCAATCATACCTGTAGCAAAAGCAACATCAGGGTTAGCAATATGGCTGGCAGACATCATCTGTTCGTGCATGGTGTTCATGGATTGCATATACTCGGCAACGTGGGCAGGTTGGCTAGCAGTAGGACTGCTTGCTGTTCCCATGCCATTCATTTTGCTCATATCATGTCCTGCATGGGCGGTTTCATTTGTCTTTGTGGATGCTACTACGCTACTGGCGCTACTTGCGGTTACTGGATTAGTTGATTTCTCAGTTTTGGTAGGCTGATTGCAGGCGGTTAATAGGGCGATAGAACTGAATAAGGCTAAAGCTTTGAATTTGGTAGAAAGTACGTTCATACGTTTTTACTTTTGTTAGTCGGAGATTTAATTTATACTCAGTATAAAGCTTAACAATATGTTAGGGTCAAGCTATTTCTTTGTTATTCTTTTGTAAAAGGAAATATAGTGAATATTAAACAGGTAGAACAAACCACAGGCTTGACCGCTCGCCAAATCCGAGAGTATGAAAAAATCGGGCTAATTCCTGCGATTACTCGCACACCGTCAGGTTATCGGGACTATTCACAGGATAGTATTGAGCGTTTACAATTTATTAAACGAGCGAGAGACGTAGATTTTTCGTTAGCAGAAATCAAGGTATTACTGGCAATGCAGGACAATCCATGTCGTAATAATAGTGAGGTTAAAGCCTTAACCGCACAGCATATTGTGACATTAAACGAAAAAATCGAGCAATTACAAGCCATGAAAAGCACATTACAAGTTTGGCATGATAGTTGTAAAGGGGATGGGACGGCAGAATGTGGGATTTTAGATAAATTGGCTATTAAAGAGTGAATATTGCTTATTAGGGGTCATCTAAGAATTCGAACCATATTGTACGCTAAGGAATTTTGTCGAGTATTTTCAAAATTGAGACTATCTCATTCGCCTAAAAAACACCGCCCACTACCATCGTCTTACTTCATTTAACAACATTATCAAATAAGTCTAATCTAACATTCGTCACCCAAACTGTCAGAGACCCACAATATTAAGCCAAAAACGAGACCCAACTATGCCTACTTTATCGCCCCAACATCATAAGATTTTTACCACGGATAATCACCAACTTGCCGCATTTACGTATGGTGATAGCACTTTACCGCCTTTGGTATTGGTGCATGGCTATCCCGACCGCCATACGGTTTGGGAAAAAGTCATACCCCATCTCATTGCCGATTTTTTTGTGATAGCCTATGACGTGCGAGGGGCAGGGGAGTCAGACTGTCCGACATATATAAAAGCGTATCATTTATTACAACTCAGTGAGGATTTGCAAGCCGTGGCAAAGCAGCTGCTTGGTGATAAGCCGTTTCATCTTGCTGCCCATGATTGGGGTTCAATTCAGGCGTGGGAAGCGGTGACTGACCTAAAATTGGCGGGCAAAATTTTATCATTTTCTACCATTTCAGGTCCTTGCCTTGACCATGTAGCACTTTACTTACGCAGTATTGGTTCTCAGCCTGCCAAGCTGTTGTCGATACTGAGTAAATCTTGGTATATCGGCATGATGCACTTGCCCTTTCTCGCACCTACTTTTTGGCAAACTTACTCACCTAAGCAATGGCAAAAACACGTTCAAAAGCTAGAAAACACCCAGGATATTCCGCTTGATACCTTGGTACAAACGGATGGCAAACATGGGATAGCCCTGTATCGGGCGAATTTTTTACCCAGAAACTTACGCCCTCGTCAGCGTTTTGCCCATAGCCCTGTGCAAGCGATTGTTTTAACCCAGGATAAATTCGTTAGTGCTGACTACATTGATGCCATGCCACAATGGGTTAAAAATTTTCAAAAGGTTAGTGTCAATAGCAACCATTGGGGCATATTAAGCCAGCCCAATGTGATTGCCGAACATATTCGCCACTTTGCCAGGCAGGTTTAATTAGCCCAACCAAATAGCAGTGCCTATTAGGATTATTTTTCAGTTGTGATATGTCTAAAAACGCTGGTTTTTTAGACAGTTATCCCATTATCAATTTTAGAAATACTCGACAAGATTCTGTAGCGTACTATTTTCTCCGTTTTCTGTGCTGACCCCTATATTAAGGTTTTTAACTAAAGAGTTTATCAAACGATGAATTGGGAACTTTGGACATTGGCGGTATCGGCGTTTACGTCGGCAACGGTGTTGCCAGGCACATCCGATATCGCTTTAACTGCTTTGCTCTTACGAAATCCTAACGATTGGCTAAGTATCTTTTTGGTTGCCTCAGTTGCCAATAGCTTGGGCGGCATTGTATCGTATGGACTTGGCTATTGGCTACCCAAACGCCACCGCATTTCTGATAAAGCCAAACGCCTATTCGAGAAATATGGTGTTTGGGCATTATTATTATCATGGATGCCTGTTATTGGTGATTTATTGCCGATTGGGGCAGGTTGGTTGCGATTGAATGTTTGGCTGTCGGCGGTAATGATATTGTTGGGTAAAAGTATTCGGTATGCGGTTTTGACTGTTTTGGTACTAGGAGGCGGTTGGGCGTGAGGGCTATACCGCGTCAGGTTCGCATAAGGGATGGGTAACCTATTAGAAGTCAGCATAGAATTCGAACCATATTGTACGCTAAGGAATTTTGTTGAGTATGTTTAAAATTGAGGATATGTCATTCGTCTAAAAAACGCTACCTTACCCCACCGACTGACTTCATTTGACAGTTTTGTCAAATAATGCCCCTTCAAAATTAATTATCCAATAGCGTGCTAATAGATAATTAATTCAGCAAAAGTAAAAGTCGCTGATTATCAGCGATTTATTTTTATCTTGTAGTGGCATAATAAACCAAGACAGTTAATAAGAGATTATAATACCTTAAGTAGAGGAATAATCTCATGACAAAAGTTAGAAATCAATACTCAGCAGAATTTAAACTTGAACTCATCAAATTGATTGAAGAACAAGGGCAAAAAGTACCCGATGTTGCCAGTCAATACAATGTTGGCAAATCAACTTTGGAAAAATGGCTACAACGATACCGTGCAGAACAATCAGGCAAACCATTAGCCACAGGTAGAGCTATCACACCCGAACAACAAGAAATCCAACGACTGAAAAAAGAGAATGCCCAGTTAAGGTTGGAGCGAGATATTTTAAATGAGGAGGGATAAGCGAAGCACTGCTTCGCCCCGACGCAAGGCCAGAGTTATACTCGAGTGGGCATCCGCTCTATTGGCACAAGACAGTCTCGGATTTCGCTAATAGAGCAAACGGCTAAATCTGAACCCAAAATTAGTAAAGTTAGACTGTGTCAGTTATTTGACATCCCAAGGAGCACCCATTACGTTCTAAAAAAGCCTAAACTTCCCAGCTTGGAGCAACTGAATCTAAGAGTCTGGGTAAAACAAGCCTTTGAAGCATCCAAAGGCTCAGCAGGTGCTAGAAATATAGCCCAAATTGTTAGTAGCAAATATCAGATTAAACTAAGTCGTTACAAAGCTCGGAAAATCATGCAGGAACAGGGACTAGTCAGTCGTCAACGAACCAAACACCCTTACAAACACGCTGACAAACCTCACCGCATTCACGATAATGTACTGAATCGTGACTTTGCCCCAATTGCTCCAAATCAAGTGTGGACAGGCGATGTTACTTATATTCGCACCAAAGCATGTTTTTGCTATTTAGCAGTAGTAATTGACTTATTCTCTCGCAATATCGTGGGATTTGCGATGAGCGACAGTCCTGATAGCAGATTGACAGTGGAAGCTCTCAAAATGGCTTACACAGTTCGATTGAATCCACAAAATGTGTTATTTCATTCTGATCAAGGTACGCATTACACCAGTCGTACTTACGCCGAAGCGGTGGCAAGATGTGCGGGTATGAAACACAGTATGAGTCGTCGTGGTAATTGTTGGGATAATGCACCAACGGAGCGATTCTTTAGAAGTTTTAAGACAGAGTGGATGCCATTAAATGGCTATGATGATTTAGCTCAAGCAAGAATTGATGTGGCAAGTTATATAATCGGTTACTATAGCCAAATTAGACCCCATAGTTTTAATAATTATTTAACACCAGTCGAGAAAGAAAAGCAATTTTTTAGTGAAAATCTCTTAGATACTGTCTAATATTAGTTGACCACTACACTGAGCATGGCTTTGATAGTTTAGACAATGCTCGGGTATGGGTGAATGGCTTTGTCCATTGGTATAACGCTGAGCATAAGCATAGTGGGTTAAATTTCGTGACGCCAAACGAGCGTCATACGCTTAAAGATGGTGATATTCTAGCAAGACGTGAGTCGGTGCTTGTGATGGCAAAGCAGGTGAATCCTGCTCGCTGGAATGGTAGAGCGGTGAGAAATTGTTCGCCTGTTGAGCCAACAGCCCTTAATCCTGTGCGTTTATCTGAGACTTTCCCCGAAAGTGTGTAACTGCTTATAATCCAACAAGGAGAATAAGCAATGACAGACAACAAATTAAACGATTTAGCCATGCAAATGGTCAATAGCATGAAGACTATGGATGACTTCAAG
>BMPS01000032.1 GCA_014647715.1 Streptomyces cinereus
AGATAGATTTTAATGATAAATTCATCAATGGGCATGGCTTATCCTCTAATCTTTTTGGTCATTGATTAAAGTTTAAGTTCATGCCTTTTTTGTTTCAACCCCCTCTAAAAGTGTTGAGAGTGGGGTTAGAATAGCTTTGTTTAATTGTCAAAAATTGTACCAGTTGCTTTTGAGGGTTGAGGCATCACTTGATAGTTGCCCCAACGCCTATAACTTAAAGTTTTGAGCAATCGCTATAGGACAATGGGTAGCAAAATCATAGCGAAACAACCATTAGGAAAATATTATGGATGCAAATTTTGAAGGCCTAAAAGTCATGATTATTGACGATTCAAAAACCATTCGTCGTACCGCAGAGACGTTACTTGCCAAAGCAGGCTGTGAGGTGACTACTGCCGTTGATGGCTTTGATGCGTTGGCAAAAATTGCGGATACCAACCCAGATTTAATTTTTGTCGATATCATGATGCCACGCCTCGACGGTTATCAGACTTGTTCACTAATCAAAAACAACGCAGATTTTGCTGCCACGCCCGTGATTATGCTGTCATCAAAAGATGGCTTGTTTGATAAAGCGCGCGGCCGTATCGTCGGCTCAGATGAGTACTTGACCAAACCATTTAGTAAAGAAGAGCTATTTGACGCCATTGAGCGTCATCGTCCTGCGTCTTAATGCGCTGTGCTTCTTCATGCGCTAGGTTGAAGCTAAACAGCATGCCATTGCTTGCAACTGTTGTTAACCCCTAAAGTCTGCAATCACTCGATATGACTGAAATATAAGCCCAGATTGCAACCTAGCTAGACGTAGATTTGGGATGCGTGTTTAGTTTAACCGTTGTGCTGTTGGGTTTTTATTCCCACCGACATACAAAACAGTAAAATATTAATGCAATCAATAATTAGGTAAAAGGGTAAGTGTATGGCCAAAATCTTAGTAGTTGATGATTCACCATCAGAAATGGCAAAATTTCGAGATATTTTGACTCGTCATCAGCACGAAGTCATTGAAGCGCATACAGGCGAGGATGGAATTCAAAAAGCCAATGAGTTTTTCCCCGATGTGATTTTGATGGATGTGGTCATGCCAGAGATGAACGGCTTCCAAGCAACCCGCAAACTTACCCGTGACCCAAAAACCAGTCATATCCCTGTCATCATCATCAGTACTAAAAATCAAGAAGCTGACCGCGTCTGGGGCAAGCGCCAAGGCGCACGGGATTATCTCAGCAAGCCGATTACAGAAGAAGCCTTAATCACTGTAATCTGCGCCGTGATGGAGTAGGTTTCGTGTCCTCAAACGGCTTTATCGAGCTTTTACGACTCGCTAACCGCGGTATCAAACGACAAAAAGGTACCCACTTTGACCAAAGAAATCAGTGGCTAGGGGTCGCGTTTTCGTTAGGTGGTTACCACTTGGTAGCCCCTCTCGGTGATGTGGCTGAGGTACTATCTTTGCCTGCCTATACCTCGGTGCCTTTGTCAAAACCTTGGCTGCTAGGGATTGCCAATGTTCGGGGACGGTTATTACCGATTACCAATTTGTCGAACTTCTTAGGTTTACATCCATCAGGCTTAAATTACCAATCAGGCAATCAAAAGATTTTGGTGATTGATCAACCCAAGCTATTTAGTGGCTTACAAGTTGATGAGGTATTGGGTATCCAAACCTTTAGTCGTGGGCAATATCAGCCTATCGAGATGCCGAACGATTCGCCGCTCGCGCAGTATACGCATGGTCGTTTTAGACAAAACGAGCAGATTTGGTATGTGTTTATGCCAAGCTTATTGGCGCAAGACACGCGTTATTTAGAAGCAGCGTTATAACCTAATTTTCTAACTCATTAAAACAATTGAGGGTTTACCATATCATGGATACTAAAACTTCGACCCTAAGTACCAATACCAACTCCCCTGTCGCGGTCGGGCCTAGCAAGAGTAATTATCGTTTGAATAGAGGGGACTCAATCAACTGGATTATTTGGGCAAGTATCTGTGGTGGTGTTGCTAGTTTGGCATTTATTTATCGACTCTACCAATTGATGATTTTGGTACGTCAACAGAATAGTGTTGCCCATAATTTTTTGACCATTTGGTTGCCCTCTATTTTGATTGTATTAGGCGTAATTGGGGCGATTTACTTTTTGACCCGCCAGATTAGTGCCAAAACCCATCGCGAAATGGTAGAACGTGAACGTGAAACGCTGCGTCAGCGTCATGAGATGGAGGTTGAATCTGAACGTGCCCGCAGAATCCAAGAAGAAAACGAACGTAACCAAATGGCGATTTTGCGTTTGCTTGATGAGTTAGGTGACTTGGCGGAAGGTGACTTGACCGTGAACGCAACGGTATCAGAAGACTTTACAGGTGCGATTGCAGACTCGGTCAACTTTGCGATTGACCAATTGCGTCAACTGGTTTCTGCGATTAATGTCACCGCAGAGCGAGTCGCTCGCGCCTCTGACCAAACCCAGGCAACGGCAGTTGAACTAGCCCAAGCCTCTGAAAGCCAAGCGCAAGAGATTGCGGGAGCCTCTGCAGCGATTAATGAGATGGCGGTGTCTATTGACCAAGTATCTTCAAATGCCGCCGAATCTGCTGCGGTTGCGGACCGTTCGGTTGCGATTGCCTATAACGGGGCAGAAGTGGTACAACGTACCATCGATGGTATGAATACCATTCGTGACCAGATTCAAGAAACCTCAAAACGTATTAAGCGCCTCGGTGAATCATCGCAAGAGATTGGCGATATCGTTGGACTGATTAATGACATTGCTGACCAAACCAACATCCTGGCGTTGAATGCGGCGATTCAGGCATCGATGGCGGGTGAAGCAGGTCGTGGTTTTGCGGTTGTTGCTGACGAGGTACAGCGCCTAGCAGAACGTTCAGCCACAGCGACCAAACAGATTGAAACACTGGTTAAAACCATTCAGGCAGATACGAACGAAGCCGTGATGTCGATGGAATCAACCACGGCAGAAGTTGTACGCGGTGCGAAACTTGCAAAAGATGCGGGTGAGGCGCTTGAAGAAGTACAAACTGTATCTAATAACTTGGCATCATTGATTCAGAGTATCTCAAATGCGGCGCGTCTGCAGGCGGCCTCAGCGGGTCATATTTCAAATACCATGAACATCATTCAAGATATTACCTCGCAAACCACATCAGGTACCATGGCAACCGCTCGTTCAATCGGTCAGCTTAATGAAATGGCGGCAGCGCTGCAAGAATCAGTATCGGGCTTTAAATTGCCAGATGATGCTTTAGCACATGCTTAATGGGTAATGATTGATGGCTAATTAGGCTTAGTACTCAACAGTTAGCTAAAAGTAAGGGGTGGTTTTAACCACCTTTCTTTTTATGCGTGTTAGCTCTTATGTGTGTTAGATCAGGGGTTGTACGCTGTGGTTTTAATCACCAGCTTAAAGACGTTGGCAGGGATAAATTTTCGCTAATACCTACGATAAAATCGCAATGGCATTTTTTTAGCAAAAATTTGGTAGATGCGCAGCAATCGATTCCTTTAGAAGCAGGTCAACGCCAACTGGTTGCCCGCAACAATGTGTTAATCGATTTTCGGCAATTTGAGTAGCGCGATATCGTGCGTTATTTGATTGCAAAACGGTTGTCCTAGATTGGCTCAAAGCAGTGGCAAATATCGCAGCGCGAATGGGTGAACATTATAACTTATAAAAGGTATCAACCTGAGTTGACGCCAGACAGCGGGTAAGTTATTTTAAGTGATATAAAAAATTAATAAACGACTGCGTTACAGCTACCTTAAAATCGAGAAAAATCGTCATCGTTTTTGACAGTCGTTGTCCTAGGAATATGGTATGAGTAAACAACGTAATTTGATCGCCTTAGACTGGTTGATGCCTGTTTTAAAAGACGTATTTGGTGAACTTAACCAGTTGCTACAACGACATGACGCGCAGCCAGCGTGGCAGTTAATCGGTCAACATTTGCACCAAATCACCGGTGCGCTCGCGCTTGCTAACCAGCCAGTCTTATCAAAATTGGCGAAAACGCTTGATAAAACTACTATCGCCATTCAGCAAGAAACTTTATCCCCGCAGTATTTTAGTCAAATCAGCCATGCGGTGAGGTTGTTGCAATTTGACATTGAACAAGTACAAGCTAAACAGCAGATTCATACCGATTGGGTCAATGACCGAATCGCTTATTTTGAGCAATTGCTTGGCATAGCGTCATCTTATGAGCCCATCCAAGCTGCCACAGACAATACTTTATTATTTTTAAGCCAATTACCCACGCCAGACATCAAACATTCATGGGACAGTGCCCAAGCCGATGAATTACTTAAAGTTTGGCGTTATACCAGTTTGCAACTACTACAAAACGCGACCAACGACAGTAACCATTTAGATGCGCTGAGCAAGGTTGCTGGCTATTTATCCCAGGCTGCCATCAATCCTGCTTGGCGTCAATTTTGGCAATTGGTCGCAGTGTGGTGCAATAACCTAACCATTAATGAGCAGCCTGCACCAACCGCTTATGCTTCGCTATTAAACAGTCTGTCATTGATGCTGACGCATGATTTGACTCTCACCCCTGATATTACCGTGTCTCGTCTAGCGGTTGATGTGTTATTAGCGCTCAATGCGTTAACCCATAAATCGCATGACGCTAAAGCCCTGCTATCAAGCTTAGATATCAATAGTAGTGACGCGCTTGATAATTTATTTAGTCAAGTATTAGAAAAACTTGAAAAAATTATTTATCAAGTGCATGAGCCGCTCGCCATTTTGCCGCTGCTTGAATCGGTCAAAAATAGTTTGGCAAATCGCGGTTGGGTGTTTTATGAAAACCAAATGGCGCAAATTATCGATGATGTGCGCTTGATGACGCAAGATACCTTTATGGCGTCATCACTCAGTTGGCAGGTAGAACGCCAGCTGCAAGATTTTTATAGCCAGTTGTTGTCAACGGTTGAAACCCTTGATAGCCAAATTGGCTTACAGCATTTTGCCTATGCCAGCAATCCACATAATGAAGCGGTGCGGCAAACGCGCGTGCATGTTGAAAATATCAAGCGGTCGTTTAATCAATATATCCAAACCCGTGATTTAAATAAGTTAACAGTCAATGACGAATTAATTGCCACCATTCAGGTTTTTGGGGCATTAGGTTTAACACGTCCCAAAGAATTGGTCGAACAAATTCGCTTATTATTTAGCCGTATCCATAAAAATTCGGTACACGTCTTAAGCTGGGAAGCCAGTGATGCCATCGCCGACATGATTGCCCGCTTTGAGCTATTTTTGGATTATTTATCCAACCAGTCTGTCAACGAAGAATTTTTGGATCAAACCCAAACACAGCTCAACCGTGCCAATTTACTGCTTAATCGCTTAATCGAAACGCCATTAACCGCCGCTGAAGTGGTAGCACCCATCAAGCACTTTGACAGAGATACGGTGATTTACGATGATGAAGGCGAACGTATTGCCAGTGATATGAAAGCACCAACACAAGCGCTAGCTACGGCTTCAGAAGCGCCTAACACGCAAATGGCTGTCACGCAAACGCCTATTACTCAAACGACTGGCGTGCAAGAATCGCAAGCGCTGGCGGCTGCAAGGCAAGCCCTCAAAGCGGATGACTATAGTATGGATGAAGATATCCGAGATATTTTCATTGAAGAGGCGCAAGAAGTCCTCGCTGAGTTGGGTGAGAAAATTCCCGTATGGGAAGTGGATACTCATGAATTAGTCGCGCTCAAAGATATCCGCCGAGGTTTTCATACTTTAAAAGGCTCAGGTCGTATGGTCGGCGCTCATCAAATTGGTGAGATGTGCTGGGCAGTAGAAAACATGCTCAACCGTGTGCTAGATGGCACTTTAGCGGTTAGTGATGCGTTAGTGGGCTTTATCAAAGATACCCATCGCAAACTGCCGATATTGGTTGAAGATTTTCAGCAGCGGCGGGCGCCTAGTATTGACCCTGCGGTTACCGTGTTGCAAGCGACTAATCTATTACAGCAGCAGCCGATTAACACAGGTCTGCCAGAAACCAATGGCTTAGATAGCCTTGTACCAGTCAGTGCTAGTGTGGCTGAAGACAGTGATAATATGGCTCAAGGCATTGAGGTTGCCAGCGACACTGCGCCATCAACTACAGGGGATATTCATGCCTTACCTGAGGTGGTGGCTTGCGAATATGAACAGTTAACGACGGTCACAGATGCGGTCAGCGATGCCGATATTCAAGAAATTTATATCGAAGAAGCCAATGAAGTGATTGAAACGATTGCCCCGCTTAACCAAGCTTGGCAAGCTAAGCCCGATGATTTTGATACCTTAAAAGAAATTCGCCGAGGTTTTCATACCTTAAAAGGTTCAGGTCGCATGGTTGGCGCCAATCAGCTAGGCGAGCTTGCTTGGTCGATTGAAAACATGCTCAATCGCGTGCTCGATCATACCATAGCGGTTGATGACGGGGTTTTACGTCTAGTTAGTGATGTCATTGAGGCATTTGCTGGGCTCATCACGATTTTTGCCCAAAATCGTACAGATTATCCTGCAGTGATTCAATTGTGGCAAGCCGTTGCTAATAGCTATGCCAAAAAACATGGCGACAGCTTTAGCTACCCTCAAGTCTTGTCCGCCTTTATGGGGCAGGGGGCTGACTCGCCGAGTGCGTCACACACAGATGCGGAACTCTCGTCTGGTCACGCCACCGCACAAACGCAAGCGCTACAGGATGTCAGTGGCATTAGTGACATCAGTAGTGAAATGGATGTCGCTGATGACGTATTTATTGAAGAAGCAGACGAGTTATTGGTCAATATTGATAACTTTATCACCCACCATTTGGGTGAGCCTGCAACGCATGTGCCTGATGCCATATTACGCGCATTCCATACCTTGCGTGGTGGCGCAGCGCTGATTGAACTAAACAATATTTATCGCTTAAGCGCTGCGGTAGAAGAAGCACTGGGCGACTTATTACATAATGAAATGCCACTGACGGCTCGCCAGTTATTGACCCTGCAAGAGGCCACAGATCTACTGCGAACCTACATTGATGAGCATAAAATCCATCATGATGTGACGGTTATAGAAGATAACACTGACATTGTTGCCGACTTGATTGAGCGTTTGACAGACGCCAATACCGAATCTTATGAAAGCACAAAACTGACGGTCAAAGACCTGATAGCGCTTGGGATTGATGACTTACTCGATGCCGATCAGCAAGCACAGGCTAGGTTTGCTGGTGAGAGTGAACAAGTTAGTGCCTATGCCGAGCAGCTTGAACAGCAAGCGTCAAGGCTTGCACAAGCGACTGAAGGTTTGAGCTATTTTATCATTCCAAGCACCTTACAGTTTGCCTATAAAAAACTCGCTGATTATCCGCAATTTGCCAAAAACGAAGACATTTATGATGGCTTAATGGGCTTACACAATCAGCTCATCAATATGTTTGACGCCATTGCAGCAGGACTGCGCGTCAATATCAATGAAGAGGCGATTGAAACTTTAAGAAAATTATTGGCAAAAAGTCAGTACCAAGCTGAGATGGATGCTATCGAGTACCAACCAGTTGCTACCGATGATGAACTATTGCAAATTTTCTTGGATGAAGTGCAAACCGTTCAGCCCGATGTACAAAATTACTACAACCAATGGCTCAATAACCTTAGCAATTTAGAGGTGGTCAAAGAACTAGCTAATTATATGCACATCTTAAAAGGAGGTGCAGAGCTAATCGGGGTATCGAGTATTGCCGAGATGGCGCTACGTGGTGAGCAAGTGTATGATGCCATTGATAAAGGTATTTTAGCGAGTGATGCCGATACCGCTTCATTGGTGCAAAAGCTGCATGAAACCATTGCCTCGCAGCTCAAGCAAGTTCGACAATTTAGTCGCTCCTTCAAAGCCAGCGACTTTGCCCAGCAAATTGATGAGGTTATCGCTGGTACAGTGCAAAGTCGAGACTTGGTATTTGCAGTGCCGATGATTGTTGAAGCCAATCCTGAAGAGTTGATGGAGCAAAAACAATTTGCCCAAGAGGGTGATAGCGCGATTGCAAAAAATGATCCACTCTACATCGAAGAAATTATTAACAACTTTGAAGAGCGTCGTTTAGAGACTTGGAAAGGTCAAGAGCCTGACGAAGATATCCTAAAAGTGTATCTTGAAGAAGCCAAAGAACTGATCGATAGCAGCAGCCAGCATCTACAAGAATTCCGTAGTAATAACAGTGATCTTGCAGCCTTACAAGCCTTGCAACGTGAATTGCACACCATCAAAGGTGGCGCAAGAATGGTCGGAGCTGAAGGGATTGCCACGTTGGCTCACGAAATGGAAACCATCTACGAAGAGCTAGGCAGCCGCCGCAAACCTGCGACGCGTATGATTGGCAACCTATTGGCGGTGTGTCATGACTGGTTAGCAAGTGCGATTTATGTATTAGAAAATAAATTTAACCCACAAACGCCGGTGGCGTTGGTTGCCGCGCTGCAACAATTCTCGCAAAAACCTGATAGCTTAAAAGAAATCCCCAATGCTAACCTAGCCAGCCAAATTGAGCAAATTGATATCTATCGCAGTAGTTTGGGACAAGACACGTTAGAAGTCAAACAGCGCGACCTAAGCGTCATGCCGCTGATGACGGGTAACTTTGAATCTGAGCAAGATCAATCGAACCTTCATGCTGAGACGCTTAGAATTTCTGCAAGTGCTATGGAGCGCATGATTAACCTATCAGGTGAGTCCGCGATTAACCGCTCGCGAATCGAGATGGGTATATCAAGTCTATCGAACAATATCGAAGAGATGGGCGCAACTGTACAGCGTCTAGCAGATCAGCTACGCCGTATGGAAACAGAGCTTGAGATTCAAATCTTGTCACAAATCGGTGATGAGCATGCGTTAGAAAGTGACTTTGACCCGTTAGAGATGGACCAATACTCATCGCTCAACCAATTGTCAAAATCGCTCTCAGAATCGGCATCGGACTTGTTAGACATCAAAACGACCATGCTCGATAAAACCCGTGAAACCGAAAACTTGCTACTGCAGTTATCACGCACCCAGTCCGATTTGCAAGAGGGGTTGATGGATTCACGTACTGTGCCATTCTCGCGTATCACGCCACGTCTGCAACGGGTCGTCCGTCAAATAGCAACCGAACTGGGTAAATCTGTTGAACTGCGAATCTTAAACGATGAAGGTGAAATTGACCGTAATATCCTTGAGCGTATTACCTCGCCGCTTGAGCATATGCTACGTAACGCCGTTGACCATGGTATTGAAAAATCGCAAGAACGTATTGAAAGTGGTAAATCAAGAACAGGCTTAATCACGCTTGAAGTGCTGCGTGAAGGCGGTGAAATCGTTATCAACTTAACCGATGATGGACGCGGTATTAATGTCAATGCCGTACGCGAAAAAGCGATTGAGCAAGGCTTGATTTCTGCCAAAGATACCAGTCTAAAGACACTGGATATCATGCAATATATCTTTAACGCGGGTCTATCCACCGCCAAATCCGTATCACAAATCTCGGGTCGTGGTGTCGGTATGGACGTGGTACAAAGCGAAGTCAAGCAGTTAGGAGGGGTAGTAACCGTCGACTCTGAGCCTGGCAGAGGCTCACGCTTTACCATGCGTCTACCATTGACAGTTGCGGTGTCTGATGCCTTGATGGTGAGGGCAGGGGATAAATACTTTGCTGTACCATTGGTGCAAATTGAACGTGTGATGCGGGTCAATATCGATGCGATTGCTAATTTTTATACCACGAATGCCGATATTATCAATATCGATGGACAAGCCTATCGTTTGCGCTATCTTAATCAGATTTTGTATGGCAGCGACCCGGTGGATGCACTAGCGCACCAGTCAAGCAGTGTGCCAGTGATTATTATTCGTACTGACTTAGGTCAGCGCATGGCGCTACAAGTGGATATGATTGCAGGCTCTCGTATTGAAGTGGTCGTCAAACCGCTCGGTCGTCAGCTCTCCCATATCGATGGAATTTCTTCTGCCACCATCATGGGTGATGGCTCGGTCATGCTCATTCTTGACTTGGTGGCATTGATGCGTAATGTCAGCAACATTACCAAAGTCGAGCTGCAAAAAGCCAATAAAGCGGCCAAACGAGCGCACAAACCGCTGGTATTGATTGTGGATGACTCAGTAACCGTGCGCAAAGTCACCTCGCGCTTACTAGAACGTCACGGCTATGAGGCCCAAGTGGCAACAGATGGTATTGATGCGCTAGAAAAACTGCAAGAAATGCTACCTGAAGTCATTGTATTGGATATTGAGATGCCACGTATGGACGGCTTTGAAGTGGCCAACCATATTCGCCATAATTCACGGCTCCAGCATATTCCTATTGTCATGATTACATCGCGTACCGGCGAAAAACACCGTGAACGCGCGTTTGATATCGGGGTGAATGAATACATGGGTAAACCATTCCAAGAACAAATGCTGTTAGACACGTTAGCGCGCTTTACCCAACAAGCAAAAACTGACTAAGCCGACTGGCCAGGTAAAGGATACAATCATTCATGCTGTCAAAGTACCCACCGCTGCGATTTTTTATCGTTGCTGAGGAAAATCAGCAACGGCTCGCCTTTAGCGATACCATTCGTTCTTGGGGATTTGAAATCGTGGCATGCTTGGCAGCATCACAGCTGTTCGAAAAACATTTTCAGCAAAAAGTTGATGTGTGGCTAGTCGATACCCCAGACGATTACGCCGTCATTCAAAATGTTGAAAAACAACAGAATGTCAATTTGACTAAGGTTGTGCTACTGGGCTTTGTCACTGCGCCTTATATCAATGAAAGTCTGTTATATGCCAAATGGCAACGCCAACTCAAGCGAAAAATTGCCAGCATGCTAGAACGTAGCGATTTGTTAGAGCCCTATGATGCTGCCAAAAGTGAAATCAAACCGTGGAAATATGTGGTGTTGCTCGCGGCATCGATGGGCGGACCGCTCGCCATTAAGGAATTTTTAGATAATTTGCCCAAAGATTTGCCAGTGGCGCTGCTACTAGCGCAGCACTTTAACCAAAAAACGCTAAACACCTTGCCAAGAATTTTAAATCGTCACAATGAGTGGCGCTGTGACATAGTGAGCAATACCCAGCAATTATTGACAGGACGTTGTTTGATTTTACCGATTGAACACAGCGTGGTGTGTGATTCCAATGGACGGGTGATTTTGCAGCGTAAACCTTGGCAAGGCAGTTACAAACCGCCAATCAGTGACGTCATGCGTAACTGCAGTGAAGCGTTTGGCAATAATTTAATCACTATTGTGTTCTCTGGTATGGGCAATGATGGCAGTGATGTGGCAGCGACGGTCAAAAAAAATGGCAGCATTATTTGGGCGCAATCCCCTGACAGTAGCACCTGCGCAAGCCAACCACAAAGCATGATTGAAAGCAACCAAGTCACTTTTGTTGGCACCCCTAAGCAGTTAGCTCAGCAGCTAATCGCCTTGTGTGGCTAATACGGCAGGCTAGCAGCGACCCCTAAATTTCTTATTAATCAGTAAATGAGCAGGCTATGGCAAACGATTTAAACCGTTATTTTAAGCAAGATGAGGATGTAGGCGTCCTAAGTATCACCACAGGTCAATTAACCATTGCTCGAATTCCTTCTAGCAGTTCGCCTGACTGGATTGTGCCGCAAGCTTTGATTTTGAGCATTGATAACTATGATGAGCGCATCTGGAATTATCTTTGGCGCGGTCAAGAAGTGCCGGTGTATCACTTGTTGCCAAAAGATGATAAGCCCACCCACTTAGTGGTGTTAGAAAGCGTCACCGATATCCATCGGATTGCCTTGCAGATTCATGGCGAAGTGACTTTTCATTCTGTGCGTATTGCTGATCTCAAAGACGCTGATGACGCCACTTACCAAGCTGAATTAGCGACTTACTACCCTGACTTATTAGCCGCCTTAAACGCGCCAAAAGATGAGCTCGTCGAGAGTTCACGCGCACCGAATTTGGCAGACTATAGCTTACAGCAGGACTATATTTTTCAGCCAGTCATGTTGGCAGGTGAGTTGTGTGTGGTGCCAGATTTGGACAAGCTCTCGCATTTCTTGGTGGATTTAGATAGTTAGACGCAGTCCGCCTTTATGCTATTTTGCCAACAGTCTGTTACTTTTATTTTGCCCAAACATTGCTAGAATAACCCAAAACAAATCATGATAAGGTAAAATTCATTATGGCATTATTTCCTGCAAATGAAGCGCCACAGCCGATTGCCCCACACGGTATCAACAAATGGTCGCTATCGTCACGTATTTTCCATTGGATTAGTGTGGTATTGCTGATTGCGACTTGGGCAATGATTGAGCTGAATGAAGATGCAACTGACTTTACCTATTTTGATTTGCATAAAGCGTTTGGACTCAGTGTGTTATTTTGGACAGTAGGTCGTATTATCAACCGTTTTGTCACCAAAGCCCCCGCCGATGTACCGATGCCAAAATGGCAAAATAAACTATCGCATTTAACCCATTTGGCACTGTACTTGATTTTGCTTGCCATGCCTTTGGCGGGCTGGTTTTCTGTCATGTTTGATGGGGAAGGGGTGAGTATGTTTGGGCTGTTTGATATCCCAGCCTTTGTCAGTGAAAACAGTGATTTGGCAGGCACGTTAGAAAAAATTCATAAAAATCTGTTGTGGACATTGCTGCTAATTTTCACGGCCTTGCACATCATCGGCGCGCTGTATCACCAATTTATCCAAAAAGACCATTTGATTCGCCGTATGCGTTAAGTCAGCCCATAGTATAAAAAAGCCCATGTCATCATGGGCTTTTTAGTCACAATTTTTTAAATGCAGCCTAGATTAAAAACAATCTAGATTAAGCGCAACATGAATTATTGGCGTGTACTATCAGGCAAGCTGATATTCATCTCCAACACTTCCATATTCGCTTCATTGTGATGTTGAATATTGACGTCATCAATGTTGACACCCGATACATAGGTATTGACCACTGCCAAAATCTCACGTTTCATTTTTTCAATACGCTCTGGGGTTAACCGATTGTGCAAGCGGTTTTCGCTGGCAACGATGACCTTTAGGCGCTCTGCGGCAGTATTGGCACTGTTTGACTTTTGCTCACCACCAAATAAATTACTCCAAAATCCCATAGCCTAACCTCCAAACCAGCGTTGCAGGAAGCTTTTCTTCTTCACCTCGATATGGCGATAGGGACGTTCTTCCCCTAAGAAACGAGCGACCATGTCATCATAAGTTTGACCGGCTTTTGAATTTTGATCTAGCACCACAGGCACACCTTGGTTTGATGCCTCAAGTACGCTATTGCTTTCAGGAATCACGCCAAGTAGCGGCACTTTTAGGATATCATTAGAGATGCTGTTGATATCCATCATCTCGCCGCGCTCAGCACGCTCAGCGTTGTAGCGGTTGATGACCAAGTGCTCACGTACCACGCCTGTACCTTCTTCAACTTTTTTAGTACGGCTTTGCAAAATACCGATGATACGGTCTGAGTCACGCACCGACGAGATTTCTGGGTTGGTCACGATGATGGCTTCATCGGCATGGTACATAGCTAGCTGGGCACCGCGCTCGATACCAGCGGGCGAGTCACACACGATGTAGTCAAATTGTTTGGCTAACTCATTAATGACTTCGGCGACTCCTTCATCTGTCAAGGCGTCTTTGTCGCGGGTTTGGCTGGCAGGTAAGATAAACAAATTATTGAGCTGTTTGTCTTTTACCAAAGCTTGTGACAGGCGCGCGTTCCCTGAGATAACATCAACAAAGTCATACACGATACGGTTTTCGCAGCCCATAATAAGGTCAAGATTTCTAAGACCCACGTCAAAGTCAATCACCACAGTTTTAAAGCCGCGAAGGGCTAGACCTGTAGCGAAAGAGGCGCTAGTGGTGGTTTTGCCTACCCCGCCTTTTCCTGAAGTTACAACAACGATTTTTGCCACTTTGGCATACTCCTATTCATAGCACGGTGTCAGTGAGGCTGTATTGGTTAATCATCAAGCCATACACACATTCACGCTAAACTGGTTTGAAAAATATGGATATAAATTAACGTAAATCGTTAAAAGTTAAGGCTTAAATTTTAGTTAGCCCAAATTTGGTTAATTGGACTAGTTTAGCATAAAAAACTTTTCGAAGTTAATCGAGAGATTGGCGATTTTTGCATAGATTATGGTATAGGGTTGTTTGGGTGACTATCATTCCATCAATTCAAAGACCAACCCTTGACCATCAAGGTAGCTGACTTGTACCGCTTTATCCAAATACTCAATGGGAATATTTTCTTTTAGGCAATAAGTGCCCGCAACTGATACCAGTGACGGGTTAAAACGTAAACAGAATATTTTAGCGTTGGTGTCGCCCGTCGCCCCTGCGACCAATCGCCCTTCGGCTTTTCCATACACGTGTAAGCTATAATCGGTAATCGCTTCCGCGCCGGCATTGATGCCTTTGGTCAAAATCACGTCACCGCCAACATGGTTGATACTTTGACCGGAGCGCAGCATTTGAGTATGCACCAAATCGCCTTCAGGCTGCGATTGGTGATGCGGTGAGGCGACAAATTTTTCAGGTGCAGCTGCGGTCTCATTGATTGTGGTCTCATTGCTTGCGGTATTATTGGCTGCGATATCATTAGCGGTTTGATTTTGTCGTTTGGTCGCTTGACTGTCGGATGCGGGCGATTGGGTAGGGAGCTGCGTCACGTGTTGAGAGGATGGGTTGCTTTTTGTGCTGTCTGATTTTCGCTCACTACCCGTCGCCACATTTTTTGGTGCTTTGCCGTCAATGCGCTGCCCATCTGCTGGAAAAATGGCAATGCGAAGCTCATTGGCTTGGGCGTCATTGGCGCCTGTGACCAACCCAATCGGCTGTAACCCTAGTGCCCATAAGCCGCCCCAAAGCTGCGCTAAATTTAACGGGTGATGACAGCTGACAATCACCGGTAGGTTGGACTGGCGTTGACGACCTAGCTTTTGTGCAATCTTTGTCAAAATTACTTTGATATCATTGCCTTCAATATTTAGGCGGGTAAAGTTTAGGAGTCTGCCCGTAAGTTTCACGCTAGTGGCTACAGGGTCGGTGGGTAATGGGTTGGCTGGCTGCTGACTTTGCGGTGCATCCTGCTCGGATACGTTAAGGCTTTGTAAGTTTTGTGATGAACTATCTTGGGTCAAGTCAAGGGCAGCGGGCTGTGTCATGAAAAACCTTTTTATAATAACTTTTTATACATCAAAATCGATTCATACCGCATATTAGCAAGTATTATTTAAAACAACAACCATTCACCGCGCTATTTATTGTTTGGCAACCAAAGCTGTATTAGGGCGATAAAAAAAGCGTTGCACAGCCGTTAGCTGCCAGCCAAATTGGTGGATTGAATCAGCGTATTTGGTGCTTCCATTGTTGAATGCGAACTTGGTTGGCAAGTGACGTCAAACTATCATCAATAATATCGCTAATTAATTTTTCTAGCGCAGGGCTAGTGACGTCAATTTGCACCAAGCTTTTGGCGATTTCTTCATACATCAGCGTGAGCGTTTGCGGTTTGGTAAGGTTGGTGGTCAAGCTTAAGGTTAGATTCTCCCCAATGTGTTGCCCGATGCTGTGCATTTGGTTTTCTATCAGACTACCGGCAATCGGTATCAAGCGTAATATGCGATGCAGCTCGGGCGTATCGGTTAGCGCTTGCTGAATGGCAATGCCCACCTGTTCTGCCAATGGTTTGGCAAAGATGGCAGGGTGGGCGGGCGTGGATTGTAATAACGGTGTGGCTTCTTGCTGCAGCACTTCGACAATGACCTTTTGTATGTCATCCCGATGCTTGTCGATGATGTTTTTGACCAAATGCCCATCGGTGTTGCTTATTTCGGTGCGGATATTGTCAATCGCGGTTAAAATCACCCGATCAGAAATCTCTTCCATAATCATTTGGTAATAAAATTTGATTGTCGCAAGCCAACTGGCGGGCAAAACTTTGTAGCCCAGTTCATGCAGACGATAACCAATCACGCCAACGCGCAGCAGTCGTAATGCGCGCAGCTGCGGTGCACAGCCCAACACCTCATACCAATGCACGAATGGAAAGAAAAACCAGCGGTAATAGCGTTTTTGGGCGATGGCAATCAACCAGCGAACCACAAGCTCGGCTATCAAAAAGATGGTAAACAAACCCCCTGCGATTTTGAGCGGCTCGTGCCATCCTTGCTGATAACTGATGATACTGTCAAAAAACCCCAGCCAATTTGCTATTTTTGCCATAAAGCTACTTAGCATCAAAGCGTCAAACCCCATAAGCAGCAAGTCCAACACGATGGCAACCATCATGATGGTATCGTAGGCTAACTGCCAACGACTGGGTTTGGCAGGGTGGGCAGTGAGCGGTTGGCTAATATTCGAGCTTAGCATTGGATTGGGCTTTGGGTCTAAATTAGCAGTTGGCATAAAAAAGTGCTCAAAATGGGGTCAATACCGCAAAAAATGTGAATTAGGACAAGTTAGGTAAGTCATATATCGCATGGCTTACCTGAGTTTTTAACTAGTAGGGTCACTAGTGATATGTTACTAGTCATGTGCCGTTAGGGATGACGGGTAAAATCATCGAGCATGGCTTGGATACGTTGGTCTTTTTGCTGCCACAAGCCATCAAGCCAACGGTACATATCTATTTTGGTTTGTTCATCCTGTTGGTATTTGCCATCCATGAGCCGCTGTAGCAAGTCATCTGGCAATGCAATTTTTTGAATATCCACTCCGATGCGTTTGATATTACCTTTCCATAAATCCTGATAGGTAGGAACACCGTCAGGATACACAATCGTCATGTCAAGCACCGCGTCTAGATCATCACCCAACGCACCCAATGCAAGTGCAATGCCGCCCGCTTTGGGTTTTAGCAAATGTTGATACGGCGATTGTTGCAAGTCATGTTTTTTTTGGGTAAACCGCGTGCCTTCGATAAAGTTAAGTAGGGTAAAAGGTTTGTCGAGTAAGTTTTGACAAGCGCGTTTGGCTTCGATGATATCGCGGTCTTCTAGCGCTGGATTTTTAGCAATCGCTGTTTTCGAGTAGCGTTTCATCATCGGAAAGTCTAAAAAATAAAAGGCTTGCCCCACAATTGGGATATACAGTAGCTCGTATTTGGCAAAAAATCGCGTTAATGGTAGTCGGTTTTCACTGATATATTGAATGACAGTCGTATCAACCCAAGATTGGTGATTGCTCAGCAAAAAATATTTGCCATTGACCGACAAGTCATCAGGCAGGTTGACGCGAAAATCAATATCGGGCAGGATATTTTCAATCAAACGATTGTTGGTGTTAATCCAGTGATTGGCTATTTTTAACACGGATTTATCTGCCAATGCATGACCCGTCAATGTTTTTACTGCGCCCATCGCCCAAAGCGGTAGACTAAACAGCACTGAATTGCCGGTAATAGTGCCTGCCGCCACCGCTAAGCTGGCGTTTTGCGCCAAAGGTAATGATGTTTTACGCAGTTTATTTAACGTGTTTTTGAGCAATGATGGTTTATTGTTATTTGTCATATCTGGCTTCCACAACGCTTGTTTGGATGAAATATAAGAAAAAAATACTTAGCTTCATTCACTTAGTTTCATTCACTTAGCTTCATTAATTGTAAAAATAAGTGTTAGTTTAGCAAACGTCAAAAATGTTCACTAATAAATTTTTTATACCTTAGCACGCACAAATCTTGTGGGGCTTTTGATTGTATGCCACCCAGCCTAGCGAAGTTGACTGACAAAAATTTTTGTTAAAAATGAATGGGTTATTTAATAAACTTTGAGTCAAAGGTTAATTATCTATCATGGGTTCGAAAAATCACAGGCTATTTAATATATAAAAATAAATAATATAAATAATGGAATAGTTGAAAATACTTTGTAACAAATTATGCCATCCTACAACATCCTTAAGACAAATCATTACATATAAAGAAAAAGTTTGTTGCATAATGAGCTCAATCACAAAGTGACTGAGTTTACCTAATCGTTTGGTTTACCAATATCATGGTTTATCTGGCAGCTGTTTATTGTTTATGTCGCAGCTTAGGTAAAAATAACAAGTTGATGCGTGGCAATTATAACTAGAGGAATTCAAAGGAGATTACTTATGCGTACTAAATTATTAGCCGCTACTTTAGCATCAGGTGTTATCTTAACGGGTTGTGCAACAACGCCAACAGCGACAGGCACAACAACGACAGGTATCACGAACAATAAAGCGCTTATTGGTGGTCTATTAGGTGCAGCCGCAGGGGCGGGTATTTCAAAAGCAACGGGCGGTGAAAAAACCGGTCGTGATGCGGCAATCGGTGGCGTACTAGGTGCTGGTGTTGGTTACTACATGCAACAACAAGAAGCAAAACTTCGTGCACAAACCGCAGGTTCTGGCGTAACAGTAACACGTGACCCAGTGACTAACAACATTAACTTGTCTATTCCAGAAGCGGTAACTTTCCGCGTTGGTGATTCTACTATTCTACCTAACTTCTATAATACGTTAGACAAAGTTGCTACCACATTACGTGACTATAACCAAACTAACATTCAAGTAAATGGTTATGCGTCAGTAGAAGGTGATGCAAGTAGAAACCAAGCATTATCACAACGCCGTGCATCAGCAGTCGCTAATTACTTAGTCAATCGTGGCGTCTCTGGTAACCGTATCAGTGCTATTGGTCGCGGTGAAACAACACAATTTGGCTCAAGCTATGAACCAAACCGCCGTGTAGAGATGACTATCCTTGCACCCCAGTCAGTTAACTAATCAGTCGGTTAACTAATTAAGTCAAGCTAGATGATATTTTCATCAGTGAATTGGAGACTGTAAAATATTTTGTGTAAACCCAATTTTAACACAAGGATTTACACAGGAACCTTTACATGAAAGATTCAACAGAAGTTTTGCTTGACGAGCTTTTAAAAGACTATCAAACACCCGAACAAA
>BMPS01000033.1 GCA_014647715.1 Streptomyces cinereus
CTCCCCAATGTCTAGACCAAATAATCATAAAATTAAGATAGAATTGGGTTGATAAATCACAGGATTAACCGAACTATTGTTTAAATAAACCTGTGCAGGGGTATGGTAATCAAGCGACTGATGCAACCGCTCATAATTGTAAAACTCGAAATAGTCTTTCAAACCAGCTCTAGCTTGACTGACTGTATCAAACTGGCGTAAATACACACACTCATATTTCACTGACCGCCAAAGCCGTTCTACAAAGATATTATCCAATGCCCTGCCACGACCGTCCATGCTTACCGCAATGCCCGAATCAATGAGTTACGTGGTAAATCTTGGACTGGTAAACTGCGAGCCTTGATCCGTATTAAAAATCTCACAGCGTAACCCATTGTGCAGTATTTTACCCACCGTATCAATGCAGAAATCTGCCTCAAGCGTGGTAGATAGCGACCAGTCTAAAACATAACGGCTATACCAATCAATCACCGCCATTAAGTACACAAAGCCCTTAGACAGGCGGATGTAGGTGATATCCGTACTCCATACTTGATTACATCGGGTGATGGGTACATTCCTAAGCAAATACGGGTAAACTTGATGCTCAGGATTGGGCTTACTGGTGTTAGGATGCTGATAGATGGCATCGAGTCCCATTTGCCTTAGTAATCGCCTAACTCGCTTTTGCCCTACTGGATGACCCAATTGCCTTAAATGAGCAGTCATACGCTTTACCCCGTAAAATGGGGTTTTGGTATATTGCTCGTCAAGTAGGTTCATCAAGGTGATATCAAACTTACTGATGGGCTTTGGCTGATAGTACAGGCTTGAGCGGTTAATACCAAGTAGTTCACATTGCTTACGAGTACTGAAATCCTTATTGTCAGGCTCTAGCAGTTGTTTACGAGAATCTAAGCGAGCTGTGAGGACTTTTTTTTAAGCCAGTCTCTCTCGCTAATGACTTGCCCCAGTTGCCGATGCTGTTCATCGATAGTGGTTTGCTGTTTGGTGTTAAAGGCACTGGGTATGACAGCCAAGGCTTGCTTTTTCCAGTTGCTGATTTGGGTGGCATGAACACCGTATTCAGCGGTCAACTCATTGATCGTCTTTTGCTCTTTAATTGCTTCAACAGCAACTTTACTTTTAAATTCAGCATTGTGACGTTTACGAACTTTTGTCATTAGATAGACCTCTTTGCTTAAGGGCTATTCTATCTTATTTGCTATGATTTTTTGGTCTAGTTTTTGGGGAGTATTATATATGACTACTGATATTTAGCTAAATTAAAATTTTTGCGTATGCTTTTTAGGGAAGTAATGCTCAATTTTGGCATTTAAGATGTCCAAATCAGTTTCAACTTTGATGTCTTGGGTTAGTGTTGTTAAATGCTCTTTTGCAACGTCATCAAAATCACGCATCCACTGGNCCTTAGCCTATTAGCGATTATTTGGTTAAAGCATCGTCTAACGCTTTATCATAAGCTTCACGTTTTTCTAGGACTTTATCCAACAGTGCAATACTTGCATTGATATTGCCTTTAGCGGCTCGGGCTTTAAATCGGGTTTCAATATCGTATTTGGCAATCATTAAAGTCATGGCTTCATCGATTAATTTATTAACACTCACCCCGCGAGATACCGCAAGGTTTTTGATGCGTTCATGTTTATCATCAGTGACTCTAAGTGTGATAACGGACATCTGGGTTCTCCAATAATTGTTTAGGGGTAATCACTTTAAAGCTATCAAATACAAGTTCGCTTTGACGAAAGTCTTTTAAATTCTTGGTGACAATATAATCAGCATTACCTGCAACCGCTAATTCCACAATAAAGTTATCGCCTTCATCCTTTAAATTTGGTCGCCATAGATAGCTGACATCAATTAACCGACACACTGAATATAACGCATTAAATAGTATTTCTCTTTCTTCAAAGTTTAGCGCAACGGGATGGTCAAATACAGATTCTCGACCTATCAAATCTTCATACTCAAATAAAAGTGCATGGCTAACTAACGGTTTAAAATCTCCTGTTAAACAGCCTCGAATAACCAAGTTGTCATAGCGTGAGCCGAGGCAAGCACCAACAAGGATGTTAGGGTGTGTCCCTATTTGGATAAGGAGGTTAAAAATAGACTAAATCGCTAGCAAAACAAGGCAAATTGTGCAGATAATATTGGAATATTGTCAAACAATTTAACGCAGTTTTGCCAGATTTAGGCATTTTAGGCTATTAAAAACACTTTGTTCCGAATTAGGGACACGCCCTAGTCAACAAAATTCCTTAGCGTGCTATTTTCTCCGAATTCTGTGCTGACCCCTATTTTCTTCAAATTCTGTGCTGAGCCTATTTATTAACTTTACAATTTAGCTAACCATTCTTTTTGTATATCAGAAACCCATTTGCTAGCTAAACCACCCCCATATAATACTTCATGTGTATCCCAACCTAGAATAAAATTGTATTCTGAAGAAAAAATATAAAAATTAAAATTATATGAATTTTCAAGTACTAGCCTTAGGTTTTCGTAATTTTCAAATAGAATAATATTATGATTTACTTCTCTTTCAAACATAAAATAGCATTTTCCCGCTATAGGAAATTTCTGTAAAAAAAATTTCTTTTACTTGAAATATTAGGTAGATGAACACCTACCACACTTTCATCAAAAAAATTGTTTAAAGGAATGTACTTATTATGATTAGTTATACAATGAGATTGTTTATAAAAAAACACTTTTAATAAAGATTGGTATATCTTATCACTCTCATCAAAACCAAATTTTATCACTGAAATACCGAGAGCATTAATATTATCAAAAAAATCTTCTATATAATACATAATTAATCAAACCCTTAATCTAGTTTCACTCTTGAACGATTTACATCAACAGAGTTAATAAAAATATGACCTACTGTGTTGTTTTTACCAGGTGTTTGCCAACCAACATGTGGTGCGGCAGGCGTCCCTTTACTAATATGACCTATATCTATATTGACTTCCGCACCTCTATTCTTGCCTTCTAGAACTCGGTGTTTGTCAACATAGTTGTCACCCAATTTAACATTAAGCGACTAAAACCTCAGTGGCATTAACCCGCCTAGACAGACGCACAGGATTAAGGGCTGTTGGCTCAACAGGCGAACAATTTCTCACCGCTCTACCATTCCAGCGAGCAGGATTCACCTGCTTTGCTTTTATAAGCACCGACTCACGTCTTGCTAGAATATCACCATCTTTAAGCGTATGACGCTCGTTTGGCGTCACGAAATTTAACCCACTATGCTTATGCTCAGCGTTATACC
Organism: Streptomyces cinereus; assembly: GCA_014647715.1. Classification (GTDB taxonomy): domain Bacteria; phylum Pseudomonadota; class Gammaproteobacteria; order Pseudomonadales; family Moraxellaceae; genus Faucicola; species Faucicola cinerea. The sequence continues at coordinate 3,290 of BMPS01000033.1, forward strand.
AACCCACAAAGCCATTCACCCACACACGAGCATTGTCTAAACTATCAAAGCCATGCTCAGGGAAACTTGGCGCATACTTAACAGTACGAAACAGCGCCTCAGCAAACGGATTATCATTACTCACTCGGGGGCGACTGTAAGAGGTCAATACCCCAAGCTCATAGGCTTTCATTCGCAGGGTCTGCGACTTCATCGGCGCCCCATTATCCGAATGCAGTATCACCCCTATTCCAATGGCATTCTCGTTTAATAGGGTACGTTCTAGTAGTTTAGCCGCTAAATCACCCGCTTCCCTGTCATACACCTCGAAACCTACAATCTTACGGCTATAGACATCCTCAATCATATACAGATAATAAAACTGTCCACGTACCGTACTTGGTAAATAAGTGATATCCCAACAAAACACTTGGCAAGGCTTGGTGGCGATAAAGGTTTCGGGCGGTTTACGAGGATTAGGGGCTTTGGCACGTCCTCGGTGAGTGAGTTGGTTATGTTGCCTTAGGACACGGTAAAAGCTTGATTCTGAGGCATGATAAATGCCTTCATCAAGTAGGGTGGGAATGATTTGGCTGGGCGGTAAACTGGCAAAGCGGGGCTCATTGCAGGCATTAAGTATGGCTTGGCGTTCTATGTCGCTTAGTTTATTACTCGGGGCAGCTCTAACAGCGATGGGGCGCTTATCCCCTAAGTGGTTTTTGTCCGCCTTCCAGCGTCGGTAGGTGCGACGGCTTATGCCAACCTCGCTGCAGGCGATGTGAAGTCTTGCGCCTTTGTCGGTAGCTTGGTCAATGAGGGTGATGAGTTGTTGCCGGTCTGCAAGAATGGTCATTCGTCCTCCCCCCATAGGGTATCGAGCTTTTTTCGCAAGATCAGTATGGCGGCTGCCTCCGCAAGCGCTTTGTCTTTGCGTTTGATTTCTTGTTTAAGTTGTTTGATTTGTTTTTGGTCGGCTTGTTGCTGTTTTCGATTTAGGCTGGTTTGTTGTTCGGTTGTGCTAAAGCCTGTGAGGGTCTGTGTTTTCCATTGGGCGATTTGTTCAGGGTAAAGCCCTTTGCTGCGACAGTATTCGGCAAGCTCGGTTTCGTTAAGTTTGGCAGTGTCAATAATGATGGTGAGTTTGGTCTCAGGGGTTAATTCTTTGGTTTTATCGTTGGTTGGCACGGTTTTCCCTTGGCGTTTAGCTTGATGTCGCCAATTATACAGGGTTTGTTCGGCGATGTTTTCGTCTCTCGCAAGCTTTGCTATGCTGATAAGGTCAGGTGATAAAAGTTTGTTCAGTATAGCTTGTTTGCGTTCTGCACTGTATTGTGCCATGGCTATCTCCTTTTCCCCCATTTGGGTTGTTTGGGTGGGGGTGACAACTATTCTGACAGTGGGGGTAGGCTTACTGACAACCTATTTTCAAAATCCACTGGGTTGTTGTTTAACAAATAGCGATAAACAACAATTAGCCAAGCTTGCCAAGCAATATCAATGTTTTATGGTGGAAGACGATATTTATGCAGAATGTGGTCATGACAATCAAAGACCGCTACCACTCAGCTTTTGGGATGAATCGGGTTATGTGATTTGGTGTAGTTCAGTATCAAAGTCATTATCGACAGCGTATCGAGTAGGGTGGTTTGTATCGACGCCACCATTACAACAGTATATTACCCCATTTGTTGGTGGTAATTTGGTGCGTGTGGATATGATGATTCAATTAGTGTTGGCAGATTTTTTAAATTCAGGGGCGTATCGTAAACATTTAAATCAATTACGCCCCCAGTTATATCAGCGAGTGGCGGAGTACCGTGAGGTGATTTCACGACATTTTACGGACCTTCCCATGCGGATGACAAATCCAAAAGGTGGTTATGCGTTATGGATACAGTTTGATGAAAGCGTTGACGGTTTTGCGGTGTATGAACAAGCCCAAAAGCAAGGCATTGATATCGCCACTGGATTGGCTTTTGGTCAGGAGCAACGCTATCGTAATTGTATCCGCATCAATACAGGGCATGCGTTAACAGATAAGGTTAATAAAGCATTGGCAACGCTGGCTGAATTAGTAAGACAGCAATAAGTGGGCGAATGTTGACTTGTTAACGCTTTCAAGAATTAATTTTTCATTTTATAATCCATTTGCCTAGCGGTTTTGGTTGCAAGCTCATGTGTGGTCAGCTCACTGACCAATTGCAAACTCATATCAATCCCTGCAGAAATCCCTGCTGAGGTAAAAGTATTACCATTTTTTATCCAACGTTGATTAGAAACTACGTTAAGGGTAGGATAATCTTTTGCTAAATCCGCGATATCTTCCCAGTGGGTAGTGACTGTCAAATGATCCAGCAAATGGGCTTTGGCAAGTAGAAAGGCCCCGGTACAAACTGACGCAAGCCACTGAGTTTTTGGGGCGGTCTGTGCAATCCATTCAATGATATTGGTTTTTTTTACTTCTTCGGTATGAATACCGCCAACCACAACTAGAACATCAATATTTGGGTGATTGTCAATTGAGTAATCGGGGATAACTTTAAATCTGCCCCTGGCAATAACAGGGTTTAGCGTTTCAGCAATCAGAACAACGTTCCAATCAAGTTTAGCTAATCGTTTTGCAGTGCTAAAAACCTCAAAAGGTCCTGCAAAATCTAACACTTCGGCATTGTCATAAATGTAAATAGCGATGGTCTTCACTGTGAATCCTTTTGTCCTAATGCAAAGTTAAACTTTTGAATATTTTGATACTGATTTAAGTATCATCGCTTTTCTGGGGTAATATTTCTGAGTTCTTGACTAAATGCTGCATGTTCAATAACATTAACGGGTCTATGAACCTGTTTAGTCGTTGCGGGGCTCGTACCCAAATAATTATTGTCTTTCCAATTGTGTTTAGGTCGAATAGGACGGAGTGAAAATCCACCCCCGCAGTTTGGGCAAACATTAAACAATAGGTTTTGGACACAATCTTTGCAAAAGGTACACTCATATGAACAAATCATTGCTTCTAAACTATTGGGTGGCAAAAGCGTATTGCAGTTTTCACAAGTGGGACGAAGTTCAAGCATGAAAACTAGTTCCTCTAATTAAGAAAAAGTAAAATTAAAAAATTAATTTATTCATCAGTAATTGCCTAAATTACCCTAAAAATTATCACTCACAATGATGGTGGGATTACAAGCTACCTCAAAGTTGACGGAGCGTGCAATAAAACACAATTCATGCGCTGTTTGATGTAAGTTTTTAGCTAAGTCTACATCTGAGTCTTTCGAAATTTCAATCGTTGGCTGTAAAGTTACTAAGGTAAACTCTCCAGAACCCGAACTATGTTCTACCATAGTGCCAATTGCCTCATCGAAGTAAGCAATCACATTAATTTGATTAACTGCACATAAATGCAGATACCACAGTTGATGGCAGGCGGACAGTGAACTAACCAATAGATCTTCAGGATTCCAACGCGTTGGGTCACCTCTAAAAGCAGGGTCGGATGAACCTATTAAATCTGGCTTTTTATCCGCTTTAATGGTGAAATCTCGGTCGTAAGTATCATAGCGTTGTGTTCCCAAGCCTTTATTGCCTGTCCATGTTAGAGAGACGCTATATTTGTGATTCTGCTTCTCTTTTAAATTTAGGCTCATTTTTTAATTCTACTTGTAAGTTAACCATAAAAACTATAATATACAGACCTGTATGTATTTAATCAATAATTTTAAAACTAAATGTCATCATATATAAATCTAGTTTACATGGAAATTAATCTGGAAAGGTAGAATGTCAGCCAAACGAGATAGCATTATTACAACTGCCATGCGGCTATTTAATCAATATGGATTTACCAATATAGGTATTGACCGAATTATTGATGAGTCAGGCGTTGCTAAGATGACGTTTTACAAGCATTTCCCATCTAAAAATCAATTAATACAACAATGCTTGATAGAGCGAGATAGGTTTATACGTGAACAGGCTAATCAGCGTCTTCTTTTGGCTAACACAGATGTTCATAGCCAAATTAGAGCATTATTTGATTGGTATCAAGATTGGTTTATGCAAAAAGATTTTTTTGGTTGTATGTTTATCAAAGCCAGTGATGAATTTGGCAATGATAGTACTATTCAAACCATTATCTTGACACATAAACAATGGTTAGCACAAAAAATTGAGGAAGTTTTAACAGCTGGAAATATTGCAGATGCAATAACCAAAGCAAAACAAATACAGATAGCGTTAGATGGTGCAATTGTCAATGAGCATAGTTATCAAAATCATCTTTCGATTAGCTATGCATGGCAGATGGTTGCACCTTTGCTTGATTAGCATATAGCAGAATTACGTGTTTGATTTAAAAGTAACAGTGTAAAAATGGATGTAAAAATCAAAGTGGCTGCTTTATCCGATGCCAAGGAAATTGCCAAAGTAATAAGAAGCTCAATCAAAGCCTGTATTCAAGATCATCAAAACGATGAAAAGCTACTTGAAGGTTGGTTAGCCAATAAAACCCAGAATAATGTAAAAGAATGGCTAGAAACTCATCACATTTATATAGCCACCAGTCATGACAAAATTATTGGAGTCATCATGTACGCTAGGTTTGGCGAAATACTACTAAACTATGTATTGCCAACCCTGCAAGGACATGGCATAGGTAAAGCGATGCTAAATGCTGTAAAAGTTGATGCAACTGAAAAGAATTTAACAGAACTTTATTGAGAGTCTACATTAACCGCCAAAGATTTTTATCTGTCGCAGGGCTTTAACATCATCGCTCAAGTCACTGATAATGCTAGACTGATTGGTTATGAAATGAGTTATCAATTGTGAGCTATTACAATAATAAAAATTTTGATATCAATATTATATAAGAATTCATATTTCATTTGATTGTTGCTCTAATGTGAATAGTCAAATATCAAGTTACCAGAGACAATAATCAATGCTAACAACTTCAAACATGCTTAGGTTTTCGAAAATTACTAGCCTAACTATCGGCTTAATACTAGCAGGCTGTAGCGCTATACCACCAACAAGTTCTGAGAAGAAACCTACCTTACAATCTACTTTACCGCCCAAAAGTATAGATATTAATGACCAAGGCATCAAACAAGTTGCTGAGGCTAACAATCAGTTTGCGATTGATATGTTTCAGCAACTCTATAAAGAAGATAGTAAGATAAATGACAATGTTTTTTACTCGCCTTATAGTCTATCTACTGCCATGGCGATGATATACGATGCAGCCGCAGGTCAGACCCAAGCACAAATTCGACAAACCTTTCACTATCCCGAACTATCCGTATTACATAATAGCAGTGCTCAACTTCATCAGCACTTTAATCAACCCAATAAGCCTTACCGTTTAATGACCAACAATGGCTTATGGTTGCAACAAGATTTACAGCCCAATCCAGCCTTTATTAACAATGTGACGAATTATTATGGCGCAGCTATTACACCATTAGATTTCAAAAACCAACCTGAAGCTTCTAGGAATCTCATAAACCAAAAAATCGCTAACCAAACTGATGGCATGGTTAAAGAGCTATTGCCCAATGATAGTATTGAATCAGATACGGTAAGCGTGCTGACCAATGCGGTTTATTTTAAAAGTGAATGGACATCACCGTTTAGGCTCGAATATCAGCCAGAGACATTCTATACCTTTGATCAAAAAAATCCAAAACTCACCATGATGTCTGGTAACAGGGTTATTAACTACTTCGAAAATGATACAGTACAGATGGCCGAAATTCCTTATAAGGGTGATGACTTATCAATGTTGGTGATTTTACCAAAAGATAAGACGGCTCAGGGGCTAAAGCGATTGGTAAAAGACCTATCAACCACCCGTATTAATGGTTGGTTAGCCAATACAAGTGTTGAAGAAACCGCCATCAAATTACCAAAGTTTAAATTAGAAAAATCTTATAAAATGAAAGATGCGTTAAGTCAAATGGGTATGCCAATAGCTTTCTCTAACGCTGCAGACTTTAATATATTTAACAACGCCGCAAAATTAAGCATTGATGGGATATTTCATAAGGCGGTAATACAGGTGGATGAAAAGGGCACAGTAGCCGCAGCTGCAACGGGAATGGATGTAGTACTCGTTATGGATAGTCATACCGCAGAACTGATTGCCAACCACCCATTTGTGTTTATTATTCGAGATAAAAAAACCAACACCTTTTTGTTTATTGGGCAGGTGAGTCAGCCTTGATAGAAGTTGACCCACCTATTATCTGATAATTCAGATTATTTTTTAGGCTGCCTTTGAAGGTTTACACGAAAAAATTTGCAGTCTCTTCTATAAGGTATTATTGTATGGATAGACAATTTAACCAAGATATACAAATAAAGTTCTTAACCTTTGCCGATAAAAATAAATGGCAGAATCTTTGGCAATGCTATTTGAGTTTTTACCAAACTGATTTACCGCAATCGGTAACTGACCATACTTGGCAAAACATTATTAATAATAACTCTACTATTTATGGTTTTGGAGCTTGGCAAGGTAACAATGGAAGCGAAGAGTTAGTTGGTTTTGTTCATATCGTCTTGCATCCAAACACATGGAACACAACAGATTGTTGTTATCTAGAAGATTTATTCGTTAGCGAAAATTTGCGTGGAAAAGGGCTGGGTAGGGCTTTGATTGAATACGTATATGATTTTGCTAAATCCGAAAACTGTAATCGCGTATATTGGGTAACTAATGCCGAAAATAAAACTGCTCAATACTTATATGAAAAAATCGCTAATAAAACGAATTTTATCCAGTTTCGTCATACTTTATAAATGATAGGAATGAACTGCCCTGAGATTGTCGGAGACCTAAAACTCTGAGACAATACCCTTATGAAAAGCAAATAATACCCAACAGAAGTTAAGACACGAGCTGTCGAATTATTGATTGAATCACAAAAAGATTATCCCTCACTGTGGGCGGCCATCCAAGGCATTGCACCTGAGCAGCATGCTGCGCAAGGGCTGCACGCCCGAAACCTTACGCTCATGGCATCAAAAGCACCTAGCTAAGCAAAATCCTGTTATCGTTACCACTCAAAGCCAAGCTGCTCGTATCGCTGAACTTGAACGAGAAAACCGAGAACTCAAACAAGCGAACGAAATCATTCGAAAGGCAGCTGCTTTTTTCGCCCAGGCGGAGCTCGACCGCAAACCGAAGTAATGGTCAAATTCATTGATGATGAAAAGAAAAAGTATGGGGTCGAGTCAATTTGCAGAATACTGCCAATTGCCCCATCCACCTACTATCGCATCAAAGATGAACAAGAGAACCCAGAAAAGCAAAGTCGACGTAAACAAAGCGACAAGCACCTCATGGCACAAATCAAACAGATTTGGCAAGCCAGTGGCTGTCGTTATGGCATTCGTAAAGTCTGGCATAAGCTTAAGCAAGATGGTCTGCCTAAACTAGGTCGTTGCACGGTTGAACGCCTGATGAAACAGCTAGGCATACAAGGCGTATGGCGGGGCAAAGGCAAAATCACCACTAAGCAGAGAGACGACCAAGACAAGCCTGCTGATTTGGTCAAACGCAACTTTACTGCAGATAGCCCAAACAAGAAAAGACTCTTGCGGAGCAGTGCTCCTCAGGTCGCAGATTTTACCTATATCAAGACCAAAACAGGCTGGGTCTATACCGCCTTTGTCATTGACGTGTTTAAGCGAGTTATCGTGGGTTGGAAAGTATCGAATCATATGGACACTCAGATGGTCTTAGATGCCCTAAATCAAGCATTAGACGCTCGTGGCAGACCAAGCGGAGTGATTCATCATTCTGATAAAGGTAGCTAGTATCTATCGATTAAATACGGTGAACGGCTTAAACAATCGGGACTTGCTGCATCAGTCGGCACGACAGGCGATTCCACTTCGGGCATAGCCCTACGTCTTGCACTCGGGCGAAGCAGTGCTTCGCTATTCCTCGCTCAGACAATGCCCTAGCTGAAAGCGTTAATGGGCTGTATAAAGCGGAGGTGATTGATTACTTAAAAGAAGAATGGGATGGTGTAAATAATGTTGCTCTAGCAACCCTTGATTGGGTACGCTGGTACAACCATGAACGATTGCATTCTACCAATGGATACGTATCGCCTCTTGATGCGGAAAATATCTACTATTGTTCATTAACCCCGTCAGGTCATGCTGCCTGACTCAAGCAAACTTGTCTCCGATAAAACCAGGACGGTTCATATAAAGATGAAAATGGAGGAGTAAGACCACCATTAAATAAATCTGATTACTAATTTTTTTAAGGAACAATAACTATGAAGTTATGGATGAGTTCTGAATACAGTGGCGATATTGGTAGCGAGTTGCGCAATTCTAGAAACTGAACCGTCCTGGTTTTATCGGAGACAAGTTTGCTTGAGTCAGTCAGCATGACCTGACGGGGTTAATGAACAATAGTAGATATTTTCCGCATCAAGAGGCGATACGTATCCATTGGTAGAATGCAATCGTTCATGGTTGTACCAGTATACCCAATTTAGAGACTGTAAAATATTTTGTGTAAACCCAATTTTAACACAAGGATTTACACAGGAACATTTACATGAAAGAATCAACAGAAGTTTTGCTTGACCAATTACTTAAAGATTATCAAACGCCCGAACAAATCTTGGGTGAAAACGGTATTTTAAAGCAACTCACCAAACGACTTGCCGAACGAGCCTTACAAGCCGAAATGACCCATCATCTTGGCTATGCCAAACACGACTATCAAGGCAAAGCCGATAAAGAAACGCTTGATGACTTCATCAATCATAAACCCGATAATGAATTGCTTGAAGACGAATTATCATCAGCTGAAGAAGAAAATAACCAGTCAGCAAACGACGAAACCACCACGCTTGCAGGCAAATCCGCTCGTAAAAAAAGCAATGCCCGTAACGGCACCACTAAAAAAACCGTGCGTACCGACTTTGGTCACATTGAACTTGATGTTCCCAGAGACCGTGAAGGCAGTTTTGACCCACAATTCGTTAAAAAGCATGAACGTACACTTAACGGCTTTGATGATAAGGTTATCTCCCTATATTCTCGGGGCATGAGCACCCGAGACATTCAATCCCACCTAAAAGAAATCTATGGCGTGGACGTCTCATCCACCTTTATCTCAACCGTCACCGATAGCGTACTTGATGAAGTAAAGCAGTGGCAACAACGCCCGTTAGAATCAGTATATCCTGTCGTCTATCTTGATGGATTAGTGGTTAAAAACCTAGAAGAAGGCATTGCCTATAATAAATGTGTCTATCTGGCTTTAGGCATTAATACCGAAGGTCGAAAAGAATTGCTCGGTCTTTGGATATCAAAAAATGAAGGCTCAAAGTTTTGGCTATCGGTGATGAACGAGCTTAAAATCGGGGTGTCCAAGACATTTTTATTGCCTGCCTTGCGAAGCAGTGCTTCTCAGGGTTAAAAGGCTTTCCTGAAGCCATTGAAACGGTATTCCCCAGAACCAAGGTTCAGCTGTGTATTGTCCACCAAGTTAGAAACTCGCTTAAATACGTCAGCCACAAACAACGTAAGGAAATAGCCACTGATTTGAAAACCATTTACGGGGCAGATACCTTGGCTGAGGCAGAAGACAACTTACTAGCCTTTGCCGAAAAATGGGATGGCGAACATCCACAGATTTCCAAATCATGGCAAGAAAATTGGGGTCGATTAACCACCTTCTTTGATTATCCTAAAGATATCCGACGGGTGATTTATACCACCAATACCATTGAATCATTAAACGCCAGTTTAAGAAAAGTGACCAGCACGAAAAAGACTTTCCCGAATGATGATGCGGTGTTTAAGGCGATTTATATGGCACTCATCAATACGATGCAGAAATGGACAATGCCGATTCAAAATTGGAAGCCTGCGATGCGTCAGTTTGTGATGTTATATGGACATCGGGTGGAGGGGTATTAATACAAGATATTTGTTGGTTATTGATTATGCCGCTATTTTAGGCTGCCTTTGAGGGTTTACATAAAAAAGTTTGCAATCTCGTCTAGAAAAGGTAATTGCTGGGATAATGCCTGTATCGAAAGTTTCTTTATTACGCTTAAGTCGGAATGTTTTCATCGACAAGAGTTTGCTTCAGTTAAAGAATTAGAAATTACTGTCAAGGAGTATATTGATTATTACAACAATGAACGAATCAAGGTCAAATTAGATGGTTTATCTCCTATCCAATATAGGGAGAAATACTTCAAAAATCGTTAAAAAAGGTTGTCCAACTTTCGAGGTTCAGATCATTTTTAAGTGGGAACTATCTCGTATTTTTTAGAATGGTGTTAGATGAGATGGTCGGAGGCTTACACTCTTTAAATAAAAAGCCAGAGTGTATTAACGAAATTACCCACATTTTAGATGTCTAAACTCTTCACCGGCACCAACCGATACAACGTCTGCGGATGCACCCCTAAAATCCTTGCCACCTCAGGATACGTCCGCCCACTCGACAACTCCCGGCGCGCAAGTTCAAGCTTCTCCTCACTCACCCTAGGCTTACCTGGTACTTTACCACGGCGACGCGCTGCCGCAAGACCCGCCTTTACCCGCTCTTGAATCAGCTCACGCTCCATCTGACCCAGTGCTCCTAAAATATTAAAATACAACCGTCCTGCAGGTGTGCTGGTATCAATACTCTCAGTAATACTCACAAGCTGTGCACCCGTCATCCGAATTTGCTCACTAATCTTAATCAAATCGGGTAGGGAACGACATAACCGGTCTAACTTCCAAACCACCAACGTATCACCTTCACGTAAATAGCCTAACGCATCCGTTAACCCTTGGCGTTCTTTCACACTACTTAGCTTATCAGTAAAAATTCGATCACAGCCATATTTACTCAAAGCATCAAGCTGCAAAGACAAATCTTGCTCCTTGGTTGACACCCGAGCATAACCAATTACCTGAACCGTCAAAATACCCTCCTAAAAAAATAGCCAACGACGCAGTAACGAAATAGTCAACAAATACCCACCCTCTGAAAAATATCGACTAATTTTAACTTACCTTATAAATATAACTAAAAGTTATCAAAATACACAAGATAATATCTAAAAATCATAAATTAAAATTTAGAATAAAAATATTATTGTCAATATATAAATTACAATAAAACACAAAAAAACTGAATAGCCTAATATCATTGATAGGTTTTTATTGAAATAAATAATAGACAATATTATTGAATAAAACTGGAGTAAAAACAATCAAAATTGCTAATCTTGATTTATTAAATAATAACAGGTGTTATTATTTAATATAGAAAATTAATTTTTTTACAAACAAAAATCTGCTAATAAAAAATAAATTATTCTCCGCATATTTTGCGGTAATTGTTTGGTATAATTACCGCATCCATGACTTACTTTATAAAATTGATGCACTATAAAAAATACATTCACGACTATCCCAACTGGACCGATTGGCAAATTGATAATAATCAGTTGTTACCATTGGTCGCTAATGTGCGTCTATTACAAGGTAAACTACTTGGTCAAATGCAAAGTCTGGGCTTTGAGTTGCCGCTTGAAGCCCAATTGGACGCTGTGACGCTTGAAGTGATTAAGACGTCTGAGATAGAAGGGAAGATACTCAATAATGAGCAAGTACGTTCATCAGTGGCCCGGCATTTAGGTATTGAACACCTATACGACCCGGATACCCTGGTAACACCCACTCGAGAAATCGATGCTATTGTGGAGATGATGTTAAGAGCCAGTTTTTATTTTAACCAACCGCTGACGCTTGATGAAATCTTTGCTTGGCATCGTGCCTTGTTTCCTACAGGTTTTAGTGGGCTATATAAAATACAGGCGGGCAGACTTCGAGATGATCGTACAGGCACTATGCAAGTGGTATCAGGGGGCTATGGTCGCACTAAAGTGCATTTTGAAGCACCAGCAGCACAACTGTTGCCAGATGAGTTGGCTAAATTTATTGCTTGGTATAATGATGACCAACCTGATTTAGATTTAACCTTAAAAGCCGGTATTGCACATTTATGGTTTGTGACCCTGCACCCCTTTGAAGATGGCAATGGGCGTTTAACGCGTGCGATTACCGAACGTATGCTCGCTAAAAGCGATGGCAGTGGTAGACGTTTTTATAGTATGTCGGCGCAAATTTTAGCAACTCGGTCAGACTATTATACGATTTTGGAATCCACTCAAAAAGGCTTAACGTCAGTGACAGACTGGTTAGTTTGGTTTTTACAAACGCTTGAACAGGCTTTAATCACAGCACTCACTCGTACCCAAAGGACGGTTGATAAAGCCCAATTTCGGCATACGCATCGGTATACAACGTTTAATGAACGCCAAGTGATGATGATTAATCGATTATGGGGCGACTTCTTTGGTAAATTGACCACCAAAAAATGGGCAATGATGACCAAAACATCGGCAGATACAGCACTGAGAGATATCAATGACTTAGTCGATAAGGGCGTACTGGTTAAATCTGCGGAATCTGGGCGTAGTCAGAGCTATGATCTTGCTAAGATTAATAACGAGTAAACTTTGAATAAAGTATGTCGCACATTTACTTTCTTTGTATCAATATTTTAAGTGAGAGTAGCAGTGCACGTCACTAAGATTAATTTAAGATTCAAATAAAAAAGGCGCGGTTATTTGGCTTTTTTAGGAAGTAAATGGGATCACCTAAAACTCGGCCTATTCTATATGCTAAGGAGTTTTAGCGATTATTTCACCATTAAAAATTTTCGTGTTTACGGTGCGTTAATTAAGCGAGAAAGATCAAGTGTTCAGAATATTAATATTTGGCTGTGGTATAAAAAGTATGCTCACTATACCCAGCCATAATTGACATAGTGGAACAGTAAATCAAACGCTTTAAAATGATTTGCTAGCTTTTTCGAAAAACAGCTTGTCTTTCGAAAGACTCGCCTAAGCCTTTGCCTAAAACGATTGTTGTTCCCTTCAATATCAACCGTATGGTGTTTACCCACCTTTTTAAAATCAAAATCAAAGGCGGTTAAAAAGCTATCCCAGTTATCACAGCAGACATAGCCAAAATCAACACCTAATTCATCAAGCTTGGCTCGTAGCTGTTTGGCTGTCTTTAAGTTGCGTTTGCCCCATATGAAAGCGACAATCTCACTTGTTTCTGGGTCGTATGCATAGACAAGCCATACCTTATTCTTCTTACGCCCCACATATGTCCAAAACTCATCCACTTGCAGTTTTCGGTAATAGCGTCGTTTAGGTTTTATCTCATAATTGGAATGTAAGCCCCCGACCATCCCCCTATTGAGGTGGTATCCAGACATGTGGTAGCAGCTCATCAATCTGGCTATCAGGATGCGTCGGCAGACGACTCAACACATCTGCCAAATACGCATAGGGGTCAAGACCATTCAACCTTGCTGACTGGACAAGCGACATAACATTCGCCGCCCGCTGACCGCTCTCAAGCGACCCTGCAAACAACCAATTCTTACGCCCGAGAGCCCAAGGGCGCATCTGATTCTCTGCCCAATTATTATCAATCGGCAAATTGCCATCATCCAAATAACGTGTCAGAGCCTGCCACCGTTTCAAGCAATACTCAATCGCCTTGGTAATACTGGCATTCTTAGTCGTGCCTAAGCGTTTCTCCTGTAACCACGCATAAAGTTTATCCGCAACTGGTTTTGCCTTATTCTGCCTGATTTGCCTAACTATTTGGGCATCTCTGGGCATTGGTGATTGGTTTTTCTCAAACTGCTCATCAATCTCACGCTCAACGGCATACAGCGATTGAAACAATTCTAGTGCCTCAATACTAATAAGACTCTGCCCTGTCACATGAAGCTCATGAAACTTACGCCTAGCATGAGCCATACAACCCACTTCAATCACCCCTCGCCCAAATAATGGCTTATAGCCGTTATAGCCGTCGCAAACAAGCTTGCCCTTAAAGCCCTGCAGAAAAGCATTGGGATACTCACTACCCCGACCTTGGGCAAAATCATACACCACCGCTTTGATTGGGCTGTGCTGTGGTGTCACATACGCCCAGACATAGCCTTGTTTTAGCTTGCCCTTAATATCTTTGGTACCGTAAGCGTTTAAAATCTTCACAGGGGTTTCATCGGCATGCACAATTGGCTGAATAAGCATGAGTTTGATTAATCGATTGACTAAAAACCCAAGCTGTACCCCACAACGTCCCACCCAATCTGCCAAGGTTGAATCGGATAAATACACCCCGCTACGCTGATAAATCAGGCTTTGGCGGTATAAAGGCAGATGGTCAGCGTATTTACTGATAAGCACATGAGCCAGTAGTGCAGGCGTCGCAATGCTTTTATCAATGATTTGGGCGTCGGTTTTGGCTTGAACCAGCTTTTCACGGTTACACTCAGCGTTACGGCAAATGTATTTAGGATAAACATGACGCTCTCGGTAAAACTGCTTTGGCTTAAAGCCAAGTTTGTCTTGAACATCCTGGCCAATTTGCGTCATTTGACAGCCACACTCACAGGTAATTGACGGTAGTTCGTGGATGATGGTGTGAATGTCCAGGTTGTCAGGGATAACGAGGCGTTTTTGTCGTTTGGGCTGAGTCGGCTTTTTGGATTGAATGTCTGTGCTATCGTTGTGTGTGTTAATCGGCTTGCTAGCAACCAGTTTGGCTCGCTCGTCATCGCTAAGATTGGCTAAGAAGTTGTCATGCGCTTGTTCAAGCAAGGCTAGGTCTTCTAGGGCGGTTTCTTTGTTTAGGTGGTCTTGTTTGGGCGTTAAGCCTTCACTTTTTTGCCCAAACAGCCGATGGATAAGACGTTGCTGTTTGGCAATGGCGTCAGTGAGCGCTTGGTTAATGCGAGCAAGCTTAGCTTCGTATTGCTGCCTTTGAGCGTCCATTTGTTGTTGGTATTGCTGTTTGAGTTGCGCTGCTTGCTGTTGGTAATGTTGTTTTTGTGCGTCAAGCTGCTGTTGAAGCCGAGCGTTTTGGGCTAATAAATCAGCATAGCTTGGCGCAGTTGGGTCGGATGGGTGGGCGGTGGTCATGGCATGAGTTTGCCATAACCGCTCTGCATTGTCAGTAAATAGGCGGTGATAGTTGAGATTTAGCGGCTTTATGATAAAGTCAGCTTAGGTAAGCGGGGTGAGTATATCTTTGCCTAGGTTGTGCCAAGGCAAACCACTAATCAGGGCGTGAAATTGCTCGTGGCTGATGGTGAGTCCTGTGGTTTGGTTGGATGGGCTGTGATGTCGCATGAGGCGTTCGCCAAGTCCGTGAAATTTGCCATCATCGAGTGCTCGGGTGCATAGCCATATGCCCAGGCCGTCATGGATGAGTATTTTTAGCCGGGTGCCTGCTTTGTTGTAAAATAGGTAGGCACAGTTTGGACGGATGCCTGGGTGGTGCTGTAGGATGAAGGCGAATAATTTGTTACTGCCACTTCGCATGTCCATGGGAGTGGTGGATAGCCATATTTGTTGGGGGTTGATAAGGGGGTTCATTGTAGCCCTCGCAGTAATTCAATAAGGCTGTAATTGTCAATTTGGTCGATGGTGAGTTTTATGGGCGTCCCGTTATGGCTGGGAATTTGTAGTTCTAT
>BMPS01000034.1 GCA_014647715.1 Streptomyces cinereus
ATGATGGAATTGTTAGTATGGTACATGAGAAAGTTACTCCATTAGGTTTGAGTTTAGACACCTTTATCCTATATGGGTAACTTTCTTTTTTCAATTAAAATTGTCAGATTAGGTCTGGACTAATACATTTCATATTTTTAAGTAATAAACTTAAATTATTGAATCTAATCGATGATGTAGTTTGACTATCAACCATTTATATCTCTTTTTAGTTTATTTGAAAATATCTCAAAGTTTATCCTTGAATATACATCCAAAACCAAAAGAATAAAATATAGTTAGGTAATTAATTTTATGTAGTCTTAAGCACTTGATATTAAAATCTTAAAACTTTTCATGTCATTATTTATTTCTTAGATTAGCTCATTCTTAAAAAATGAAATTTAATGTGCGTAAATGTCTCCCAAAATAATAAAGATGAATAACCAATTTTGATATTCAGGGCTCTTTCTTAAACTTACATTATTTAGCATCCACTGGCTTTATTTTCGTATAAATACCATTCATGTACTTACCATCTATAATTTTAAGCTTAGTAACCTGCTTGGTTTTTGGATCAATGGTTATCGCTTGGATTTTATAAGTTTTCTGAGATTCTAGGCAGCCTGATACCACACCGTCATCATGTTTATTTCTATAGGCAAGAATATTTGGATTCTTAGTCGCAGTAAGAATGCCTTCATGTTCACAAGCATTACCTTCTGCAATACTAAGTTTTTTACCCTCAATAAACATCGTATTGGCATCATTTTCATAACTACCATTAAAATTAATAGCGTGAGCTGATAGTGTCATTATGGGTAATAAACAGGTTAGATATACTTTTTTCATATTAATTTCCTAAAACGCTTGGTTCTGTTAATTAGAGATTTATAAAACATTGAATTATTTGATTTTAACGACAAGGCAGAGTTTTACCACTGGTGTTAATACAGAATGGCTTACCATTTTTAAATAACTTAGCTTTACCATGACTAAAACGATAACTGTCAATACTGTCACCTTCATCAAGGTTAAATTGAATGGGTATTACTAGCTTACCCTTGGTATTGATATAGCCAAATTTCCCTTGCTTAGTGACTACTGCAAGTCCTTCACTAAAACTTGCTGCATCATCGTACGGTACGGTAAATACCGTTTTGCCTGCATGATTGATATACATAATTTTGTTATTTTGGCGCACAGGCGCAAGACCATTACTAAAGTTACCTGCATACTCGTAGTTAAAATCAATTACGGTTTTGCCCGTTTTATCGATATAGCCGTATTTAGTACCAGTCGGCATATTTTTATTGACCGCTGCGACGCCTTCAGCAAACGCTGGCACCAATTTTTCTGGTGAATCGTCAACCGTGTTCATACTTTCATAAATAGTCGGAATGACTAGTTTGCCTTGAGCATTCACAAACCCAGTTTTTAAACCTTGTGGGGTGTCTTTAGCGACCCCTGCTAAGCCATCTTTTAAACAGCCAACATACTGATAGCCTGTTACATTTGGTTTATTGCAGGTTGCTGACCAAGCGGTGCTGGTTAAACTAATACAGGTTAAACCTAATAGGATAGGTAAATGACGAGTTAAGATGGCGGGCATTGAACTTATTCCTTGTTTTAATTGTTCAATCTTTGTCTACTCATACGATAACAATGATTTTTCCGTTAACAAATATTAAAACTAAACATTGAGTTAATAGATGGTTTATCTATCATTCATGTTAACAGTATTAACCAGTTATTTAATAACCTGCTAGAACGCTCACTGCTATTCGTCTCCAACTGCGCCTCTTGTAGGGCTTTTTTGGAACCATTCCCCATTTGCGCTGGAAAATGCCACAGCAAAGCGATGATCCATAGTTTTTCCTTGATGAACCAGTTTGACATCAGCGCCACAAATATAAGTACCTTCTGTTTGAGTCGGTTTACATTTATACCCATCAACATCTTTAACCTCAGCACCTTTAGCAGTAAGGTCTTTACGAATAACTTCTTCTATCTGCCCATTTTTAGGCGGATTATTTCCACAACCTACTAATAGCGCGGTTAACAATGTCATGCCTATTATTTTTTGATTGATTACCAACATATCAGATCCTTTTAAAGCCAAATTATCAATACACTAAAGTTTGCACCTAAAACAGGTTCATATTAACTTAAACCTAAAATAGGTGCAATGAACAATTTTCGAAAAACTATCCATGCCAAAGAGCACGAGCACTTACGTGCTATTTTTAAACAGCAACGAGAGACGTTGGGGCTAACCCAGCGTGCTTTAGCTGAGAAGATGGGTGTGATATATTCTTTGATCGGTAAGATAGAAACCGGTGATCGGCGCTTAGATGTGATTGAATTTATTGATTATTGCAGAGCGCTAGAACTTGAGCCTAGTGATGTGCTAGTTATGCTAGAAAAACAATAAACCATTGGATTTGATAAGCAAAATCTTATAAGCTAAAACCTGGCTAATGTTGGTTAGATGAATTTAAAATTACCTTATGATTGATGCAAAGACTGAAGCTCGGCGCCGTAGAAACTGGCAGTTTGCCTGCAATAGCAGTGCGTTTTCTGGTTTTGAAACGCCGCCTGAAATGCATGCGATTGTGGAACGCTATTTTAAGGATGAAATCAGTTTGACGGAAACTATAGAGGCGCTGCGCAAATTTAACTCACAACGCTATCTATCTATCAACGCCGAGTAACCCTTTCAATAATACATATAGCATTTTGGCTTTCGATTGCTGTTAAACATTTAATTTCCTTTTTTTATACAGTAACAATCG
Organism: Streptomyces cinereus; assembly: GCA_014647715.1. Classification (GTDB taxonomy): domain Bacteria; phylum Pseudomonadota; class Gammaproteobacteria; order Pseudomonadales; family Moraxellaceae; genus Faucicola; species Faucicola cinerea. Next base: position 2,775 of record BMPS01000034.1, read on the forward strand.
CTATTTTGATAACTAAGACCCTTTATGGTCCAAAGCTTGGTCCGGAAGGTTCATTGTTAAGCGCCTGCTCTTCCCACCTTTTAACATTCTCAGCTAACTGTGTGAATCCGCTCATATTAGGCGAATGGCTATCAACAAACTGCTGAACTTGTTCGGTCGTGGCTTGTGCGCCTTTTGACCCATCTTCATGGGTTTCATATAGCCGCCCTGCTTTAGCATAAGTCATTGCTTTTTGCTTTAACTCATCAAAGCGACGTTTAAATAAATCACCTATCGCATTAGCAAGGGTTGAAACTGCTTGAGTGAATTGTCTAAAACTTTCTGCTGCTGAGTGAAATGCGCTAGTGAGTTCTTCATATCCGTCTTTAAAGGCGCTAAGTCCTTGATTAGCGTGATTAAGGACTTCAGATCTTTGTTCTGCATGGTGTTGCTGCGCTGTAAGGTAATGATTGAATTTTCCAAGTCCTTTAGTAACTGTTTGAACTCGTTGTCGTCGATTGGCTGTATACTGTCTAATTGGTTCAAGGCTTGTTGCATTTTGTCTTGTAAGAGCTGATATTCTTCCCTGCCTAATTTTAGCATTTTTAGCTGCTGTTGATTGGTGGTCTTTAATTCTTGTAAGCAGGTCTCCATCTTCGCTAGCTGTGGCTGCAGACGGTCTTGGATTTCTTCTTCGATAATCGGTATAAGCTGATCGAGCAAGTCTGGTATCAATTGAGAAAGTGTTTCGCTCATCTGTGTTTGTAGATTCTGGACTGCCTGGTTGATTTGCTCGGTCATTTGGCTGTGCAAATCGTTCGACAATGTTTGTAAGCTTTGTGTGATGAGCTCGCTTGGACTGATAGGTAGGGTCATGGGTTATTCCTTGCTGCTTTGCTGCCGGTTTTAATTTGGTGCGTCTGGCGCTATCTGTAACACCAATTGCCTTTTGGGATTCAAACCAAATTTCACTTGCTGTTGATTTTTGGGAATAATCAGCATTTGCTTGGGATCTTGGTCGTTGGGTAACACGGTCACCATCGTTAATGCTCGAGCCTCGGCCGGTGTCTGCTGAATTTTCGCTGAAATCAGCGCCAACTGCTGCTGTTGTTGTTCTATCGATTGTTCCACCTGAGCCAATTGCTGTTGCTGTTGGCTCATCAAGTGTCTTGAGTAATAGGTCATCCCCAGCATTACTAGCGTTGGAATCAAGGCTAAAACGAAGGTAATCATCCCAATCATCATTGCCTTGACTCTCAGGTTCGCTTGTTTTTGCGCTTGGGCTTGGTAAAAGCCCTGATACACCGTCTCGCTCTGCTTCATGTGGGTCTTGGCTTGTTCTACCAAGTTGTTGGCGTATTCCCTGAAAAGCTTTTGGCTTTGGTGCTGACTCTCTAAAATCTGAAACTGTAATATTCCTAATTTCTGATTGGTTAGCTGGATTTGATCGGTTGTTTTGCTCAGCATCTGCTGAGTTTGCTCCAACTGATTGACTGACTGCACTAGGTTCTGGTTGGCTGTTGTCACTTGGTCGTCGATCAGAGGTGTAGCCTGGCTCAGTAAGTTGTTGATCAACTTGTTGCCCGAGCTCTCGATGCGACTCATAATATTGTTTAAAGCGCTGTTGAAGTCGACGAAGGCGTCGTCCAACCTCTTGTTCATTAAGTTCTGCAAGTTTTGCTCGAGTTGCAGGTTCTTTTGTTTTTGTTGTTCTAAAATTTTCGAGACTTTGTCTTGTGAACTCTCGCTCATATAGCATCCCTTTTAATTTTATATTTCTGCCACCGTTTGGATTTTTAATCGAAATCGATTTGCCTTTTTTGTCAATACGAGTAATTTCAAACATCTCACCAATTAGGCGTACCACATCTTCATGAGATTCAATACTGTTATCACTCAAAATCGTTTCAACCAAATGCAGAGCAATTTCTTCTTCGATAAATACTTTGTTAGTGCCAACGTTATTTGTACCAACTAACGAAGCACTATTTTGTTCAGCGAATATCTGTTTCTCATGCATTTTTTTATGCGCATACTCATAGCCTTTAAGCCGATAAACACGCTGACGGTTAGCATCATTGGGGTCGGCTAAGCCATAATCGAAATTGATCAAATCCTTCCAACTATCCACCAAATCTAAATCTTTATGATGGTAATAAACCGTTAACGATCTACCCGTTGGTAGATGAATATCTGCAAATACAAAATGCAATTCTTGGCGGTCTTTATCAACATGCTCGACCCAATAGCCACTGTACTCACCTCGAGTCATGCCAGGAAATAAATTGGCTTCAAACGATTCTATGATTTCAATTTTTTGCTTATCAGTTATCGATTCTTCAGGTGCGAATGATAATACTCCAGAGGTGTAAAGCTTACTATTTTTAATACCATTAATAATTTCCGTGGTAACTACATTATCCCCATAGATTAAACGAGCCCCTTCACGAGGTTTGGTTTTATCATTTTTATCAAATAATAAATATGATTGAACATCGCCACCCCCACCCGACCTGGTTGCAAATCCTTTTTTGACTTTACCATGGTTAAAAAACCGAACTAACATTTTCTCTCTGCCATAAAATTATTGAGCCTAGTTACTGAGTTTAGTTACTAATCCTAGTTACTAATCCTAGTTACTGAGCTTAGTCACTGATTTTAGTTACTTGGTTTCATCAACAGCCACATTCATATCTACCGCTTCATTTTCAATAATTTGCGCTTTAGTTAGGCTATGCTCTAAACGTAATAACTCTAGCTCATTGGCAATTCTTTGTAGAGCATAAGCTAGTTCTAACACATCCAAATTTTTCTTAGGGTCTAGTGAAGCGGTATGTGCATAACGCGTCAATTGATTGATGTTGTTACCAATGCTCACCAACTGACGATACAAATCCGGATTAACAATTGGTAAATCATGGGTGCGTTTTATAGGTTTAGGTAAGTCTAATAGACACACCCGCACAAACTTAGCTAAGGGCAAACCAAATCCTTTAGCTTTGCTTTGCACCATTTCAAATTCGCTATCACTGAGTCTAAGATTTAAACGACTTTGGCGCTTAATTTTCTCATTAGGTATTGATTGTTGTTCTTCATTCATCGATAACATATAAGATTCAAGTAGCCTACAAAGGGTTTTCGATCGTCTCCGCTTTTTGATTAACCATCGGGAAATCAAAATAGGAGACGACGGGGGTGTCAAGAGGGGGCATTGCCCCCAATTGCCAGCGCCAGATTACCGAATTTGCATAGCAAATTTGGTAACTCTGGCATTGCTGGCTATATGACGATTATAGCCTTTACATTATATTTAATTATACAGTGGTAATTATTATTTACAATAGTTTACTCTTTTAGTTTTTATGAGATCTTGTTATGATAAATAAAATTATTTCTATATAGAGGAATCACAATGAAGACTTCATTAACTGTAAAAGAAACCAATTTTTTAAATGAACTAATTAAAAGTTATGAGATGAAGAAAAAGCTTACCGACATTCAGCAATTAATTAAAACGTTATCAAATAAGCAACAGCGCTCTGATGCTGAAAATAAACAGTTAAAAATTTTATTATCTGCTGAGAAATTAAAGTTAGATAATCAATTAAAAAATAAACAGGCTAAAAAAGTATTAGCAGATAATAAAAAACAATTGGCAGTTGAAACTGATGCAACTAAAAAAAGATACGGAGAAGCCTTTGTGGAAGAACTAAAGAATTTTACGAATCAACCTTTGGATTTGTCGTTGGCAGATTTTTTAAGGTTATTGATCGAGAATAAGCATTTTACTGATAAAGATAGGAAGTGGTTGAGTAATTTTATAGCAAATAATTCAAATAGTAATGCCAATCAATAAGTAAAAAAATCAAACGCATTTTTTAATGATGGATGAGTTGTTTAAGTATGATTGGATTGGTTTATTGGGTAATCATAATTGATTAAACAGGTTTTTATTTTTGTGTAGATTGATGTCATTAAAATGGAGTTAAATTCTAAACAGCGGTAATGCTTATAATTTTATCGTTTGCATTTTTTTAGCATTTTTAAGCAAGATTGTTGTTGGTTATAGAAATTTTGGTGAGTACTGTTTAAAAATTAAGCTGTTATTGGTATAAATTAGACACAATTCGAATCATAAGTAACTAAGTAAACTTGTTTAATTTTTTTTGTGATTGAAAAATCCAATAAGTTTATTAGTGAACGCTATGATCCGAATTTTTCAGTGTATGCCACTTTTTCATATGGGTTGTGGTATTAGTTTTAGAAATTTATTTTCTAGCTGTTGGAAATTTTCTTCAAAGATACCAGTGTTAACGAGATCGTAGTTTTGGTTAACCCAATGTTCTAAAGCAGTGTAGTTGTCACAGCGTTTGACAATGCCAAGTATTAGTCTCAATTGTTCTCCATATTGTATATTGTATTTTTTGATAAGTTTGCTGACTAGCAGACTAACTTGTTGTTGGCGATCGTGTCTAAGGTCGAGTTGGTCATAGATATGTTGGATAACAGGGTTTGGGTGCATTTTTATTCTCCTTCTGGGATATTTTTGGAAAATTTAGTAAGACTGTGCGATAATGATAATTCAAAAAGAAAATATAATTTTCTTTAAGTTTTATTTTGTTTTCTATACAGGTAATAAATTAAAACATAGAGAAAACTAAGTCAACTAATTTTTTAATTATTTGGTTTTTTATGATTAAATTGAATTTACCCGTGCTTTTTGCTCAACGTGGGCTTCGAGTTGCTGATGCGGAACGTGATTCTGGCGTCAATCGTACGACGCTTTATCGTTTGTATAACAATGAGTCTTCTCGGATTGATTTTGAGACGTTAGATAAGCTGTGTATTTATTTGGATTGTGAGCCTAAAGACGTGTTTATTTTTGAGAAGCCTGTCGCTGAAAGTCAGCCATCAAGTTAATGTTTATTTTTAGGATATATTATGACCGCTATTCAGCAACGTGCAGAGCTGCAACGTCGTATTTGGCAAATTGCTAATGATGTGCGCGGTTCTATCGATGGTTGGGATTTTAAGCAGTATGTGTTGGGGGCGTTATTCTATCGCTTTATCAGTGAGAATTTTGCTAGTTATATCGAAGGGGGTGACGATAGCGTCAATTACGCCACATTCCCCGATGACAGTCCTATTTTAGCCAGTATCAAAGATGATGCGATTAAGACCAAAGGCTATTTTATTTATCCCAGTCAGCTATTTAGCAATGTGGCGAAAAATGCTAACACCAATGACAGTTTAAATACGGATTTAGCCAATATTTTCTCAGATATTGAAGCGTCTGCCCTAGGCTACCCTTCCGAACCTGATATTAAAGGGTTATTTGGCGATTTTGACACCACCAGTAGCCGTTTAGGTAATACAGTCGCAGACAAAAATAAACGCCTTGCGGCCGTGCTAAAAGGTGTGGAAAATTTAGATTTTGGTAATTTTGAAGACAATCATATTGATTTGTTTGGTGATGCGTACGAATTTTTGATTTCTAACTATGCTGCCAATGCAGGCAAATCAGGCGGTGAATTTTTTACCCCACAACACGTTTCTAAATTGATTGCTCAACTGGCATTACATGGTCAGACAACCGTAAATAAGATTTATGACCCTGCGGCGGGTTCGGGGTCGCTGTTATTGCAAGCCAAAAAGCAATTTGATGAGCATATCATTGAGGAAGGTTTTTTTGGACAAGAAATCAATCACACGACCTACAATCTGGCTCGTATGAATATGTTTTTGCATAATATCAATTACGACAAGTTTAATATCATGCTCGGCGACACCCTACTTGAGTCCCATTTTGGCGATGATAAACCGTTTGATGCGATTGTGTCGAATCCCCCCTACTCTGTCAAATGGGTGGGTAGCGATGACCCAACGCTAATTAATGACGAGCGTTTTGCCCCTGCGGGCGTACTGGCTCCTAAGTCAAAGGCAGATTTTGCCTTTATTCTGCACGCCTTGGCATATTTATCGAGTAAAGGACGGGCGGCGATTGTCTCTTTCCCAGGTATCTTCTACCGTGGCGGTGCGGAACAAAAAATCCGACAATACTTGGTCGATAACAACTTTGTCGAAACGGTGATTTCACTTGCCCCCAACTTGTTTTTTGGTACGTCGATTGCGGTAAATATTCTAGTTTTATCAAAACATAAAGCCGATAATAAAACTCAGTTCATTGATGCCAGTAAGTTGTTTAAAAAAGAAACCAATACTAACACGCTAACCGATGACCATATTGCCCAGATTATCGATGTTTTCGCCAGCAAAACAGATATTCCCTATTTTGCCAAGTCGGTTGAAAACCGTCAGATTGCCGAAAATGACTATAATTTGGCAGTGAGTAGCTATGTGGAAGCGGAAGACACCCGTGAAGTGATTGATATTCAAACATTAAATGCCGAACTTGCCCAGACGGTTGCCAATATTGATAGGTTACGCAAAGAGATTGATGCAATTGTGGCGGAGATTGAGGCATGATAACACTCTATCACGGTAGCAATGTCGCTGTCGATATGCCAAAGATTTTACCCAATTTACGAGCCTTAGATTTTGGTTGTGGATTTTATTTGACCAGTAGCTATGCTCAAGCGGAACGCTGGGCGAAACTGGTTTTTAAAAGACGTCAACAGGGACAAGCCATTATCAATATTTATTCCTTTGATGAAGAGCGTGCGATTGCTTTAAATTTGATGCACTTTGAAAACGCCGATGCCGATTGGTTAGAATTTGTCGTTAATAATCGCAAAGCGTTAAAACTTTTTGATTTTGATATCGTGATTGGTCCTGTTGCTAATGATGCCACTTTACCTGTCATTGATGATTATATGGATGGCAGATATACCCAAGAAGAAGCGGTTCGGCGTTTATTACCCCAGAATTTGACTGACCAATATGCGTTTTGTAGTGAGATTAGCTTAGGCTATTTGACTTATCAAGGGAGCAAAATCGTATGAACGCTGTATCAGCCCGAACGTTAGATTTCTTTGACCGTCATGTGGTGCAACATATCGTTGAAAAATATGGTTTTGATGAGTTGCAGGCGATTAAAGCATTTATCAGCTCGGAAACTTATGCCATGTTACAAGACCCAGAACTTGAGTTATACAAGGTAAGCCCTTTGATTATTTTTGATATGTGGGAAAGTGAGCAAGTAACAGGCAATCCACGCAATTCACTGTATTTACGGGCGGATGAGGTATGAGCAAGGAATACGCATTTTTTATTTATTTGTTAGAGCGTTATGCTGAGTATCGACAGGTTTCGGCTCAAAAGATTTTGGCAATGTGGGAATCGTTAGGGATTACGCAGTTTATCGTGGATATGTATGAGTTATACCATATTGAGCGATTGGAAAATGCCTTTGAGGATATTGATAGAATGATGGCGGAGGCAGGGGCGTGAGTGCGATTTTGAATAAGTTGTTAAAAGGGCAAAAAGTTGAGTGGCTACCGATAAATGAAATTGTTTTACCAACAAAAAATATAAAGTGGAAAGATGTAGATTCAATTTATCAATATATTGATTTGACTTCTGTCGATAGAAAGACAAATGCAAGTATCGAAACATCATTAATTGATAAAGAGAATGCCCCAAGCCGTGCTCAAAAAATTGTTGAGCATAATGACATTATATTTGCTACAACCAGACCAACACAAATGCGTATAGCCGTTATAACTGAAGAACTTCACGAACAAATAGCAAGTACTGGTTATTGTATTTTAAGGGCTGATATTAAAATAGTTTTACCAAAATGGATTTATTATAATCTTTCTAGCGTATCTTTCAAAAATTACCTTGAAGAAAATGAAAGTGGTTCTGCATATCCTGCAATTTCTGACACAAAGTTAAAAGAATTTAAAATTCCTATCCCACCGCTTGACGTCCAAGCCGAGATTGTGCGAATTTTGGACGCATTTACAGCCATTACAGCCGAGCTTACGCAAGAATTAGCAAAAGAAAAAATATTGCGAGAAAAGCAATATCAATATTACCGTGATAAATTGCTTTCGTTTTCAGAGGCAGGTATAGCAACAGACAGCAACAGACAGCAACAGACAGCATTATGTGAAGGCCTAGCGAATAATGTCAAGCAAAATCATCAAATAATTTGGAAAAGTTTAGGTGAAGTTGTAAAAATTAAGAATGGTAAGGATTGGAAAAATCTAGGTCAAGGTGATATTCCTGTTTATGGTTCGGGCGGTATCATGACTTATGTGGATAGAGCTAGTTATGAAAAAGTCAGCGTACTAATTCCGAGAAAAGGAACAATAACAAATATCTTTTATACCGAGAAACCTTTTTGGAATGTTGATACGATTTTTTATACTGAAATAGATGAAAGTCAAATTTTTCCAAAATACTTATTTCATTTTATGAAAAACTTTGATTTAACCACATTATCAACGGATAGCACTAGACCAAGTTTAACGCAAACTATTTTAAATAAAATTCAAATTCCAACCCCACCACTTGACGAGCAGAAACGTATTGCAAATATTTTAGATAAATTTGAAGCCTTAACTCACTCTATCACCGCAGGCTTGCCCAAAGAAATCACCCTACGTGAGCAGCAATACGAATACTACCGAGAGCAACTAATTGATTTTCCTAAAAATTAAAATAGCATACATATAAATACATACACACAAATATTTATATTCTCACAGTATACATATAAAAACATACAGTTAAATTTATATATTTATTAGTAGTTAGATAAATTTATACATTTATAATCATAAATTTATGCACAACCGTAGCTTAACATATATCTAACTTGAGAAGATTTTAGCATATTCATATATTTATACATTTAAATGTATATTAATAATATATACACATTAATACATACATATATCATTAGCCATCTATAAAGATACCACTATGAGTACGAATTACAAACCCATCGCTGAGACCAATCACTTTATCGTTCTCGACAAATACACCAAAATCGAGCAGACAGGAAGTTACCAGACCGAAGCCGACCTAGAAAAAGAACTTATTGACGACCTTATCAACCAAGGTTATGAATATCGCAAAGACATCACCACCCACGACAAACTATTAGCCAACGCCCGTAAACAACTGCAAAAACTCAACAATCTCACCTTTAGCGATAGCGAATGGCAACGATTTTTGACCGATTACCTAGACCGCCCAAGCGATACCATTATCGACAAAACCCGCAAAATCCATGATGACTTTGTGCATGATTTTACTTTTGATGATAATCGACCCCGACAAAATATTTATTTACTCGACAAAAAAAATATTACCCGAAATTCACTACAAGTCATCGGACAGTTTAGCCAGACAGGCACACACCGCAACCGCTATGACGTGACCATCTTGGTTAATGGCTTGCCCTTGGTACAAATCGAACTTAAAAAACGGGGCGTCGCCATTCGAGAAGCCTTTAACCAAGTGCATCGCTATAGCAAAGAAAGTTTTAACAAAGACGAATCCCTGTATAAATACCTGCAAATTTTTGTCATCTCAAACGGCACGGATACCCGTTATTTTGCCAACACCACCAAACGGGATAAAAACAGCTTTGACTTTACCATGAACTGGGCAAGGTCGGACAATACGCTCATCAAGGATTTAAAAGACTTTACCGCCACATTCTTTGAGAAGAAAACCTTGCTCAATGTGCTTTTGCATTACAGCGTGTTTGATGTCAGTAATACGTTATTGATAATGCGACCTTATCAAATTGCTGCCACCGAGCGGATTTTATGGAAAATTAACAGCTCGTTTCAAGCCAAAAGCTGGAGTAAGGTCGAAAGTGGGGGGTATATCTGGCACACCACAGGCTCAGGCAAGACATTGACCAGTTTTAAAGCGGCACGACTCGCTACCGCATTACCGTTTATTGATAAGGTGTTTTTCGTGGTTGATAGAAAAGATTTGGACTATCAAACCATGAAAGAATATCGACGCTTTAGCCCCGATAGCGTAAACGGCTCGACCAGCACCGCCAAACTGAAAGAAAACTTGGCAAGCGATGATAATAAAATCGTGGTTACCACCATCCAAAAACTTAATAACTTGATGAAAAGCGAAGATAAATTGCCAATTTATGATAAACAGGTGGTTTTTATCTTTGATGAATGTCATCGCTCGCAGTTTGGCGAAGCCCAAAAAAACCTGAAGCGTAAATTCAAAAAGTTTTATCAGTTTGGCTTTACAGGGACACCGATTTTCCCAGAAAATGCGTTGGGCTCAGAAACAACCGCCAGCGTTTTTGGGCGTGAATTGCACTCGTATGTGATTACCGATGCCATTCGTGATGAAAAAGTCCTCAAGTTCAAAGTCGATTACAACGATGTGCGTCCACAGTTTAAAGCCATAGAAAGAGAAAAAGACCTTGATAAGCTCACCGCTGCCGAAAATAAGCAGGCTTTGCAACACCCAGAACGCATCAAACAAATTGCCCAATATATCCTAAACAACTTCAAGCAAAAGACCCATCGCCTAAATGCGTCAAATAAGGGCTTTAACGCCATGTTTGCCGTCAGCAGTGTGGATAGTGCCAAATTGTATTATGAATCCTTTAAACAGCCCCACAGTGCCGTAAAAGGGGGCTTAGAACGTCCCTTAAAGGTCGCTACCATCTTTTCTTATACAGCGAATGAAGAACAAACGGCAGTGGGGGATATCGTTGATGAAACGTTTGAACCCAGCGCGATGGATGCCACTGCTAAAGAATTTCTTGATTTAGCCATCAGCGACTATAACGCCCAGTTTAAAACCAACTATAGCACCGAAAGCAAATCCTTTGAAAATTACTATAAAGACCTATCCAAACGAGTCAAGGGCAAGGATAGCGACAATAGACCATTACCAGAAGCAGAAAAAATTGATTTGTTAATCGTGGTTGGGATGTTTCTGACAGGCTTTGATGCTCCGACCCTAAACACGCTGTTTGTCGATAAAAACTTACGCTATCATGGTCTGATACAAGCGTATTCTCGTACTAATCGCATTTACGATGCCACCAAAACGTTTGGCAATATCGTGACTTTTCGTGACCTAGAGCAGGCGACTATCGATGCTATTACCCTGTTTGGCGATAAAAACACTAAAAACGTTGTTCTTGAAAAAAGCTATGACGAATATATGCAGGGTTACACCGACGTAAGCACAGGAGAAGCGTGCCGTGGCTACCTTGACGTAGTCGCTGAGCTTCAACAGCGTTTCCCAGATCCTGATAATATCGTCACCGAGAAAGACAAAAGAGACTTTGCCAAACTATTCGGCGAATACCTACGAGCTGATAATATCCTACAAAACTATGACGAATTTGCAGGACTGCAAGCCCTTCAAACGCTAGATATAAACGATGCCGAAGCCGTTGAAACGTTTAAACAAACTTACTATCTTACTGATGATGATATTCAGACCATGCAATCTATCGAAATACCATCAGCAAGGCTTATTCAAGATTATCGCTCCAGTTACAACGACATTCGAGATTGGATTCGTCGGCAAAAAGACGCTGATAACCAGAATAAAGCCACTATTGATTGGGATGACGTAGTCTTTGAAGTCGATTTGCTCAAATCTCAGGAAATCAATCTGGACTATATTCTTGAGTTAATCTTTGAACACAACAAAAAAGTTAAAAGCAAAGCCGAATTGGTTGAAGAAATCCGCCGTGTTATACGAGCCAGTATTGGCAACCGTGCTAAAGAAAGCCTAGTCGTGGATTTCATCAATCAGACCAATTTAGATACTATCAAAGATAAAGCTAACATCATCGACGAATTTTTTAAATTCGCCCAAGCCGAACAACAAAAAGAGGCCCAAGCTCTCATTGATGATGAAAATCTTAACGCAGACTCAGCAAAACGCTACATCTTAACGTCACTCAAACGTGAATATGCCAGTGAGAATGGTACTGAACTCAATGATATCTTACCCAAAATGAGTCCGTTAAACCCTGAATACCTTACTAAGAAGCAAACTGTTTTCCAAAAAATAGCCAACTTTGTGGAAAAATTTAAAGGTGTTGGTGGTAGTCTTTAACTGATGGATTCACTCTAGCTAAAATATATAGCTCTAAATGCTCATAGGAATGCTTTAGAGCTATTTTTATAGATACATACTACCCTATATACCTTTTTTCGATTTATAAGCCTATATGCTTTAGAATCAATTAGTAAATGCTATTCAATAGATTACTTTATTGGTAACTAAAAGTTTAGTGATTACGCCATGAAATTAACGACATTACAAATCTTATTTAATAAACATTTATTCTTAAATTTTTTTTCAAAAAAAGTCTTTATTGTAATAATTGTAATATTATATATATTGTAGGAGCTCTCAACGCCTTATGTAGCAAGGCTTTTCGAGCCAATACATGTACAACTCTTCTAGTTTATATGTACAACTCTTCTTGTATAGATGTACAACTCTTCTTGTATAGATGTACAACTATTCTTATGATTTATCCCATAAGTGTACAACTCTTCTAGTTCTATGTACTCAATCCATATATAGCTTAAATACTTGATTTTAAATATATTTAATATATGTACAACTCTTCTTAATTTATGTACTAAATACATTTATGTATTGATTCCATAATCAGAAAAACGTATGATTTCTTCTAAATTGGAAAAAACCTTTGTAGAGAATATAAGCATGGAAAAATTTTTTGATAAAAAGCTAGAAACTGCTGATTTTTCAATTGTTAAACATAATACCTTAGTTGAATCAAGTTACGACTTGTCCCCTGTACCCAATAATATTATGACGATTGCAATGACTAAAGCTCGTCAAACCAATATGTCGTCTGATTTATGGAATGGTGAAGTAGTTATTTCTGCCCAGGAATACGCCAATATTCACAAAGTATCATTGGATGATGCGTATAAAGTTCTGAAAAGAGCTGTGCTAGAACTTGAAGAAACCAAGATTATTTGTGATGCCTATTATGATTTTTCTAATGGTGAAGTTGTGCCTGAGATTCCGCCTAATCTAACGGAGATTAGCTTTTTTTCTGATTCGATTTTGGCATCAAAACCTAAGCATGGTAAGTTCAGTAAAATGAAATTACACATTCGTTTGGTGCAAAAAATAGGTTATAGTGATACAGGCTCCTTCATCTATTTGAAGTTTAGTGATGATATTCTCCACCTAATCAAAAATGCGACCAATCCTGACGCTCTAGACTATACGCAATATGATTACGCCAATACGATAGAACTTAACACTACCCCTGCCAAACGGCTTTACGAACTTGTATGCAAGTGGCGAAAAGTGGGAAACTGTCGAAAGCAAGTGGATGAATGGAAGATTTTATTCGGCGTATTTGCCAAATATCCCAATGTGGCAGAATTTAAGCGAAGAGTATTGCAACCCGCTATTAATCAAGTGAACGAGCAGGGTGAATTTAAATTGATATTAGAACAAGAAAAACTGGGGCGAGCTATTACCCATTTCAATATCGTCATTGAAGAACAAATGGTGACTGAAAACCCTGTTCAATCTACAGAATTTTTTGCCAAAGCCAGTAATGTTAATTTATTTGAAAGCCTATCTGAAACTGAACGCCAAACTGTTAAAGCAACGGCAGATAGATATATTGCCAAAAATCAAATAAATGATGAAACGCACAAACGCAATATTTATAAAAAAGCCATTAATGAGCGTTGGGGGTTATTAGAAGTTGATGCTCAACAGCAGGAATATCAAAAACAGGCAGAAGAAGTTAAGAAGAAACTCGAAGCGGACCGATTATCAAAATTGGAAAAACAACAAGAATTATTGAGAAAAGAACAAGAAAGCAAGCAATTTGTGCAGTTATTTGAAAGTCTCGATGTAGGTTTTCAAATAGAAGTTTTAGATAGGGTGAGAAACTTAATTGCTACGGAAGTACCTGTATTTTTGAAGATGTTTGACATAGAGAATGACAAAAAATCGGCTCATACAGATATCAGATTTCGTAGTTATTTTAAAAGGATAATGGCAATTGAATAAAACTCAAAAAAATATTGAATATAGAAAAATATACATATACAATTATATGTATATATAAATAAGTATAGGTTTATCAGTATGCAAAAAATTATTACGGTAATTAATCAAAAAGGTGGTGTTGGAAAAACTACCACCGCACATGCTTTAGGTGCTTGGTTGCAGAATAAACAAAGTAAAGAGGTGTTATTCATCGATTTAGACCAACAAGGCAATCTAACTTACGCAACGAATGCCAGCCATAGCGAAAACAATGCACTAGGCTTATTAATTAATGCAAAATTAGATAAACAAGCGATTCAAACCACACCATCACGTTATCAAATTATTGCCTCTAGCCCTATGTTGGCTAATGTTGAATCTATGCTGACAATGACAGGTAGGGAATATCGTCTAAGAGAAGCATTAACTGAATTAAAAGAATATGATTACATAGTGATCGATACTCCACCAAGTTTAAATATTTTAACTATTAATGCTCTCACAGCTAGTAATTTTGCCTTAATTCCTGCGCAGGCAGATATTTTTAGTGTACAGGGAATAACTCAACTTGGACAAACGATTGATGCAATCAAACGTTATACCAATAAGGATTTACAGGTTTTAGGGATTGTTTTAACTCGCTATAGTAATCGTAATATCTTAAGTCGTGATTTACAGCAAGTTATAGAAGATACAGCTAAAAGTATACATACAAAAACATACACACAAAATATCCGTGAAGCAATTGCTATTAAGGAAGCCCAAGCACTAAGAAAAGACATTTTTTCTTATGACGCAAAAGGCAATGTGACTCAAGATTATGATAATTTATTTCAGGAAATTTGGCAGGAGATTCAATGATGTCTACTAAAAAAAGTTTTAGCCATGCAAATCCAGCTATGTCATTTATCAGTAGCCCAATACTTGAGAACGAGCAGGTCGAAGACCGGGAATTAGAAACTAGGAATATTTCTCAAGAAGATATACTCTTAAGCAAACAGCAAAAAAATAAGTTTGATGTGCCAATGAAACGCAATCCTGAATTTATTGAAGTCAAAAGCAAACGTATGCAACTATTAATGCAACCATCTTTGCATTCAGCAATTAAAACACTAGCTGATAAGGAAGAACTGAGCATTAATGAAAAAATCCATAGTATTTTAAAAGATTACGTTGAAAAATCTGATATATAAAATGCATGATAAAGACACTCATACTGTAATATTTGATAGATCAGAGGGGTAAATTTAAGAAAATTAGCCTAAGCTAAAAATTTCATATTAATTACTGAAGTTACGCAGCCCTTTAAAAAAGCGCTATCATAACAAAAAAAGCAGTCAGAGAGAGTAAACAAATGAACAAAGACATGATAGAACTCTACAGCGACTACCTCATCGCAAGCTTTGGGCAAACCACTGCCACAGGACTTGCCAATCTACTACAAGGGAGCATCTACCATGACAGCATCACCCGCTTTCTAAACAGTGAAACACTCGCCGCCAAAGAACAATGGCAACTGATTAAACCCATGCTAAGACAGCATG
>BMPS01000035.1 GCA_014647715.1 Streptomyces cinereus
GACGGGCATGTCGGCCTGCGTGAGCGGCAACGACCAGGCGCGCCAATGCTCTTGCGCGGTCCCGCCCGTGCGGGCTTCGGTGATGGCGGCGACGTTGACGTACATGTCGTCGACGCCCATGCCCGGCGCGGCTTGCCACAACAGGGTGTTGCCGGAGTCGAGCAGCAGATGCAGGGCGGTGCGCTCCTCGCTCGAGCGCGTCCAGATCGCGAGGTCGCCCTCCAGCCCGCCACGTACCCCGGTCAAGACGACGGCGTTGCGCCGTCCCCGCACCCGGTAGGCGGCCTGCTCGATGGGCCGCTGCCAGTCCGGTGCCCGCTGCACCATCACCCGCGTGTTGCGCTGCGGGTTGCCGGGGTCCTTCAGCCACGCCTCCTGAATGTCGACGAGGGTGAGCGTGACCAGGCTCGAGGAGCGCGTGGAGGCGATCGACCCGTCGGTATTCAGGATCTCGATCCGGTACAGGACCGGGGTGCCGAGCGGTGCCTCATGGTCTTCGATCACCATCAGGTCCGAGGTGATGAGCTGCCCGTCGATCAGCCCCGAGGATCCACGGACCAGCGTCCGGGCGCCGTCCGGGCCCTCCCGGTACACGCGGATCAGGTAGTCGACCGGCAGCTCCCGCAGTGTCAGCTGCACGTAGCCTCCGTCGTCGACCGCCTCGACCGCGGTCAGCGGCAGCACCTGCCACAGGGCTGCAGAATCCACCTGCAGCACGCTGGCGGCGGCCGTCGCTGTGGCGGTGAGTTCGATCGCCGCCTGCGTCGCACCCGCGGGAGCGACAGCGTCCGCGGGCATCGCGTACCAGCCGGAGCCGGGCAGTGCCCAGGACACGCCAGTCGACGCCCCGAGGTCCATGTCCGCCGCGTCGTACCAGCGGAGCTTGACGTTCACCGACGACCACGCGCCCGCACTTACGTGGGCGACGACCTGCGCCCGGAAGTTCACGCCGTCAGCGTCGGGCACCGGGAACTTCCCGGACCGGATGACGCTCGCCGACGCGGTCGCCGATGTGATGGTCAGCGAGTACGAGCCGTCGTTGGCCTGCGCACCCCACGGGGTGGACCGGGACAGCGTCCCCACACCGGACGCCGTGACCCACTGGCCGATGCCCTGCTCGAGCGAGCCGTCCGCATACGGCAGAACCGTGCCCGCCTGCAACTGCGGGGCAGCCGTGACCACCACCGACTCGACCCGCAGGATCTGCCCGGCTGACGCCCCGTCCAGGCCCACGGCGACCGAGCACGACGCCGCATTCGCCGGGGCCACCATCGACGCCCGCTGTCGGTACATGCCCGTACCCGGGGCCGCCAGTGTGCTGCGCTGAGCGGCGATCTGGTTACCGACCGCGTCATAGAACCGCAGCTCAATCCACGCGTCCGCGGTCAGGACCGGCGGCTGCAGATACGCGTAGGCCAGGTACTCGGCTTCGGGGGTCACCGCGGGCCCGTTGGTCGCTAGGATGCTCGCGTTGCCGGCGGCGACCGCCGTCATCGCGATCGTGTGGCCGCCCGCCAAATAGTTGTCGACCGCCCACTGCACGACGGGCACTTGGCGGGCGAGGCTGGCGTTGACGAGCGGCGTCCAGCCTGACGCGTCCACCTCGGCCGATTCTGTGCCGAAGCCGAACAGGTTGCCCGTGGTTCTGATCGGCAGGCCGAGGTAGATGTTCTCCCAGTAGTGGCTGATCGCCGCCCCGGCCTCTGTCGACGACAGAAGTACCTGCGCCTGCGTGGCCCCTGCGGGCGCAGCCCCGGCCACGCCGACCCGATGCCACGACGACGAGGATCCCGCAGTGGGGAGCGACCAGGTGATGCTGATCTCTGTGCCCGCAGAGTTCAGCCAGCGGATCCCGATCCGTTCGGCTACCGCGCCCGCCGTGTCCGCGAACACTTGGTACGTCGTGCCCGTAACGACGGGATAGGAGGAGACGGTGCGGGCCTGCACCTCGCCTGTCGCGATGCTCTTGACGGCGAGACAGCCGTACCCGTTCCGGCCGCCGANCAGCTCGCGTTGATCGCGGACATCAGCTGACGCTGGCCCTGCTGCATGACCTGCTGCGCCTCACCCCGCACCCGGCCGAGGAACTCCCCGGAGTCGAGGTAGAGGTCGCCCTCGAATCGGGCCACGCCCCCGCCTGCTGCGGCTGCCGACATGGTCCGCCACTGGCCAGGGGTGAGGACGGCTTCGGGCTGGCGGAGCTGGTTGACGCCGATCTGTCCGGGGCCGAGCCAGCCGCCCGCGTCGAACTTGCCGGGCCGGAACCCGTACCACGACGTGAACAGCTTGTCGTTGTAGCCGCGGGCCCGCGGCCCGACGACAACGCCGTCACCGCCCCTCGACTCGACCTTCGTCTTGCCGATGGTGCCCGCCGTGTGGCCGACGCCGGCATGCGTGATGCCGACTTTGAACGCGGAGTTGCCGTTCCGCACCCAGCCGGGCGGCACCCCGCCCTTGAAGGCGTGCGTCGACCAGCGCCGGTGCGGCTTCTGTCCGCGGATGATGGACTCGATCGCAGACATGAAGCCCGAGCAGTCCCACGACGGGTTTCCGTTGCCGCCCCACTGGTAGGGCAGCCCGTTCTGGGTCTTCGCCCACTTCGTGGCGGCCTGGATTCGCGGCCCGCCGATCCCGCCCGCACCCTTGGCGTCGGCCTTCTTGCTGTAGCCGAACAGAGCGTCGAGGATCTTTTCGGGAATCTTGCGGAGCATCCGGCCGATGCCGGTATCCGCGCCGGGGAAATTCTTCATCAGCGGGTTGACGACCGACTTGACGCCCGCGCGGGCGGAACCTTCCAGCGTGTCCTTCAGCCAGCCAGCACCCTTCTTGATGGCGTTCCAGGCGTCCGATCCGGCGCCCGCGATGGCGCTCGCTCCCTTGCCGATCCAGCCGAAGATCCCGCCGTCCGCGTAGCGCAGGGTGCGGTCGGTGCGGGTGCGGGGGTTGCCGCCGAAGACGGGGGCGAGTGCGGCCCTGACGCCGCCCGCGCCACGGTGCTTGGCGATGGCGTTCATGGTGCCGACGAAACCGGCGCCCACGGCCCGCGTGAACTCCGGCCGCATGATGGCCTCGCCGCCGGACATCTCCAGCTGACCGCCGGTCGGGCTGTAGAACTTGTGCGGATCCCTGCCGGGTGTGTAGCCGGGCAGGATGCCGCCGCGGGCGAAGCTGAACTTGCTCAGCTTCGGCGCGCCGAACGCGGACGCAACCCTGTTCCAGACGCCGACAATGCCCTTGTTGTAGACGGTGTTGACGATGAAGTCGACGGGCTTGCGGGCGATGCCCTTGACCTTGTCCCAGGCAATGCCGATCGCCTTGCGGGCTGCGTCGAAAGACTTCCCGACCAGACCTACGGCAGTCTTCAGGGCGTTGAAAACCGGCTTGATCCCCGTGTTGTAGACGGTGGAGATCACGGACCTGATGCCGTTGAAGGAGGGCCTGACTCCGTTGGTCCACAGCCACCTGAAGACCGAAGCGACCGCGCGCAAACCGGTCTTGACCAGGTTGAAGTACAGCTTTGCGCCGGACCACCAGAGTTTAAAGCCCCCGATGATCCAGCCGATCACCGGACTGATCGCCGACCGCCACAGCCAGACTGCGACCGCGCCGACCGCCCGGAACCCAACCTTGACCAGGTTGAAATAGAGCTTCGCCGCACCCCACCACAGTTTGAACGCGCTGACGATCCAGCCGATGACCGGGTTGATGGCGTTCTTCCACAGCCACATGGCGACAGCGCCGACCGTCCGGAAGTACGCCACGACCAGCGCGAAATACCGCTTGATCACGTTGTTGTACAGCCAGGTCACGATGGCGCCGAACGCCTGGAACACAGGCTTGAGGACGTTGTTCCACGCCCACAGTGCCGCCGTCTGAATGCCGCTCCAGGCGGCCTGCACGATGCGGCGGAACGTATCGGACTTCTTGTAGGCGAGGAAGAACGCGGCACCGAGCGCCACCACGGCGGCGATGACGATGCCGATCGGGTTCAAGGCCAGGGTGCCGTTGAGGACCGCCTGGATCGTCGCCCAGGCCGCCGTGACACCCTGAATCACAGCGACAGCCAGCGCGTAGGCCCTCAGGCCCACCACGACGGTGGCGACGACGGACGCAAGGATCGCCAGCACAGGTGTGGGGATCGCTGCGACGAGCGAGGCAAACGCGTCCACCAGCAGCAGCGTCGCCCCGCCGAGCGGGGCAAGGGCTACCAGTAGATGTCCGGCCGTCACGGCGATGCTGGAGATCAGGTTGGCGACGATCGGCCCGTTCTCCCGAACATACGCCATGAACGACGAGAAGCCCGACGAGCCGCTCAGGTTGGCGCCGAACTCGGCGAAGCGGGCCGTGAGCTGCTCCAACCCCCCGGTCATACCGGCCGACATGGGGGCGAACGCGTTGAGGATGCCGGCGAAGCCGACGGCGATGTTCTTGGCGACGTTCAGAAACGACGTCAGCGCCCCGCCGGACATGGACTGCATGTTGCGGCCGAACTCGGTGAAGACGCGCCCGGCCTGCCCCTCGCCTAGGTCGTTCATGAAGCCCTTGAACGCGGAGGCAGTCGACTTGACCAGGGGTGTCAGCTTCGGCAGCAGGCCGCGCAGCATCTCGATGCCCTGCGTGAAGATTGGCATCGTCGTCGAGGACAGGCTGTCGGACCAGCCCTTGAAGTCGTTCTTGAGGCCGATGAACGACTTCGCGGTCTGGCGGGTGGCGGGCGTCATCTTCGCCAGCGCATCCGTGTACGCCTTCTGCGCCGCGGCAGCCTTCTCGCCGCCCTCGGCCGCTGCTTCCTGCGCCTTCGTGTACAGCTCGGACGCCTGGGTGACTTCCTCGAGCTGCGGCTTCACCGCGGCCTTGAACGCGCCCGCGCCCGCGCCAGCAGCGGCAAACGAGGAAGCCAGGGCGGCGCCGGTGGCCGCGCCGACGGCGGCGATCGGGATCGCCGCCGTCTTGAGGATCTTCCCGAATGCGCCCGCGAAGATCTCCCCCGCAGCCGCACCCTGACGGCCGACCGTCCGGTTCCAGTTGCCTTCGAACTCGGGCCGGATGGAGACGTATCCGCGTCCGACGAGGACACCGCCAGCAGCCACCGCACACCCCCTGTTATTGGTTCGCGGCGCTCCCGAAGACCTGCGCCAACTTCTCTGCTCCGGAGCCGTGACGGCCGCCGAAACGGATCACATTCGACTTCTGCCTGCGCGCCTGTACGCCCGGCCGCTCGATCGGATCCGGCGGCTTCAAGCGTTTCGTCTTCTTCGGATCGCCGTGCAGCATGAGCGCGGCGAACGTGTTCTCCCGCACCGAATCGACAGCCGCCGCGAGGAGTTGCCGCTCGAGCGTCCAGGCGTCCTCTTCCGGCGTGGACCCGCGCACCGCCCGCGCAGTCGCCGACTCGGGTGGCAAGAAGCGCAGGAACACCCGCAGCTCACGCCATGACATTTCCCCGCGGTACAGCTCCAGCAGGGAGCGGCCCGGCCAGTACCGGGCCATGTCCCACTCGACTGCCTCGCCGTGCTCCCTCAGGAAACGGGCGAGGCCTGGAATTCCCCCGGGTCGATACCGTTGCGCCGCAGCCACTCCTCCGCGATCAGTTCCATATCGCCCAGCGTGTACCCGGCGGCTGTCATCTCCCGGACCTTCTCCTTGCCCAGGGTCTCCTGCAGCAGGCCGAAGCCGTTCTCAAGGGAGCCGATCTTCTCCTGCAGGTTCATCGGCAGGGACTTGATGGCCGGGCAGGTGAACTCGACGCCCGAGAGTTCGAAGGTGACCGGCTCGGGCAGGGCGTCGCGCTTCTGCTTGGCGAGCTCGTCGAGGGAGACGACTTCCCGCCCGACGGGCTTCTTGGTGGTGGTCATGGTTCTCCTCGCGGGTGTAGCGGGTTGAACCCGGCAGGCGCGACCCGCAAGGCACGCCTGCCGGGAGATGGTTACGCCGCGGACCAGGACGGGTCGTTCGACAGCCACGAGGCGAGTTCGGGCGCACTGGTGGCGTAGGCGGATACGGTCATTTCCAAAGCGACCGCCTCGCTGCGGGCCACGGTGATGGCTCCGCGCTCGGTGATCTCACCGCGCGGGATGATCAGCCGGTTCTTGATGGTGCCGTCGATCCACTCCAGGCCGAACGCGAACTCCTGCGGGCCAGGCGCCGCCGGAATGTCCAACTTGTGGACTGTTCCGGAGACGTCGGTCATCGTCGCGCCGGGGAAGTACGCGGTGACCGTCCTCGTCTTGAGCTCGAGCGCGGTGAAGCCGAGCGTCATGTCGACGCTGGTCAGGACGCGGCGGACCGGGCTGAGGGACTGCCAGGCGTTGATGTCCTCGACGTCCGTCGAGTACTCCAGGGACACGCCGTCCTCGGACATGTACCCGAGGTCGAGCCAGGCCGCAGCCCACGCCGTATCCAGGTCGGTCGGGGCCGTGGTCCCCTTCGGGGCCATGTAGATGTTGCCGTTCAGACCAACGCGCACGTTGTCAGCGTTGAGCGCCACGAATGCCTCCAGGCATGGCGAGGACCCGCGCAGCGCTCGCCGGCGGGTGAAAGCGAATGGGTCAGTGCGGGTTGGGTCCTGCTACGCGGGGCGGATGCGGGCCTGCATGACCAGCACGTACCGCGGGATCGGATCCGTCTCGGGCGACGGCTGGTGCGGCAGCCAGATCAGCGAGATGTCGGAGACGCCGTAGATGCGGGCGCCCGCCACCGTCGTGCCCTCGGCCGCGTGCAGGTGCGCGCGCGTCAGTTGCGCCAGATCATGCGCAGCCTTCTTCGTGGCGGCCAGGACGTCGATGTCGAGCGTGACGTCCTCGGTGACGAACTTCAGCTCGACCGCGCCGCCGCCGCGGGCCACCGACACGACGCCAGCAGGGAGCTTGTCGGCAAGGTTCGCGGGCCACTCCGTACCGACCGACGTACCGGCCGCCAGGCCAGCCCGTAGCAGCGCCACCGCCACCTGCTCCGCGTCCGGGAAGACGACGACCGGCAGCGGACTCATCGCTGCTTACGACCCGTCTCGGCAGGCGCGGGCTCCGGCTGAGCTTGCTCCGGCTCGACTGCCGCGGGCGCATCGAGAACCTCGGCGACTCGGCCGTCCACGGTGAGCTGCCGAAGCTCCTCGTCCGTGACGTCGACCTCATCGCCAGGGTTGTGATCGCCGTGCCAGTAGGCCAGCTTGATGCGGGGCATCACGTACTCCTCATGGAATCCAGGGCACGCCCGAGCGTGCGGTGCTTCGGGCTCCAGCCGTGCTGCGGGCGCTGGCGCGTCGAGGTGTAGCGCCCCCGGTTGTCCCGGGACCGGTCCGGGGAGCGGCCGGTACCGAACTCGACCTGCAGGGCCCACGGGGCGGTCGCACCGAACTCCGCGCGCCACCCGCTCGGCCGCAGGTTCGCCGCGGAGTAGATGCTTGCCGCGTACTCCCCGCTCCGCTGAACCTGCGGATCGTAGGTCGGGCCCGCGTACCTCGGAGCGGTCGCCCGCGCCACATCGGCGCCACGGTCCGCGGGATCCTTCAACGCGTCACGCATCTCAGGGGTGCTGGCGAACTCGCGGAACATGGTCGGGTTCGGCTCGAAACGGAAACCGCCGGCTGCCATCAGTCGACCTCCCGGAGATCGGCCTCAATGTGGTGCACTCCCCCGCCCGGAGCCGGCCAGCGAGCCACCTTGCCGACCACCTGCAGCGTCATCCCGTCGACCTCGACCCGATCCGTTTCCCGCAGGTCGAGGTCCATGCCGCGGGGCGTGTACAGGCGCCAGCCCGTCACCGTCAGCTGCTTGTCGTCGGTGTCCTCCGTCGACCCGCCCTGCGGCTGCACGTTCACCCCCGACACCGGGGTACGGAGAGGGTCGTCCCAATCGGGCCGCTCGTTGCCGTACTCATCCTCGGTCGTACCGGCCCGCACGATGGTGATGCTCTGCAGGTACAGCATCAGACGCTCCGCAACCGGACCGTGCCAGAAGTGCGCCGGTACCGGTCCAGCACCTTCTGCTCCGTCCTGCTGAGCAGCACACCGAGGTTCTCGCCCATCGAAGGAACCAGGTACGTGGTGGAGATCCCACCGACCGTCTCGGAACGGATCCCGCCCGGATTAACCATCACCCGGTTCGCGGCCTGCATCACGATCGCCTCAATGTCGCCCGGCACCGGATCCCAGCCGTGCGTAGACGTGACTTCGACTTGCGGCGGCTGATGCGCGGCTGGTGGCCGGTCCCACGCTCCCGAGCCCAGCAGGAGCTCAGCACCCTCCAGCCACCAGTCGGACGTCGCAACACCGTTGATCTTCACGGCGGTGACCGCCACTACGGGCCGCTGCGGCAGCGTCACTACCCCACCGCGGCCGTACCGCTGCGGATCCGCCCGCCGCATCGTGAATGTGTCCGTGGTTGTCGCCCGCGTGATGCCCTGCCGCACGTAGGCGCGCACCACGCTGGACGCCTGATCCAGCAGAGCCTGCGCCTGCGCCTCTTGCTCCGGAGTGAACGTGCGGCCCAGAAAGGTGGCGAGGTCGGCCACCGTAGCCAGCGATGGCAGTGGCATGGCGGCCTCCCCTCGTCAGCGCTGCCGCGCCTCGTCGTCGAGCTTCTGGCGGACCTTGCGGGCGTGTTCCGCGTCCGTCTCCGGCGTCGGCTCGCCAGCAACCACACCAGCGACGGTGTACGCGTGCTTGTCGGTTGGGTCGACGGGCACGCCCAGGTAGCCCTTGTCGGTCGCCTCGTCGAATACCTTCTGTACTTCCTGCTGCGCCTCATCCTTGGGCGCCGCGGTCTTCCGCTCAGCCATGGGGTCCTCAGCTCCTGGAGATGGTCACCCGGACGACGCCGCCCGGGTCGGTGATGCCGGTGCCGACCGCGAGCGACCGCCACAGCAGGGTGTCCCCCGCAGCAAGATCCAGATTCGCGGCGGTGCCCGACAGGGTGATGGTGCGCTCGTTGTTCGCCGAGGCGGTCACGCTGCCGCTGTCGAAGGCGAGCGACGCCACCGTCGTGGTGCCGGAACCAGCCTGGCCCTTGTTGACGACGGAGAACGACCGGTGATTGGTCGCGGCACCCGTGATCGCTGCCTCGGGGACGTACTCGACGCCGGTGACGGTGCAGGCGAACGGCGCCTGCCCGAGCACGGTGTCGTCGGAGGCGTTCGCGGTCGACACCGCGGGCACGTTCCGCTCGATGACCTGCACGTGGGGAGCAGTACTCATGCTGATGTCCTCTCTTCCTCGGTGCGGGTCAGTACTTCAGGACGCCGGCCGGGTACCGGGACGCCTCGGTGGCCTGCTCGTTGTTGATGGGGTTGGAGACCTGCCAGCCCACCCGGAACGTCAGGCGCACGGCGGTCATGTCCTGTTGTGCCAGGTTGAACATGATCGCGCCGGTGTTGTCCTGGATGACGGCCTGGTCGAGGATCTTCATCGTGATGTCCTGGCGGACACCGAGGACGAACTGGCTGAAGTCCCCGCCGAACAGACGGGTGTTGGTGCCGGCGCCGCCACCTGCGGGGAACAGGCCCTTCATGGCATAGGCGACCGGCAGGCCGTCCAGGGTGCCCAGGTCTCCGCTGACGCGGGTTTCGTCGAGCTTGCGGCCCTGCGTGTCGCGGGCCTTGCGTAGCTTGGACTTGGCCGCTGTGGAGGCGACCCAGCCGTCGATTTCGTAGCCGTCGGCTTCGATCTTCTCGTACAGGTTGTCCAGGTCCCCGAAGAACCCGCCCTGCGCGGCAGTCGCCGCCTCCGTGACGTCGTTGCCCGCAGCGACCGCCGCGGTGGTGACGTCGGACGGCCACGACGACGGGGCGTTCGTCCCGAAGAAGACCGCCGCGTCGAGGGTGCGGCCGAAGGCCTCGGTGAGCAGCGGCATCGCCTCGTCCCAGATGTTCGCGTCGACGTCGGCGAGGACGTTGTCCGGCACCGGCATGATCGTGGCGATTTCCTCGATGTTGAGGAACTTGTTCGACCAGGCGACCTCGGTGGTCTGCTTCAGACCCGTGTCGCCGCCCACGAAGTACGCCACCGGCAGCGCCGACAGGACCGGGAAGCGGACCTGGTTACGGCCCACCGGCACCCGGCGGAACAGCGACAGGGCGGCGGACTGCTCCGTCGCCTTGCCGAGCATCTCGTTGGAGACCTCCTCGGGGATGAGCGCCGCGGCGTCCGTCCTTGAGGTCACGTTGTTATAGGCCACGATCCGGCCCCTCCTTCAGAGACTCCGGCCGGACCGTTCCGCGCCGGGAGTGGATCAGCCCAGGCCCGCCTTCTGGCGGATCAGGGCGTTCATGTCGGTCGGGGCGGGTGCAGGCTTGCGCACGCCGCCGTCGTAGCTGGGGGTCTGCCGCTGGCCGAGGACTTCGAGGAGGCTGTCCGCGTCGGCGGCCATCTCCTCCTCGGTGGAACCGCGCAGGCGCGCAGCGAGCTCCGCGGGGAGCTTCTTCTCCGCCGCAACCCGGTAGCGCATCAGCTCCTGCTTGGCGGTCGCCGCCTCGCTCTCCGCCGCGGTCTTCGCCTCGGCAAGCTTCTGCGCCTCGGTCTTGTCGCGGTCCTCGAACTCCTGGAGCCGCTTCTGCAGTTCTCCGAGCTGCTTCTCAGCTGCCTTGGCTTGCTTCTCCGCAGCCGTTTTCGCCTTGCGTTCCGCGGCCAGGGCCTTCTGCCCGCCCTCGCCGAGATGTGCTGTGCCGTCGTCCTGTTGAGTCGTGTCCGTCGCGGACTCCGGCTCGGTGACGTCGGTGGTGTTCTCGTCGTCAGCCATCGCGGCCGACTCCTTCCAATCGCCCCGCCCTCGCGGCAGGGACACTCAAGATCGGCTAGACGATGTAGCCGTAGCGGCGCAGCAGCCGCAGTTCCTCATCGCGGTCATCAGCGATACGGAAGATCTCCTCGGGCATCAGGCGCGGCGACTGCGTCGAGCGGGAGTAGCGCATCGACGTCGCCGATCCATGCCGCTGACCCGCGAACCTGGCGAACTGGTCACCGGCCCGGTCCCGACTGCGGCCATATGCGCTGCGCCGCGTCGCGCCCTCGTGCGTGACCTGCAGCCTGCGCCCGTAGATGTGCGCCACGTCCATGCCGCGGCGGGCGTTGACGACCTGCCCCACGTCGGCGCCCTCACGGATCGCCCGCGCCCCAGCGACGGTGAACGTGCGGCGCTGCTCGCGCTCCGGCATCCGGTCGAACAACTGCTGCGGCGTCGGCACGCCAGGCCACTCGTGCTCACGAAGGGGCAGCGTCTGGCAGTCGCAGTTCGGATGCCGAAGGAAGCCCTCGCTGTAGCTGTACATCTGGCCGGACAGGATGATGCAGCGTGAACATGCGGGCAGCTGCACCACCCGCACGTAGGCGACACAGCTCGGGTTGGCCGCCATCGCCACCTGATCCGCCGAACGTGCGGTGTCCGCGATCGTGGTCGATGCGTACCGGGCCATGTCCGCCAAACCGCCCAGCATCGCCTCGTCCGGCGGCATCCCGGCCGCCAGGCGCCGCCGCACGCCGATCGCGGGCAGGAACAGCAGTGTCTCCAGCGGGCCGCCGTCCGGGGCGATCCCGGCGAACGCCCCGGCGACCAGTGTGGCCTCCGCCAGCGCAGAGCCCCCTTGAGCTGCCATCTGTGCGGCAATGTAGGCCTGCGCCGCCTCCGCGACCGTCATCTGGCCCTGCACGACAGCGTCAGCGATCGCCGCGCCCTCCTCGCCGAACAGGTCGTCCTCGATCGAGGATGCAGACATGCCTTTCCAGATCTGCTGAATCCGCTCGATGATCGCCCGGATCGTCGATGTCACCTGCCCATACCGGGTCCGGCCCAGCTCAGTCGGCGTCGCCATCGGCTTCCGCCGCATCCGTTACCGTCGTGTCCGGCTTCGGCCCGTACAGGCTCGCCGGATCGCCACCGAGAATCCGCGCCGCCTGCTGGTCGGCCTGCTCACGCCACTGCGCGATCTCCGTCTGCGAAGCACCCCACCGTTCCCACAGCGCCTCCCGCGGCACACCCAATGTCGACATCTTCAGCAGCGCGTCGACGAGCTCGCCCTCCGTGCGGAACTCCGGGTTGTGCCAGATCACCTCTATCGCCGACAGATCCCGGTCATCGCCCGCGGCCTGCAAGTACAGGCGGACGACTTCCTCGATCGCCTCACCGAACGGCCGCTGCCGCTGACGAACCTTCGACACGAGGCCCGACTCGGCAGCCTTCAAGGCGTCACCCGAGATGTTCACCATCGCGCCGAGCAGATACTGGCTCGGCGTGCGAGTCCGGGCCGCCATGTCCTTGACGTCGGCCTCAACCGCCTGCAGATACGGGCCGATGTCCGTCGCCTGAAACTCGCCAAGCTTGACGTTCTCGTCCTCGATCACCCACAGCCGGTCCACCGCCGCCTTGAACGGCTCGATCGGCTGCCCGCCCTCATCGGTCGGCACCTCGTAACCGGTCATCCACCGCTGCCGGAACGCGCTGAACTCCTGCGCCATCATCCGGTCGATCAGCGTCTTGTTGATGCGGTCCTGAATGTCGAGGACGTCTTCGACCTCGGACATGCAGCCGCCCAGCAGATCCGGGCGGTTCTGCATCTCGATCAGCGGCACCACGCCCAGCGGGTTCGGCGCCGGCCACGGCTCGCCCTTGACCTCCCGCGCCACCCAACGCGGCTCCCCCATGACACCCGCCTGCGGGATCGGCGCCTGGTACTTGTACAGGCCTCCCGGCAGGTAGACGGTGGCCATCAGGTCACCCGTCCAGTCGTCCGTCCACACCTTCAGCCCGGCAGCCCGCTCACGCCGTCCACCTGGCGCATAGGCGACGATCGCCTGCGTGCAGTCCTCCGCCGTCACGATCGGCGTGCCGGCATCCTTCGGATTCGGGGCGACGAGCATGAACGCCCGGCCGACCTTCACCGCCTCCGTGATCAACAGATCCGAGTCGGCATCCAGATTGTTCGCCTGCCAAATCCGCCACGCCTCCAGGTCGCCCACCTCTGCGTCCCCGATCCGCACACCGTCGACCTGGATCCGCTCGGCCGTCGCATCCACCACGAGGCCCACATAGTTCGAGCGGGACTGCTTCAGCAGCCGCCGGAACCCCTCCCGGGCCTTGTCGGCGATCTGCGCCAGCGGATGGTCCCCGCTGTAGTAGCAGCGCACCACCTCGGCGTACTTTCGCCGCTCCTCCAGCTCCTTCCAGAGCCGCTCCAGCCACCACAACGGCTCACCCGGCTGAGGCTTCTGACGAAGAGCCACAGGGCACCTCCCGTCAGAATCCCACCGCTACACGGCTCTTCTTCTTCGGCCTGCGCAGATACCCCGACAGACTCATCACCGACGCCTGCACTCCATCGATGCGGGCCGCGGACTTGTTCCGGTTCGGCTTCACCGTGCGAATGTTGTCGTTGCCGTCCGCGATCACCTCAACCACGCTGGCCATCCACCGCAGCACCGGATGCCCGCCATGCCGCAACGCGTCCATACGCAGCAGCCGATCCATCTCCTTGCAGCCCGCCGACAAGCCGAGGAACGTCTGCGCCAGCGGCTCAACCACCAGGCCCCGCTTCGTGTCCCGGTCGACGTTCTGCACCAGCTGGCCCGCGAACATGCGGTCGTAGCCGAGACGCTGCACGTCGAAGAACCGGCAGTCGTCCAGCACCTGCTTCTCGATGACGTCGTAGTCGATCGCGTCGCCCTCAGTCAGCCGCAGAAAGCCTTGCCGCGCCCACTCGGCGAGCGGCACCTGCAGCGTTCGCTGCAACTCCTCCAGCCGCTCAGCCGGAAGCCAGAAGCGAGGCACCAACTCCACCTCAACGCCCGGCTGCGGGGACTCGACCGCCAGGACGAACGCCGTGAAGTCCGAGACCGCCGACAAGTCGATACCGCCCCAGGCACGACGCCCCTTCAGCGCCTGCTCGTCGACCATCCCGGCGTTCGCATCCCAGCGCCGCATGTCGATCCAGCGCGTGCTCGCGCGCGACCGGATGTTCAGCGACAGCCGCAGGAACGTCGGATAGTACGAAGGCGTCGTGCGGGCCTTCTCCGCCTCACGCCGCATGTACGCCAACGTCGGGCTGACCCCGAGGCCAGGGTTCGCCCGGCGCCAGGTCTCCTCCGCGAACGGGTCGTCCGAATCCTTCGCCGCCCAGATAACGCCGTAGTGGGCGGGGTCCTGCATCACGTGCTCGGCGACCTTCTCGGTCATGCCGTGCAACTCGTCGTAGATGGAGCCCTCTTGCGCATCGTCTGCCGTGGTCAGGAAGACAACCAGTGGCTGGTCTCTCGCCCCAACGCCAGTGTTGATCGCGTCGATGAGATCACGGGACTTGTGTACGTGAACCTCGTCGACGACGGCGCCCGAGACGTTCAAACCGTGTGCAGTCTCCGCGATCCGGCTAAGCGCCCGAAAGACCCCACCCGTTCGCGGCACCCGGATCACGCTGGTCAGAACCTCGGCGCGCCCCTTGACCGCCTTCGACGTGAGCGCCATCCGCTTCGCGTCGTCGAACACCCGCTTCGCCTGATCGAGACTGCCAGCGGCCGTATAGACCTCGGCACCAGTCTCTCCGTCGGCCAGTAGGAGCGTGAGCGCGATGCCCGACGACAGGGTGCTTTTCCCGCTTTGCGAGGCACCTCCACCCATACGGAGCGGGCCACGCGAACGGGGCATCCCAACTCTGCGTCGTGGTAACGCCAGCCAAAGACGGGAGCCACGATCCAGACCCGCTGCCACGGCGCCAGGATCAGCGGGCTGCCGCCCCAGCGACCCTTGGTGTGCTTGAACGACTCGATCGCACGGATCGCCCTCCTAGCGGCCTCCACGTCGAAGTAGGCGCCTGGGTGATCCGCGAGCTGGTTAGCCGAGATCAGGGGCCTGGATTCCCATGCTCGCCTGATCTCGGCATCCTCCATGCCGAGATCGATCAGCGCCTCATACGGCACGGGGAGCAGGGCCGGATCGAAGTCGCTTTCCATCGGCGCCACCCCCAATCCGGTAGAGCAGGTAGTGCAGCAAGTCTTTCGCTTGCTTCGAGCTGTTGCAGCTGACGCAGACGGGGGCCAGATTCTCCCAGTTGTCCGCACCGCCAAGCGCGACAGGCTGTATGTGATCGACTGCTTCGCACTGCGATCCGCAGTACACGCACGGATCGTTGACTATCAACTCCCGATAGCTGATCGTCTCTTGCCGATCAGTCAGCGAGGTGGCCCTGATGCGAGCTCCTCGTCTCTGGCGCCAGGCGCGCACCTTCTCCGGGTTTCGACGCTGGTAGTCCCTCAGGTTGTGACGCACGCAGAGACCGTTACTGGCATATGGCTCCGTGCACCCGTCGGCCTCGCAGAGGAGTCCCTTCCCAGATCGTCGGTCCCGTCCGGCAGACGGATCTCCGTGGACCTGCCACCGCTGGTAGTGCTTCACGCACAACTGGCGAGCGATTGCCAGGGCTTCGCAATCAGCTACTTGGCACTTCGGTCGCGGCTCTGGCTCGGGGAGATCTGTTCGACCTGTCTTCCGCCAGCGGGCATAGTGCGTACCGCAGAGCCCTCTGCCGTGGGCTTGAACGTCGCATCCGTCCACCAGGCACGTCAGTGGCGGCTCTGGCTTCCGCTCGTCTGTAGTTCCCGTGCCCTTGAGGCGCCTCAGGTGAAGATGACAGAGGCCGTGCCCCTTGTAGGGGCGTTCGCAGCCGTCGATGGAGCACCCGCCGTCGTGCTGGCGATTGATCTTCGATGCAAGCGGGTCACCATGCGTGCGCCACCTGTTGTAGTGGAGTTGGCAGTACCCCTGCCCGAACCGCGGTCGGTCGCATCCGCCGACCGTGCAGCCTCGGCGTTCCTTGCCGGGAGCCATGGGGTCGCCGTGAGTGCTCCAGCGCTGATAGTGCATTGAGCACCAGCCCCGAGCCACTCTCTGGCGGTCGCAGCCCTCAATGCTGCATGTAGCGTTGGTCATGTCGAC
This sequence comes from Streptomyces cinereus, assembly GCA_014647715.1. Taxonomy (GTDB): domain Bacteria; phylum Pseudomonadota; class Gammaproteobacteria; order Pseudomonadales; family Moraxellaceae; genus Faucicola; species Faucicola cinerea. Next base: position 15,909 of record BMPS01000035.1, read on the forward strand.
CTCTCACCAGGTTGGCCATGCCCCGGGGGTGTTACAGCACCCGCCGGGGTCCTCTAATCGAAGACGCTGTCCTCGTCGTCTTCGTTCCCCTCCGGCGGCGTCAACCGCCCCCGAGCAGACGGCGACAGCCCCAACTCCCCGATGTACCGGGCAAGCTGCTGGCGGTACTGACCCGCCACCGTCGTCGCCCCGTTCTTCTGCCAGCCCCGCTCACCCTGGATCAACAGCCCATTGCGGGAAATCTCCCGCTCGCACTGATCAATCCGGGCCACACACACGCAGTAGTCCATGACCGTCTGCGTGTCGACCTCGGCCAGGCCAGCCGTGTACTTCAGTACTGGCACGACGCGCCGCCACTCGCGACGGGCGATCTCCCGACATCGAGCGTTGATCGCCCTCTGCCCTTCGTCGCCCCTGATCGCGGGGAACGTCTCCAGCCAGTCCGGCTCTTCAAGGTCAGACGGCGGGAGTCTGACGCCCTCGCGGACAGGGCGCCGGCCCGGATTGCCCTCTCGGACCACCTGGAGCGGAGGCTTCGGCCGAGGACCCGACAGCGCCATGGGACCACCCCCGACCCTCGGTTGTGTCCGATTCGCCCGTTCCGCGCAAGTGCCCTGACCTGCGACGCCAGGATTTTCCCTCCCCGGCGGTCCGTCCATGATCGCCCAGGGGGTCCTACCCCACCCGTCCCGGATGATCATCCCGATCTGATCTTTCCAGATCGTTTTGATCTTCCAGATCCAAGAAGATCATGTTGTTCTGATCTTGATTCCAGCGATCTCCGATCGACCAGATCAAGTGTTTCGACTGTTTCGAGTGATCCAGCTTCGTGCAAGACGAACCGACAGCTCATGCCGAGCCATCAGCGATCTCCATTGACTCGCTTCACGTCGATCACGATCACGTGATCACCTCTATCGCTCTGCTGCCCAGCCTCCGGGCTGATGCTTGGCTGTCTCGCTGCTGTGGCATGGCTTGCACAAGCCTCTGCCGTACTGCGGATCGTCAGCGTCCAGCCCTTGCTGCTCCAACTGCTGACGTGAGCGTGGCCAGTGGTCTGCCTCGGTGGCTGGTGTACGTCGGCATAGGACGCATACGGGCTGAGCATCCAGTACGCCCCGCCTGAACCGTGACTCGTGCCGTGCCGTGTACCCGCGCTGACGTGCACCCCCGCGGGCGCGCGTATCCCGCCCATGGTCGGGGCAAGGCTTGGTGTGCTCACATCCTGGCCTGGAACAAGGGGGCTTCAGGCGCGAAGGCATGGTCAGACGCGGATGACGTTGACGGTCAGCTCGGCGTTGTCGGCGTTGTAGGCGAGCGTGCTGCCGTAGTCGTTGGGGTCGAACGGTCCGAACACCTGTGTCTCGCCTGCGGGGATGGCCTCGGAGCGGACGGGGTTGGTGAGGCCGTCGACGGAGCGGACCGTGGTGAACGTCATCGTCCGTGACGAGGCGCCGGTGTTCTTGACGATGAGTACGACGCGGCCGTCGTTGGCGGTGGAGTTGCCGTTGACGACGTCTCCGGCCGTGGCTGCGGGGAGGACGGTTCCGGCGCGGCTGGCCTGGGTTGCGGCGATGTTGGTGCGGGGCACGGCGGCCTCCTACTTCGGCACGATGGTGATCTGCGGCTGGGTGATCTGGAAGCGGCGCCCGTATTTGGCGAGCACCTGCTCGATCTCGGCGAGGCAGGCTTCGGTCTGCTGCTGATCGTGCTCGTCGATCAGCTTCCGAGCGGCGGCCAGTTGATCCGGGTCAGTCTCTTCGTCGGCCATCGGCGCGGGCCTTCCGGGATGCGGGTTGAGTGGTGCCGGTCAGGGTCCGATGGCTGCCCAGGGTCCGGCGAAGCCCGCAGCCGTGTTGCTGCCGGGGGTGATGGCGGCGGGCAGCGTGGTCTGGGCGGTCCCGTTGGTCGCGAACCGGTAGACGCCAGCGGTGAGGCCCGCGTTGACGGCGGTGGCCAGTCCTCCGCTGCCGGTGGCCCGGGCAACGGTCGGTGCGGTGGCCGCGTTGAAGACCATCGCGACCCACACAAACGACCCTGCGGCCACGCTGGTGCTGCTGATCGTGGTGGTCTTGAGCCCGGTGCTGGTGATCGACGCGTCGACGCCGGTAGTGGCGAGGCGGGTTCCGGC
>BMPS01000036.1 GCA_014647715.1 Streptomyces cinereus
ATAAGACGAGGCATAGCGAACAGTCTTCTTTTTGGGTCAGAGCTTAAAGTTTACTGCTTCGCTATTTTTTTATCAAAATTTCCTCATTATGTTCTTTTGTATATTAAATGTTCAACACAACCTAGTTAGAATATCTTGAAATGTGGACATAAATTTGACATTTTTTGTAACATTCATTGAGTTTTTTTGCGTAATAGCAAACTTAATGAATCAATAAATAGCTTTTAACCTCGATAACACAACGCTGTAATTATCATTGAGTATTGATATGGATATTTCCCAACTCACCTATTTTGCGGTAGTGGCAAAAGCAGGCAGTTTTAGCCAAGCTGCCAAAACCTTGGCTATATCGCAGCCATCGTTAAGCCGCCATGTCCAGCAACTTGAAAGCGAGCTGGGGGTCGAACTGCTGGATCGGTATCATCGCCCAATGACCTTAACTGCAGCAGGGCAATTTTTTTTGGCACAGATTGAGCCAATATTGTTGCAACTTGAGCAAGCCCGTGAGTTGACCCAGCGCTTTGCCCAGCCGCATCGAAGCAATCATTTGACGATTGGATTTGTCGCCTCAGTGCTGTACGGTTTGTTGCCTGAGATTATTTCTACAGTCAAACAGCGACACCCCAATTTGGATATCAAGCTGGTCGAAATCAATTCGGAGCAGCAAATGTCAGCGCTAAAGTCGGGAGACATTGATGTGGGGTTTGGAAGGTTTCGGCACAGTGACAACTTTGTGCAACAGATATTTTTACGGCATGAACGCTTTGTGGTGGCACTGCCGATGGCGCACCCCTTGGCATCACGCCCCGATGATATCGGCATCGCATTTAAAGAGCTGCTAGAAGATACGCTCATTTTGTATCATCGCACGCCCTTGCCACTCTTGCAAAATCCACTATTGAATGGCGAAACTGACCAACTCATGTATTTGTTTGCCCGCCATCAGTTGTCACCGCATTTGACCACCAAAGTGCGCGATATCCAAATCGCTTTGGGCTTGGTGGCGGCAGGTGAAGGCATCACCCTAGTGCCTGATAGTTTAAAAACCGTCCGTACTGAGCAAATTCATTATCATCGTCTACGCCACGAAGATGCGACAACCCCGATTTTTATGAATGTACTGGCACACCAATCCAATCCGTATATTGATGATTTACTGCAGGCGACTTACCAAGTGTATGAAGCTAAAGGTATTACCTACTCTAATCAATCATTGAATTAAACACAGTTATATTAAAGGCGCTTATATTTAAGCCGCTAGTAAAATTTTATTTGCTTAGGCTAAATTGACGTTCTTGGTTGACACGGCTGATAAATTGTTGGGTAAATGCTTGATAATCCACATCCGCAAAATCTGCTAGACGCAACATGGTCATGCCGGCATAGCCACAAGGGTTGATCATTTGAAACGGAGTCAAATCATTTTGTACATTGATAGCGATGCCATGATAACTAAAGCCGTGTTTTATCTTAAATCCCAGTGAGGCAATTTTACCAAGTTCCAAATCGTCTTGGTTATATACATACACCCCTGGTGCATCTGCCCGCGCTTTGGCATAAAAATCTGGCGGCAAATAAGGCGTGATGACATCAATGATGATGTTTTCAGCTTTGCTGACCAAATCGCGCACGCCCCACCCCAACGCATTTAAATCAAATAAAAAATACACCACCAACTGCCCATGACCGTGCCAAGTGACTTGACCGCCACGATCGGTGTGGATGATGGGGGTATTATCTCTATGCAAAATATGTTCAGGTTTGCCCGCTTGACCCAGTGTAAACACATTATCGTGGTCCACAATCCATAACTCATCAGCGCTAAGCTGCGCCTGCTCACTGCTGGCAGATTTTTTTTGCTCGATACGCGATAACACGCGCGCCAGCATCGCTGCATGGGTAGGTTCATATTGAGCGTTTTGCAAATATTTAATTTCTAATGGTAACATCGCATTTCCTTACAGTGGCTTTTTGCGTTTGTGTGACAAACCGCTTATTTGTCGTTTGTAGCAGTAACATTGACTTTGCCCAGTTGTAAAAGAGATTTTTGCAGCACTGGCTGATAATCAGTCATATCACGCTGCGCTCCTGAGCCCAAATTTGTTAATTGACTGGTTAATTGACTGACTGGCATCAGCATCGCAGGGTTGGCGTTGCCGCTTTTTGCAAAACCGATGGCTAAACTGGCGTTATCGCCGCCCAAATAAAAATCTTTGATGGTAAGTTGATCGTCAGTTGGCGTATGGTTGTTCTCATTTTTATTGGGCGAACTAGTTGCAAAATCCAGCGTTAAATCCTGCTTTTCTTGCGTGACCAAGCTCAACTCATCATAGCCTCTATCCGCAAGATAAAGCGTATCCTTGCCACCGCCCACATTGATGATGGTATCATGACCAAATCCTTTGGTGAAATAATATAAATCATTGCCCGTGCCACCCACTAGCACATCATCACCGGCATTGCCGATGAGCACATCATCATCAGCACCGCCTAGCAGCCGATCTTGACCGCTATTACCCACTAGCACATCGTCCCCCAGACTACCCCATAATAAATCCCCTACACCCTGCTGTCCAAGCACAGAACCATCAATATGGTGATTGATGAGGACGTCATTAGCTAAGGTGCCAAAATACTGGTTAGCTTTATTGGCAAGGGATTTAGCTTCATAACTGTTCCAATCCAGTGGCTTGCCAAATGCTTGCTGATAATCTTGCGATATACGCGAAATAGCAAAACGGTTATTCAAGAACACCAAGGTATTGTATTCATCATACGTATAAAGTGGCGCATGAAACTGTCCACTGGGCAACATGCTCTGGTTGAGCACTGCCAATTGGGTTATTTTGTCGTTGTCACTGATAGCTTGGCGCATGATTTCATCAACTTCATTAAACACATCTTTATCTTGCGGTTTTGCCGCGTTATCAAGCCACAAGGGTTTGACAAACCGTTGATACCCCAATTCTTTTGCCACCAAAAACTCATAATAAGTTGCCTCACCCTCTGCTTTGGCGCGTGCCATTCCATAGGCTTGTGGCGTATCAAATTGATACAAATTGTTTTTATCACGATTAATTTGTTGGTATTGACCGGTTGCGTGCCCTAGCTCATGGGCGATGTTCAAAAAATTTTTGTAACTTTTAGCAATATGAATGGTATTGCCGTAGGCTTTTGCGCCGACACCGACGGTGGTATCTTGCTCATCAATGAGTAAGTTACCTTGGAAGCGATTAAGTAAATTGACCAAGGTAGCCGATTTTTCGATATCTTGGATATTAAACCCCGACTGAACCAAATAGACATTGTTGGGATTGTTCAGATCTAACGTAGGCATGACCTTCCTTTACGTAAGTGGCTTTTTAGGTAGTTTTTTTAAGTGGCTTTTTAAGTGGCTTTCTTTACCTGTTTTTTTAACTGCTTTTTTTAAGCGGATTTTCTAACAAGTAATACTTGATGACAGCAGAAAGTTATCACAGCAAAAAGTGAATTTTACAGCGGCATTGACTCATGCACAGTTATTGCACAGACCTTATCGTCGGATAAAGGTATAGTAAGCAATATAAATTTTAAAAAACGTCAGCAAGCTTAATCAAATTTTCAGCCTGCTGTTAACGCGCTATTATAGCGCAATTAATAATTTAAAATGCCTTAAACAGGGTGCATTTAACCGCCAGATTAGTAATGCCTATAAAAATGGAAAAATTATGAAAATTGAAAACTCGTATGCCACGCTCGATCCAAGGCTCTACCATAAACAACCCCCCAAACCGCTCACCAACCCGCAAGCAGGGCATTTTAACCCGCAAGTCGCCCACCAAATTGGTTGGGCTGATGATGAGTTTTTAAGGCAGCATTGGGTCGAAATCTTGGGCGGTGACATCGTTCCCGACGGCTTTGAACCGTTAGCCATGGCGTATGCTGGACACCAATTTGGGCAATGGGCAGGGCAATTAGGCGATGGTCGTGGTCTATTACTCGCGCAGGTAATCGATAAAGACGGACAATTGACCGATTTGCATCTTAAAGGCGCAGGATTAACCCCCTACTCGCGCATGGGGGATGGTCGTGCGGTGATTCGCAGTGTAGTACGAGAGTATTTGGCGGGTCATGCGCTTAATTGCTTGGGTATTCGGTCTAGCAACGCGCTAGGCTTTGTGGTGTCAGATACCCCTGTCAACCGTGAGACACGTGAACGCGGCGCGGCGCTATTACGTATCGCAGATTGTCATATTCGCTTTGGGCATTTTGAATGGGTGGCAAATTATGCGCCTGACTTATTGCTGTATTTTACCCGTTATGTCATCAAAACCTATTTTAACCCGTGTTTTGACAGTGATACGCCCATTCAAGATTTTTTGAGACAAGTGGTTGATAAAACTGCCAAAACCCTGGCGGATTGGCAGCTGATTGGCTTTGCCCATGGGGTCATGAATACTGACAATTTATCTATCACGTGTGCGACCATCGATTTTGGTCCTTACGGTTTTATGGAGCGCTTTAATCCGATTTGGATCAACAACCATTCTGATTACAACGGGCGTTATGTTTATCAAAACCAGCCTTCCATTGGACTTTGGAATTTGTCACGTCTGATTACCTTATTTTTACGCCTTAATGGCGAAAAACTGACGGCCAATCATCCGCCCGAAACTTTATCGCGCGAGCATTTGACCGACATTTTAGACAGTTTTGGTGAGATTTTTTATCAGTATTATCAGCAAGGTCTCTGCCAAAAATTTGGCTTACCCATCAGTGAAGAAAACTGTGACTTTGCTTTGCAGTATTTAGAGATCATGCAGCAAAACAAACTCGACTTTACCAACAGCTTGCGAGCGCTGGTAGCTATTGTTGCTGACGCCAAGCCCAATGATAAATTAAACCTATTACATGAATTTAATTTGCTTAATCAGTTGAAAATTTCAATTAGCAGCAGTAACGGTCAACCCAATGCCACCTTAGCGGATTGGATTGCCACCTACCATACCAAATTACAGCAGGATTCTTTGCAGTTGGTAATGAGACACAATCCCGTGTATGTATTAAGAAACAGCATGGCACAGCAAGCCATTGAATTGGCTGAACAAAATGACATGAGCGAGGTGGATAGACTCTATCAGCTATTGGCTAATCCTTACCAAGTTAGCGCATTAGCCAAGCCAAGTGACACCGAGCCACCGTTGGCAGATGCGCCTGAAATATGCGTTAGCTGCTCATCTTGAGATGATAGCCAAGGTCGGTAGCGCGATTTTTACCTAACTAGTTTTATTTTTTGCCGGTACTCAACTAGTCATCAATCTGTCAATAGTGCTAGAATAGCGAACACTACGATTCGAAAACGACTGTCGCAACGAAGGATATTATGGATAAATTATCGCCGACCAACAATGGCTTATCAGACAAAGAATTATTTGAACAAGCCGCCTTGCATTATCATGCCAATCCACGCCCAGGTAAAATTTCTGTTACCCCCATCAAGGCACTTGCCAATCAACGTGATTTGGCACTTGCCTATTCGCCTGGCGTTGCCGTACCTTGTCTAGAAATTGAAAAAGACCCCAAAAAAGCCGCGCTTTATACCGCTCGTAGCAACTTAGTTGGTGTGGTGACCAATGGTACCGCTGTTTTAGGACTGGGCAATATCGGTCCTTTGGCGTCAAAACCCGTGATGGAAGGTAAAGGCGTGCTGTTCAAAAAATTTGCCGGCATTGATGTGTTTGACATTGAAGTAGCACAAAACGATCCGGATAAATTCATCGAAGCAATCGCCTCTTTAGAGCCTACCTTCGGCGGTATCAATCTTGAAGATATCAAAGCCCCTGAGTGTTTTTATATTGAAAAAGAACTGCGTAAACGCATGAATATCCCTGTGTTCCATGATGACCAACATGGTACCGCGATTATTGCGTCTGCCGCGTTATTAAACGCGCTAGAAATTACCGGTAAAAAAATCGAAGACATCAAAATTGTGGTCTCTGGTGCGGGTGCCGCAGCGATTTCTTGTTTGGATTTGATTTGTGCGTTGGGCGCAAAAAAAGAACACATCTTTGTCGCTGACTCAAAAGGCATCATCACCAGCAACCGAGCAAACCTAGATGAGTCAAAACAGCGTTATGCCCGCGATACTGAAGCCAAAACCTTATCGGATGTGATTGAAGGCGCAGACATGTTCTTAGGTCTATCTGCCGCTGGCATGCTGACCCAAGATATGGTAAAACGCATGGCGCAAGATCCCATTATCTTTGCCCTCGCCAATCCAAACCCAGAAATCCTACCTGAAGACGCCAAAGCGGTGCGTCCCGATGCGATTATCGCCACAGGTCGCTCTGACTATCCAAACCAAGTAAACAACGCACTATGTTTCCCCTATATCTTCCGTGGGGCGCTTGACGTCGGTGCCACAACCGTTAACGAAGAAATGAAAATTGCTTGCGTGCGAGCCATTGCTGCCATGGCACATGTGGAAGCCACCCCACAAAAAGGTCAAAAAACGGTGGATGAGACCCAACGTTTTGGTCGTGAATACTTAATTCCGGGACCGCTAGAACCAAATTTGATTTTGGAGATTGCACCAGCGGTTGCCAAAGCGGCGATGGATTCTGGCGTTGCCACGCTACCCATCGAAAACATGCGTGCTTATCGCGATAAACTCTCAGAGTTTGTTTATAACTCTGCGTTCTTGATGAAACCTATTTTCACCCGTGCCAAACAAGAACCAAAACGTATTGTTTACTGTGAAGGTGAGGATGAAAACGTATTACGGGCAGTGCAAGTGGTGGTGGATGAAGGCCTGGCAAAACCTATCTTGGTCGGTCGTCCAACCATTATTGCCAACCAAATCCAGCGGTTGGGCTTACGTATGGTGGCAGGTGAAAATTATGAACTAGTCAACATCGAAAGCGACCCACGTTACAAAGACTACTGGCAGTTTTATTATGAGATGAACAAACGCAATGGTGTGACGGTTGAGTTGGCACGTCGTGATGTTCGCCGTAAAACTTCTTTGATTGGCGCGCTAATGGTTGAACGTGGCGATGCTGACGGTATGATTTGTGGTACCTTTGGTTCATACCACTTGCACTTAAACTACGTGCAAAACGTCATCAAAAAACAAGCGGATGCTAAAGATTTTTATGCGTTAAATGCCTTATTGATTCAAGGTCGTAACTTGTTCATCGCTGACACTTACGTGCATGAAGACCCAACTGCTGAACAACTAGCAGAAATGACAGTATTAGCAGCGCAAGAAGTCCGCCGCTTTGGTCTTGAACCCCGTGTGGCATTGTTATCACATTCAAACTTTGGTTCATCTGACTTTGAAAGCGCCAAAAAAATGCGTCAAGTCTATGATTTATTGACCGATATGAATGTTGATTTTGAGTTTGACGGCGAGATGCATGGTGATACCGCGCTTGATGACCGTATCCGCCATACCTCATTCCCATTTAGCAAGTTGACGGGTTCAGCCAACCTACTCATCATGCCAGACTTAGATGCGGCTAACATCGCATTTAATTTGCTAAAAACCGCAACCAATAGTGTCACTGTCGGTCCATTGTTATTGGGAGCGCAAAGACCTGTCCATATCTTGACATCTTCTGCGACAGCACGTCGTATCGTCAATATGACAGCTGTAGCGGTGACGCAAGCGCAAGAATTGGCAAAATAATTTTGTGTTGATTGATAAAACCAGTTTAGTGCTCTAAACTGGTTTTTTTATGGGTTTAATTTAGTTAAAACATCGGGGTGGTCATGCAAGTTTATTTGGTCGGTGGTGCGGTACGCGATTATGTATTGGCGCGCGAGGTCACTGAACACGATTATGTGGTGGTCGGCGCAACGCCTGAGCAGATGCTAGAACTGGGATTTTCGCAGGTAGGTGCCGATTTTCCGGTTTTTTTACATCCAAAGACCCATGACGAATATGCACTGGCTCGCACGGAACGCAAAAGCGGTAACGGCTATCTTGGTTTTAAGGTATACGCTGACGCTGCTGTCACCTTAGAGGATGATTTAGTCAGGCGCGATCTCACCATCAATGCTATGGCCATAGAAGTTAATGGGTTGTTTGACTGCGGTTTTAAACAGGGTAAATTTGATGCGCGCGATATCATCGACCCGTATGGTGGCTTAGCAGATATTCAGCAAAAAAAATTACGCCATGTGTCAGCCGCTTTTGCAGAAGATCCGGTACGTGTATTGCGCCTTGCCCGTTTTGCCAGTCGTTATGCCCCGCTTGGATTTACAGTCGATGAGTCAACCACGAAACTTACCAGCCAAATGAAAGCCGCAGGTGAGCTCAATCATCTTGTCGCTGAGCGGGTATGGTCAGAGACGTCAAAAGCGTTAACGCAAGTTTGGTCGGATATTTATTTTGACACGCTTTATCAGCTCAATGTCCTCGATGTCATTATGCCAAAATTGTATCAAGCATCCAATGATAATCCTAGCCAATGGCAATTAATGCTATCTGCTCTGCGAATTGCGGGAGAGCAACAAGCGGACAACGTCATGAAGTTTGCTTTGGTTGCAACCTGCTTTAAGTCTGATCAGCAACACAATAACCAAAACAGCGAGTATTTAGAATTTTGCCAAGGTTTAAAGGTACCAAAAAACGCTGAGCGATTGGGGTTATTTATTCTTGAGCATTTTGATGAATTAAAAAATTTCGATCACTTAACTGCAGACCCATTATTTGAGCTGTTAAGATTGAGCGGTAGCCTTAAAGACACCTCACTTTTAGAGCAAGCCTTGAAAGTCGTTCATCTTTATCAACAGGTCAAACAAACCGCGCTATTAACCACCATCAAAACGCAATTAACTCAAATTTCTGCCAAAGATGTGGCAAGCGAGCTGACCGGCAAACAGATCGGTGAAGCCATTGACAAGTTAAGGTTGCAAAAACTTGAGGAAATTTTAAATCAGCCAGTATAAAGGAATCATCATGACGACAACGACAGCAATAGTAACAAAGACCCAACTAACCCATGTATTAGTATTAAATGGTCCCAATCTCAATTTGCTTGGCAAGCGAGAACCGGAAATCTACGGATTTCAAACCCTACAAGATATTGAAGATGATATAAGACAATTAGCCAGCAAGCATCAAGTTAAACTCACCTGTTTTCAAACAAATCAAGAATCTGCCCTCATTGATAAAATCCATCATCACGGTTTATTGACCACAAATCCTGACGAGCAGATTGACGCGATTATCATCAATCCCGCTGCCTTTACACACACATCGGTAGCAATTCGCGATGCCCTACTCGCCGCAAATAAACCTTTTATAGAAGTTCATCTTTCCAATATTCACACGCGTGAGCCATTTCGACAGCATTCTTATTTTAGTGACAAAGCTGAAGCCGTCATCTGTGGTATGGGGGCTTTTGGCTATACCGCGGCGTTTAATTATCTGGTTCAGAAATATCAGTAGCAATACAATTTAGCCTAAAATCAATAGCAACATGGCAGCAAATTTTAAGTGTACAAACGTACACAAATATACCCTGCTATATCTATTTATTTTAGAAAAATCTTGTTACAATACGGCAATCTATGAATTAGTTGTCTATGAAGTGTATAATTTTAAGGTAGTTAGGATATGGATATAAGTAAAATCAAGCAACTTATTGACTTAATGGAAGAGCGAACGTTAGCAGAATTAACCGTACAAGATGGCGATAAAAAGGTCTCTATTTCCCGCCATTTACCCCAAGCGAATGTTCAACCCGTCACAGCAACTACAGCCACCACGACTACCGCTAACGTTGCCCCTGCAAAATCTGGCATGGTAGAAACATCACCGATGGTTGGGGTGTATTATGTTGCACCGAGTCCTAATGACGCGCCATTTATCAAGGTGGGTCAACAGATACAAGCAGGCGATAGTTTAGGCATTATTGAGGCCATGAAAATCATGAACCCGCTTGAAGCCACCCAAAGCGGTATCATTGCAGAAATCTTGGTACAAAACGGCGATGTGGTGCAATTTGGTCAACCGATTGTCCGTTACGAGTCTTAATTTTTAACTTTTTTGTATATTTGAAGTTTGATTATCGATAAAAATTAGGGATAGCAATGATAAAAAAATTACTGATCGCCAATCGTGGTGAAATTGCACTTCGCATTGTTCGCGCTTGTAAGCAGCTTGGCATCCAAACGGTGGGCGTCTACTCAACTGCAGATGACAACTTGATGCACCTTCGATTCGTTGACGAATCCATCTGTATTGGCAAACCCAATGCCAGTCAAAGCTATCTCAATATCGATACTATCTTAACAGCCGCAGAAATTTCTGGCGCTGATGCCATTCACCCAGGTTATGGATTTTTATCTGAAAATGCCGAATTTGCCGAACGCGTGGAAGAGGCAGGGCTGACCTTCGTAGGTCCTGCGCCTGAGCACATTCGCTTAATGGGTAACAAAATCTCCGCTATCAACGCGATGAAAAAAGCCGGTGTGCCTACCGTCCCTGGTTCAGTGGGTAGCGTCACTCTGGCTAACGCTGAAGAACAAGCTAAAGCCATTGGCTTTCCTCTGTTAATCAAAGCGGCAGCTGGTGGTGGTGGTCGTGGTATGCGTGTGGTTGAACGCCTTGAGCAGTTACTATCTCAAGTGCAAGCCGCCAAACAAGAAGCCGAATTGTGGTTTGGAGATGATAGCGTCTATATGGAGCGCTTTTTAAAAAATCCACGCCATGTCGAAGTGCAAGTTTTAGGTGACGGCGAAGGCAATGCCATTCATTTATTTGATCGCGATTGCTCGCTACAACGTCGTCACCAAAAAGTGCTTGAAGAAGCCCCTGCCCCAGAGATTCCTGATGATATCAAAGAGCCCATTTTGCAAGCTTGCGTCCGCGCTTGTGAGCAAATTAACTATCGCGGTGCAGGGACGTTTGAATTTTTATATGAAGACGAGCAATTTTTCTTTATTGAGATGAATACCCGCGTACAGGTTGAACATCCTGTCACCGAGATGATTACCGGCATTGATGTGGTGGTTGAGCAGCTTAAAATCGCATCTGGCTATGGCTTATCGTATCGTCAAAACGAAATAGAAATTCGCGGTCATGCCATCGAGTGCCGTATCAATGCCGAAGACCCTGTGACTTTCATGCCCTCACCCGGTACGGTCACCCACTTTTTTATGCCAAATGGTAGCGGTGTACGTTTTGACTCGCACCTTTATCCAAGCTATGCTATTCCTACCTTTTACGACTCATTGATTGGCAAATTAATCTGTCATGGTCAAACCCGTGAACAAGCGATTGCCAAGCTTCGCCATGCCCTTGACGAGCTGATTATCACGGGTATCAAAACCAATGTACCATTGCATCGCGATGTGATTTTGCAAGATAAGGCATTTTGTAAACAAGCGCAAAACATTCATTATCTCGAAAAAAACTTATTATCTCCCCCAGAGACGTCAAAAACCGAAAAAGAATAAAGTTAACGGTAAAAAAAAGAGGGTCATTTGAGCCTCTTTTTTTTATGCAATTTTAATTCATCGCCAAATTTTTCAGAGACGCCTTAAGCAGATTTTGGATGGTTAACGGTGAATCAATGGCAGATTTTGCCAGTTTTATCGCAGCTTGCGCTTCTTTATCGCGATATCCTAGTGCAATCAACCCCGCTTCGACTTCAGCAATAATAATGCCTTCATTGCCACTATCGGTCTCTAATGGCAATGAAGGGGCAAAACCTGACGTATCACCTAAGTGCTTGATTTTGTCTTTTAATTCAACAATCAATCGCTGTGCGGTTTTTTTACCGACCCCTGGAATACGCGTCAATGCCAGCTCATCATTGTTCATCACAAACTGGTGCAACTCCTGCACCGTTACGGTTGACATCATCGCCAATGCCATCTTTGCCCCCACCCCATTGACTTTAAGCAACAGTCTAAACACTTCCCGATCGCTATGGCTTAAAAACCCAAATAACAACTGAGCATCCTCGCGCACCAAAAAATGTGTCCATAAGGTGACGGACTGATTTAATTGTACTTGACAAAATGCATTGAGCGGCATCTCAATTTCATACCCAACGCCCGCTGTGGTCATTACCACTACCGTAGGTGCCATTAGATGATGCACTTGCCCTTGAATTAATCCTATCATTGATGACTCACTACAAATAATTTAATCCAATAAAAAAGTGGGCAACCTCAGTCAACCCACTTGAATTTCATGCTTTTTAGTCATTTGCTAAAACTTAGTTCTAGTATTTAGTTATAGAAACTAACCATTTTTTCTAGACTAATTGGGCGAATTTTATCCGCATTACCCGCCGTACCAAATGCGGTATAGCGATCGATACAAACCGCTTTCATCGCATCGATAGTCTTGGCAAAATATTTGCGTGGGTCAAATTCTGCCGGGTTTTCAGCGAGGAATTTGCGAATCGCACCGGTTGAGGCTAAACGTAAATCGGTGTCGATATTGACTTTACGTACACCATGTTTGATGGCTTCTACGATTTGCTCAACTGGCACACCATAAGTCTCACCGATATTGCCGCCATTTTCGTTAATCACTTTGAGCCATTCTTGTGGCACACTTGAAGAGCCATGCATCACGAGGTGAGTATTAGGAATGCGGGCATGAATTTCTTTGATACGTGCAATCGATAGGATATCATCGGTAGGTGGTCGGGTAAATTTATACGCCCCGTGGCTAGTACCGACTGCAATCGCAAGTGCATCGACATGGGTATCGTTAACAAATTGCTCAGCTTCATCAGCACTGGTTAACAGCTGTGAATGGTCAAGTTTACCTTCTGCCCCTACGCCATCTTCTTCACCAGCCATACCCGTTTCAAGACTACCTAAAACGCCAATTTCACCTTCTACTGATACGCCACAAGCGTGAGAGAGTTTTACCACTTCACGCGTCACTGCCACATTATAATCATAGTCTGCAGGGGTTTTACCATCACTTTTTAACGAGCCATCCATCATCACCGATGAAAAACCCAGTTGGATTGAGCGTTGGCAAACCTCTGGACTGGTACCATGGTCTTGGTGCATAACCACTGGAATATGTGGCCACTCTTCAATGGCAGACAAAATAAGATGGCGTAAAAATGGGGCACCTGCGTATTTGCGTGCGCCTGCCGATGCTTGCACAATCACAGGTGAATTGGTTTCATCCGCTGCCATCATAATGGCACGCATTTGCTCTAAGTTATTGACGTTAAATGCAGGAACACCATAGTTGTTTTCTGCTGCATGGTCTAAAAGCTGACGCAAAGAAATCAAAGCCATATTACTTTCTCTTAGTAAAGTTAATAATCAATTGAAAATTTTAGAAAAATTGGGTTTTGCCGTGTTGGACAAGGCTTGAGTATAACAGAAGTGCACTACAATTTAAATTCAAAAAAATAACTTTGAGATGAACGATATTATTGCAAACTACCTAACCCAATCAAAAAGCCCCAAAATGATTTTGGGGCTTTTTTAGGCTGAATGCTAAAATTAGTATTTTTGTTTTTCTGGTACCGTGGTTTGGATATCAGTGTTGCTATTTGCTGCATCGTTTTTAACTGCTTCTGCACCTTGTGCTACATTGGCGGCACCAGTCGCTACGGCAGAGGCTACGTTTGCGGTGGCTTGCGCGGCACCATTGGCAACAGCTTCAGTCGCGTTGATTGCTGCGCCTTGGGCAACCGCGGCACCCGTGGTCGCCGCACTTGCTACGGCGTCACCTGCATTTGCTGTTGCGCTAGCGGCCCTGGCAGTCGCATCTTTAATGTCTTGACCCGCTGCGCTCGCTGCAGCTTCAGGTTGACCGTTAGCTGCGGCTTCTTCCGTTTTTTTACTACATGCAGTAATTGATAAAGTAGCTAATAAAGTTGCCAATACTAAATTACGTTTTAACATATTCATTCCTTAAACGCCAAACATATGGGTATACATACTTATATAATATCTTATCGACAATATATTTTTGGTGCAATTAATTACAATGTTTACCATACAAATATTAACTTAACATTACATTAATTCAGCGATGATAAATTTAAATCGCTGAATTAATGATAACGATGGGTAGCGTTTAGGCACGTTGGCTCAGTGCGTGCACGGCAGGTAGCGTTTTACCTTCCACAAATTCTAAGAATGCCCCACCCCCGGTTGATGTGTAGCTTACTTTATCGGCGACCTTGTATTTATCAATCGCAGCGAGCGTATCACCACCGCCTGCAATGCTAAAGCCTGCACTTGCTGCGACTGCTTCACTAACGATTTTGGTACCTTCACCAAATTTATCGACTTCAAATACGCCGACAGGTCCATTCCATAAGATGGTTTTGGCATTTTTAATCGCATCAGCAAGTTTCGCCGCACTGCTTGCACTAATGTCTAGAATCATTTCATCATCTGCAATGGTATTGACCGATTTGGTTACGGCATCGGCAGATGCTAGCGAGCCCAAAAAATCATCAAAATCAATTTGTGATTTTTTGGCGACGACCACTTCGTCAGGTAGTAATACATGGGTTTCTTGCATAATACTTTTCGCCGTTTCCACCATGTCCGCTTCATATAGGGATGCACCGACATTGGCACCTTTGGCTGCTAAGAATGTATTGGCAATACCACCACCCACAATGATTTGGTCACAGATTTTTGCCAATGATTTAAGCACATCCAACTTCGTAGAAACTTTCGATCCGCCAACAATCGCAAGCATTGGCTTGGCTGGGTTATCCAAAGCTTTGGCTAATGCATCAAGTTCTGCCGCCAATAACGGACCTGCACAAGCAATCTTTGCTTTGGCGATAACGCCTTCTGTTGACGCTTCAGCACGGTGAGCAGTACCAAAAGCATCCATCACAAATACATCACATAAAGCGGCGTAGCGTTCAGATAAAGCGGCATCATTTTTCTTCTCACCCGCATTAAAACGTACATTTTCCAGTAGCACAACTTCACCTGGGGCTACTGTCACATTATTTTGGGCATAATCGGTCACTAATTTGACAGGTTTGCCAAGGGCATCGCCCAAATAATCTGCGACTGGCTGCAACGAATATTTGGCTTCAGGGTTTGATGGGTCTGGGCGACCTAGATGCGAACACACGATAACCGCTGCGCCTTTATCTAAAGCCAACTGAATAGTGGGCAAGCTTGCTTTTAAGCGGGCATCATTGGCAATTTTGCCATCTTTTAACGGTACATTTAAATCTTCGCGAATCAAAACTGTTTTGCCAGAAACATCAATATCGTTTAAACGAGCAAATTGCATGGATTAACCTCTAATTTAATAACAGGATGGTGACCCGTAGGGGTTGATAAAACGTCGTCACATGACAACAAAAATTGAATAAAAAAATAAGCGTAGATTAGCATATTTTGAGTATTTTTAACATTATTGATGCTATCAACTAATGCCGCGCACAGCGATAACACGGTATGACTACTATATTACTACTTTATTAAGAAGGGTGTTGATGATAAGCTTATAATAACAAAAACATGAACGCAGCACTGCGTTCAATATTTTATTATAAAATTGGAGGCCGTATGGTTGACCTTGACAAAGCAAAACAACGATTACTTGACCTAAAACAAGAATACCAAACTCGCGTGTATAAAATCCAACATGATATGCAAAATCCTGATACGGATATGACCCAAGATTGGGATGACCAAGCGGTGATTAATGAGCAAAACGATGTACGTAAAAACTTGCTAGTCGAAGCCCAGCAAAACCTTGAATTGGTGAATAATGCCTTACTTCGTATCGAAAATGGAACTTACGGTATTTGCGCTGTGAGTGGTGAAGAAATCGAGCCCGCGCGCCTAGAAGCAGTACCCTTTGCCACCACTTGTATGAAACACGCTAAATAGCTTATAAAACACACCAAATAGCTGATTTTGGTAGTCTTTCACCCATAAAAAAGCAAGGAAAGTTATCCTTGCTTTTTTTTCAAAAAATCAGTCAATTAATTGCAAATTGATTAGGTGAATCGGCGCATGCTTAAATTAGCAATAATATTTTCTGCATCGTTCCAACGGGTTTTTGAATCATTGGCACCCAATAAAACTACGATGGCTGGACGATTACCGACATTGGTTTCAAATAAAACACAGTTGCCGGCTTCACGAATATACCCTGTTTTTGATAGGCCAATATTGTATAGACCATCGCGTACCATGTAATTGGTACTACGCGCTGCAACCGTGCGGTAACCTGAATTGATATTATTTACCCCAAATTGGCGGCTAGGCGTGGTACTAAACTGGCTAATTAAATTATGCTTATAAGCATAGCGCGCCAAAATTGCCAAATCACGCGGTGATGCTACATTCCGAGAATCCAAACCCGATGGGTCATAATAACGGGTTTGCGTCATCCCCAATTCACGCGCTTTTTGGTTCATACGGCTGATAAAATTGTCATAGCCCATAGGGTCAGTACGTGCTAATGCTTTAGCCGCTGGATTTTCCGATTTCATCATCATCATCAACAGCATTTCAGCACGATTAAGCTGATCGCCAACTTTTAGACGGTCACTGCCCGATTGTTTTGGGGTTTTGAAATCTAATGGACTAATCGTCAATGTTTCGCTCATGTTAGCGCCTGATTCCGCCACCACCACAGCTGTCATCAATTTACTAATTGAGGCAATCGGACGGGCGATATCAGCATTTTTTTCATAAATGGTATTGCCTGTTAACGCATCCACTACCAAAGCACCTTTGGAATTGGCAAAATAGCTGCCCGAAGCCCGCGTGCTATCTTGAGACCATGCTGGATTGTAACTATCATCCTCACTGTATGCATTATTATAGTTATTATAATTGCTACTATTAAAACTTGTCGTCTGTGGCGTGCTGTTATACATGATAGCACGGGCTTTGTCTAAGCTACCCTGCCCACCCCAACTAACTTTAGCCTGGCTACCTGTCTGCATATTTAATTCAGCATTACTTTGTACGCCAACCAGTGCAATGACAGCACCTAACAACGTTTTCTTTAACAATGTTTTCATTTCAACACTCTCAATCAAATCATGGTTAACTTGCTGTTGGATAAAGCATACAGTTACCAAAACTACCAATATATTTACGAAAAACAGATGAACAACGATACCTTAAGCCTAATAGCTATTAAAATCAAGCCATTAAAAGTTACAAAATCTAACAAGAATAACGGATTGATTACGCAAGACTGACTTAAATTTACGATGAGTAGTTTAGCACAGTACAAATGTTACGCATGCAAAAAAATAACAAAACCGTCTAGCTAATACAATAATAAAACCATAAGTAACAATAGGTTAAGATATCTTTTAATAAAAAAGCTGACATATTACTATGCCAGCTAATTTATAATTTAACGATGATTTATGGTTAGGACTTACGCAAAAAGCATAAAATTTTGCGAAAGCGGATAAAAATATAGTAGCATAAAGAGATGAAGAAAAAAGCTATCACCCGCTTAGACTACTGTCAATATTTACTGGTAAGCCAAACCAA
>BMPS01000037.1 GCA_014647715.1 Streptomyces cinereus
TTTGTTCGGGTGTTTGATAGTCTTTTAAAAGCTCGTCAAGCAAAACTTCTGTTGAATCTTTCATGTAAAGGTTCCTGTGTAAATCCTTGTGTTAAAATTGGGTTTACACAAAATATTTTACAGTCTCACTGATGAAAGCAAATGGTCTTAAATCACAGCGTGGCTATCGTAAACCTCGGTCCTATGCAGGTACACCGTCTGTTGTTGCCGCGAACACGTTAGCCCGACAGTTTAATCCAATTGAGCCAAATCAATCATGGGTCACAGATATTACTTATATCCGTACACATGAAGGATGGCTATATTTAGCAGTGGTAATTGACCTGTTTTCACGTCTTGTGGTTGGCTGGTCTATGAAGTCAAGGATTGCAACAGACCTTATACTAGATGCATTATTGATGGCTTTGCTTAGAAGAAACCCTAAGAATAAAGTGCTGATTCATTCTGACCAAGGCAGTCAATATACTAGTCATGAATGGCAGACGTTTCTTAAGCATCATAATCTTGAAAGCAGTATGAGCAGACGAGGCAATTGCCATGATAATGCGGTTGCTGAAAGCTTCTTTCAGTTGCTAAAGCGTGAGAGAATCAAAAAGAAAATATATCTTTCAAGAGATGAAGCTAAATCAGATATTTTTGAGTATATTGAGATGTTTTATAATTCTAAACGCAGACACGGTTCCATTGGTCAACGTTCTCCGTTAGAGTATGAGAAAAACCATCAACAGATGGTTATGTGTGTCTAGAATTTTGGTGGCTATTCACCCAGTACAGTTTACTTGACCACTACACCAGTTATATTCTAGGTTATTACAGCCAAGTTAGACCACATAGCTTCAATATTTACTTAACACCAGTCGAGAAAGAAAAACAGTTTTTTAATCAAAATCTTTTAAAGGCTGTCTAATTAAACTTGACCACTACAACTTTGGAAAAACGGTGAGCGCTATTTAAATACCAGCTTGCAGTTTGTACATTTGGCTTTCATTGCATTATTATTGAAAAGATTGTGAACAGGTTATCAGTACAGTTCACTTCATCATTACACTTTTTGTATCTCAAATGTTCAATACAGCTAATTAATATCTCAGATCGAATTAATTTAGCAACATCCACAGTAGAAAACTTTTGTTGGTGAGCCATATTTTTTGGCATTGGTAAAGTAATTTTAAGTGAACGATCGTGCACACAAATGCTAGGTTTAACCTATTTTAATAAAGTATGGACTGATAAAATAGTTATTTAATTTATATAACACTATCAAAGATAATAGGTTTCATATGACTTCAGCCCATGATAACTCTTTTGAAAACAACTTTAATAAACCCTGGTTCGCCACTTATCAGTGCTACGGTATTTCGCCCAATATCCACATGCCTAACAAGGATACCTCTCTCATCGATATCCTTGAAAAAACGATGCAGAATCATCCTAATCGCATCGCAAGTCTCAGTATGGGTCGAGCTTTTACTTACCGCGAACTGGATTTGACCAGTCGAACCGTAGCTGCTTATTTGCAAGAGTTAGGATTAGTCAAAGGGGATAAGGTCGCGATCATGCTGCCGAACGTGATTCAATATGCAATTGTTGCAATCGCTGTATTGCGTGCAGGGCTGATATTAGTCAATGTCAATCCGCTTTATACCAGTCGCGAACTTGAGCATCAACTTCAAGATGCGGACGCCAAAGCCATTTTTATCTTAGAAAATTTTGCCCATACCTATCAAGCCATATCGCCTACCTTGGTCGAGTATGTGATTATGTGTCGCGTGGGCGATATGCTAGGTAAAGTTAAAGGCACGCTGGTTAATTTTGGAGCAAAATATATCAAAAAAATGGTACCTGATTGGCAGATTAAGCAATTTTCTTGGTTTAGCGACGTGCTTAAATCCAACCCTGCCTTGTATCAGCGTCCTGATCTGACCTTAGAAGATACCGCATTGCTGCAATATACAGGCGGTACCACAGGGGTAGCCAAAGGTGCTATGCTGACTCACGGGAACTTAATTGCTAATATTTTACAAATTGATGCCTTAGTCGACACGAGTTTTACCCAAGAAGAGCGCGAACGAGAACATGTGATATTAACCGCTTTGCCTTTATATCATGTGTTTGCCTTTACCATATGCTGCTTATACGTTTTTAGAATGGGTTACACGCAATTGTTAATTGCCAATCCACGCGATTTAGACGCCATGGTAAAAGATATTAATCGCTATTCACTGACCTTTTTTATTGGGATTAACACGTTATTTAATGCCCTGGTACATCACCCGAAATTTAGGGAAGCTGACTTTGCTAAATTAAAGGTTACGATTGCTGGCGGTATGTCAGTCAATAGTAATGTCGCTGAAGAATGGCACAGAATCACGGACACTATCATTGTTGAAGGCTATGGCTTGTCAGAATGTTCCCCTGTGGTGGCGTTTAACCCCATTCGTATTGAACATTTTACGGGCAAAATTGGGATCCCTGCTTCCTCAACGGATGTGGTATTGCTCGATGATGATGAGAGACCTGTGGCACTGGGTGAACGCGGTGAAATTGCCGTTAAAGGCCCTCAAGTCATGAAAGGCTACCACAATGCACCTACTGAAACGCTCACAGCTTTTAGTAAGACAGGCTATTTTAAAACAGGTGATATTGGGGTTATGGATGACAAAGGCTTTATTAAGCTCGTCGACCGTAAAAAAGAGATGATATTGGTTTCAGGTTTTAATGTCTATCCTAATGAAATCGAAGAAGTCATCATGCAACACCCTGATATTCTTGAATGCGGCGTTATTGGGGTGCCGAGTGATTCTAGTGGCGAAGTACCTAAAGTGTTTGCAGTTCGTAAAAATAGCCAATTAACCGAACAAGCCCTACTTAATTATGCCAAAGAGAATCTAACAGGCTACAAACGCCCACGAAAAGTCGAGTTTGTTGACAGTTTGCCCAAATCTGCGGTGGGCAAAGTGCTACGTAAGGAGTTAAGAGCGTTAGAGAAGAAGGAATAAAATAGTAGGTAGCGGTATAGGGGTCAACTAAGATTGGTAGTGTTCAAAAAACTGTGTCATTCCCATAAACTGTCAAATAAAACAGGAATGACACCATGCAAAACTTTGACTTTAACGAAGCCTTAAAAGCTATTCAATCTGGTAAACCCATCACAGGCAGTGATGGTGTCCTTACGCCGCTCATAAAGCAACTCGCCGAAGCGGCACTATCCGCTGAAATAGACAGCTACCTTGAACAAAGTCCCAGTAGCAATCGCCGTAACGGCTACAGCAAAAAGACCGTCAAATCAGCCGTTGGTAGCTTTGAGCTTGAAACGCCACGTGACCGTAATGGGGAATTTGAAACTGAGCGAGGAAATAGCGAAGCATCGCTTCGCCCGAGTGCAAGACGAAGGCTATGCCTGAGTGACTGGTTAAAAAGCACCAAACCAAACTCACCCCTGAGATTGATAACCGAATTCTATCGCTCTTTTCGCATGGCATGAGCTATGGGGCAATCAAAGACCACATCGCTGAGATTTACCAATTGGAAGTCTCTGAAGCCACCATCAGTAGTATCACAGACCAGCTTATCCCACAGCTTAAAGCATGGCAATCTCGACCACTTGATAGCGTTTATCCGTTTGTCTGGCTCGATGCCATCCACTACAAAGTCAAAGAAGAAGGACGCTATGTCAATAAAGCGGTTTACACGCTGTTAGCACTCAATACCGAAGGTCGTAAAGAGCTCATTGGGCTATACTGCTCGGAAAGCCCACTCGAGCATAGCTCTCGCCTTGCGCTCGGGCGAAGCGATGCTTCGCTATTTCCTTGCTCAGGAGCAAACTACTGGCTATCGGTGCTCACTGACTTACACAATCGTGGCTTACAAGATATTCTGATTGCCTGTGTCGATGGGCTTAAAGGCTTCCCTGAAGCGATACAGGCTATCTTTCCTAATACCGAGGTACAACTATGTGTGATTCACCAAATCCGTAACAGTATTCGTTATGTCGCAAGTAAAGATCAGAAAGCTTTCATGCGTGATTTAAAGCCTGTCTATAAGGCAATCAATAAAGATTCGGCTGAACTGGCATTGGACGAACTTGATAGACTATGGGGCAGTAAGTACCCTGCCGTGATTGCTTCTTGGAGAGATAAATGGCATTTACTGTCTGCTTATTTTAAGTACCCCGAAGCGGTCAGAAAGCCGATTTATACAACCAATGCGGTTGAAGCAGTGCATCGCCAATTTCGTAAGCTAACTAAAACTAAAGGGGCTTTCCCTAATGAAACCAGCTTGCTTAAACTTTTATATGTTGGTATGTTAAATGCGTCGGAGAAATGGACAATGCCAATTAATAATTGGGGACAAACAATGATGCAGTTGTCTATCCATTTCCCTGGTCGATTAGATGCTGTAATGAAACTTTAATTTATCGTGACACAGTTTTCTGAACGCCCTCAACTTCATTTATGGATAACACCTCGTTAAATTAACGAATAATCTGTACTTAATAGTTTCATGCTAAAAATAGCTCTAATCCATTTGAAATATACATTATTACTAAAAAACCAAAATCACCTGAGTTTAGGCTTTTAGCAATCGTTATGATGATTTCGTATTTCGTATAAGGTTAAATAAGTAAACAGATCAAATGGCAATTTTTCTTTTGGATATGACCTATTTTAAAAAAATATATTTAAGCTTTACTTAGGCTATAAGTAGCTACCCCATTAAAGATAAGTCTGGTTTGATCATTTTTATCTATGCCTTATTGTTACGACTTAGGCAACAGTAAATCCAATAAATCTTCATTAGGCGCACTGTCATGCGTTTTTGACGGCTTTGGACGGTATTCGGCTGTATATCCCTCTCCCATTGGTAACAAAAGCTCAAATGCGTTCTCATGCGTCATGTTAAGCCAATCCGTTCGATGCTCAGGTTCAATCACCACAATCGAGCGTTTTTCATCTTCAGGTTTATGAAACTGGGACATAAACGGATGCTGATCGGCATTAATAGTGAGCATAGTCATAGAGCGAATCAATTGATCGCCAATTTTTACCATCTCATATAATCCAGCCACGGTAAAAGGTTCATTGTCTTCGCGGTGAATGCCATAGCGATGCGCTTTTCCGTTAATGTATTTAGGCTCATAGATGGTTTGTACCGGAATTAACGCAAACTGGTTATTGTACCAAGCGTGTTTAAAACTTGGTTTACCGGCAACGGTTTCACTACGGGCATTGTAGGTGTGTTTAGCAAAGCTGGTGTCTTTGGCCCATCTAGGCACCATTCCAAACATGGCTGATCGCCACTCTGCTGGGTCACCGATATTGGCAAATAGTATCGGTGCCTCGTAACCCGGATAGATATCGTCTTTAAAGTCAAAGCTTAACTGCTGATTGGTAAAGCGTGACGCTTGCGCTTGGGTAATCGGTTGAAAGTTGGCACACATACAGGGTTCTCTTGGTTAAATTAATGCACAGTTAATAAATCAGACAGTTTGGTGGTATAGCTTGGGCTTAAAAACGCTCGATTCATCTGCCAATCTTGCTGCTTGGCTATGCCGGTACTGGCAATAAACAATCGGCCACCATTGCCTTTAGACAAACCTTTGGCTTGAGCTTTGCTCTGGTGCGCCATCTGCTGATTAATCGCATCCATCACCGCCATCAGCTGCTTTGAGCGGGCTTCGGCTTCTGCGTTAGGTTGGTCAAACAAATCATCAACCACGGTATCTTGGGCACTTAACGCGCAAAGCATCACTCCCGCTTTGGCATACTGCAAGTCAGGCTTGTAAATGTGCTCGAGCACTTGCCTAGCCCCCTGTATCATTACCCGCGTATCACAGGTGGCATTAATAAACTGATATTGACCACGAATACTTTGGTAAGGCTCATTGGGGTTAAAGGCACTGGTTTTAGCAAAGACCACTAGGATTTGACAAACACTGTGCTGTTTACGCAGTTTGACCGCTGCTTTAGACACATGACCCATCACCGCTTGGCTTAAGTCATCAAACTCGGTGATCTTTTTAGAAAAGGAGCGCGATGACACAATTTCTTGTTTAGCCATTGCCGCTTCTAAACCTAAACACATCACCCCATTCAATTCTAAATTGGTCCGCTCCATAACCACACTAAAATGCTGACGCACTAAGCTATGTGGCATCGCGGCAAACTGCTCAACCGTGGTAATACCTAGACTGTGAAGCTTTTTGGTATGCTGACGACCAATCCCCCATACCTCTTCAACCGGTGTAATGGTCATCAACCGCTCAATCCAACTGGCTTTATCTAACACACAAATCCCTTGCGTCGCTGGATACTTTTTAGCGGCGTAATTGGCCAGTTTCGCCAAGGTCTTGGTCTTCCCTACCCCAACCCCTACTGGAATGCCAGTATGACGCTCAACGGTAGTTTTAATGAGCTTGGCGTAAGCTGTTAAATCGTTAAGCGCCGCTGGATAGCGACCTAGGTATAAAAACGCTTCATCAATGGAATACACTTCCACGTCAGGACACAGCTGTTCAAGTGTATTCATCACCCGCGCTGACATATCAGCATACAAGGCGTAATTGGAGCTAAATACTGCAACACGATGCTGCTGTAGAAAGTCTTTAATCTGAAAGTAAGGGATGCCCATCTTAATCCCCAATGCTTTAGCCTCCGCTGATCTAGCAACCACACAGCCATCGTTATTGGATAACACCACGACCGGTCGATGTGTTAAGTCAGGACGAAACAGCTTTTCGCAAGACGCATAAAAGCTATTGCAATCAATTAAGGCGTACATAAGGGTTCATAACAATGGCAAAAAGAATTAAGATTAGTTTAGGCAAAAAGACAAGTCATCAAAATGACAAATGACGACTAAACGACAATGACCGTCGTGTGAGTTGTAAACAGCGATAAGAAATTAGATGAAATGAAAACTTACTTGTAGATAGGACGTTTAGTGCCGCGACCAATGGGGCGAATGACATTAGTGACCACACCAAATACTTCAAAATCAACTTCACCGACTAAGGTAATGTCTTCAAAGGATTCGTTATGGGCAATTAAACTTGGATAAGGATAAAGATTGAGCTCTTTAACGGTGAATTCGTTAAATAAGCGAGCGACGATAATGTCGCCATGTTGGGGCTCAAGACTCCGATCCACCACCAGCAAATCATTGGGATAGATACCGGCATCAATCATCGACAATCCATCGACTCTGACTAAGAAAGTGGCATTAGGATGATCGATACACAAGTCATTTAAATCCACACATTCTTCAACATAGCCTTCAGCAGGTGAGGGAAATCCTGCTGGAATGGGTTCTAAAAACAAAGGAATGGGTTGGTAGCTTTGGGCTTCGAGTCGGTGAAGGATGGTGACGGTCATAACAGGTTCGTCATATTGATAATTGGTATGACTATGCTAATTTCATTAATCCTAAATTTCAAATTGATTTTTTAAATCCTACTTGCACTAAGTACTTTTCATAAAACTTAACTCGCTCAGGATCTGAAAGCTCATTGGCAATTTGTTCGGCAAACACGTCATAGTTTCGACCTGCCTCCCCTTTAGCAAGGTAAGATAATTCATGAAGCTTGGATAACTTTTTTGCAAAATGGTAACGCTGACTATCGGTCATTGGCACGAACATATCGAGGGTATTGGTATCACGTTTTACATCCTTTAATGGTGCTTCTTTATTTTTTAAAGTTACCGTAAAAATAAATCCTATGATACTCCGTCCCTCTTTAATTTGTTGGTAGGACACTTTTAAGTCAGTCACTTTATTAATTTCATTAACTGCCATATCTAAGACACGTTTTTTAAAATCAAACATCCTCGCATATTCGTTTTCTTGCAATCCTAACTGCGCTCTAAATGTTTCTAATTCAAATAAAGGGGTCTTTTTTGCCGCTTTCCATTGAACAAGTAATTCATATAGCCGAGTTGAATAAGCGCTATCCAAACCAGATGTTTGTTGTAAAGAATACTGAGTAAAAAAATCAACTGCACCATCAATTCTGCTAATTCCCTTGACTACAGCTGGCGTAAAAGATAATTCAATTTCACCTTGGTTATCTAAATACCGCACTTGAGACAACCAACGACTTTTTACCAGTAGACCATCTTCATCAATAAAGCTAAATCGGCGATTAAACAATGTCTCTTCAGTTTCTTTAATCCTCATATAGGCATTTTGTCGCGTAGTTTCAAATACCTCTACATAGCGTGACGCACTAATTGTCAAAGGCGTAGATGGATCTAGACCTTTTCCACTTTCACGAGCATCTACAATCGCTAATTGGATAATTCGTATTTCAGCTAGGCTTAAATTTTGAAGTGCAGAATTAAGTCTATTAGACTTAACGACTATATCTTTTTGAGTTGAAGATTTAGACATTTGAGTTTATTTTAAAAACTTATTTAAGACGATTATATTTTTTATGTCGTTTAAACGCAACAGATATATTATGCGTTTTATATGAATCATTAGGAATTAAATTGGTAATAAAATGTCGTCTTATAATAAATTTATCTGAATCAATCCTGAGGTAACAATTTGTCGTCCTATTATTTTAAAAATTTTAAGGTAACTAAATGTCGTCTAATAATATATATTTAGATATCTTTATTTAAGGTAACTAAACGTCGTCTTATAGGTAATTAAATGTCGTCTTATAGGTAACTAAACGTCGTCTTATGGGTAACTAAACGTCGTCTTATGGGTAACTAAACGTCGTCTTATGGGTAACTAAATGTCGTCTAATATCTTATATAAGCCTTGGTATAGGCGACTTGCGGCTTGTTTAAAAACTATTAAAAGTATTTAAAAACATTAAAAACATTAAAAACCTACTTTTATCATTAAAATAGTGAGGTAATGAAACGTCGTCTTATTTTTTTATCAAAAACAGTAAATAAAATATAAAGCTTTTTTAGCTAACTAATTGATCAGCAATTACCTCTGCTTGATGTAATACGAGTTCTGTAGCTAAAAGCTCTATATCAGGTGGATAACCATATTTCCTGAGCAAACGTTTTACGACAGTACGAATTTTGGCTCTAGCAGATTCTTTGATTGTCCAATCAACACTTATGTTATTACGAATGGTTGATGTTAAAACAATGGCGAGTTCTCGCAGTTTATCTTTACCCATGAGTTCTTTGGCACTGTCATTTTCGGCAACCGCAGAGTAAAACGCATATTCAAAATTAGTGAGTTTAAGTTCATTAGCCAAACTATCGGATTCCTTGATTTCTTTGGCTAACTTAATAAGCTCTTCAATTACTTCAGCTGCAGTTAAGACTTTGTTTTGGTAGCCTTTGATAGCTTTGTTGAGCATATCCATGAGTTTTTTGCCTTGGGTAACGCTGTGTTGCTCTCGCACTTTTATTTCATCATTCAGTAGTTTTTTAAGAGTTTCTAGAGCAATGTTTTTGTGTTCATAATCTCGCATTTCTTCCATGAATTCATCAGATAAGATAGAGATGTCGGGTTTTTGAATACCAGCGGCATCAAAGATATCGACGACCTTTTCACTCACTAAGGCCTGGTCAATGGTCTGTTTAACTCTAGTTTCCAATTCGCTGTTGCCGATACCTGCAGAATTGGTCGTCGGTTCATTGAATTTGACCAAACGTGCTTTAACCGCTTGGAAATACGCTACAAGGGGTGCATTTTCCATTGCGGTAGGATGGGGTACGGCTAGGGCGAAAGATTGACTGAGCGAGCTTACAGCACGAATAAAACGGGTCTTTCCTTCCCCTTGCTCAATGCCTAAGATAAAATCTTCGGATTCGAGAATGATTTTGAGTTTTTCAGCGGTGTCTGAGGTAAAGTATTTGTGATAGTCGTAACCGTGCATAATGCCGTCTAACACTTCCAGTTTTTCTTTCATGATAATGACGGCTTCATCTTGCACCACGGCTGGGTCGCCCTTACCGCCAGCATCTGAGTAAAAGCTCAAGGCTTCTTTCAGATCGGCAGCAATACCCAGATAATCAACGATCAAGCCCCCTGCTTTATCCTTGTACACCCGATTGACACGGGCAATCGCTTGCATTAAGTTATGACCTTTCATCGGTTTATCGATGTAAAGCGTGTGCATACTGGGAGCGTCAAAGCCTGTTAGCCACATATCCCGCACGATAACTAGTTTAAGCTTATCCTCTGGGTCTTTCATACGGTTTGCTAAAATTTGGCGGTCTTTTTTCGTTGTATGATGCTTGGCAAGAGCTGCCCCATCGGCTGCCGATGAGGTCATAATCACTTTGATGACGCCGTCGTATAAATCATCACTGCTCCACGCTGGGCGTAATGCAATTATCGTATTGTACAAATCCACTGCAATCCGCCGAGACATGGCAACAATCATGCCTTTACCTTGGTTGGCATTGGCAAATAGCCGTTGTTCAAAGTGTTGTACGATGTCGGCAGCGACCGCTTGGATACGGTCATAGCTACCGATTAAGGCTTCGGCTTTGACCCATTTGGCTCGTGCTTGTTGGGTGGCGGTGAGTTCGTCTTCGTTAAATTCTTCATCAAAGTCGGCTATCAATTTTTTGCCTTCGTCACTAATCGCCACTTTGGCAAGCCGTGATTCATAGAAAATCCGCACCGTTGCCCCGTCTTCAACGGCTTGGGAGATGTCGTAAATATCAACATAATCACCAAACACCGCTGGGGTGTTGACATCGTTTTTTTCAATCGGTGTGCCTGTAAAGCCTAGATAAGTGGCATTGGGCAAGGCATCACGCAAATATTTGGCAAAACCATAAACCGTGCGTTTGCCTGTCACGTTGCCAGCATCGTTTTTGACATCGACTTCTTTGGCGGCAAAGCCATATTGCGAGCGGTGCGCTTCGTCGGCGATGACGATGATGTTATGGCGTTCGGACAGCGTGTCATAGACATTGCTACCGTCTTCTGGCTGGAATTTTTGAATGGTGGTAAAAATGACACCGCCAGAATTGACTTTAAGTAATTCTTTGATCTGCTCTCGATCTCCGGCTTGTTTTGGAGATTGCCTAAGCAATTGAACCGATGCCGAGAATGTGGCAAAAAGCTGGTCGTTTAAGTCGTTACGGTCGGTCAATATAACCACGGTTGGGTTATTCATGGCAAGCACGATTTTGCCTGTGTAGAACACCATTGACAGGGATTTTCCCGAGCCTTGAGTATGCCAAACGACGCCTGCTTTTTTGTTGCTAAGATTATCCTCTGCGGTGTCATCCTCATCACTATTTTCACTACTCGCTCGGATGGTTGATAATACTGCCTTATTAACCGCATAATACTGATGATATGCCGCCATTTTTTTAATATTACTGATGGTGATAATACCGTTTTTGTCTTCGGTTTTGCTGGCTTCAAAGACAATAAAATGCCGTACCATATCCAGTAGTGTGACTGGGTTAAGCAAACCTTGAACTAAGACATTAAGTTGTGGCTCGTGGCGGTGGGCTTCTGTGTCGCCTGTTTTGGTTTTCCACGTCATATAACGGCTAAAATCCGCCGAGAGTGTCCCTGCTTTGGCCTCTAGTCCGTCTGACACCACGCAGAACGCATTGTAGGTAAATAGTTGGGGATTTGGGCTTGGTAGGTTTGGATTTGGTTATACGCCCCTTGAATAGTGGCGTTGGCATCGGTGGCGTTTTTTAGTTCGATAACGACGAGCGGAATGCTATTGATATACAAAATAAGGTCGGGTCGGCGTTTATATTTGCCTTTGGGACTATCATGGGTGATGGTGAGTTGGTTAATGACCAAAAAATCGTTGTTGCTCGGTTCGTTCCAGTCAATTAACCAAACCTGCTTGCCTTGACTGTTGCCGTACTTGTGGATTTCTAGGGCGATGCCTTCGGTAAGCAAACGGTGAAAGGCTAAATTATTGCAGACATTATTGGGTGTGGTGAGTTGGTTATATTGGCTCATACGCTTCAAGGCATTGTTATGGGATGAGTTGTGTATTGATGGTAGCAATAGCTTGTAGGACATTGTCTTGGAGCAAAACTTTGCTATAGGCTCGTAGCGGTTTGATGCCGTAGGGTTCGATATCGACGCCTTAAACGTGGCGATAGCCGATGGCTTGGAGTTGTTCGATAGCCAGTTGTTCGATGTCAGATCCGTAAATTTCGCTCATGGGAATGTCCGTATTCTTATTTTTTGGAAAGTGTGGCAATTTGCCACAGTTTTATTTTTCTAATTCTAACTCATTCAGCATTTTTTCTAATTGATAAACTGCAACGCCAATCGGTTGGGGGTTTTGATTGAGTGCATATTCAACCACGACTTCATTACGACTTTTACAAAGTAACAAGCCTATTGTTGGTGTGTCATGTTCGGTTTTGAGTTGCCTATCGACTGCAGTCACGTAGAAATTGAGTTGCCCGATATGCTCAGGTTTAAAATCGCCAGTTTTTAATTCGATGACAACGTAACAGCGAAGTTGCAGATGATAGAAAAGCAAATCGATATAAAAATCGTCACCACCAACTTCAATATGCCGCTGTTTGCCAACAAACGCAAAACCTGTCCCTAACTCGAGTAAAAATGCCATAATATGCTGGGTTAAAGCGGTTTCTAATTCTCGTTCATGATAGGCTTCGCCTAAGCTGAGAAAGTCAAAAATATAAGGATCTTTGAAAGTTTGGGTCGCCAAATCTGAATGTATCTTGGGCAATGTTTGCGAAAAATTATTGACGGCTTGTCCTGTGCGTTCTAGCAGACCGCTTTCTATTTGATGAACTAAGACATTGCGTGACCAACCATGTTCAATGGCTTTTTGGGCGTACCATAGTCTTGTTTTATTGTCAGAAAATTTATCCAACAACACAAGATTATGACCCCAAGGTAATAGTGCAACAGCCTGCTGCACTATTTGCTTATCTTGCCATGCTTCGGCAAACTTTCGCATATATTTTAGGTTGCGAGTAGAAAAACCTTTGATTTCTGGGAATTCAGCAGATAGGTCTTTGGATAGTCTGTCGATAACTTTGGCGCCCCAGCCTTGTTCGGTTTGACGTTGTAGAATGTCTTGCCCGATTTGCCAATATAACAGCACCAGTTCTTGATTAACCGCAAGTATAGCTCGTTGTTGAGATGAGCGAATCTGTGTTTTGAGCTGATTGAGCCAGTCTTGGTAGCCCTGTTCGCTGGTTTGCGCGGTTAAAGACATTGATAATTTTCTCTTGTTTGGAAAGTGTGGCAATTTGCCACAGTTTCGATTTTTCATGATTAGTTAAAAAGTGTGGCAATTTGCCACAGTTTTTCTTTTTTGGATAGAAAGTTTAAGATGACATATTTTTTGTCATTAACGTTTCGATAAATTGTTCAATCTCAATGCGTTGTTGTTCATCTAAATCTCTGGCATTGATTTCGACCACATACTTTTTGCCTTTATGATGAAATTTTCCAATGGGTTTACCTCCTGACAAAATCGGTTTAATGTCAGGTGCAGCAACTGGTGGACAATAAATTTGCGATTTAAGTTCTTTTAAAGACTCGCTTTGAATAAATTCTGCAACTCTGCCTTGCTCCAACTTGCCTAACTCTAGTAACTCCCAAACACGACTTAGAACTTCATCAGTTTGTTGTTCAGAAAACTTGAATTGATTCAATACCTGCTTAATGTCATACGCTGCCGAGCGGGATAATAATTTTGGCTTGGTAGCGACTTTATCCAAAAATGATGTTGGTAAGTCGTGATAGGCAAGATAGCGGTACATTTCCTTGCGGTCAAGACCGACAGCTTCGGCAAGGCGAGATTTATTGGGAAAATGTTTCTCGATATTACGCAGTGCTTGAGCGATTTCATAATCGCACAAATCTTCACGACTGGCATTTTCGGCGAGTGCTAAAATGGCAATCTCGCTATCGCTTGCTCGTGATACAATCGCATCGATATGGGATTTGCCAAGAAGTTCGTGAGCTTTAAAACGGCGTTCCCCTGCAATCAGCTCATAATCGCCTAAGCCTGTTTCTCGTACGGTAATGGGTTGCAGCAGTCCCATTTCTTTGATAGATTCTGCAAGATTGGCGATTTCTGCTTCATCAAATACTGTTCTGGGCTGAAAAGGATTAGACTTGATTTTATCAAGTGGTAATCGTTTTAACTCATTACCGACATCTAAATAGGTCGATTGGTTGGCATTGGCATGACGGGCGTTGTTATCAGCTAATTTTTGAGCCAATAATGTTTTTATATCTTTACTCAT
Organism: Streptomyces cinereus; assembly: GCA_014647715.1. Classification (GTDB taxonomy): domain Bacteria; phylum Pseudomonadota; class Gammaproteobacteria; order Pseudomonadales; family Moraxellaceae; genus Faucicola; species Faucicola cinerea. Next base: position 14,205 of record BMPS01000037.1, read on the forward strand.
CATCAACTCCTTCAGTAGCCTGGAGTTCTACATCAGAATTATCTGTTTTGAGGTATAACTCATTTGCTACCCAAACCGCTAATTTACGAAATTCGCGGGCGACTTTGGATGAACGGTCGATTTTCTGAATGCTGGTCTGCGCCATGGCGGCTTGGTTAATTTTGGTACTGGTTGGAATCTTAACTGGAATGAGTTTTCCAATTTGTTCTTTGGCTGAGCTTTCAATCAGTTTACAAACGGTTTGACGTTCATCATGACGAATCAGTAATGCACCCAGTAAGTTCAGATTAGGATTTATGCGATGAATCTTTTGTAGATGACGTGTTAAGTCAGTCACGCCATACATACCGTACTGTGATCCCGATTCTATCGGTATAATTAAATCGGTCGCAGCTGCTAAAGCATTACTGGTCAAAAGTTTAAGACTGGGTGGACAATCAATCAAAATAACATCATACAAACCTATAAGTGGTGATATTTTGTCACGCAACTCTTCAGAAGGACGCGGTGTGTCTTCTTTTAGCTTATCTTCTGTCATGCCCAGTGCTAAAGAACCGTAAATTAAAGATACCCCTTCAAGATAAGTATCTTCATGAATCGCAAGGGGTAACTTCTCGGGCTCTGACAATAGTAATTCTGCAATAGTCACACTGACTTCACTAGGGTGTTCTTTTCCGATGTGTAGGCTAGCGTTGGCTTGTGGATCAAGATCAATGACAAGCACGGATGAACCGAGTTTAGCGAGTTCCGCTGCAAGATTAACCACGGTCGTCGTTTTGCCACAGCCGCCCTTATGGTTAGCAACGGCTATTATCTTAGTGTTTTTATTTATCATTTGTGTTCGATACCATTCAAAAACGTGTATGATAGTATATAAGATTAGGCAACAAATAGCGATTATTTCCAAATAAAAAAGTGTGGCAAATTGCCACAGTCATAGTTTTTTATTAAGTCATTTTTAGTTCAATTTTATTTGCAATATGAAATTGAACTAAATTTAGAATGATTTCCTTATGTATATCCCCGTCATCTTCATTTAATCTTAGCCACACTTATCACTCAATTCCCTGCCATTAGGGTAACAGGCGCCAGACAAGTCAGTAAATCAATCTTGCTCAAGCATATTGCACAGAGCCAAGGTAAATATTATCAATACATCACCTTTAACGACCCCCTACAATTGGCACAAGCAAGTGATGAGCCGATGCTATTCATGCTCAATCATACAGGCAAGACAGAGTTGCTTGGCTTGCCAATCAGCTACCTGTAATTTTTTATCAAGGTAAACATTTGCGTAAATTTTGAGTTTTTTTCTGATATCGATAAATTACGAAAGTCAATTATTATGCACAATTTTTATTTTCTAATATTTTGAATTATCATAACGTAAGCATCCGACCATTCCATCTATCACAGTCCTAAAAAATAAGAGATAGTGCCCACTAAAAAATGAAGTGGGCACTAGAATGGCACAAATAGACATAACCAAACCGAAGCGACGAACGTACAGCAAAGAGCTCAAAGCCTATCTCGTAGAACAAGCCTTAACAGGCGAACGCTCGATAGCGAGGC
>BMPS01000038.1 GCA_014647715.1 Streptomyces cinereus
TTTGCTTGGCTTGAGAAAAATAGACGCTTATGGAAAAACTGTGAGCGTCATTTAAATTCGAGCCTTCAATTTACCAATCTTGCTTTCATCGCTTTGTTATTGAAAAGATTGTGAACAGGTTCTTAGGGGTGATTTTTACTATTCCGCTTCGCTATGCGATGGTCGTTAACAGTGATTTGCCCTACCCTGAAGGCGTTGCCGCTGCTGAAATTTTGCGGGCAGGCGAACAGGACACCGCAGATGATACCCCCGCTCAGTCAGATGCCTCAACAGGTGCCAAGGATATTGTGATTGGTGGCGCGTTATCAGGCATCGTAGCGTTTTTGACCGGTGGACTTAGGGTATTGGCAGACTCGGCAGGCTACTGGTTTAAAGCAGGCTCGGCGATTACTCAATTACCCATGGGGTTTTCTTTGGCGCTACTTGGCGCAGGCTACCTAGTTGGCGTAGCAGGCGGTATTGCTATTTTGTTGGGTATCGTTATTGCTTGGGGCGCAGCGGTGCCGATATTGACGAGCATGACGCCTCAACCCAGTGACATGGAAATGTCGGCATTTGCCATGAAAATCTGGAAGGAAAATGTCCGTTTTATCGGTGCAGGTACCATTGGTGTTGCCGCGATTTGGACGCTACTCACGCTCATGAAGCCAATGATTGAGGGATTAAAAATTTCCATGCAGGCGCTCAAAGGTGGCAATTCATCAAACCTCAGTCGTATGGAGCAGGATTTATCGCCCAAAGCCATGATCGGTTGGACGCTGGTAATGACGTTGTTATTGGCGGTTAGTTTCTATCAGTTTGTGGCGGATGCAAGCTTGCCAGCGGGTCTGGCATGGTTATTGGTATTGGTTTGTACCGCAGTCACCTTTATCATTGGTTTCTTGGTAGCGGCAGCGTGTGGTTATATGGCGGGCTTGGTTGGATCGTCGTCTAGCCCAATTTCAGGTATTGGTATTATCTCGATTGTGGTGATTTCGCTCATTTTATTGCTGGTTGGCAATGCCTATCCGCAATTGTTAACCACGGGCGATGGCAAATTTGTCACCGCGTTGGCATTGTTCTGTGGTTCAGCGGTATTATGTGTGGCGACGATTTCAAATGACAATTTGCAAGACTTAAAAACGGGTTACTTGGTAAAAGCCACACCTTGGCGTCAGCAAATTGCGTTAATGATTGGTGTCGTGGTAGGTGCATTGGTAATATCCCCTATCTTAGAACTACTCTATAAAGCTTACGGCTTTACTGGGGCATTACCTCGCCCTGATATGGATGCCTCGCAAGCCTTGGGCGCACCGCAAGCAACCTTGATGACCACGATTGCCAAGGGGATTTTCGCGCATAATTTGAACTGGGACTTTATCCTTATCGGTGTGCTGATTGGTGCGGTACTGATTGTCGCTGATACCTTATTACGCAAAACTTCAGCGGGTAAATACAGCTTGCCAGTTTTGGCAGTGGGTATGGGTATTTATTTGCCACCTACCATTAATATGCCGATTTTTATAGGCTCGGTGTTGGCATGGTGGATTAAAAACCGTATCACCAAAAACAGTGCGGCGGCGCAACGTGAGCGCAGCTTAAAGCTTGCAGAGCGCAAAGGTACGTTATTTGCTGCAGGGTTAATTGTGGGCGAAAGCTTGATTGGTGTTATTATGGCGTTTATTATTGCCGCGTCAGTCACGACGGGCGGCTCAGATGCACCGCTGTCGCTTAAACTTGCCAATTGGGACAATATTGCCCAATGGCTAGGATTATTGGCATTTGTATTGGCTATCGTGATACTAGCCAGACGCGTGTTGAGCAGTGCCAAAACATCGGCATAACAAGCATTAAAATCATATCCCTATACATCCTTGAGAATCAGTAAACCCTTGAAAATCACTGTTTTCAAGGGTTTTTTACGTATCGCGGTGTCAGAAAATAGGCTCAACACCATGGGTTTAAAACCTTAAGTTCAAAACCTTAGCGACGACATTTTTTCGCGACTGGGGTAGCAGCATAAGCAATCATTAGCAATTACAAGACTTTTAATAAGTCTAATAATACCTGCCAAGTTTTTGCCACGCTGGCGATTTCTACGCGCTCTTTGGGTGAGTGTGCCGCACGGATATTTGGACCAAAAGAAATCATGTCCATGTTTGGCGCTTTACCTTTAAATATGCCGCATTCCAGACCGGCATGAATCACCTGTAGCTTTGGCTCGCCTGCAAAATGACTCGCCATCACAGATTTTGCCACTGCCAATAGCTTAGAATCTGGGTCAGGTTGCCAGCCTGGATAATCATCGCTTAACTCTAGCGCCGCCCCTGCCAAATCTGCTAAAGCTTGTAGCCGCTGGGCGATGTCATCTTTTGGGGTTTCACCCAAAGATCGCATCAGACAACGTATCTCAAGGGTGGCGGTTTGATTATTGTCATGAGTTTGGCCAAGCTTAACCACGCCCGTGCTGATTGATGTATCTACCACGCCGGCAAAACTATCGCTCATGCGTATCACGCCATTGGGTAGGCTACGCAGCAAGTTAAGCACACGCTGACTGTCGACTATACTAAGAGCGGACAAGTTGGTAGATGCCGATGACAGCGCGTCCGTGGCTACTAGTTTTTCAACAGTCACGTTGAGGTTGGGTTCCGTGATTTTATATTCAGCTTGTAGCGTTTGCAAGATAGTGGGAAGCAACTGGCTGATACGGTCAAAATCACCCAACACCGCCGCAGTGGCTTCACGCGTAATCACATTTCGCAGTACCCCACCTGTCCAGTGTTGTAAATAAAAAGGCGATGAGCCAAACAGGCTTGCCAGCACGCGCGCCAGTAACAAGTTAGCATTGGCTAAGCCTTTATGAATATCAATGCCAGAGTGCCCACCTTGTAAACCGCTCACCTTAATCACCATCGGCGTAACATCATCAGTTACGGTAATAAGCGGACAAGTTAACTGGAATGTGGCATCACGCCCGCCAGCACAGCCAATAAACAGTTCACCTTCATCTTCCGAGTCAAGGTTAATCATTGCAGGTGCGGTCAGCCACTCAGGGTGGATGGCTTGGACACCACCCATGCCGATTTCTTCTTCACAAGTTAAAATCAACTCAAGCGGTGGATGGACAATATCATCACTAAACGCCACCGCCAATGCCATAGCAAGCCCAATACCATTATCTGCCCCAAGCGTCGTATCGCTTGCCCAGACCCAATCGTCTATAATGACAGGTTTGATAGGGTCAGTAATAAAATCATGGTTGGTGGTTTCCCCTTTTTGTGCCACCATGTCAAAATGCGCTTGGATAGCCACCGCAGGATGGTTTGCCATATTGCTATCAAGCTGTACGCTTGCCGGTTTATAGATAAAAATATTGCCTTTTTCATCTTTTTTGACCGTTAATCCGTATTGCTGTCCTCGGGTTTGGACTGCTTGAACAATAAAGTCACCCAATGCGTGTTCATGAAAAGTAGGATGTGGAATAGCACAAATTTGATCAAACCATTGCCAAACAGCAGTGGGTGACAGTTGAGAGAGATTGGTTGTCATGGTATTGCCCGATTTTTAGTGTATTAACTATCAAAGGCAATATTGTAGCGAATTTTAGATAGGAATGGTCAGCTTATTTCTGGTTAGCATAGTTATAGCGCGATTACTGGCAAATCTACAATGCCATTCCGTTTTAGAAAATATAATATTGTTAATATTATTTTACAGAATATAAAGGTTTTTACATAATAATTCACCTACAGAATATCTATGATGAATTAAAATGTAAAAATGACTAAGAAAAACAAATTATTCGCCGAAGGATTGACGGCAGGGATTGTGGCGATTGGCGCGGGCTATGTTTATTCTCAATCACCAACACAGTCGCAAAATCAAGCAACGCCCACCAGCGCATCTGCAGCCGGCAACACATCAACCGCGGATAGCAAGCAAGCCGTTACCATTGCTTATCAAACCGGGGTTGACCCAGCCAAACTTGCTCAAGCCGACAAAACCTATGAACAAACCACACAGCGTGATATCAATTGGCGAAAATTTGATACCGGTGCAGACGTCGTTGCTGCCATCAGTGCCGGCAGTATTGATATTGGCAATATCGGCTCAAGTCCATTGGCAGCCGCTGCCACCAAAGGCGTACCGCTTCAAGTTTTTTTGGTGACCAGTGAAATCGGTGAAGCGGAAAGCTTGGTCGTCAGAAATGCTAGTAATATCAAAACACCGCAAGATTTAATCGGTAAAAAAATTGCCGTACCCTATGTTTCTACCACCCATTACAGTTTGCTTGCCGCGCTGAAGCATTGGAACATTGACCCAAACAGAGTCACCATTATTAATCTTCGTCCACCGGAAATCAATGCGGCTTGGGAGCGAGGAGATATTGATGCCACCTATGTTTGGGAGCCTGTTTTAAGTAAAGTCAAAGCGACTGGGCATGTTTTGACGACTTCAAAAGAAGTGGCTAGCTGGGGGAGTCCGACCTATGACTTATGGGTGACGCGTAAAGATTTTGCCCAAAAAAATCCTGACTTTTTAAAACAGTTCGTCAAAATCAGCACCGATGCTACCGGCAAATATAGCCAAGACCCTAAAACATTCATTGGTAATGCTAGCAATGTGCAAAAAATTGCGCAAATTACCGGTTCAACACCGAGCGATATCAGCAACCTACTGGCAGGCAATCGTTATCTACCTGTTAGTGAACAGCAGACTTTGCTACAAAAACCATTTGCCGAAAACATCCGCAAAACGGCTGAATTTCTTAAATCACAAGGCAAGGTGGATACTGTATTAGCTGATTATTCAGATTTTGTCACCAATCAATATTTGGATAGCAAGTAGTAGCAAGGCTTAATAAGGAATAAAATAGCATGAGCGGATTAGTGATTGAAAATTTAAGCGTACAGTATCCAACTACCCAGTCCAATAGCCACCCCACCTTGGCACTTGATAAAGTGAATTTATCATTGGCAGCCCAAAGTTTTTGTGTGGTGCTTGGGGCATCAGGCTGCGGTAAAAGCACTTTGCTCAACAGTATTGCAGGCTTTATTCCTGTGACCCAAGGCGCGTTAAGCCTAGACGGTCAAGCCATTACCAAACCCAGTGTAGATAGAGCGGTGGTATTTCAAAACCATGCGTTATTCCCTTGGCTCAATGTCGCTGACAACGTCAGTTTTGCCGGCAAATTAGCAGGGGTCGATGCCAAAACCCAAGCCAAACAAACCGAGCAAATTTTGCAGTGGGTAGGACTAGAACATGCTGCCGAAAAATCGATTTGGGAATTATCAGGCGGCATGCAACAACGTGTCGGCATCGCCCGCGTATTGGCATCAAAAGCCAAAATGTTATTACTTGATGAGCCGTTTGCTGCCCTTGATGCTTTTATGCGCGAATCCATGCAAGAACTACTGCTTAATATTTGGCAACAAAGCAAACGACAAATATTGTTGATTTCGCACGATATTGAAGAAGCGTTATTTTTGGCAACCGACTTGGTGGTGATGGGTCAAGGAAAAATTCTGCACCATTACCAGCCGACTTTTAGCCAACGCTTTGCCCAAGGACAAAGCACCCGCGCCATAAAATCAGACCGTGAGTTTATTGAATGGCGAGAACAGTTATTTCAGCAAATTGTGGCGGGTCGCATTTGACAGCCAGCTAAAACTGCGCCAATTCATCATAATAATTTAACAGGAATTAGGTCATGACGAGCCAAACAATTTCTAAGATTGATACCGCAACTCACCCCGCTGATAAACCAATCGACCATCAGTCAGCGCCAAATGCAGCCGTTATTGAGATTACCATGACAACACGCCCTACCCCTGCCTCATCTTTTGTGTCCCAACATCATGGGGTGGTATGGGGTTTTATCAGTGTGGTTACTGCGTTAGCAATTTGGTGGGCGGTGACTGCGACAGGACTGGTGCCAAGTTTATTTTTGCCAAACCCTACCAGTGTGTGGCAACAGTTTATCAAAGTCTCCACCGAAGGCTATATGTCGGCAACCTTGATACAGCATACCTTTGCTAGCCTAGGACGGGTATTTATTGCCTTGGTTTTGGCAGTGGTTGTGGGTGTGCCTATCGCTATTTGGATGGGAACCAATCGCACAGTTCAGGCTATTTTTGACCCGTTGCTCGAGTTTTATCGCCCAATTCCCCCGCTCGCTTATTTGCCATTATTGGTGATTTGGTTAGGGATTGGCGAGCTGACTAAAATCACGCTTATCTTTTTATCGATTTTAGCGCCGATTATTATTTCAACATTGCAGGGTATTTTGACCGTTAATAAAAGCCGCCAATTTGCCGCGCTATCGCTTGGTGCGACCCCATCTCAATTACTTTGGCATGTGACATTGCCATCGGCTTTACCGCATATCCTAACAGGGATTCGTATTGGGCTGGGTGTGGGTTGGTCGACCTTGGTGGCAGCTGAATTGGTAGCCGCAACTAAAGGGTTGGGTTTTATGATTCAGTCAGCCGCGCAGTTTTTATCAACGGATATTGTCATTCTCGGGATTATAATTATTGCGGTGATTGCGTTTATTTTAGAAATTTTATTAAGAAAATTACAAGCCAACTTTGCCCCTTGGTACGGCAAATATTAAAACAGCTGTAGCAAGTGATAACTGAGCAATTTGGAGATCATCATGGCCACATTAACAATCGAAAAAATCACCCCAAATATTGGCGCGGTGGTGACAGGTGTCGACTTTAGCCAACCTTTGGTAGACACTCAACAACACGAAATTGAGCAAGCATTATTGACGCATCAAGTCTTATTCTTTCGTAAACAGGCAATTACCCCAAAACAACAAGCGGATTTTGCGCGTCAATTTGGCTCACTGCATATTCACCCGATTTTCCCTCAAGCCGATAACCAGCCAGAGATTGTACTGCTTGATAATCATAAAACCGATTTGCGAGACAATGCCATTTGGCATACCGATGTGACTTTTAGCGAAACGCCACCGCTTGGCAGTATTTTGGCAGCCAAACAGGTCCCAAGCTTTGGCGGTGATACGCTGTGGTCAAGCAGCTATGCGGCGTATGATAATTTATCGCCTGCGTTTCGCGATTTTTTGGCAGGGTTGACGGCAACGCATAATATTATTCAATCCTTCCCGCAAGAGCGATTTGGCAATACCCCCGAAGGATTTGCCCAGTGGCAACAAGCGCAAATTGACAATCCACCTGTGGTGCATCCCGTCATTCGCACCCACCCTGTCACCGGTAAAAAATTGATTTTTGTCAATGAGGGCTTTACCACAAAGATAAATGAATTGTCCGACTCAGAAAGTAAAGCGGTACTCAACTTTTTATTCCAACATATTAGCAAACCTGAGTTTACGGTACGATGGCATTGGCAAAATGATGACATTGCATTTTGGGATAATCGAGCTACTCAGCACTATGCGACCCATGATTATGGCGATACGGTACATCGTGTCATGCACCGTGCGACTATCAATGGGGATAAACCGTTTTATCATTCAATCTAATGGTTGCTCAATTAATAGATTAAACAAACTTTTTATCAAGGATAAAACAATCAATGACAATGAGGTAAACTAAAAGGCAGATGATACTGATTTTATCAATAAAATTAATGCTTTGTACTTTGAGAATGGTGCGCTCGGCGGGTGTCGAATGACTATCTCATATGAAATCGCATTGTCTCTCAATCCCTTTATTATCAACGTTTTACTATTTATTATTATCTCATACTGTGTTTTAATAGCCATATAAATTCTGCATTTCAAGTACCCCAACAAGTACCCCAAATTTGAAAGCTTTATATATGGACTCAAGAAAACCTATTACCACCGATCGCAGTATTGCTACTCATAAACCTGATGACAAAGAATATTTTGTTTCTGTCAAAAATCATCCACGCCTATCATTACGAGTACGTCCGAATGATACGAAGTCGTGGGTGTATCGCTACTACTGACCCAAAACCAATAAACAAGGCAAAATCTCATTTGGCGCTTATCCTAGTATTTCACTTGCTCGTGCTTGTGAGTTATGGCGTGAAAATGAATAATTACTTAGCAAAGGCATTGATCCTAAGTATAATCGAGAAACGGTTAAGCAAGCGTTATTGCAAAGCAATGATAACACATTCGGTCATTTTGCTGACGAGTACTTTGAAACGCTCAAATCAACGCTTAAGCCTAACACCTTACAACGTAAACTAAACTGCCTAAAACTACTTAAAGACAGCTTTGGTGAAACACCTATCGATGAAATAACGCCGCCGCATATGCTTTCAATGTTGATTGATGTGCAAAACCAGTTCGTTAAGGCAGACGGTAAACCTACAGAAAAAGCTGAACGCTGTGCCAGCATCGCTAGCGATATTTTTAAGTATGCTAGCGCTCGTGGTTTTTGTAGTACAGACCCAGCCAGTATGGTAAAAAGCCAATTGATTAAGCCCGTATACGGTCACCGTCCTGCAATTATTCAGCCCGATAAATTTGCTAAACTGTTGCAAGATATCGATTCTTTAAAAGATAAAGTTGACTCAAATACCATCAGCTCCCTTAGGCTATTACCGATGCTTTTTGTACGCAATGGCGATTTACGTCGTATGCGTTGGGCAGATTTAGACTTTAACGAAGCCAAATGGCGATTTCAGCCGCTTAAAGGCGAAGGCAAAGAACACATGGTGCGAGATATGGTTGTACCTCTACCTCACCAAGCGATTACCATTTTGAAAAATCAATTTAAGATTAATGGGCATCATGAGTATGTTTTTTATAGTCCTTCTGCCAAAAAGAATGGCATTATTTCGGACAACACTGCCAATAAGCATCTTAAAGAATTAGGCTATCAAAATATCCATTGCGTGCATGGATTTAGGGCATCAGCAAAAACGATGTTACAAGAACAATTGAAATATCCTGCTGTGATTGTTGAAATGGGACTTGGTCATATAACAAAAGACCAAAATGGCACCGCTTATGGGCGTTTTGAGTTTTTAGAAGACCGAGCTGAAATGATGCAAACTTGGGCAGATTATCTTGATGATTTACGCAACGATGAAGATGTGAGCCGTTTTAAAAATCGCACTTCATTGAACTCAAGCAAAGGGACGCCTGACGAACTTATAAAACAATTAATTAAACAATTAGGAAAAGATAAAATATTAGAATTATTAAAATAATATTTTTATTTAAACAATGAGAACTGCAATTATGCTAGCTGTAATATTGGTTATACTGTTATCACCCCTACTCTTCAAAATTTTCATTGCAGCTTTATAATAAAAACTTAATTATTCAAAGTCTCATTACTAATAAAAACTGTCTGTAAGAGATTGATTGGATTTACATTCAATTGTTTACAAAGTTCAAAAAACTCAATGATATCAATTTTTCTTTCCCTACCCTCAATCTTAGCAATATAAGATTGAGGTTTATCTAATTCATCTGCAAGTTGCACTTGCGTCAAATGCTGAGATTTACGAGCATCTATCAGACATTCAATTAATCTCTCATATCGTGGATTGTGAATAGTCTTCACATTTAGCATACCAACTAAGAATTGATTTGCTATTTTTATTCCTTTTTAGGATAATCCCAAATTAGGATATTAGTGATTAAATTTTTAGATGTAAATTGTCATTTTTATTCCTCCAAAAACTATAAATTTTAAGGTTCATATATTTTTAGGAAGAGAAATTATGAAGAAGTTGGCTTTGAATCTATCAGTAGCAACGTTCCTTTTAACTTGTTTGTTTTTAACAGGTTGTAACTCATCAAATGGAGCAAGTGAAGATATATTAAATGTAAGTATGGAAGATAGACCTAATCCTTGGAGTTCAAGACCTATAACCTATGCAATTATTCAATCTAAAAGTTCAGATAATGTCACGGTCAATGGGGTTACAGTCAATCGCGGTAACTGTAATTTATTGCGCTTTCAACCTAGAGTGTTGGGATATGGTCAATCGATGGAAGTCCCAATTCAAAGCTGTAATACCAAAGACGTCCTTGAAGTTCAAATAGATACTGATAAAGGCACCTCACAATTTTCTTTTAACTAGTTTCTTGAAATTCTACTTAATAAATAGGTTAATTAACTTTGACTAATAACATTTATCAAAGCTAAGCTGCTGATTTCTAAGTAGCTTGGCTTGTATTTGAGAATGTTTTCGAAGTCAATGATAAAATTTTGAAGTTTGATTGAATGTACTTTTGATGATTTTTATAAACCCTTTAAATAGCCTTCATGCCCAAGAAAAAACCCAGTTAATTTCATCCTATCAAATGAAAATACATGGTCATCTGGAGCATTTCTGCATCGACCAACTAGATAATATTTATATATATCGTCACCGTAACTTAGCTGAATTTGTGACGCACATATGGGACAAATTGAGATTATTTCACTCACTCTAGCAATATTAAAGTCAGTAGGACGAAATAGCTCTAAATCTGCATTAAATTGATTCCCACTCAATAGAAACGCTGGTGCTTTTATAATGCGTCTTGAGACTAATGAGTGCATTCGTTGATACTTATTTTTATAATTAGAGTAAAGAAACGGAATTAGCACAACTAGATAAACAAACGTTAAAACAGTCATCCAAATATTCTTTGATAATAACGCAGAGACAAATAATCCAATTGTTGCTAGTAGTACAATCCAATTAAAGACATACCCTATCATTAAAGCTAACATAAACGTAATGCCTTTAGGACTTCGGACAATCAACTCCCCCTCTTGATTGAAAAAAAACCTTGCCCTTCGAGATAGATTCGATACATTCAACGCGCTACGTTCATAAACTATGTCCAAATTATTTTTAAAGTCAGATATTATATCGGGTGGCTGTAGTAATAATATAGAGTCTTTTAATAGTGTATCTAGATTTTGAGACTGGACATCATCAACGGATATTTTAGAAAATTTACCTTTTTGATTTTCCGTTCTACCGCTCAAATCATACGGCATAAACTCTAGCCAAAACTCTTTTGGCTGATTACCCTCTGTAGGGTTCTCACGAACGATAGGTCTGACACCAAGTTTGCCAAAAAAATCGAAACCTATTTGTTGCCCTTCAATTAATTTGTCCAACTCTTGTTGTAAATCTTCTGCTTTATATTTTTGTGGTGTTTTTTCCTGAACCAAACTTATATCTATATCTTTTGCATTGGCGTAAAGCAAATTTCTTAATTGACGAACTGGAAACTCTTGCTCATTCTCAACTTCACCCTCTAACAGCTCAATAAGCATTTTTCTTACAATAGATTTTTTGCCAGTATTATTAGCCAGTTTTAGCAAAAAGTCACAAATATCTAACTTATTGATATTCATTAATTTATTCCAAAATTACGGTGTATCATGGGTGTTATTTCGGTGTGTGATGGGTTCTCAGTCAAAAATTATAACACTATTCTTCCCTTACCCCACCAACCTAAAGTAAGGAGAAACCAAAATGTTAATGACGATTGCAGTAAATAAAAACGACCAATTAGTAAGTATTAAACAAGTTGAGCGAGGACTCAAATGTGACTGTTTTTGCTTCGAATGTGGCGAGCCAGTAGTTGCTAAAAAAGGTGAAAAAAATGAACATCATTTCGCTCATAGTAGTAACAAAGAAAGCTGTAATATTAACCCAGAAAGCATTTTACATAAATTTGCCAAGCAAGTCATTGTGGAAGAAAAACGTATAACTTTACCTGCTTTACCAAATAGCCAAAATAAAAGTAGCAAAGTCTGGCAATTTACTAAAGTGATCCCTGAGCAGTCATTTGGCAGCTTTCGCCCTGATTTGGTCGCATGTGATGAACATGATTTAATGTTTATTGAGATTGCAGTTACTTCGTTCATTGACTCGGATAAGTTTGAATTGATTAAGCATCACAGCATTCAAACAATTGAAATAGATTTACGAGAGCTATTAACACAAGATATCGAGCTACTTAGTGAAGAAGCACGAGCTTATATTTTGAACGAGGTTAATAATAAGCGATGGATTTATCCAGAGCCAATAGTTTTTGAACCTGTCGTCGGAGTCAAAAATCCCACCGTTACAACTATGCCACAGTCATTACCTGTAAAGTTAATGGTAGAAAGCAAAGCGACTAAGAATAGTTTTACCAAGTACCGTTTTACTATCATGGGAATGTGGGTCGATGTGTGGGCATTTGCTGATGGTGGGCTATCTGTCAAATGTGTTCATTATCATCCTGAAATTGTGGCAATGCTGAAATCTTGGAAGAATGAAGGTGGCGGTAACTACTCACAAAAGTTTAAAAGTTGGCGCTATAGTCTTCCTTTTGCAAATGTCGTTTTACAGCGTTTACAACAACTTGATACCACACCAAAGGCGTAATGGAGCATTATGATGAGCGTGACCAACATTTTAATTATTGCAGTTATGGCAGTATTGGCTTTGTTTATCTATTGGCTAATGAAACGAAATTTTGAACAATCGATCACCATTCAATCGCTTGAACAAGAGATAGCCAAACTCAGTAATCAGCAACTTGAACGTGAAATGACATTCCAAAGACAGCTTGAAATCGAAATTAAGCAAGCTAAGAAACGGTCAAATGACGCGCAACGAAATGTGTTAAAGGGGCAAATTGGCGAACAATTTACCCCATTTATTACCGATTTCCCTTACAATCCCGCGGACTGTCGTTTTTTTGGAGAACCTATCGACTATCTGATTTTTCACAACTTACATGATTGTAGTGAAGGGAGTGTAGCTATTGAAGAGGTGAAAATAATCTTTGCCGAGGTGAAAACTGGCAAAGCTAAACTAAGTCCAAGACAAAAAATACTGCGTCAAGTCATCGCTAATGGTCAGGTTGAATTTAAAGAACTGCGAATTCAGGTAGATGAAGAGACTCAAAATCCACTAGTAGTTACGGTTAATTAAATTGGGAAAAATTGGAGTACATGATGGCTAGAAGAAATGGCATTCAATGGGATAAAATTATTGGTGCAGTGGTATTTTTTGGGGCATTAAAGTATTACATCCTTCCAAAATTTATGACCGATATGGAGCATACTTCAAAAGCAGCAATAGATAGAAATATGCAAAACTATCGGCAATCTATCGCCAAGCAAAAAGCGGATGAACAGGCTCGACAAAATGAAGCTTTTAAACCTTTTTATGTTGATAAGCCACACCAAGGCTATACGATTCATAAAGCAGAAATCCGTACTTGTGCTATGCCGCAGTGTACTGTGGTGGGTCATCTGCCAAAAGAAACCATGGTTAAATGGGATAAGATTGAAAATGGCTATATTAATTACGACTCAGTATACTTTATAAAATTTTCAGATGTAAAACAGTTATTTTAAAAAATTATTTCCAATATACTTGAAAAAATTATTATTCATCTCAATCCAATCTATACCCCTTTTAATTTTATGGAGTTTAATGAAATGGATCGTGATTATAAGATTGAGGAAATTGATGACGACAATATGTCACCAATGAAAAAACAAATGTGGCATGATGTTGAAGTTGAGATGGATAAAGTTGGGCTCTCCTGGGATAATTTTCCCGAAGGTGTTGACCCAGGTAGTTTCGTAGATGTAACCCATTACAAAGAGTAATTTTATTTTTTATTCATTATCTGTCGCCTCTATAGGAATTTCGAAGTTAAAAATAATGCTCGATAACTTTGCTGTTTGCTCAACTAAATTATCTGATATATGGATTGTTTTAGAGTATTTTGGCTAATTTTACTTAAATTAAAATATAAATTTATGACGAACCCTCCTTTTCTTAGATTATTTTAGTTAAATAAGTGAATATAATTTAAGCAGGGCAATTTTAAGCTGAGTATCTTTTCATTAGACTAATATTTGAAACAAAATATTAACCTATAATTGCATTTTTTAACGAGAAATTTCATGATTAATTGTTAGACTAAAAATGGGTGGACTAATGATAGAAATCTAGTGAACATAGATTCGTATCAAATAAAAAGTTATTAAAGCTTGGACTGCAAGTATCTAACTTCTTATTTTTTATTACGAATAGCTTCTTTATTTCTGATCCCACCCTCCTCTTAAAAGCCGTATGAAAATTACGGCTTTTTTTATTGTTTGAGTTTTATAGAAACGATTTGAATAATAAGAACCTGTTCACGATTAAAAAATATGCTAGGATAAGCCACATAATTGATTAATAACCGAATAATTCACCATGAGAAAAGCCTATCCAAGCGACATTAGCAAAGAACAATTTGAGCACATACTACCGATTTTAGAAAATGCAAGGAAGAAGACCAAACCAAGAACGGTTGACCTTTATGACGTATTTTGTGGCTTGCTATATATACTAAGAACAGGTTGCCAATGGCGACAGCTGCCGCATGACTTTCCCAAATGGCGCACCGTCCACTCGTACTTTCAGAAATGGAGTGAGCTTGACGAAGAAGGCAACAGCCTTCTTCATCAAGCCTTAAAAAAAATTGGTCAAAAAAGCGCGAAAGAAGGACAAACGTAAGGGCAAAACCAGTTTTATCATTATCGATGCTCAAAGCGTAAAAAATACCGACACGGCTGAACACAAAGGCTATGACGCAGGAAAGAAAGTATCAGGGATTAAGCGCCATATTGCGGTAGACAGCCAAGGCTTGCCGCATGCTATCTGTATCACGACCGCTAACATCACCGACCGTGAGGGTGCTACAACGTTACTTCGTCAACATGCTAAACGATTAAGCCGGGTAAAAAATGTGATGGTTGATGGCGGTTATCGAGGTGAGGCATTTGCTAATAGTGTTAAATCTATAGTTAAAGAAATATAGAAGTGCTACAATAACAAAATGGCATACTCAACCGACTACCGACAAATGATACTGGACAAGCACAAAGCAGGAAGAAGCATTCGTAGCCTTGCCCAAGAATTTAATATC
>BMPS01000039.1 GCA_014647715.1 Streptomyces cinereus
AATCTCATAACTTATATTGAGGTGTTTATTTAGTCAATTGTTAAAATTTGGTTGTTATGGATTTTAATTATCAAAAAAATCTTGATTTAAGAGTTATCAATATTATAAGAGTTATAGATAATTCACTTGTAACTCTCCCTAAAATAAAACAGCTCAGACATAGCCTTATTTAGAAACCGATCGTGGGCTTGAATTATTTGCTGAAAAGGTTCAGAAGAAAATGATGGAATACGGCATCGAATTTAGACCCAATAAACCAGGGTCGCCACATCTCAATAGTAAAGTTGAGCGTTCTCAAAAGACTGATAAAACTGAATTATATGCAACCGTAGATATCACGTCCGAAAACCTTCTTCAGAACCAATTGGCTTAACGGCAGCATTATTACAATTAGCAAAGACCACATTCAGCTTTGAAGGGAAAAACACCCATGGAGAGGTATTTTGAATTAAGCGAGGAAACGCCTTTAATTTAATTCCAATGCACCAATTACCGCTTTGCCCCAACTTGGTAACTCTGGACTAATCGAATACCAAATCCAAGTGCCTTTACGCTCACTTTCTAAAATACCGATTTGCTTTAATTGGTTTAAATGCCGTGAGATAGTTGGCTGTGGTTGGTCTAACTCGCTGATGATGTCACACACGCATAACGCTTGCTTCTGATTAAGTAGTTGCACAATTTTTAATCTAGTGGGGTCGCTTAACGCCTTGAGAAAGTCTGTTTTATTCATATATTTACATATCCAAATATATAGATTATAGTATAGCTCAATTTTAACAGGTTTCTATAGGCAGTCAATGATTACCGCATTACTCATTTTTCTAGTGACTTTGATATTTGTAATATGGCAACCTAAAGGCTTGGGCATCGGTTGGACGGCCAGTATCGGGGCTGGGATAGCTTTGCTATTAGGGGTAATAACGGTTGCTGATATTCCTGTAGTGTGGAATATTGTTTGGAACGCCACCTTTGCCTTTATTGCTATTATCATTATTAGTCTGTTACTTGATGAAGCAGGCTTTTTCCGCTATATCGCCTTGCACGTTGCAAGATTAGCAAACGGTAGCGGTAATCGGTTGTTTGCGTTTATTGTGCTACTTGGGGCGGTGGTATCGGCATTGTTTGCCAATGATGGTGTGGCTTTGATATTAACACCCATTGTAATTGCGATTTTAACCACGTTACGCTTTTCCCCTGCGACTACCCTTGCTTTTATTATGACAGCAGGGTTTATCGCTGATACCGCCAGTATTCCGCTCGTGGTGTCTAATTTGGTAAATATTGTGTCGGCTGACTTTTTTAAAATCCCTTTTACCGATTATGTCAAAGTGATGATACCAGTAAACGTGGTAGCGGTTGTTACCTCATTATTGGTATTGTATGGGTTTTATCATAAAGACATTCCTACGGTTTATGCGTTAGATTTAATCGAAAACTCACAATCGGCTATCGTGGATAAAAATACCTTTATTATGGGTTGGGTGGTGTTGGCGTTACTTTTGTTGGGTTTTTTTGTGCTTGAGCCTATAGGTGTACCCATTAGCTTCATTGCAGGGGTTGGAGCGTTGGTGTTGCTTGTGGTAGCGAAAATGGGTAAAAAAATAACGGTGCTGCCGATTGTCAAAAATGCCCCGTGGCAAGTGGTGATATTTTCATTGGGTATGTATTTGGTGGTGTATGGTTTAAAAAATGCAGGGCTGACCGATTATTTAGCTCATGAGTTAAGCCAACTCGCTAATCATGGCATGATGACAGCTACAGTAGCAACAGGGTTACTATCGGCAGGGCTTTCATCTGTAATGAATAATATGCCAACGGTGTTAATTCAAGCTTTAGCGATTGATGAGGCGATTATCCATGACCCCATGATAAAGCAAGCCATGATTTATGCCAATGTAATAGGCTGTGATTTAGGCACGAAAATTACCCCGATTGGCTCACTCGCTACCTTATTATGGTTGCACGTTTTAGCCAGTAAAAATATTACGGTGAGTTGGGGCTATTATATTAAAGTCGGTATTATTTTAACCTTGCCTGTATTGGTGGCTACATTGGTTGCATTGGCAATTTGGTTGCCAATAATTCAATAATTTTAAAACTTAACAAGGAACAAGTATGCAAAATATCACAATTTACCACAACCCTAACTGTGGCACATCACGCAACACGCTTGCTCTTATCAAACATCAAGGCATTGAGCCTTCTGTTATTCATTATTTGGATAACCCACCTGATGAAACAACCCTGCGTGATTTAATTACCAAAATGGGTATTACCCCAAGACAATTACTGCGTGTAAATGTGCCGCCTTACGCTGAACATAGGCTAGATAACCTTAGTTTGACTGATGATGACCTTATTCAAGCTATGTTAGCTGAGCCACTTCTAATCAATCGTCCAATCGTTGTGAGTGATAAAGGCGTTAAGCTGTGCCGTCCTTCCGAAGTTGTACTAGATTTGATTGATACGCCCTTAACCAAAACCTTTATCAAAGAAGATGGGGAAAAGGTTGAGCCGACAATTTAGTCAAAACACCTGTTTTTATTGAACTTGTAAGCCGTTACTGGGACTCCCCAGCAACGGCTTTCTCATTTCAGCAATAAACTATCGTATTGATTTAAACCGTAACTTGTATATTAGGACTTACGCAAAAAATTTTGCTTTTGCGTAAGTCCTATATCTCATAGATTTTGCTAACATACAATTTAAGGTAATTTAACTTAAAGTTTTCGTTTGTTCGAGTCAGATTATGCCTGCCATATTCCAAAAGCCCCAGTCGATTGATTGGGGCTTTTTTATTGCAGTGATATCAAGGGTTTACGTGGTTTTTCGGGGATTGAAAGGTAAACATCTGACCATTCCCTGGGCTGACACCATTATTTACTATTTTTCTCAAGTAATCGCAGTTCAGTTTTTTGAATTTTGCCAACCGCGGTTTTGGGTAATTGCTCAATAAACGTATATTGACGTGGTCGTTTATACCCGGTTAATTGCTTATGACTAAAGGCTTTAAGCTCATCTATCGTCAAACTGTCATCTGATTTGACAATATAGGCTTTAACCGATTGCCCTTGAAGCGCATCTTCAACGCCAATCACGGCACATTCTTGGACTTTCGGGTGATTTAACAGCACCGCTTCAATTTCGGTTGGATAGACATTAAAGCCACTGACGATCAGCATATCTTTTTTGCGATCCATTAATTTGATATGCCCGTTTTGCATCATCATCCCAATGTCGCCTGTCTTTAAATGACCTTCAGGTAAGAAATAATCGGTGTTGTCAATGTTATGATAACCTATAGTCACATTATCACCTTTGATACAGATTTCACCCACTTCGCCTAACGCCACTTCATTTCCCACATCATCACAGATTTTGATATCGATACTCGGTAAAGGTAGGCCAATATCGCCAGTGTACTCATGATTGGTGAGGGGGTTACACGTGCCTGCACCGATAGTTTCGGACATGCCCCATCCTTCTATTAATGGGCAGCCTGTAAGCTCAAGCCAAGCCTTGGCCGTGGTGGGGGTGGCTGCCATACCGCCCGCGATTGATAATTTTAGTTCACGGGTATCGACACTTCTAAAATCGGGGTGGTTAACTAATGCCTGAAACAAGGTATTCACCCCAGGAAGAATGTGAAACGGCTTAGCAGATAATATTTTGATAAAACCGGCAATGTCTTTAGGGTTGGTCACCAAGGTCATGCGCATGCCAGATTTCATGCCTAACATGGAAAAGATAAACGCAAAGATATGATATAGCGGCAACGCTAGGATACTATGGAATACTTGTTCGACATTTTTTTGTTGGTTGAGTACCGGCAAAAACCACTGATAATATTGCTCAACTGCTGTCAAAATATTTCGATGGGTCAGCAAGATGCCTTTGGGTCTGCCAGTGGTGCCGCCGGTGTATTGGATAAAGGCAACATCATCCAGTGATTTGGATGGCTGTTGGTAAGGCATGGATTTAGCGATTTTCATCACTTGACCCAATCGTAATGGCTGATACTTTTGGTCAATTTGGTAAGGCTCTACCATTTTCTTGACATATTTTACAGCGATATCGACTATTTTACCCTTTAATCCTAACAAGTCCCCTAAACGGATAATCACGACTTTTTTCACTGGGGTTTTATCAATGATTTTTTGTAAAGTGTGAGCAAAATTTTCTAAAATAAAAATAACTTCGGTATTGGCATCAATCAACTGAAACTCTAACTCACGAGCCGTATGTAGCGGATTAATCGGCGTCAAAACATACCCTGAGCGAATCGCACCTATCATGACCGGTAAATACGCTTGTACGTTAGGCAGCATGATAGCGACACTGGCATTTGGGCCCAAGGATTGGGCTTGTAGCCAGCGGCTGACAAGGCGTGCGACGTTATCCGCCTGTTGATAGCTGATAGCTCGCGCCATATTGCTGGTGCATTCTCGTGAGGCAAAGGATGTTAAATGATCATCAAAAAATTGTATTAACGATTGATCAGTTAAAGCAGGAATGTGTGCGGCGGTGGCAGGGTCATAAAATTTTGTCCAAAAATTTTCCATGTTGTTATCCTTTTTCTTTCCTTAGAAAATAGGTTAATAGGCGCTTGAGAAGATTTTGTCCATGCGCCTATTAGGGTGCGCGTATTGCCGCGCTTTTTGATCACTATCAATCGCTGTGCCTTTGAGTTGATAGTGACGCAAATGAATAGCCTAGTTGCAATCCTGAGTGAATGAATCTATTTCACACCAAGGCTTAACATTACCATACTCATCTTGATTAGCAAATAGTTCATGACAGGCGGCTTCTGCCAAGGTTAAAATAGGTGTCACACACACATCAAATTGGGTAAAGTAATCTTGCCAGTGGCTAAGTGGCTGCGAGGCAAATTTTTGGGCAATCGCTTGGGCAGCGGCTTGGCTCTGCGGATGAGTAGGCAGTACGCCCATTTGCCAATGGCTAGCGGCATGTTCATTAACATCTAACGCTTGACACAAGCCTTGCCAAAACTTTAGCTCAAGCGAGCCGACTGCCATATAACGACCGTCTTGTGTCTGATATAGCCGGTAACATGGCAGCACGCCGCCTAAAAAATCCTGCTCAGGCGTCGGTGTTACCTGGGTTAATGCTTTGACAAATTTCCCCGTCGCTTTTGGCATCACCAAATGGTTGTATAAACTATGGGTCATGCTGATAATGATATGGCGACCTTTGCCAGTTAGCTTGGCATTGACAACGGCCGCTAATAAAACGATGACCGCCGTGTCACTGCCGCCTGCCAAATCAGCAAATTGCACATTGGGCATGGCTTGTTCACCCGATGCGGTTTTGAGTTGGTCAAGCACGCCACTCATTGCCATAAAGTTGATATCGTGCCCGGCCTTATCCGCCCAGTTGGGCGTCGTACCATAGCCAGTGATGGAAACAATCACCAGTTTTGGGTTGTCTGCCAGCAGTGCCTGTGGCGAAAGTCCCATGCCTTCTAATACGTTGGGGCGGAAACTATCAATCATCACATCAGCAGTGGCAATATCGCTTTTGAGCTTAGCAATGTCATCGGGGTGTTTGAAGTCCATTTTGTGACAAGCTTTGCCATGATTTAAAGCATCAAATAAATTGCCCAACGCCCGGGCAGGGTCACCTGACTTGGGTTCATACTTGATCACATCTGCCCCCAAATCAGCGAGTAGTCGTGTGGCAAATGGACCCGGCAAGTTGCGTGATAAGTCAATAACTTTTAGCCCTGTTAAGCAGTCAGCTATACCTAGTGCGGCTATGGCGTCATTCATTAACAAACTCCTTATGCGCCTTTGCCATAGCTACTAAAACTTGGGCAGGGGTAAAGCGCTCGCCATAACGCTCGGCAAGTTGTTGACTGCGTGCGACAAAATTATCAACGCCATAGGCATTAATAAACTGCAAGGTACCCCCATGATGCGGGGCAAATCCCCAGCCAAAGATAGAGCCGATATTGGCATCTGCGATTGAATTAATCACGTTTTCTTCATAACAACGAGCGGTTTCATTGGCTTGGATAAACATAAAGCGGTCAATAAGCTCTTGCTGAGTAGGCTGCGTGTCTGCGACGGGGAATAAGTTTGATAGCCCGGGCCACAGTTGTTTTTCACCTCCCTCTGGGTAGTCATAAAACCCTTTGCCAACTTTTTTACCCAAACGCCCGTGGGTTTTGCCCATCAGTTCGACCACGCTATCGGCGGGGTGATGCGGCATTTCTTTGCCTTCTTTTTGTAAATCTTTTTTGGTTTGCTCATTAATATGCAGCATCAGACCTAAAGACACCTCGTCTTGCAGTGCCAGCGGTCCGACTGGCATACCCGATTTGATACCAGCTACCTCAATCAATCGGGGATGGATGCCCTCAGAGAGCATGGCAGAGCCTTCGGTGATATAGGTGGCAAATACGCGCGACGTATAAAAACCACGGCTATCATTGACCACAATCGGCGTTTTGCCAATTTGTAACACATAGTCAAAGGCTTTGGCTAACGTAGTTTCATCGGTTTGCTCGCCCATAATGATTTCAACAAGCGGCATTTTATCGACAGGTGAGAAAAAGTGTAAGCCGATAAATTGCTTAGGACGGCCACTCGCTTTGGCTAAACCGGTAATTGGCAAGGTTGAGGTATTTGACGCAAAAATCGCATCGCTAGCGGTGACTGCTTCTGTTTGCTGGGTACACTTGGCTTTAATATCACGGTCTTCAAACACCGCTTCAATCACCAAGTCACAATCCGCTAAATCTGCATAATCTGTGGTGGTTTGAATTTTATCCAGTAAGGATTGTTTTTTGCTATCATTGCTTCTGCCTTTGGCAATCGCTTTATCTAGCAAGTTTTCTGAATACATTTTGCCTTTATCCGCATTTTCCATCGTGGTATCGAGCAATACCACGTCAATGCCTGCCTTAGCAGAGACATAGGCAATACCTGCACCCATCATCCCTGCGCCCAACACACCGACTTTTTTGGTTTGGTATGGCGGGATAGATTTTGGACGAGATTGGCCCTTGTTGATGCTGTTGAGTTGGTGCCAAAGCGTGCCAATCATATTTTTTGACACTTGTGACATGGCACAGGCGACAAAATAGCGGGACTCAAGCGCCAGTGCTGTATCGATATCCACTAAGCTACCTTCAAACACACAGGATAAAATGTGGGTAATGGCAGGGTAGTTGCCATGCGATTTTTGATTTGCCATCGCAGGGGCAATGCTCAGCATTTGGGCATTTTGCGGGGTTAAGGCGTTACCTTGTGGGATTTTAAAGCCTTTAGCATCCCAAGGTTGCTGAGCGGTTGGATGCTCATGAATCCACTGTTTGGCTTGTTCAATCAGTGACGTTTTATCAGTAACTACCGCATCGATAATGCCAAGCTGATGAGCGGCGTGGGTGGTAAGCTTAGTGCCTTGTGTCATCAACTCTAACGCTTTTTGCATACCGACAAGACGCATTAAACGCTGCGTACCACCGCCCCCAGGTAATAAGCCCAATTTGACTTCAGGCAAGCCATATTTGGCATTCGGTTGGTCAACGGCAATGCGATAATGACAGCCCAACGCTACTTCAAGCCCGCCACCTAAGGCAGTGCCGGTTAATGCAGCGACGACAGGTTTACCGCAGGTTTCAAGACTGCGTAACACCTTTTTGAAATGTTCAACAAAATCAAAAGCTTGCTTGGGGGATTGGATATTGGCAAATTGGTCGATATCGGCACCCACGATAAAGCTATCTTTATCGCTGGTGATGATAAGCCCTTTGCTGTCTTTGTCTTGAATAAAACTTTGAGCGATTTTTTCTAAATCATCACTAAAATGCTCATCAAGCACATTCATTTTGCGAGATTGTTGAATGGTCAAAATGACAATATTATCGTCGTCAGTGGCAGAAAAATTGGCCAATTGATTCGCCGCTTGGCTGGTAAGACTGGTCATAGAAACATCCTTTTTTCTTCAGTTTTTTAATTCAATTAAATAGGCGACTTAAACACGTTCAATAATCGTGGCAATACCCATACCGCCACCGACACATAAGGTCGCAAGTCCAGTGGTCAAATCACGACGCTCCAATTCATCTAACAAGGTGTTAATCAACATTGCCCCTGTTGCGCCTAATGGATGTCCCATAGCAATCGCACCACCGTTGACATTCACGATATCCATATTAAGCCCTAGGTCTTTTGCCGTTTTCATTGGCACCGCTGCAAACGCTTCGTTAATTTCCCATAGGTCAATATCGGACACCTGCATATTCGCCCGGGCTAAGGATTTTCTTGCGGCCAGTGTCGGACCTGTTAGCATTATCGTCGGTTCTGACCCCACCACTGCCGCCATCGTGACTTTGGCACGGGGTTTTAAATTCGCCGCTTGTCCCGCTGATTGACTACCAAGCAGACATAACGCAGCCCCGTCAACGATACCTGATGAGTTACCAGCATGGTGCACATGGTTAATTTTTTCAATCGTGGCATACTTATCTAAGACCACTTTATCAAAGCCCATTTTTCCTGGCATGGCAAACGAGGGCTTTAATTCTGCCAAGCGTTCAACGCTGGTATCAGCGCGAATGGTTTCGTCATGGTCTAAAATCATCAGACCATTGATATCTTTAACAGGAATAATTGATTTAGCAAAATACCCTTGCTCAGAAGCCTGCTGGGCTCTGCGATGAGACTCGGTGGCATATGCATCAACATCACTGCGACTAAAGCCTTCTAAGGTCGCAATCGTATCAGCACCGATGCCTTGTGGGGCAAAGCCGGTGGCGGTATTGACGCGTGGGTCCATGTACCAAGCCCCGCCGTCTAACCCCATTTTGACACGGCTCATAGACTCCACGCCACCTGCCACCACCATATCTTCCATGCCCGACATGATTTTGCTTGCGGCTAAATTAATCGACTCTAACCCTGATGCACAAAACCGTGATAGGGTAACGCCTGCCACCGATTCTGCCCAACCGGCATCAATTACCGCAATTCGGGCGATATCCGAGCCTTGCTCACCAACAGGGGTGACACAACCTAGTACCACATCATCCACCAACTGCGTGTCCAACTGATTGCGCGACTGTAAATTTGTCAGCAGTTCTCTGATTAACCAAATTGGAGCGACTTGGTGCAAGCTGCCATCGGATTTGCCTTTGCCACGCGGCGTGCGGATAGCATCATAAATATAAGCGGTATTACTCATTTGATTTTCCTTAATCATGATTAAAATTTGTCAATTGCTAATGGCTAATCCTAATATCTGATACCAATATCTAGGCTAGCTAAAAAGTGGCGCAGCCATATAAAACGATGAGTTACATAAAACGAGACGCCAACTCTTTCATGATTTCATTGGTACCGCCATAGATTTTTTGCACTCGGGCATCAGCATATAATCGGGCAATCGGATACTCCAGCATATAACCATAGCCACCAAATAGCTGTAAGCATTCATCCGTGACTTTGGCTTGTTTATCCGTGGTAAAGGCTTTTAATAGAGCGGCATGTTGTACGGTCAGTTTTTTGTTAAGATGGGCCTCGAGTGCCGCATCACACATCGCCCTGACGGCAAGGTAGTCCGCATTACATTCGGCAAGTTTAAATCGGGTATTTTGAAATGACCACACAGGCTTGTTAAAGGCGTGGCGTTCTTTGGTATATTCGATGGTAAGCTCAATCGATTTCTTAATCGCCCCCGCCGCCGCCAAAGCAATGATTAAGCGTTCTTGTGGCAACTCTTGCATCAACTGAATAAAGCCCATGCCTTCAACACTGCCCAATAAGTTTTTTTGTGGGACACGCACATTATTGAAGAACAACTCTGAGGTATCTTGTGATGACAGACCGATTTTCTCTAAGTTGCGACCCCGCTCAAAGCCTGCTAATCCATCGGTTTCTAACACCAAGAGAGATACCCCTTGAGCGCCTTTTTCACGGTCGGTTTTACAAGCGACGATAATTAGGTTGGCTAACTGGCCATTGGTGATAAAAGTTTTAGAACCATTTAAAATGTAGTCATCACCGTCTTTAACGGCATAGGTTTTGATAGCTTGCAAATCTGACCCCGTCCCTGGCTCGGTCATCGCAATCGCACCAACCAATTCGCCCGTTGCCATTTTTGGTAACCAACGCTGTTTTTGCTGTTCACTGCCATGATGCAAGATATAAGGTGCCACAATACCTGAATGCAAAAAGCCACCAAATCCGCTCAAGGCCGCATCGGCTTGGGCATAAATCAATGCCGCTTCATGACGAAAGTCGCCACCGGCACCGCCATACTCTTCAGGCATCGACGCACATAAAAAGCCCATCGAGCCTGCTTCAAGCCATGCTTCTTTATCCATCATGCCGTTTTTTCGCCACTCGATGTCTTTGTCAATCCAAGTTTGAAAAAACTTCTTGGCAGTATCTTCTAGCATGGCGACTTCTTCGCTCATCCAGCTTGATTCAAAATGGTTGATCATCCTTGATTCCTCGTTCGTTATTGAGAGATTAATTAAACCGTTATAATAGTAATATTAATTACTACCTTAAAAAATTGCTCGGGTATTTATAGTTATTTATCCTTAAATTATATTATAAAGGTAATTTATATTACCAATGTAATACCAAATAAAAACCCTAAGATTATGATTAAAGAGCCAAATAATGCCGCCATCATAACAAAGATAAAAAATGAGAACAATATTGTCTGTGGATATGGTAATATATATTACTATTTTTTAAATATCTAAATAGAGAATATTATGACTGCGTTGAAAAAGCCAATGACGCTTGGACGTCCTAGTAATACAGTGGGTGATTTAACCTTACTTGCGCAGATACGACCTGCAACCTTAGATAAAATCGAAAAAAGTGTGATTACGCTGTATGCCAGTGGTGAGAGTGAGGTCGCTGCGGATAGTGTGACTATGCAGTCAATTGCAAAACACGCGAACGTGTCACTGCAGACCTTGTATAAATATTTTGGCGATAAAAACACGCTGATTTATGTGATTTTAGATCGAGTGCTTAGTCGCCTAGCCGCTCGAATGATTGACCATTTGAGCGGTATTGATAGTGTCAAAGACCGGCTGCGTAAGACGCTATGGGTGATGTTTGATTTTGTTGACCATAATCCTGATGCGGTATTGTTTTTTTCTACAGCGATTCCTGTCTCCCACTATCAACATATTGCCATTTATGAAAACAAGGATTTGATGGAAGCTTTTTTGCAAGTGTTGTCGGATGGGCAGCAGCGTGGGGAGCTTAATCAAAATGTCTCGCTTAAAACCTTATTAGATGTGTTTATGGGGTTTATCACCCGATTGGGGCTGATGCACGTGTTAAGACACGCTGCCAAACCGATGACGGCTGACTTTGATCCTTTGTTTGATATCCTATGGCAAGCTATTTCACGGCATGACTAAGAGAATAACGCATTTTACAAATACACGAACAACAATCTAGGAATGTTTGTCCGCTATTATTACCCTGAATAAATGAACGGTCCAGCACTGGCTGTAGCGATTGCGCGCTATGTTTTTCTCTACGCAGAATAGCATTTATCTGTCCACATACCCTTCCGCTATCAATAAACAAAAATTAAAGCGGTTAGCAAATTCCTCTATATTCTTATCAATTATAATTATTAAGCTTTGTTATTATTCTGTGGAATAATAGCGCCATTCGATGATGTTTGATAGCGCTTGATAGCATTTCATCTCGAAAAAAATGAAAAATTTTGAGGATAAGGACAAATTGTCCTAAATATTGTATAAGGTATTGTAATGAAGAAAGTTTCTGCTGTACTTATTTCGGGGTTTAGTATTAGCTTGCTATTAGCAGGTTGCCAGCAAAATACCACCAAATCTGCCAATGCGGCAACCACCAATGAAGCACAGACCAATGACAGTAAGAGCGGTGATTCAAAACCACTTGAAGAAGTGCGTATCGGATTACAAAGTTCAGGGGCGTTGGTGTATTTACGGGAAAGTAAGCTGCTTGAAAAGTCGCTCGAAAAATCCGGCATCAAAGTCAACTGGGTGCAGTTTCAATCGGGACCGCCGATGCTAGAAGCGCTAAATACCAACAATATTGACTTTGGCACCACAGGGGACACGCCACCCATTTTTGCCCAAGCCGCGGGTAGTAATTTGGTGTATGTTGCCTATGAAAATCCTTCACCACAGTCTGAAGCCGTCATTGTCCCCGCCAATTCAACCTTAAAGTCCGTGGCTGAATTAAAAGGTAAATCTGTGGCGGTGACTAAAGGCTCTAGTGCTAACTATACATTACTAAAAGCATTGGAACGTGACAAATTAAGTTTCGCTGACATAGATGTCAAGTATTTACAGCCATCTGACGCCCGTGCTGCCTTTGAATCGGGGAAACTGGATGCTTGGACCGTTTGGGAGCCTTATCTGTCGAGTGCCAAAATTGAGCTAAAAGCGCGAGTTTTGACCGATGCTACAGGTATTAAGCCCAATAATACATGGTTTTATTTGGCATCAACGGATTTTGCTCAACAACACCCCGATGTGGTTAAAGACATTGTCAAAGCCATTGATGAAGCGGATAAAGCCATTAACGCTGACCCGGTAACTTTTAGCAAAATGATCCAAAAAGTCACCAATCTAAAACCTGACGTGGCGTTAGCCTCGGTGAAATCAAGAAATTACGGTGTCAACTATATCACCGATGACATCATTCAAGCGCAGCAGCAAGAAGCTGATACTTTTTATAAAAATAAATTGCTGCCAAAACAAATACAGGTAAAAGATATTGTCTGGTATCCACCCAAGTAAAACTATGGCTAGTAAAAAGCTAGTAAAAAAAGAATAGGTAATCTTTATGACGCTAGCTTGCGCTTACTACTTTGAAGCGATACAGCCGACAGTTAAGCTTTTAACAGTCATTAATAAAGTTGCATTGATAAATTTGCAGTGAGAGGTTGTTTATGAAAACATCAAGTTTTGTTGCGGATAATTCAGTGGTAGCGGCATCAAAGCCGCTACCGACGAAACCGATAAGGGTGAATGCGCCAGTCAAGACATTGTCAACCCGCAAGGTTGTTAAAACCCTATTTGCGCGTACAGGGGGTTGGTGGTTGCCGTTACTCATGTTGGCGGGTTGGCAACTGGTAGCAAGTTTTCAATTACTGCCTGAGGCATATCTTAAAAATATTTCGTCACCCAATGCCGTTCTTCAAGCAGGCTATGAACTCATAAAAAGTGGTGAGCTTTGGCAGCATCTAGGTATTAGTGCGCTGCGAGCGTTTGCGGGGTTGTTGATTGGCGGGTTGTTTGGGTTAGGGTTTGGGCTATTGACCAGCACTTTGCCTGTATTTCGCACGTTATTGGATACCACCTTTCAAATGCTAAGAAACATCCCACATTTGGCATTAATTCCCTTGGTCATCGTGTGGTTTGGGATTGATGAAGCGGCAAAGGTTTTTTTGGTGGCAGTTGGCACATTTTTTCCGATTTATTTGAATACCTATCATGGCGTCCGTAATGTGGATAAACATCTGGTTGAGATGGCAAAAAGCTATGATTTAACGGGCTGGGCATTGTTTAAAGAAGTGATTTTGCCTGGGGCATTGCCGAGTATTTTGGTGGGGGTGCGTTTTTCATTGGGCATTATGTGGCTGACGCTGATTGTGGCGGAAACCATTTCGGCCACCACAGGCATTGGGTATTTAGCCATGCACGCTCGCGAGTTTTTTCAGATTGATATCATTATGTTTTCAATCTTGGTTTATGCACTATTAGGATTTCTAGCTGATTTTATTGCCAAAAAGCTTGAGTTTGTTTGGCTCAAATGGCACCCCGCTTATCAACAAGGAGCACACTGATGTCAACGCAATTGTCAGCACCATTGTCAGCGTCATCCAGAACGCCATCAAAAACCTCAGCAGGATTGGCTTTAAGCTTAACCAATGTGGTCAAAAAATTTGACAATCGAGAAGTCATTAAAAACCTAGATTTGCACATTCAAAGTGGTGATTTTATCGCTATTGTCGGGCACAGTGGCTGTGGCAAATCCACGTTGCTGCGTTTACTTGCGCAGTTAGAAACGGCGAGTAGTGGGGAGTTGACAGCCATGTCAATTGCCAATCAAGCCATGTCGCCTCAGGCATGGCGACAATCCACGCGGCTGATGTTCCAAGATGACCGATTATTACCTTGGAAAACGGTACTAGAAAATGTGGGGCTTGGGCTAAAAACGCCAGACTGGAAAGCGCAAGCGTTGAAAGCGTTAGCGGAAGTCGGCTTGGCAGAGCGAGCTGATGATTGGCCATCGGCATTGTCAGGGGGGCAAAAGCAGCGAGTGGCTTTAGCTAGAGCGATTATTCATCGTCCCCAGCTGTTGCTACTTGATGAGCCATTGGGGGCACTCGATGCGTTAACCCGTCTTGATATGCAGCAACTGTTGGTCAAATTATGGCAAGAACATCGATTTACGGTAATTTTAGTGACCCATGATGTCAGTGAAGCGGTCATTACTGCTGATAGGGTGATTTTAATTGAACAAGGCAAAATTGGACTAGACTTGCCAATCTTGTTGCCGCATCCCCGTAATAACATGACTAAAACTGCGCCACTGGAGCAAATTGTGCTGGATAAGATTTTAGCGGTGCATTGAGCACGCCTATCGGTCAATGGCAAGCCATTGACACCTTTTGGCACTCTTTGGTAACACTTATTTAGCAAAAGCCCATTAAAAAATTAATGGGCTTTTTTAACGATAAGATTAGGTTGTGTTGAACATTTAATATACAAAAGAACATAATGAGGAAATTTTGATAAAAAAATAGCGAAGCAGTAAACTTTAAGCTCTGACCCAAAAAGAAGACTGTTCGCTATGCCTCGTCTTAT
>BMPS01000040.1 GCA_014647715.1 Streptomyces cinereus
ATAAGACGAGGCATAGCGAACAGTCTTCTTTTTGGGTCAGAGCTTAAAGTTTACTGCTTCGCTATTTTTTTATCAAAATTTCCTCATTATGTTCTTTTGTATATTAAATGTTCAACACAACCTAGTTTAAAAGATAATTAGCAAAATTTTAATCGCTCTTTTTTTAAGCATTTATATCTTTAAGCACCCATAAAAAAACAGTGGTCATAGCCACTGTCTTTCTCTAAACATAGTACCATCAAAATTAGGCACGGTTTTTGAATTTTTGTAAGGTTTGCAATTGTGCCAAAGATTCTGCCAATGCTGCCAATGCCGCAGAGGTGTCAATATCAGCTTTTTGATTTTGCAAAGTTTGTTCTGCATGACGACGTGCTTCCAAAATCTTGGCTTCATCTAAGTCATTTGCACGCACTGCCGTATCTGCCAATACCGTCACTAAATGCGGTTGTACTTCTAAAACACCACCTGATACATACACCATTTCATCATTGCCATTGCTGGTTTTGATCTGCATGGTGCCCGGCTTTAATAGCGTAATAAAAGGAATATGTCCTGGCAAAATACCGACTTCACCTTCTACACCAGTAGCAATTAACATACTAATCTCACCAGAGTAGATAGTTTCTTTCGTACTGACGACATTACATTGTAAAGTTGCCACAGTTCTCTCCTATGGTATCGCAAAATTAGGTTGATAAAACCCTGTTAATATAGTTTAAATTAACAGGGTTTGATTGAGAAATTAGCCGCGTAGTTTTTCTGCTGCAGCAACCACTTCTTCAATACCACCTTTCATGTAGAATGCTTGTTCTGGTAAGTCATCATACTCACCATTTAAGATTGCTTTAAAACTTTGAATAGTTTCACGGATTGGTACGTATTTACCTGGTGAGCCGGTGAATACCTCTGCAACGTGGAAAGGTTGTGACAAGAAACGTTGGATTTTACGTGCACGGTACACCACTAATTTATCATCTTCTGATAATTCGTCCATACCCAAAATCGCAATAATGTCTTTCAACTCTTTAAAGCGTTGTAATACTTCTTGAACGCCACGAGCAACAGCATAATGCTCTTCACCAATGACCAGTGGGTCTAACTGACGTGACGTTGAGTCCAGTGGGTCGACCGCTGGGTAAATACCTTGTGAGGCAATATCACGGCTCAATACAACTGTTGCGTCTAAGTGAGCAAAGGTCGTCGCGGGTGATGGGTCAGTCAAGTCATCGGCAGGAACGTATACCGCTTGTACCGAAGTAATAGAACCTGATTGGGTTGAAGTAATACGTTCTTGTAATACACCCATCTCTTCTGCAAGCGTTGGCTGATAACCTACCGCAGATGGCATACGACCTAACAATGCTGATACTTCGGTACCCGCTAGTGTATAACGATAAATATTGTCAACGAACAATAATACGTCACGACCTTTACCGTTTTCATCTTTTTCGTCACGGAAGTATTCTGCCATGGTCAAACCCGTCAAGGCAACACGCAAACGGTTTCCTGGTGGCTCATTCATCTGACCATACACCATCGCAACTTTATCAAGTACGTTTGAGTCTTTCATCTCGTGGTAGAAGTCATTACCTTCACGAGTACGCTCACCTACACCAGCAAATACAGATAAACCTGAGTGTGCTTTTGCGATGTTGTTGATAAGTTCCATCATGTTAACGGTTTTACCAACACCCGCGCCACCGAACAGACCGACTTTACCGCCTTTAGCAAATGGGCATAGTAAGTCAATTACTTTAATACCCGTTTCTAAAAGTTCAGTAGAGTTCGATTGTTCATCATAGCTTGGCGCTTCACGGTGAATTGCCCAAGTGTTACTATGTTCTACCGGCCCTGCTTCGTCGATTGGACGTCCTAAAACGTCCATGATACGACCTAGGGTACCTTTACCCACTGGCACAGAGATTGGTGCGCCAGAGTTGCTAACTGGTAGACCACGTTTTAGACCCTCAGTAGAACCCATGGCGATAGTACGCACGATACCATCACCCAATTGTTGTTGTACTTCTAATGTAGTTTCTGTGCCTTCAACTTTTAAGGCATCATAAATTCTTGGTACGCTTTGACGGTCAAATTCAACGTCAATAACCGCGCCAATAATCTGTACAATACGACCGCTACTCATTACGCTCTCCTTGAATGTAGGTCAATTATGAAACAGCAGCAGCACCGCCAACGATTTCCGAAATTTCTCGGGTAATCGCCGCTTGACGCAGCTTGTTGTAAACCAATTGTAATTCGTTAATTAAGTTACCTGCGTTATCCGTTGCTGCTTTCATAGCAACCATACGTGCAGACTGTTCAGAAGCAATATTTTCTACCACACCTTGATAGACGATTGATTCAACATAACGTCCCATCAAACCATCAAGCAGCTCTTTGGTAGTTGGCTCATAGATGTAATCCCAGCTGTATTCACGATTTGCCATCGTTTCATCAACCAAAGACTCAGCCGCAATCGGCACTAAGCGTTGCACACTGGGATTTTGCGTCATGGCATTAACAAATTCATTATATACCAGGTAAATTTCATCAATTTCGCCACGATTATACGCATCAAGCATCACTTGAACTGGCACACTAAGTTGCTCAAAGCTTGGGTTATCACCGTAGTGAGTTTCGGCAGCAATCACCGTACCACCAAATGTTTTAAAGAAGCTCACGCCTTTTTGACCAATCACCGCAAAACGCGTTTCAACCGATTGACTTTTTTGTTGTTTAACGTGCTGCATCAATTTTTTGAATAAGTTGATATTCAAACCACCTGCAAGACCACGGTCAGAACTGACTACAATATAGCCAACACGGTTAACCGCACGAGGTACTAAGTAAGGATGTTTGTAGTCAGGTGAAGCTTTAACTAGATGAGAAACCACTCGACGCATGCTATCAGCATAAGGACGACCTAGTTGCATACGTTCTTGGGCACGTCGCATCTTACTCGCTGCAACCATTTGCATGGCGCGAGTAATTTTCTGGGTACTTTTAATACTAGCAACTTTTGCTCGAATTTCTTTTAAACTTGCCATAAATAATCCATACAGCCATGTTTAGTTTCAGTCCACGCCCATTGATGTAACATGGACGAAATTTGGAAAAATGAACAAAGTAATCATAACCCCTTTGTTCATTTGTTCTATGACAATGCAGTTCTAAAATTTCACTGAATCTTAGAATGAATGATTTTGCTTATAGTTTTCAATCGCTGATTTGAATTGGTTTGCGATATCATCATTATAGTTAGCAGTGTTATCAATGTCTGCCATAAAATCACCATGTTGGTCACGTAGGTAACGTAACAAACCTGCTTCAAATGCACCCACTTTGTTCACTGGGACATCAGCTAGATAACCTTCGTTAGAAGCATAAATTACCGCAGCTTGTTCAGCGATGCTCATTGGTGCGTATTGATTTTGTTTCATCAATTCAGTCACACGTTGACCATGGTCAAGCTGTTTACGGGTCGCGTCATCTAAGTCAGAAGCAAACTGTGCAAACGCTGCCAATTCACGATACTGTGCCAATGCGGTACGGATACCACCTGACAATTTTTTGATGATTTTAGTTTGCGCTGCACCACCCACACGAGAAACTGAAATACCCGCATTCACCGCTGGACGGATACCTGAGTTAAATAAGCTTGACTCTAGGAAGATCTGACCGTCCGTGATTGAAATCACGTTGGTTGGTACGAATGCTGATACGTCACCTGCTTGGGTTTCGATAATTGGCAAGGCAGTTAATGAACCTGTTTTACCTGTTACAGCACCGTTGGTGAATTTTTCTACATACTCAGCGTTCACGCGTGAAGCGCGCTCTAATAGGCGTGAGTGAAGATAGAATACGTCACCTGGGTAAGCTTCACGTCCTGGTGGACGACGTAAAAGCAATGAAATTTGACGATAGGCTACGGCTTGTTTTGATAAGTCATCATAAATGATAAGCGCATCTTCACCGCGGTCACGGAAGTATTCACCCATAGTACAACCAGAGTATGGCGCGATGTACTGCAGCGCTGCAGGTTCGGAAGCAGATGCAACTACAACCGTTGTATAAGCTAGTGCACCTGTTTCTTCTAGTTTACGTACCACGTTTGCGATGGTTGAACGTTTTTGACCAACGGCTACGTACACACATTTAATGCCTGAGTGTTTTTGCGCGATGATCGCATCGATTGCCATGGCTGTTTTACCAGTTTGGCGGTCACCAATAATAAGCTCACGTTGACCACGTCCGATTGGAATCATGGTATCCACAGCTTTATAACCTGTCATTACTGGCTCATCAACTGATTGACGGTCGATAACGCCTGGGGCGATTTTTTCAACTTTATCCGTTAACTTGGCGTTAATTGGGCCTTTACCATCGATAGGATTACCCAGTGCATCTACCACACGACCTAAAAGCTCGGGTCCAACTGGTACTTCTAAAATACGACCAGTACAGTAAGCTTTTTGTCCTTCTTGGAGATTCAAGTATTCACCTAGAACAACCGCACCGACTGAGTCTTGTTCAAGGTTTAGCGCCATACCATATACGCCACCTTCAAACTCAATCATTTCGCCGTACATGGCATCTTCAAGACCATGAATCTGTACGATACCGTCAGATACCATGACAATAGTGCCTTCGTTCTTTGCTGTGGCACCCGCAGTCAGGTCTTGAATTCGCTGCTTAATCAGATTACTGATTTCCGCTGGATTCAATTGTTGCATTGCACTGTTCCTTAAATTTTACTGACTAGAATCAATTCTGTTGAAATTTATGCCGTCAGCTGTGTTTTTAACTGTTTTAATTTGCCACGTACAGAGTCATCGATTACTTTGTCACCGACCTTGATCGTCACACCTGCAATTAGGGCAGGGTCTACATTGACATGTAGTACGACCTTCGCGCCTAGGGAGGTGGCAAGTCGGTGTTCAATGAGTTGCTCTTGCACTTGCGTTAATGGATATGCCGACGTGACATATGCATGAACTTCTTTTGCATCAGCGGCTTTTAATAAACCAAAACGCTCATTGATACTGGGTAATAATGCCAAACGATCTTGCTCTGCAAGTTGCGTCAAAAAATTAACAAAAGCATTGGAATCTGCTTGTGCCCCACCCTCAATAGCGGTGCTTAAAGTTTTAAACACAGTATTGCTATCTTCAGGTGAACTTTGGTTATAAAGGTCTTTTAAAGTAGCGACTTTAGCTTGTGCAGCAACTGCTGGATTATTGATATAATCGGCAAATGCTTTATCACTAACGATGGCATTCATCACGTTTAAGTAATCTTGCCACTCATTGACTGACGTGTGCTCTTTAGCATAATCAAATGCTGCTTTTGCATAGGGTCTTGCTAAGGTTGATAAATCAGCCATCATATCCTCACTGTACTATTGCTACTTATAACTTGGCTGCCAATTGGTTTAACATATTGGCATGAGTTTCTGGATTGACCTTTTCTTGTAAGATTTTTTCGGCACCGAGTACGGCAAGTTCTGCAACCTGCGCGCGTAAACCTTCACGGGCTTTATTAATTTCTTGATCAATTGCTTCACGCGCTTGCTGACGAATACGTTCGCCTTCCACTTGTGCTTGCACTCTGGCATCTTCAATCATTTGATTGGCGCTTTTGTTCGCTTGGTCAATGAGTGAAGCGGCTTTTGCTTTTGCTGCGATAAGCTCTTGCTCTGCAGCTTGTGATGCAGTTGCTAAGTCTGCTTTGGCTTTTTCGGCAGCATTTAGGCCATCTGCGATTTTACGTTGGCGATCCGAAATAGCAGCAACCAAAGGCGGCCACACAAACTTCATGCAAAACATCACGAAGATGGCGAATGCAATCGATTGTCCAATTAGGGTTGCATTGATATTCACTTAGAATCCCTCGTTAATTAAGTTTCTTCAATCCTTGTCCACATAAGATGATGTGGACATTGTACTGATAGTGTACCTATTAACCTGCTAAAGGATTTGCGAATAACAATAACATTGCAATACCAACACCGATCATCGGTACGGCGTCAAGAAGACCTGCCACGATGAACATACGAGTTTGCAATTGTGAACCTAGTTCTGGTTGACGAGCGACGCCCTCTAAGAATTTGCCACCTAAGATTGCAAAGCCAATACCTGTGCCTAGTGCACCTAAACCGATTAGCAAAGCAACGGCAAGAACGGTCATACCTTCTAGAGTCATTGATGTATCCTCATTACTGTTTTGAAATTAATGTTCAGTTTGTGATGCAAGGCTAAGATAGACAATGGTTAGCATCATGAAAACGAACGCTTGCAAAGTGATTACTAAAATGTGGAAGATTGCCCACGGTACTGATAACACCCATTGGATCCAAAATGGCATAAGGGCGATTAACACAAAAATTAATTCACCTGCATACATGTTACCAAAAAGTCGTAAGCCAAGTGAGATAGGTTTTGCGATTAGAGTTACAAACTCTAGGATAAAGTTCACTGGAATCAATAAGATTTTAGCGATTGGGTTTTTTGCGCTAAATGGATGAAGGGTTAATTCACCAATAAAACCGCCAAAACCTTTTTCTTTAATACTATAAAAAATGATCAGTGCAAATACTGAGAACGACATACCAAGCGTCACATTTGGGTCGGTACTTGGTACGACTTTCATGTAAACATGGTGTGGGTTATGTCCTAGCAGACCACCAATTTTTTGTGCAATGACAGGCAAATAATCAACTGGCAGAAGATCCATGAAGTTCATCAAGAAAATCCACACAAAAATTGTCAATGCCAATGGCGCAATAACCTTTGATGTGCCATGATAAGTATCACGAACGTTACTATCAACAAACTCCACAATCATTTCAATAAAAGCTTGCATTTTGCCGGGTACACCCGAGGTCGCTCTTTTTGCCACCATATAAAAAATGGCACAAAAAAGAACCCCTAAACCAATCGACCACAGCATTGAGTCTAAATGAATCGCATTGAAACCCATTTCAGAAGCTTGCTGTTTGGTTTCGGCAACTATCCAACCTTCTGTTGGGTGATTACCGAAAGTCCAGTTTGTCAAGTGGTGATTGATATACTCATTTGAAGTAATTTCTGCGTTTGCTTCTGCCATAATCTTAACTTCTTTTTTATATTGAGCCGATAATAGAGGGAGTTAGCGTCAGATATTTTGTCTAATCACAAAAATTTGTAACTTAACACTATAATCGTATCTAACTGAGCTGATGATACTCAATGAGAAGTGCAAACATGACGTCAAAGGCACATCGAGGCGTTTAAGCAATCTGCTTAACTAAGGTGATGAACCGTGAATAAACGGATTGTTTATCAACGTAATAATATAGGCTATCGACCTACTGTGTTTTGCTTGACTCAAATAAGTGGGTCATCAGTAAAACATATATGCAATTGCTTGAAAACTAATTCTTTTTAGCCAATTAGCGCTGAGCAATTGCACCTTTAAAAAATTTTCACTATATTAATTCAACTGTTACCTTTTTGTAAAGGATTAAATGGATTTATTTGTGATTTAGTTTAGGTTATTTCTGTTATTACCAAATAATTGTAAATAGCCTTTTTTTACCAAGGATTTCGGTAAGTGATAATGAGGTAACTTATTTGCAAAATTAAGTAGCCCGCGAATACCGCAATGGCGTTTAGCGGTTTTAATAGCAGAAAAATCAGTGCAAACCCAATAATGATCAACACCCACTTTGCCATATGGGCTTGGTAAAAACGATGAACAATTTGACGACGCTGCTGATAGCCCGATTTGCTCAGGGAAATTTTAGCAAAGATGATATGACTCACCCACCCTAGCACACTACCGGCTAGCAGATTTTTACTCACCGCATACTGGCTACTGCCTTGCCAAACATCCAACGCAACACCGATAGCAACCAGCCCAAGTATCAGCCACGACTGCTTGTTGATGGATTGTTGGATAGACTGTGGGTCAAATGGCTTGGCAGGTTTTGACATAGCAAAATAAGGGCTAGCTGATTGTGGGCAGGAATGATGAAAGTAGTATAGCAGAATCTTGATTAAAAATTTTGCTAAAGGTTGTTTTATCTATGCTGACGTTAATCGCCAGTCATTATGAATGGCGTATTGTTAGACTTGTTATATTGTCGGGTAGTTTTATAGCTGAATCGCTAATTTCGCAGACAAATTATGCGGTTTTCATGCTAAAGTAAGTTGAGAGTTATTAATGATTTTATGTGATATGACCCAACGTTCTATTCAATCAGCTGGAAGTTCTATTCAATCAGCCAATAGTTACGACGCAAATTGTCGCCACCTATCTATGTCCATGTGTATGCCGCAAATGACGGCCGAGCAGGTTGAAGTACAGATTGCCCAGATAAAACAAGATTGCCAAGCGCAAGGTTTACGTTTTACGGCATTGCGAGAGCAGGTGTATCGTTTAATTTTACTTGCCGCCCAACCCATTGGTGCGTATGAATTATTGGATTTACTGCAATCAGCGAGCGAAAAAGTTGTCGCACCGCCAACCGTATATCGTAGTTTGGATTTTTTGCTCAGACATGGCTTGATTCACCAATTAAATTCTAGTAAGGCATTTTTTGCCTGCTCTCAGCCCACCGATCGCCATGTTGCCGCTTTTTTGGTCTGTCGATGCTGTGGCGAGGTACAAGAGTTTAGCCATCCATCTATCCAGACCATGCTAACTGAGGTTGAGCAATCGACCAACTTTGCCACTCAGTCAAGCATTATTGAGCTTTCAGGTGTTTGTCAGCGCTGCCAATAGTCACCTTTTTTTATTGAATGCTTAGAAGGAGACTATGCCAACAATTATTTTGCTATTGTGTTTGTCAATTATGAGCATTTGTGGTATAAAACATACCTTATTTGATTGACTTAAGTCAATTAACCGTTGTTTGATAAAGTTGTACTGCCACGATTACCGTCATTATTCTAAGGATAACTGAGTGACGTTACTGCCAAGTTCGATATCACAACACCATGCCGATTATTTTTCAATTATTGAATTAAGTGATCTGCATCTCTTTGATGACCCTAATAAGTTAATGAATGGTGTTAATACCGCAGACACATTTGAATCGGTATTATCCTTGGTCAAACAACAGCGCGATAATGTTGATTTGTTGGTACTGACGGGGGATTTATGTCAAGAACCTACCCAGCAAAATTATGACCGTTTATTTGCAGCCTTAGACGACATCAATATTCCTTTTGTAGCTATCCCGGGCAATCATGATGTGACCCTAGAGCTGGATAGTCATTTACCCTTTGCCCAACGCCGTCATTTGCCAGTCAAAGCAGATTCTCGCCTACAAACCCGCTATAGTATTGCCACCGATTATTGGGACTTATTGTTATTAGACTCTTCTTATGAGGGGCACAGTCATGGGGAGTTTGATGAGCAGTCATTGCGGTGGCTAGCGCAACAGTTAGCAAACGCCAATCGCCCTTGTGCAATTTTTTGTCATCATCCCATGGTATTAATCGATTCAGCATGGCTTGATAAGTATACTATAACAAATTCTGAGCGTTTTTGGGAAGTGGTAATGCCGTATCTAGACCGCATTAAAGCTATATTTGTCGGCCATATTCATCAAGAAATACATAAGATTAATTATGGGATATCTGTGTTTGGCTGCCCATCGACCAATCTACAGTTTAAACCCTTGTGTAAAGACTATACCATTGACGAAATTGCGCCTGGTTTACGTTGGATAAATTTATATAACAATGGGTTACTTGCAACTGGTATCAAAAGAACAGATACTATCTGACTAATTTTTCATGGTTGTTGAACTTATGTTCATAAACTTAATGTCGTGAAAGTTTGGTTAGCTTGTTTATTAAGGTTTTAGCGTTTATTTTAGTTTGATTTCATATACTGGCGAATTGCAGTGTTTAAAGCGTTAATAACGCGATGTCATTGGCTTAAGTGCTGAATTAGTAATGAAATTGTAAACTTAAAATTGTATCACTATCGGTTTTTAGAGGAATTAGCTATGGCATCTGCCCAAAATGAACGTGAATTAAGCTTTACCCCATATCAGCCAGCGGCTGAAGAAGAATATATGAATGACGCACAACTTGCGCATTTTAGAAAAATTTTATTAGATTGGAAAGAGCAGTTAATTAGCGAAGCTGAATCAACCAAGTCTTATATTCAAGATGAATCAACGGCAATGCCTGATATTAATGACCGCGCCACCCAAGAAGAAGAGTTTGCGTTGGCACTGCGCACGCGTGACCGTGAGCGTAAACTGATTCGCAAGATTGATAAATCGATTGCCGAGATTGACAGTGGCGATTACGGTTTTTGTGAGACTTGCGGTGTGGAGATTGGTCTGCGTCGTTTAGAAGCCCGTCCAACCGCGACCCAATGTATCGACTGCAAAACGCTATCAGAGATTAAAGAAAAACAAGCATGGGGTCATGCTTAATTTATCAACGTCTCCTGTCATTGGTCGCTTTGCTCCTTCTCCGACGGGAGCTTTGCATTTGGGGTCACTGGTGACGGCTATTGCCAGTTACTGTATCGCCAAGCAAGCGCAAGGCAAGTGGCTGGTACGCATTGAAGATACTGATACTGAGCGCTGTCATCCAAGATTTAGCGATTTGATTTTAGCAGATTTGGAGCGATTAGGTTTGCACTGGGATGGTAACGTTCGCTACCAGTCGCAACATCTAAACACGTATCACGCGTTATTGGATGAGAAGCTAAAAGCTTTAAGTTATGGCTGTGATTGCAGTCGTAAATCCCTGCAAGCTTATCAACTTGCCCACCCCAACACCCAATACCCTTATCCTAGAATCTGTGTCCATAAGCGGCTATCACGCGATCATGCCATTCGCTTAGTAATGCCAGATAACCTAATGCTTTTTTTCGATCAGCTGCAAGGGGTGATTTTGGGCAATCCGCAACGAGAACAGGGTGATATTGTGGTCAGAAGGCGGCGCATTGGGCGGTCTTTTTCAAATACGCCAACCGCCAACAAAGGCATGATTAATTATATGCTTGCGGTGGTAATTGATGACGCGCTACAAAGTGTCAATCAAATCGTGCGGGGTCTGGATATATTGCCATTGACGATACCACAAATGGTGATTGCCGATTATTTAAATTTTCAGCCTATCAAGCAGTATTATCACTTACCCATTTTGGTGAATACACAAGGGCAAAAACTGTCTAAACAAACGCTTGCTGAGCCGATACACTCCTACCCCGCACCGCAACTTATTAAGACCGCACTGCAATTATTACAACAGCCGCCGATTGATATGGATAAACCAACCACGATGCTCGAGCAGGCGGTTTGTCAATGGAATCATACGCCACTGCAAGGCAAACAGCGTATTGAAGTCG
Organism: Streptomyces cinereus; assembly: GCA_014647715.1. Taxonomy (GTDB): domain Bacteria; phylum Pseudomonadota; class Gammaproteobacteria; order Pseudomonadales; family Moraxellaceae; genus Faucicola; species Faucicola cinerea. The sequence goes on from BMPS01000040.1 coordinate 11,359, forward strand.
ATAGCTTACAAAATCTTTTGGCAACCCATTAATAATAACGACATTGATTGGCAGGAATCGTTGGGCTTTCTTTGATAATTCGCATCAACAATCCGACGATAATCAGATTAACCACCATAGAAGAACCCCCATAGCTAAAAAATGGCATGGTTAACCCTTTGGTAGGTAGCATCCCCATGGTCATGCCGGCATTAACAAAAATTTGCCCAAAGAACAAAATACCAACCCCAAACGCAAAATAGCTTAACCGTGTTTGGTGCCGGGCCAGCGCTTGGTAGCTAATGCGCATAACCGTAGTGACCAAAATAATTTGTAACACCAGTAAAAACGACACACCCACTAAGCCTAACTCTTCGCCGGTAATCGCTAGCAAAAAGTCGGTATGCGCCTCCGGTAAATGGGAGAGTTTTTGGATACTTTCCCCATAACCGACACCAAACCATTCACCGCGGGCAAAGGCTACAATACTGCGACCTAGCTGATAGTCACTATTTTTTAAGTCATCAAACGGATCTAAAAACGAGGTTACCCGCTTTAGTCGGTAACTTGCCCCCATAATCGCCATGGTGCCTGCCAAAAACATGGCACCCATGATGATAAAAAACTGGCGCATGGGTAAGCCACCGACAAAAATCATCGCCGCAATACAGGTCGCAATAATCACCACCGAGCCAAAGTCAGGCTGCAACATGATAAATAAGATCAGCCCCATGGCTATCAGTGTTAGCCGCAAAAAGCCTTTCCAATGGTTGCGAATCTCTTCTGATCGGCGCACCAGATAATCTGAGGTGTACAAAATCATCAACAATTTTGCCAATTCAGAGGGCTGAAAGTTGATACCACCCAATTCAATCCAGCGTTTGCTGCCGTTAATCACTGACCCACCGATTAGGGTATAAATAATCAGCAAAAGACAAGCCAGTAGCGCATACATAATAAAATCTAAGCGAAACGTCTTGCGAAGCGGGATAAAATACACCAGTAAACCAAGAACTGCACCGATTCCCATGTACGCCAGTTGGTGATAGAAAAAGTAAAAATCACCCAGTTTTTTGGTTTGTGCAAAAGGTATTGACGCGGACGCCACCATCAACAGACTAAATACCATAATGGTTGCCACCGTGGTCAATAGCACCGAATTGATGGGCGGAATCCACTGGCGGCTTTTCTTAGCAGAAACGCTGTTAGCTGAGAGGGATGAAGAAAGTGACGAAGAAGTCGAATGGGGCGCGGGCATAACACAACCTAAATATTAAAAATACACTAGCGAATGATTATTGGGGTTTGACTAAGCGTTGAAAAACTTGTCCACGTTCCACATAGCCACTAAACTGATCAAAACTTGCACAAGCAGGTGATAGCAGCAATACGCCTAAAGCGGGGAATGTTGGCTGGTCTTGCCAAGCTTGATTGACCGCTTGTTCCAGGGTTTGGCATTTGGTTAACACAATCCCTGCAGGATTGTGAGCATCTAACCCCGCTGATGCCAAATCAGCCGCGATTTTATCGGCATCTTCACCGATAAAGTACACCACTTGCGCATAATCCATCAAGGGTTTTGCCAGTTCAGCAAAGTTTTGACCTTTACCTTGCCCGCCCAAAATCACAGCGAGTTTTTTGCCTTTGGGTGCATATACTTTACCCAGCCCCAAAATTGCGGCGATGGTCGAGCCAATGTTAGTGCCTTTAGAGTCGTCAAAACAATCAAGCTGATGGGTGGTTGTGATAAATTCACAGCGATGGGGCAGCCCAACAAAGTTTTTCAATGTTGTTAACATACTGTCTAGCGGCAGACCTGCTAGTTCGCCAATTGCTAGGGCTGACAGCGCATTCATCAAATTATGCTCACCTTTGATCGGCACGTCTTTTTCATTGAGTAACCGCTCGCGACCCCGTGCTAGCCAGATTTCACCATCGCTATCTTTTATCAATCCATATTGATTCATATCCGGTGCGTTACTGCCAAAGCTAATGGTGGGCATCTCATCGGCTACCAACGGACGACTAAGCAAGTCCTCGCGGTTGACCACAATGGATTGCACGCCTTGGAAGATTCGGTGTTTGGCTTGGTGATAGCCGAGCATATTGCCATGGCGATCTAGATGGTCAGGCGACATGTTAAGCACGGTGGCTACTTTAGCGGCCAAATTGGTGGTGGTCTGTAGTTGAAAACTGGATAACTCAAGCACCGCCATCTGTATGGGCTCAAGTAGCAAATCAAGCGCGGGCGTTCCTAAGTTACCACCGACACCGACTTTAAACCCCGCATTTTTGACCATCTCGCCAACCAGGGTGGTGACGGTGCTTTTGGCATTAGAGCCGGTAATCGCAATAATCGGAATATCTCGCTGTTTAGCTACCTCATGGAACAATTGAATATCACTGACAATCGCGATTTTTTTCGCACGTGCGCCATCAAACACCGGCAAATAAGGGTCGATACCAGGACTGATGATAATGCGATCTGCCACTGACAACAGCTCGCCATCTAATGCGCCAAACTTGGTCACTATATCGGTTGGCAAATGCTCGGCAAGTTTGGGCAGACCTGCATCGGTGACAGCTACGGGGTAGCCAAGCGCGTGTAAATAGTTGACTGCCGACAAGCCTGATTTGCCAAGTCCAACCACCACTTGTAATCCATTGCCACGTTGAATCATGCTCGATGCTGATGGCATGCTTTGGTTGGTTGAAGTAGGTGAAACGGCTGATTGAGTGGCAGAGAGTTGGCTCACGAGAATTCCTTGTAACACTTAAACTTATAATACTTAAACTTGTAGCACTTAAATAAGGGTACCGCTAACTAAGGCAATAACAATACTTGCCGCATAAGCTAAAAAACGTTTTCTATCATACCATTTTATGACAAAAAGTTTTGCGATTAAATGTGAGTTTTCATGTTTTGTAGTGACCGCAATAAAAGACGGTTTAAATGCTACGATTTTTGCGATGAAGATATACTTTTTATCTGTATTACCCAACAAATTTGACTATATTAGACAGCAAAATGCACTTTTTTGGTGCAATTATTTTGTTTTTATCGCCAATGATTAAAATAATTACTGAAGTTACGCACCGCTAATAGCCTTAAGCTGGGCAAAAGCCGACTGATTAGCAGAAATTAGTAACTTCGTACGCAAAGCGAAATGATTTAACTTGGTTTTGATTTTCAAACACTCAAGCTTAAAC
>BMPS01000041.1 GCA_014647715.1 Streptomyces cinereus
AGATAGATTTTAATGATAAATTCATCAATGGGCATGGCTTATCCTCTAATCTTTTTGGTCATTGATTAAAGTTTAAGTTCATGCCTTTTTTGTTTCAACCCCCTCTAAAAGTGTTGAGAGTGGGGTATCACATCTCTTTTTCTTTAGTGACACGTAACACTTCTTCTAGTGTGGTTTTGCCTGCCAATACTTTTTTGAGTCCATCGGCGCGAATGGATGGTGTTTTGCTGCGCGCATAGCTTTCAAGCTCAAATTCGGCTGTTTGACTATGAATCAGTTGTCGCAGTTTGTCATCGACCGGCACCACTTCATAAATCGCAGTACGTCCCCGAAATCCTGATTGATTGCACTTCTCGCAGCCCACAGGTTTTGGCAGTTTAATCTCTCCGACTTCGCCTATTTCGGTAAAAATCTGCGTTTGATAGGCATCGGCAAGCGCCCATGTATGGCAATGCGGACACAAGGTGCGCACTAGTCGCTGTGCCACCACACCAATGAGGCTCGATGACAGCAAAAACGGCTCAACCCCCATATCTTGTAGCCGCGTCACCGCACCAATCGCGGTGTTGGTATGCAGGGTTGAGAGTACCAAGTGACCTGTGAGTGACGCTTGCACCGCAATTTCTGCGGTCTCTAAATCGCGAATCTCCCCCACCATGACCACATCAGGATCTTGGCGTAGCATGGCTCGCAGGCTACGGGCAAAGGTCATATCCACTTTATTATTGACTTGGGTTTGCCCGATACCATCTAGCTGAAATTCAATCGGGTCTTCAGCGGTCAAAATGTTACGGGTGTTATCGTTCAAATCCGTTAAAGCCGCGTACAGTGTCGTGGTTTTGCCCGAACCTGTCGGACCTGTGACAAGAATAATGCCATGCGGGCGATGGATTAAGCGTTTAAGCTCGCTATAATCACTGTCTGACAACCCCAAATAGGTCATATTTAACCGACCCGCTTGTTTATCCAAGAGCCGCATCACCACACGCTCACCAAAATTTGATGGCAAGGTCGATACCCGTACATCCACTTCTCGCCCAGCCAGACGTAATGAGATGCGGCCATCTTGCGGCACCCGTTTTTCAGCGATATCGAGTTTTGCCATCACCTTGATACGTGACACCAGTAGCGGTGACAGCTCGCGTTTTGGACTGACGATTTCTTTGAGTATCCCATCCACCCGAAAGCGCACCGATAGGCGTTTTTCAAAGGTTTCGATGTGAATATCTGAGGCGTTTAGGCGTATGGCTTCGGACAATAGTGCGTTAATCAGGCGAATGATGGGCGCGTCATCTTCTTGGTCCATCAAGTCTTCCGTCTCAGGGACACTGTCAGCCAGACTCATCAAATCGGGATGGTCTTCAAGCCCAGCGGCAATATGCTGAGATTCCCCAGTGTTGCCTGCATAGACCGCGGCTAACTGCTTTTCAAAATCGTCACTTTGCGCCATGGCAAAATTCAATGGCAGCGGCACTCCTGCTTGACTGGCAAAACGGTTGGCTTCGTTGATGGCTTCCATAGGGGTATCAGCCGTCATCAACAACGTCGGCGGGTCAGTCAAATCTTGCGAGTATTGCAACAGCAGTTGATGACGTTTGGCAAAACTATAGGGCAAGGCAATCGGATTTAGCATAGGGATTATCGAATGAAATAAGCCAAGAAAAGATGCGTTCCATTGTAGCTTATCAACAGCACAAATCCTACCAAGGCGCACAAAAAGACCCTGAGACAAGCTATATTTTGTTATACTAAAGCATTTTTTACTGATTGATAACCATGACAATCAAACTCTAAAAAGGGATGACAATGACCCAAACCACTTCAACTCAAAATCCTGAAGCCCAAAATTCTTCAAGCCAAAATACACTGATAACCGCAAACGACCTCCTACACATTGGTTCGCGCACGTTTACCTCTCGTTTGCTCGTCGGTACTGGCAAATATACAGATTTGGCTCAAACAGGCGAAGCCATCGCTGCCAGCGGCGCGCAAATCGTCACTGTCGCCATTCGGCGCGTAAATATCGGGCAGAAAAAAGATGAACCCAATCTACTCGATGTGATTTCTCCCGAAAAATACACCATTCTGCCTAACACCGCTGGCTGTTTTGACGCGGCTAGCGCCGTTCGTACCTGTCAATTAGCGCGTGAATTGTTGGATGGGCACAACCTAGTCAAACTTGAAGTATTGGGCGATGAAAAAAACTTGTATCCCAATGTTATCGAAACCGTCAAAGCGGCTAAGACCTTGATTGATGATGGCTTTGATGTGATGGTGTACACCTCAGATGACCCGATTGTTGCCAAAGAACTAGAGAGCATGAGCTGTGTGGCGATTATGCCATTGGGCAGTTTGATTGGCTCAGGTCTAGGATTGCTCAACCGCCATACTTTAAGTCTAATCATTGAGCAGACCCAAGTGCCGGTCTTAGTGGATGCAGGCGTAGGTACCGCCAGTGATGCCGCCATTGCCTTAGAGTTGGGCTGTGATGGTGTGCTGATGAACACCGCGATTGCCCATGCGCAAAACCCTGTGTTGATGGCGTCTGCCATGAAACACGCGGTTATGGCTGGACGTGAGGCTTTCTTGGCGGGTCGTATGCCAGCACGCTATATGGCACAAGCTAGCTCGCCACAGACTGGCTATTTTTTCCGCTAATTTTTTATTTCATACTTAAGGACATCGCATGCGTCTGCTCACCGCCATTGACCAGTTATTTATCTTACTTGAAAATCGCAATCAGCCGATGCACATTGGGGGGCTGTTCTTGTTTGAGATTCCCGATGGCGCAAGCGATATCTTTGTCAGTGATTTGGTGCAGCAGATGGTCACGCAAAAGACGCCGCCGAGTTTTCCGTTTAACCAAGTGTTATATCATCTAGCATGGTGGAAAACCGATGAAAACTTTGAAGTCGACCATCATTTTCGCCATATCGCCCTGCCAAAACCGGCACGCATCCGTGAGCTATTGACTTATGTGTCCCAAGAGCACAGCAAATTACTCAATCGTGCCAAACCGATGTGGGAATGTCACATCATTGAAGGGATTGAAGGCAATCGTTTTGCGTTGTATTTTAAGATTCACCATTCTATGGTCGATGGGATAGCGGCGATTCGTTTGGTCAAAAAATCGCTATCAGAATCGCCAACCGAGCGTATTAGCTTGCCAATTTGGTCGCTAATGACCCGTCATCGTCACCAACTCGATGCTTTGATACCAGAAGATAAATCCCTTCTGCGTGTCGTCAAAGAGCAAGCGCTGGCTATCCCACCTGCCATCAAAGCCTTAGGTAAAAATGTGGTAGAGCGATTTGACAAAGACTACATTACCACCACCCAAGCGCCAGACAGCCCCCTCAACCAACCGGTATCAAGCTCACGGCGTATCTCTGCCCAATCTTATGAGCTTATTCGTTTTCAAACCATCGCCAAACATTACGCTGTGACCGTCAATGATGTGATTTTGGCGATTTGTTCGGGCGCGTTACGCCGTTATTTGCTCGATATCAATGGCTTACCCAAAAAACCCTTGATTGCTTTTGTACCCTTATCCCTGCGCGATGACAACGATAGCGCAAGCCAACACGTTGGCAATCAAATTACCTTTATTTTAGCCAATCTTGCCACCCACCTTGCCGACCCCGTTGCGCGTTTAAAGACGATTAATGGCAGCACCAAAAATAGTAAAAAACGCTTTTCACGGATGAAGCAAGCCTCGTCGATTATTTATAGTGGGGTTGCTTATAGCCGTTCAGGGTTGCAGGTACTTACGGGTCTGTTTCCCGATTATCGTGGTTTTAACTTGATTATCTCAAATGTACCAGGCTCGCATCAGCCTTTGTATTGGCAAGGGGCAAAACTGCAGGCGCTGTATCCTGTCTCGATTGTGCTCAATGACCAAGCGATGAATATCACCTTGTGTACTTACGTGGATAAAATCGAGTTTTGTATCGTCACCTGTAGCCAAATATTGCCCCATAGCCAACGATTACTCACCTATATGGAAGAGGAACTCAAGCAGTTTGAATCACTGATGAGCAATTAGGCTAAGGCAAACTTTGACAATAAAAAACGGCAGTTAATGCCGTTTTTTAATGAAATAAACTTTATTTTATCTTTAGTGATTTAAGATTTTTGACAAGAAATCTTTCGCGCGCTCACTACGCGCACCGGCGAAGAATTCTTCACGGCTGCAGTTTTCAACGATATGACCTTGATCCATAAAGATGATACGGTTGGCAACTTGGCGCGCAAAGCCCATTTCGTGGGTCACACACATCATGGTCATGCCTTCATTAGCAAGCTCAATCATCACCTCAAGCACCTCTTGAATCATCTCAGGGTCAAGCGCGGAAGTTGGCTCATCAAACAGCATTGCAATCGGGTCCATACTGAGCGCACGCGCAATTGCCACCCGTTGCTGCTGACCGCCTGACAATTCGGCAGGGTATTTTTTGGCATGCGCTGACAGGCCCACGCGGTCAAGATAACCCAAGCCTTTTTTCTGCGCTTCAGACTGACTACGACCCAATACTTTGATTTGTGCCAAGGTCAAGTTTTCTAAGATAGATAAATGTGGAAACAGTTCAAAATGCTGAAATACCATCCCTACCCGGCTACGTAGTTTTGGTAAGTCGGTTGCTTTGGCGCCGACCGACATGCCATCAATCAAGATTTCACCTTGTTGAAAGGCTTCAAGCCCATTGACGGTTTTAATTAAAGTTGATTTGCCGCTACCTGATGGACCACAGATGACGGTCACATCGCCTTTGTGCACATGCGCGGTACAGTCGGTCAATACTTGAAAGTCGCCATACCATTTACTGATTTTGTTGACATTAATCATGATATCGGGACTGGCGTGTCCACTGTTTGATACCAAGCCACCAAATTCGTTGAGCCAGGTGGTTTCATCAATTTTAGTAACTACTGACATGTTATTTTCCTTTATTCAATATTGATTAAGCCATGCGAAAGCGTTTGCGTAGGTGGTTGACAGCGGTCGATGCGGTTAGACTGACCACAAAATAAAACGCCCCTGCCAGCAAGATATAGGGGGTTAGTAACCCCATCAAGTCACCGCGCACGTATGAGGCTCGGAAGAAATCCACCAAGCCAATCGCAAACACTAACGTCGTATCTTGGAACAAAATAATCGACTGCTGTAGCAGTAGCGGAAACATCTTGCGAAACGCTTGTGGCAAAATAATAAAGCGCATAGTTTGACCATAAGTCATACCCAAGGCTTTAGCGGCATTGACCTGTCCTTTGCCAATCGACTGGATACCCGCACGTACAATCTCAGAAAAATACGCGGCTTCAAACACCATAAATGCCACCACGCACGAAGTAAACGCCGTATCCAACGTCAAATACGTGCCCGTCACCAAGTTATACACCATCGGTACAGCAAAATAAAACCAAAGCAATACCAACAGCAGCGGCACTGAACGGAAAAAGTTAACATACAGCTTGGCAGGCACGGCTAAAATTTTTATCCCTGATAACCGCATCAAGGCTAAAATCGTACCCAGCGCCAAACCGCCAATAATAGCTAAAAACAACACTTTGAAGGTAATCCATAAGCCACCCATCAACCCTGGCATTGCGGCTTGTAGTTCCATCATATTCATGCGCCACCCCCATCGATTTGACCTTTGATGCGTAATTTTTTCTCAAGCCAAGTCATAAAATAAATCAACACCAAATTAAACAATAAATAAATAATCGTGGTAAAGGTATATACTTCGATATTGTTCTGGGTATATTCACTGATAGTTTTGGTTTGGCTAATCAGCTCAGTAACCCCGACCAATGAAGCGACCGAGGCATTCTTAAAACAGTTGGTAAGCTCAGAGCTCATCGGTGGTAAAATCACCCGAAATGCCTGTGGCAAGACGATATGGCGATACGTCTGAGGCAAGGTGAACCCGAGCGCATAGGCAGCATTGGTTTGCCCTTTTGGCAATGATTCAATGCCCGTACGCACTTGCTCTACAATACGCGCAGCTGTAAATAACCCAAGACCAATACTTGCCGAAATCACCGCCGAGGTATTTGGGTCTAACTCCTGAAACCACCATTTTTGCAAGGCAGGTGTCAGCCAAGTAGGTGCCACATAAAACCAGAAGAATAACTGTATTAATAGCGGAATGTTACGAAAAAAACTCACATAAGCCGTACCAATCGCTCTGGCAGTTTTATTTGGTAAAGTACGCATAATACCTAAAATCGTACCGATAATTAAGGCAATCAGCCAGCCACTTCCACCAATGACCAACAGCCATTTAAAGCCTGTCAATAGCCACTGCCAGTAGACTTCGTTGCCTACGCCTGTTGGTTGCAGCAACACGCCCCAATTCCAACTATAATTCATTGCCACCCCCAAAATCCTGTCTAGCAAATTGATTTATCCAAAAACTAAAACTGACGTAACCACAATTGATAGGTGATGACGTCAGTTTTATGTTGGATAGTAACCTTCCTAACCTAGTTTGTTGTTATCCCATCAAACTCAACTCATCAAACTAGGGTTTTGTTGCACTTGCAATTGCATTGCTTGCAGATGCCACAGCGGTTGCCACGTTACTAGCGCCCGTTGCTACTGCATTGACGGTAGCAGATGCGGCTGCATTAGCGACATCTTTTGGTTGCGCGCCGTCATGCGGATTGGCTAATAAGCTTTTTAAGTTGTCAGACATTTGGAAGTTCATGTTGATGTTTTTTGGTGGAATCGGTGACATGAACCATTTTTTGTAGATGTCGTTGATTTCACCTGATGAATAAGTCGCAACCAACGCATCATCGACTACTTTTTTGAATTTACTATCGTCTTTACGCATCATACAGCCATAAATTTCATACGATTGTGGGGTACCAACAATGACCCATTTGTTTGGATCTTTGGCTTTGGCTTTTTCACCCGCGAGCAGTACGTCATCCATCATAAAGGCTGCCGCACGACCGCTTTCTAACATCAAGAAAGATTCGCCGTGGTCTTTGGCAGAAACGATGTTAATGCCCATTTTTTTGTCATCGTTGAGTTTTTTGATAAAACGCTCAGAAGTAGTACCTGCGGTAGTCACTAAGGTTTTGCCTTTTAAATCCGCAAAATCTTTGATACCTGAATCTTTAGCGGTTAATAAGCGAGTACCAATCTCAAAGAAACCGTTTGAGAAAGCCACTTGTTTTTGGCGCTCTTCATTGTTGGTGGTCGAACCACACTCTAAGTCAACCGTACCATTTTGTACCAATGGGATACGGGTTTGTGAGGTTACTAGGTTGTAACGCACTTTGAGGTCTGGCATATTCAATTGTTTTTTGACTGCGTCAACAATTTTTAATTGCAGGTCATGGGCATAACCTACAGGTTGGTTTGGCGTACCTGCGATATAAGAAAATGGAATTGAGGAATCACGGTAACCCAGTACGATTTCCCCTGATTTTTTAATTTTATCGAGCGTTTTTTCACCAGTAGCCGCTGCCGCTGGTTGGCTACCTTCAGTCCCTGCCGCTTTGTTGTCACTGGCTTTGTTACAACCTGCAAGACCTAATGCCATAATAGCAACGGTTGCTAAGGCGATTGGCTTTTTAGAGATTAAAATCATCCTATGATCCTTGTCGTATGATACGTTCTTAGTTAATCTTTTCTCTATCTAGCTTTAACGGCCAAATCGAGTAAAAAGACTCCCCCCATCTCTTTGTGTTTATCCTTCCCTGTCCTTCATCATCCCTCATTGCACCCATTAAAATCTGGCAAAACTTTGCAAAATGACTGATAAAAAATAGTTAAGGATATTCAAAAGATTTCAAATGTGAGTTTATAGTAATTTACTTTTCTGTGTTGTGACAATAGATTTACAAAAAATATTTTTTTCATCATCGACAATTTTTTTACCATTTTTTTGCTATTTTGTATTTTATCCCCATTTATAGCTCAATAAATTGATTAAAACTCACTTAAGATAGGTTATTTATGACAACAGCGACTCAAGCACTTCACGATTTTGATATGCGCCAACGTTTTTATTTTGAGCAAAGCCCTGTACGCGGTGACGTGGTACGAATCAACGACAGCCTACAGACGATATTGCAGCAAAAAGATTACCCAGTTGCCCTGCAAAAACTACTTGGGGAAATGTTGGTCGCGGCAAGCTTGCTGATTGGCACCTTAAAAATTGAAGGTCGTCTATCCATTCAATTGCAAAATTCAGGCGCAGCCACTGACCCTGAACAGGACAGCTTAACTTGGGCGATGGCAGAGTGCGACCACCAAGGTCACATTCGCGGTCTTGCAGAGTGGACAGGCGAATGGCAATCCGCACAAACGGCAAATGATGCCTTTGCCAAACTTGGTAAAGTCGGTGAAGGGGTGTTATTTATTAATATCCAACCTGATGCCGCGTATGGCACACAAGCAGAAGGCTATCAAGGCATCGTTGAGCGTGTGTCAGATAACTTGGCGGATTGTTTGGCACATTACCAACAGCAATCCGTGCAGATTCCTACCTTAATCAACTTGGCTTGTGATGGTGAGCAAGCGGGCGGTATCGTGCTACAGTTGCTACCACGTACCACAGAAGAAGAGTATGAGACGGTGGACAATGACTTGTTCCCCCGCTTAAAAATCTTAACCAAAACGCTAAAAGCTGAAGAGTTAACCACCTTGCCAGCTGATGAGATTTTATATCGCTTGTATCATGAAGAAGACGTGGTGACGGCTGAGCCTATGCCGTTGACCTTTGCTTGTACCTGCTCACAGCAGAAAAGTGAATCGGCAATTTTTCAGTTGGGCAAACCAGCTGCATTAGAAATCGCCAATGAGCATGGGGGTGAATTGGCGTTAGACTGTGGTTTCTGTGGGCATGTTTATAGTTTTGATCTCAAAGATATTGAAATGATTTTTGCTTAATTTAAAGGTTTGCATAGCTACCTTTACATCATTTAAAATTGCGCAATATTAGTTACGCTTCTAGTCGATGTGATAGCCAAAACTAATACCAAAGTTACAAGTAAACTTTGGTATTTTTTCTACATTTTTGATAAGTTATAAGCATCAGGTTTGAGATAACTTAGGTTAAGCTTGATAAGTTTTAGATTAAAAATTAATTAGGAAAATAATATAATAGAACATAAGGATATCGTTATGTCAGTGGCAAAAAATATTGAAATTAGCAGCAGCTCAACGGTAAGTTTTGAAGATGCGATCAAAAAAGGCATTTCACAAGTCAACAAAACGGTTAATAACGTGGAAGGTGCTTGGATTAAAGAGCAAAAAGTACGCATTAGTGATGGTAATATCACTAGCTATAACGTGATGATGATTGTTAGCTTTGTAATTGAAAATGACAGCACTGATTTAAAATAAAGATTTTATTTATCCATAAAAACCCTAGCATAGGCTAGGGTTCTTTTTTGGTTGCCATTACTCTTCAATCCATTTGCCTTTTCGATAAACTAAGGCAAACTTAGTCGCTTTGCCGTCTTTTTCTGAACCGATATATTGCTCGGCATTTTTACGGCTCCAACGCAAAATCGTAGGATTGCCCTCATTGTCGGTATCTGGCGCGGTAAATAAATACTGGAATTTATCTTCCAACTGATCTTGTATCGCGCGTAACTCTGACAGTTTTGGTGGGCGAGTTTCCCGCACTTTGGGAAATTTTGACGCCGCCAAGAACAACCCTGCTGCCCCTTCACGCAAAATGTAATGGTCATCAAATTTTTGTGACTTGAGGTCTGGCATAGGGATTGCGGTCATGCGTGGCGGCGCTGCATCGCCATTTTTGAGCACTTTACGGGTGTTATCGCACTGCTGACAGGCAAAATAGGCACCAAAACGCCCAGTTTTGAGCACCATTTGTCCATCGCATTTATCACAAGGTATGGTAGGCATATCATCATTGCCTGCAGTTTCAAAGACGCCTTTTTCTAATAGATAGCCATCACAGTCAGGATTGTTACCACAGACATGGAGTTTTAACCCGCCATCTACAATATACCCATCCATCGCGGTATGGCATTTCGGGCAGCGTTTTTTCTCAAGGAGCGCTTGGATTTCGTCGTTGTTGTCAGCGTCGTCTTCACCGAGATGTTGGCTCTCTTTACTGGTTTGGCTATGAAAGGCTTCCACAGGCATCAAGTTTTTGGTGCCTTTACAACGCTCTTTGGGGGGTAAATTATAGCCGGTACAACCCAAAAACACCCCCGTCGAGCCTGTACGGATCTGCATTGGGCGCTGACATAAGTCACAATGAATATCTGGAACATCAGTTGGGTCGTTGGGCTTCATGCCGTCTTCGTCTTTGGCACGTTCTAACTTGCCTTTAAAATCGCCATAAAAATCATCCAGCACTTTTTTCCAGTTTTGCTGGCCTTCAGCGACTTCATCTAGGTTTTCTTCCAGCCCTGCGGTAAAAGTATAATCCATCAAATTCGGAAAGCTGTTGACCAATCTGTCAGTGACGATATCACCCATTTTTTCGGCGAATAAACGTTTATTTTCTACCTTGACATAACCCCGTTCTTGAATGGTTGAGATGATAGCGGCATACGTGGAAGGACGACCAATCCCACGTTTTTCCAATTCTTTGACTAGGCTCGCTTCAGTATAGCGAGCCGGTGGCTTGGTAAAATGTTGGGTAGGTTCGATACTATCGACCACCAATTTTTCCCCGATTTTTACATCAGGTAATAGATTGTCTTCATTTTTGGCCGGGGGCTGTACTTTGGTATACCCATCAAAGGTCATCACGCGACCTTTGGCTCTGAGCTCAATCTCGCCAGCGTTGACAATCAACGTCATGGATTGGTACTGCGCAGGTGGCATCTGACACGCCACAAACTGACGCCAAATCAGTTCATATAAGCGCTGGGCATCTCGCTCCATGTCTTTTAGCGAGGCAGATTGCACCAAGACGTCTGAGGGGCGAATGGCTTCGTGCGCTTCTTGGGCGTTTTGCTTGTTGCCATACACATTGGGCGATGTTGGGACATATTTTGCGCCGTATTGCTTGTCAATAAAACCGCGCACACTGGTAAGTGCATCCGCTGACAAAAAAGTACTGTCGGTTCGCATATAGGTGATATGACCTGCTTCATACAGGCGCTGAGCCAGCATCATGGTTTTTTTGACCGGAAAACCAAGGCGGGTACTGGCGGCTTGTTGCAATGTCGAGGTGATAAAGGGTGCAGCGGGTTTTGACTGGGTGGGTTTTTCTTCCCGATCCGCCACGATAAAATCGGATTTCTCAAGCAATGCAACTACGGCATGGGTCTGTGCTTCGTTTTCTAGCGACAGGGGTTTGCCCGCTTTTTTTACCGCTTCTAGGCGAATGGTCTCTTGTTTGGCTTGCTGGCTGTGGGTATTGCTGTGGATTTCCCAATATTCCACTGGGGTAAAAGCGCGAATTTCACGTTCACGCTCCACCACTAGACGCGTGGCAACAGATTGTACTCGTCCTGCCGACAGTCCGCGCGCTACTTTTTGCCATAGCAATGGCGATACCATGAAGCCGACGACACGGTCTAAAAATCGTCTAGCTTGCTGCGCGTTGACACGGTCATAGTTGAGCTTGGTGGGGCTTTTAAAGGCATTTTGAATGGCGTTTTTGGTGATTTCGTTAAATACCACACGGCTGTATTTGTCATCACTGCCACCGATAACTTCTTTGAGATGCCAGGCAATCGCTTCCCCTTCTCTATCCAAGTCGGTTGCGAGATAAATTTCTTTGGCGTCTTTGGCAAGGGATTTTAATTCTTTAATGACTTTAACTTTGCTGGGTAGAATTTCATAATGTGCCACCCAGTCGTGCTCGGGGTCAATGCCCATACGCCGCACCAAAGCTTGCTGCGCTTTTTGCTCCTTAGTAAGTTTGTTATCCGACTTATCATCGGTTTTTGCTGCGCCAGAACCCGACACAGGTAAATCACGCACGTGCCCCACGCTAGAGCGGACGATAAAATCATTTCCCAGATACTTATTGATGGTTTTGGCTTTGGCAGGGGATTCGACAATCACCAAGGCCTTGCCTTGCCCCGACGTTTTAGGCGTTGTTTTTGATGCTTTTGATGCTTTTGATTTGGGCGCGGCGGCTTTAGTTGCGGCTTTCGTGTCTGTTTTTGTATCAGCCGTATCCGTGGTTTTGGTTGATTTTCTCGCTGTCGGTGTTTTACTCATGTTGGGTTCACAAAATCATTAAAAAGGGTAAGTTAAAATACGAAAAGTTAGTTATTCTGCACCAATTTGGCATAATCATGCAATTTACTTTTTAACATGATTAGGTCTTTTTCGGTGGTTTCAAGTTCTGATTTCATGCCCAGTTGGCTATTTTCTTGCCAATAAATACACACAAAATTGGCTTTACAGCTTAAACCTTTAACGGCTGTTGCGATGGATGCCGGTAAATCCACCTCCCGATTATCAAGCGCAAAATTAGCGGGATAATGCCCGGTAAAGGGTCGCCATTTGCCCTCAATCACTTGATAATCACAGGAGCGCATCTTAGCATCCTCAATCACCACGCCGTATTGCGCCATCATGCCTTTACCGCGTTCGCCTGTATCGCCGACAATCCAATCAGGGCATGCGACCAGTTTTGGCTGCACGCCCACACGTCTGGCTGCCATGCGCAGATTATCACGCATGGTCTCGCGAGCAGATGGTTTTAACCCCATGACACTACCGATAATAAACACCCCGATGGCGATGGCTATCCATATTCCCATTGATTATATTACTCGTACCAGCTGCTATTTTTGGATTTTTTAGATGACGTTTTTGCTTCAGTTTTGGTGTCAGCTTTGTTTTCGGCTTTGGCGTCAACTTTGTCAGTCGGCTGCGGCTCGGAAGCTAGCATATCCATAATCGGCTGCCACTGGGCCTGAATGTCGCGATACGGTTTTTGGCTTTTATCAAAAATCGTCAAGCCACGTTCTGCCAAGGCTTGATAAATACTACGCTCAGATAGCCAAGCCAGTGGCTGCTGCCCAATATCAGCAAAATACGCCATCAGTTTTTCGGTCGGCTCATTGTCCTGCATCAATTGACTACGCACGCGATTGGCAACCAGATAAATATCGACTTTGCCTTTGCGGATACGTTTGATGTCTTCTAGGCTTTTTAAAAAGCGTTTGGTACTGTCAATATCAAAAAAAGCGGGTAAAACAGGAATTAAAATCGCCTTGCATTCGGCAATCAGCTGCTCGGCTTTAGTGCCTGATAACGCACCTGGGGCATCAATAATCAGCCAGTCATTTTTACCCAGGGTTTTTGGGATATCACCGATATCATTGCTATCGCGCCAGTCAATACCGATAATGGCAGGTACGTCCGCTGGACGCATTTTTAGCCACTGTAGACTTGATTTTTGGGGGTCTGCATCTGCCAATGCCACTGTTTTGCCTTGGTTTGCCAACGCCGCCGCTAGACTTACCGCAATCGAGGTTTTACCACATCCCCCTTTTTGATTGGCGATTAAAATTTTTTGCATGACCCTCACCCTGTTGATAAAAAATTAATGCAATATCACCACATTAACCCAAAAATTTGACCCTGTTAATTTGACGCTATTCATTTCGTTGTATTAAATAGCCTAACAAAATTTTAACCATTGATAAATGCTTTTATATAAATAATCGGCTGTGGTCTAAAAAGTATGCTCACTAGACCCAGCCATAATTGACGTAGTGAAACAGTAAATTAAAGGCTTTTAAATGATTAGTGAGCTTTTTGGAGAAACAACAGGTCTTTCTAAAAGCTCGCCT
>BMPS01000042.1 GCA_014647715.1 Streptomyces cinereus
CTTTATACTATCGCTAAGACAGCTTAGGCAGCTGATTGTAATTTGTGTCTTCATAACCTCAAATTATCATCTTTATCCCAAGTTGTCTTTTTTATTTCTATACCAGCATACTTTTCAAACCACTACCTATAATTTAAATATATTCGGCTACTTAAGCAACCGAACAAAATTAAATACCTATACTTTAAATGAAGAGAAGTTTAACGAAAGCGACGTACCAATATTAGCAAAAACTCGATTCACCGCATAGGACAAAGAATCGAAAGAAATATAGTCACGAGGTCTTAACCAAGTCTGTTTAACCTGCCTTCACAACCGCTCATTGATATTGAGATACGGACTATAAGGGGGTAAATAATAGACAAATAACCCGCGTTCTTGCCAAATGGGTAATCTATCTTGGATCATCTTAGCATGATCAACACTGGCATTATCCATGACAATGACCTTCAATTTGGCTAAATTGTGGGAGAAGCTATCTAAGTAGTTGAGAACAAAGGTGGCATTGGAGAGCGTTAAAAATTCTGTGTCAGGATAAATTAGAGGCTCCGTAACAACATCCAATGTAAGCATCCGAGCATCCCATCTAGTAGCAACCTAAAAAATGCGAGATAGTACCCAATTAAAATGAGCCGCACCCTGAAAATTGGACACCCTTTTTAACGATTTTTGAAGTATTTCTCCCTATATTGGATAGGAGGTAAACCATCTAATTTGACCTTGATTCGTTCATTGTTGTAATAATCGTAAGCCCCCGACCATCCCACCTATTTTAGCCTAAACTAGGTGTCAGCACAGAATTCGGATTATATAGGGCGGTAAGTATATTTGTTTTCTTTTAAATTATTGTTTTATAAGGATTTCTATTTAACTGTCGTAAATTAATCAAATTGCTATATAAAAATGCTTCCTCTAAATTAGATAATTCTTTTGGTAAAGAAATTATGAAAAATAATCTCTCAAAGAATTTTCTGTATTTTGATTTTTATGAGGTTAATATAGTCTGAAACCCACTAGAATATTGAGATTTTATCTTTGATAAAAGCTTTATGGAAAACAGATGTTTTCCATAGGTCGCTTCAATGACGAGTTTTTCTTATCGTGCTAAATTGAGCAAGAAACTAAACAAATGTACTTACCGCCCTATATGATCCGAATTCTGTGCTGACCCCAAAAAAACAAGATCCATATTTAGAACGCTCTATCATTCTTGTTTTAGTTAACAATCCTTTGAAATGACACAGCGTTTCAAATACTATCCTATCAAACTACCTCCCAAACCCTCTGAATTTAGGTTGATTCGTTTTTTCTTTTTTCTGTTTATCCCACGTATTAATAGTTAATTTAAGCTTTGCATAACCCGATAAATCATAAGGATGCGCATCGATATAATCTCGAGTTTCTTGCGTAGTTGCCTGTTTTCCTTTTGAGCCATCTGGATTTTGGTGATATAACACTCCTTCACTGGCATAGCCATATGCTTGTTGTTTAATCGCATTAAATAACTTTCTGAATAAGTCAACTACGGCTTTAACAACGGCTGAAACTGCAACAACGAGTCTGCCAAAGCTTGCTGCTGCTGTTTTAAACTCGCGAGCGTCTTCGTCATATCCGTCTTTAACTTCTCGAGCTCGCTGATTAAGTTTCCTAAGCTTTGCTGTTCGCTGTTGCTCTCGGAAGTACTGGTCTTTAACGTCTGAATCGAATTCTTTAAATCGGTCAGTGAACTTTCGAACTTGCTTTCGTCGACGATTTGTATAACATCCAAGCGGGTCAAGGTTGATTGGATCTTGTCTTGCAAGTTTTGAAATTCTTTTCGTCCTTTTTTCAGTGTTGCTATCTCGGCGGTCTGTAGCTTGTCTAATTCGTCCAAGTAGTCTGTGATTTGCTGATTGTGTTGCTGGGTCTTCTGGTTTATCTGCTGATTGAGATGCGTTAACAGCTGTTGATACAAGTTCGGTAACATCAATGCCAGCTGCTTTTGAATGAGAGAGTCGATGGTCTGGGATTGCTGTGTTTCTAGCTGACTGAGTGTCTGGTCCACTTTGTTGTGCAAATCGTTCGATAATGTCGCTAAGCTGTCGATAACCAGTTGTTGGATAGAAATAGGCTGCATGCTTGGCATTCTCTAAGGATGATAATAAGGGTTTTGGATAATATAAAGCGTCTGATAACCGAAGCCGCTCTGCTGACACGAGGCGTTCTTGGGAATTTTGCTGGCGATACTGATACCACCATTTGCCAGCGCTTGGATATCGATCAGCGAAAGAACCTGATTTTGAATAGGCGTACGGTAATTGAGCTGATTGAGTGTCTTTAATTGACTTTGACTTTGCGCGATCTGTTGACGGGTCTGTTGTAATTGGTTGTATTGATGATAATTGAAAAGCGCTAGAATAAATAGCACCATTATCAGTGCGCCCAGCATCACTCCCATTTGCATGCCAATCCTCGCGTAACGTTTGACCATTTTTTGTATCAGCATCTGCTCCTGCTGGATAGTCGTCTCGACTAGCTCGCAGGTTTGATGGTGTTGCTGGTCGATGTCGTCGCGGAGTTGTTCCTGTCGATTCTGATGATGCTGAGCGCTTTTTTCGCTCTCGTGGCTCACCGTTTGACCAAGTGCTTGCAGATCGCTTATCACTGTCGTTTTGGTGATCTCTATCTGATTTGATATCGCTTGCGATTGCTGCGCTACGCTTTGACTCAGCACATTCAATTGCTGAATCAATAAGTTGATCTGGCTCTGGGCTTGTTTGATCTGTTCGCTGCTTAAATTCTGTGAGTTCTGAACGAAGTCTTTTGTCAAGCTGTCTATCTGAGCCACGACGTTTTTCAAAGCGTTGCTCCAATCGATGCTTGCGTTTTTCACGCTCTCGTCGATTGACTGCTTGAAGTTCGCTTCGATTTTTTCTTTCTCTCGTTTGTGTTTTTCCAAGCGACTCGAAACGTTGTCTGGTGAATTCTCGCTCATACATCATCCCCTTTAATTTAATATTGCGACCACCCACAGGATTTTTAATCGAAATGGATTTGCCATCTTTTGCCACCCGAGTGATTTCAAATGCTTCAGCAATGACACGAATCACATCTGCTTGCGTCTGAATTGACTCATCATCAGCAATCTCTTCAATCAACCACTCGCCAATTTTTTCTTCATCAAAGACTTTTTCGTCTTTAATGGCTTTACCTGCAAGTTTATCTTTCTCTTGTTGTTTTTTGAGGGCATACTCATAGCCTTTTAAGCGATAAGCCCGTTTCCGTTTTGGATCGTTGGGGTCTTCTAACCCATAATCGATATTGATTAAATCTTTCCATGAATCGACAAGATCAAAATCTTTGCCAATGTAATACACAGGCAATGCTTTACCTGACGGCAAATGAATATCGGCAAACACAAAATGTAATTCTTGCCTATCTTTGTCTTGATGCTCGACCCAATATCCTGAATACTCACCTTTCATTAGACCGGGAAACAAGTTTTGTTCAAACGACTCAATTATTTCAATTTTTTGCGCATCAGTTATCGATTCTTCAGGCGCAAATGACAAAACACCGGACGTATAAATTTTTGAATTTTTAATGCCGTTAATGACTTCGGTTGTATCACTATCATTCCCATAGATTAGTCGAGCCCCATCGCGAGGTTTACTTCTATTGTCTTTATCAAATAATAAATAATTGCGTACCGCACCGCCACCGCCCGTACGTGTTAGTTCGCCTTTTTTTACTTTGCCATGATCAAAAAATCGCACTAACATTAATAGTTCTCATCAAATTCTGATAGATTTGGCGAGTCAAATTGATCAGCTGTGACATGAGTACTTGTTATACTCAAATCATTTTCATCAACGTTTTTAAGTGAATACAGTTCACGCAACTGCTGTAACTCATCACCGATTTTTTGCAATGCAAATGCCAACGCTAAGGTATTTAACGTTTGCCTTGGATCTAACGACACCGTATGGGCATAACGCGTTAATTGATTGACATTATTACCAATACTAACCAATTGCCTTAACAAGGCAGCGTCAACTACAGGTAAATCATGAATACGCTTTGCAGGTTCAGGTAATCCCAATAAAGAAACACGCACAAATTTAGCAAGTGGTAAGCCAAAGCCCTCGGCTTTAGCTTTTAATAACTCAAACTCTTTATCATCTAATCGAAGATTTAAACGAGTTTTCCTTTTATCAGCATCATTAGATTTTTTATTATGGATTGAAATCATTAATCAACATCCAAAGACTATCATCACAGTAACTATCATCGCGTAACTTAGTTTTCTTTTAAAATCGCTTCTTTTTAAAATTTAATCCAAGATAAATTTTAAAAAGAAGCGATTTAGGGGGTGTCAAGAGGGGGAAGTATTCCCACTTTTGCCAGCGACAGATTGGCATGTAACGTAGTGGAATGGTAACTCTGTCATTGCTGGCTCAAAAGATTTTTTGCTTCGAGGTAGTCTATTTGATTATACGATTATTGTTTATGTTTGCAAGTAGTTTTTCTTTGACTTTTTACTGGATATTTTTATAATGGTATTGTGTATTAACTATATGAGTTTATTATGAAAAACGGATTAACTAAATCAGAAAATGAGTTATTGGATAGATTGGTTAGGGAATTTGAGGCTAAGGTTGCTAAATCTAAAATATTAGCAGATGAGCAAATGTTAATTTTGACACTATTTCAGAAAGCTTTATTGTCAGATTCGGATGTAAGAAAATTAAGATTATTGATTGGTTTTGAGCAAGCTAAAATTACTGCTCGTGAAACTAAGAAAAAAGCTAAACTAGCTTTGCAAATGCATGAAAACGAAAAGAAACAAGTTATTGAAAATCGCTATCGACGTTTTGGTTTGGTGGTTATTGAGTCGTTAAAAAAGTTACCGGAAAATAAAGCTACGATTTCTTTGTCTGATTTTTTAAATATGATGCTTGCTGATGAAAATTTGAATGAGAAAGATAAAGAGTGGGTTAGTGGTTTTTTACAAAATGATGTGATGAATGGCGATCCTAAAGATTAGGATAGTTTAATGGATGTAGTTGTTACCAGGGAGTACAGTATGCAAAAAGCGACAGGGTCTATTGTATGTCGCTTTATTTTTTTAGGTTTTTAGATAGGGATATGATTTTTTTAGAAGGGACAGTCATCGTCTTCATTATAATATTGCGCCAATGAAGAACTGCGATTGGATTACTGTTGGATAAATTGGTGACAGTCATCGCATATCCAATTGAATTTTTGGTTCTGATAGTTATAGGTCGGTTCGTAGATTTGTCGCATGATGTTGCATTGATTGCAACATGTTTGTGTATCAAAGATTTTGAAGTGGCTGACCATTATCCTTAGTAACGGTGCACTGATGTTGTAATACTGACAGATATGTGTGATGTGATCTAAATGGTTGCCGTGAGTTTCTAGTGGGGTTTCAAAGTAGTCACGCACAATGATGGTTTGTTGTTCACTGATGTGATTTTTTGCGAGGTATTTGTAGCCCATATGATTTTCCTTTCTTTAGGTTAGGCTTGTGGTTTTAGCGGTTGTTAAGGGGACTTGTTCTATGCTATTTCTGGCATAAGTTTTAGAAATTTATGTTCAAGCTGTTGGTATTTTTCTTGGTCGTCGTTTACGTCTATTTCGTCTAATATTTCTGAAATCCATGTTTGAATGGCTTGGGTGTTGTTGCAGCGTTTGATGAGTCCTAGAAACAGATAAAGGTTGTCACCTGGTTGTATCCGCTGTTCTTTGATTAGTTGGCTTGTAAGCTTATTAATTTGCTGTTGGCGGTTGTTTCTTTGGTCAAGCTGGTTATAGATGTGTTGGATGACGGGGTTCGGGTGCATTTTTGTGCTCCTTATGGGATAGTTTTGGTAAAATCAATAGCTATATGGCATAATAACATTACTTTTAGATGGTGATAAATTACTCTATATAGTAATAATATTACCGCTTGTGGAATTTATTATAAACTTTTATTGTTCCACTAGCAATAACTTTGTGTTAATTTGTGGAAAATATTTATGATTAAACTTAATCTACCAGTGTTATTCGCTCAAAAAGGGATTCGAGTTGCTGATGCAGACCGTTTGACCGACATGGGACGGACCACACTCTATCGTTTATATAACAATGAGGTGACACGCATAGACTTCGCTTCTTTAGAACGCTTATGCAAACTACTTGACTGCACGCCTGGCGATATCATCATATATGAAGACGATGAGCAAACCGCTACCGTAAAAAAAGAGCCAACTAATTAATTAGTTGGCTCCTTGCTGTATAGCTAACTTCAGTTTTGCTGCATACTTGTATATGTTCATCATTCTAAAGTATGAACAAGTTTTTGCTTAGGCTAATATAAGGTTGGTTTAATTTTTTTTACGATCTAGCAACTCCTGAACTTTATGAAATGTACTAACTTGCTTAGGGTCTTTAAGCTTGGCTTTCCAATCTTCGAAAATTTCAGGATAGTCTCGACGATCATTAGGTGAAATTTTACTAGTGTTGGCATCAATGAACTCTTTTTGATAGACAGCGATTTTCTTGATTTGAGCATCGCTTAAGCCTTTGGTTTGCCATCCAAATACTTTTTTATCTTCAGTAGTAGTAATAGCATCATTTTTCACCGACATATTTTCTTCTAGTTGTTCCTTCTTGACATTTGAATCATAGAAACTAAATAGTAGCTCTGTCACCCTTTTCCCAGTTTTTTTCTGTTCATAATTGATTCTAAGCGGCGTATTCGATTCAACATCTTTAATTGCCTTATCGATTACATTCCTTTTGAATTCTGCAATTGGCAAATAAGTATCCTTACAATTAAATTTTTCTCGTAGGAATTCTATTTCATAAGATTTGCTTTTGAATAACTGGTGCATACAGCTTGATATTAATTCAAATAAGATAATGCCATGGCTACCTAAATTAGCAATGTGGTTACGCTCATATTTGGTAAAAGGATTGGATTTATCAAATACCGTGAGCATTTGTATCACTTCATCAAGCAGCGATACTTCCACCATACCTTCTTGATCTTTATATTCTGCTGTACCAATCCAAGAAACGCCTTTTAAATTAGCTTTTTTATTAGCTTTAAAATTCCAATAATAAAAAACTTTACCATGAATACTTTTAGAAATTTTCTTTAACTTCTCATAGACATGTTTTTCAGCAATGTCATATTCTTTTGCAAAATCTTTTGCTACTACAGTAAAGTTACGTTGGTGTGGATTGATATCTACTGCTTTTCGCACCAATGGGGATAGGAATATAACAAATCTTCTTTCATCCTGATTAAGATCGCTAATTGCATTTAATAAACGATTTTGCAATACAATCCAGTTTTCACCATAAATTTTTGAAATTTTGTCATTATCGCTATTAGCATTTTCATTAACATATAACTCGTTTAACTTGATAGACTCTGTAGGCGCTAATGAAGCCTCCTCTATTTCCAAGTCTAATGACAGTGAATCCAAGTTTTCTCTTTGCAAAATAATTTGATTATTTTTAGCAATAATTTCAAAGTCAAAATTTGGTTTTTCATATTCTAGTGGTTGTATTATTTGAATAGTCGCATCAGGATCATTGTGAACAACACGAATATAGCGAATTAAATTTTCTGCTTCCTCTTGAGTTAATATTTTACCCACTTCTACCGTATAAGTATTACCTATAGCTTCCCTCAAATTATTTTGAAATTCTTTAAATTCTTCTGGCGTCATATCTCCTGTCGGCATTTTTTCATCTCCAAATCGAATATATTTTCTATAATATTATATATGTAATTTCTAATTTCATAAATACATATATACCCCAAATTTCTACATGTTAAACCCCAAATTTCTACATGTTTACCCCAAATTTCTACATGTTAAACCCCAAATTTCTACATGTTTACCCCATTTTTTTACATACATCTTCTTAAAAAAATTCATCTAGGCCAGTCATACCAATGGCTTCAGCGTTTTTTATTTTTTGGACAAAAGCTTTAAAAAGAAAAAAGCTTTAAAAAAGAAAAAAGAAATTTTTTTTTGAAAGATGTAAATTATTGGGGTAAATTTTATGGACAAGGTTATTTTTTGAGCATTAGGATTGAAAACTACGTTAACTGTGTAAAATTTTGGGGTTAAACCCAGTCAATTTACATATTTTAAAATTCAGTGTTAACTAATCATGAATTATATAGCGCTAAAATTGCATAGGATGCGTTTTAACTGGCCAGTAACACTAAAATGGTAATTAGGTAGCCAGTCAATGGTAAAGGCTGTTAAAACGCTTAAATTTGATAAATTTACTTTTTAAGCCTACTTGTAAGTTTTGATGATGTATTTTTTTGGAAATAAGAATTTATGATGTATTAAAAATATCTTTAAAATTCTAGGTTTTGTAATAAGGTGTAAAAATTCGGGGTTTGTAAATTTTATAAATAATAAGTGTAAAAATTGGGGGTAGGTTGAATCGCTACGATTGCATTTAATTATTTTTGCACATATACTTGCGTAAGTATATATGTATTTAATAATATAAGTATTTAAGGATATAAGTATGAAAGTGATTGCCGTGTTAAACCAAAAAGGTGGCAGTGGCAAAACCACCATCGCCACCCACTTAGCCAGAGCCTTACAGCTACAAGGTAGTAGTGTGTTATTAGTCGATAGTGATAAGCAAGGTTCTGCAAGGGATTGGAGTGCAGTTAATGAAAGCAATCCTGTAACTGTTATTGGACTGGATCGCCCTACTCTAGATAGAGATTTGAAGAATATCTCTGATAAAGATTTTGTAGTTATTGATGGTTCGCCGCAAGCAACTGATCTTGCAGTGTCCGCTATTAAAGCAGCAGATTTTGTGCTGATTCCTGTGCAACCGTCACCTTATGATATTTGGGCAACCAGTGATTTGGTGGATTTGGTCAAGCAACGCATTGAAATGACCGATAATAAGCTCAAATCAGCATTTGTGGTGTCTCGTGCCATTAAAAATACCAAAATCGGCAGTGAGGTGTCAGAAGTGCTGATCGAGTATGGTCTACCTGTGCTCAATGCCAAAATCGTCCAGCGTATCGCTTACCCTAATAGTGCAGCGATTGGTAAAACGGTATTTGAAACAGAAAGTAAAACCAGCGATGCGGTGGCAGAGATGAATGCCTTAGCCACTGAAGTAAAAAGCTATTTGATGTAAGGAGTAGAGAATGAGTAATTTAATGGCAGGCAGACCGAGTCAAAAAAAAGCCGAGCAAGAACTCAGCTTGTCAGACGTAACAGATGTTGAACCCAAAAAAATCAAAGCTAATTTTAATATCGATGAAGATTTATACATTAAGCTCAAGCAACATGCGTTAGACAGTCGCAAAACAGTGACACAGATTTTAATTGAGTTAATCGAGCAAACGGTAAATAAACGGTAATATGTAAATACGTATTTACTTAAATAAGTAAATACGTATGGAATAATTTTTAATAGGTGTAAAAATTTGGGGTCACAAGTTCAATCTTAATTGTAAGCAAGGCGGAATTTTTGTAAGTACATAGGTATTTATATCAATACTTATATATAAGGAAATATTTACCTTTTTTGAGGTGAAAACGGCATTTAATCAGGCGCAATTTTTTGATGGACTGGAAAAAATCACACAGGGAATTGCAAATAGTCAACAACCGCAAAGCGAGTTTATTTTGGATTTTTTGGCATTGCTTGATATTTCCAAAACCACGCTGAATGATATTCGTAATCAAAACACCCGCACCAATGTCGCAAAAAACCTAGAATTTGCCGAAGTTGCCTTAAAATACAAAATCTATTTTAAACCTACTGGAAAAATTATAGTGATTTGCTATCTGATAGTGATTTGACCGCCAGTGAGCAACTCGAAAATGCCCTGCAAACGCTCAAAACCGACCCACTTATCAAAACCCACAAAATCTGCATTATCATCGTTACCGATTTTCAGACGTTATTGGCTTACGATGTCAAAACCGATGATACGTTCGATGTTGAGTTTGCTGAGCCTAATAGGGATTATACTTTCTTTTTGCAGTTAGTGGGGCTTGAACGTGCCAAAGACTTTAGCGAACACCATGCCGATGTCAAAGCGTCCGAAAAAATGGGGCGGCTGTCTGATTTTATCAAGTGCTATAACGAGTTTGATACGCAAGATGACATCCATGCAATCAATATTTTTTTAACCAGTTTGTTTTTTTTGCTGAAGATACTGGAATTTTTGATAGAGACAGTTCTTGCTAGACCTTACAAGCAACGACACAGGTGGATGGCTCAGACACCCATGAGTTGTTTGAAGTGCTTAATTGACCAATAGACAGCCCCAAGCGTGCAGACAAGCCCAGCCATCTGACTTGTTTTCCGTATGTGAATGGCGGATTGTTTCGGGAGTAAGATTGGATTCCTGAGTTTAACGCGCGCACGCGGTAATTTGAGGCAGCATTATACATCCGTCAGCAATATTATTAAGGTGATTAAGCCGCTGTTTTGCAGGGCTTAGGCTTAAGAGCTGAATATGAGCAATTTATTAGCCTAAGCAATGAGAGCGCCCACAATAACCTAGATGCCGCCAGGGACAAACTCTACAACCCAAAAGGCTTTGCCGATACCGCGAGCCGCCTTGCTCACTGACTCGAACGCTACGAAATCCTAATAAATGCCGAAAGAGAGCAACAAGCCATTGATAAAAAAGCAAAAAAACTAAAACGAAAAAGAGTAAATAAGTATATAGGTATATATATCTATACTTATATATTTTTTTTAAATATTTAAGTATTTACATTTAAAACTCTGTATGGATACGTCATTTTACCTATTGTCAGCTATTATCAGTTGCACTATACTTTACGTATAACTAACGTATAAGGAGTAATAGTATGACGGCTGTTACCTATAACATTCGACTTGACCAAGAATTGCGTGATGAAGCCTTTGAAGTACTAGATAGCTACGGTTTGACCCCCTCACAAGCGATCAAGCTATTTTTAAAACAAGTCGCCAAAACTCGTACCGTGCCATTGACCTTTGACTATCAAAAAGATTATCAACTCAGCCCACAAGGTGAACATCTACTGCGACAAACTATTCAAGAATTTGACAATGGTGAATACGAAACTTTTGCCACGATGGACGATTTTAATGAGGCAGTGGCACAGGTGGCTAAGTGAAACGCAAAATCTCGATTGCCAAAAGTTTCAAAAAAGACATAGCAAAACAAGTCATTCACTTAGCCACTGCAGAATGGGCGGAAGTATTGAATTGTTTGGTGCAGAAAAAAGAATTGCCAGAAAAATACCGTGACCATGCGTTAACGGGTAACTTTAAAGGCTATCGAGATTGCCATGTTAAGCCAGACTTAGTACTGGTTTACAAATTGCATGATGATGAAATTGAACTACACCACCTCAAAACACATTCAGAACTATTTGGATGAAATTATAATTATTTAGGTATTTACTTAAATAATTATATAGGTAAATAAGTATTTACTTATGAATTATGATTATAGTAACACGTTAAATCCAAGCAAAGGATTGATATGGCGGATTGTCCATATCGATAATTTACTGTGGATATTTGCCAACGGTCTACACAGTGGCAATAGCCCTATTCAATCGCCTAACTGGCAGCATATCGGTAACCCTGAGCTTATCCAAAAACGTGCCAAACATCCTGTTCCAGTAGGACCACAAGGCTATCTCAATGATTATGTGCCGTTTTACTTTACCCCATTTTCGCCCATGTTACTTAATATAAAATCAGGTCGCGGTGTGATGCAAAGACCCATGCAAGATATCGTGATTTTGGTATCGTCTATTGATGCGGTAGAAAGCCATCATTTGGACTATGTTTTTACCAATAGCCATGCTTATTACCAATGGACTAATTTTTTTACTGACAAACAAGACCTAGACCAAATCGATTGGGCATTATTACAGCGCCGTGATTTTAGCCGTGATCCCAATGACTTGGCAAAATTTGAGCGTTATCAAGCTGAATTTTTGATTTATCATCATTGCCCCATATCAGCAATTATCGGTATCTGTTGTTATGATGACAACGTCAAACAAAGCATTCAACAATTAATCAATACGTCTGGCATTACATTGGATGTATATAGCCGACCCAACTGGTATCTTTGATATGATTACATACACCCAAGGTAATTTACTTGAATCAAATGCTCAAGCTTTGGTTAATACCGTCAATACCGTCGGTGTGATGGGCAAAGGTATTGCGTTAATGTTTAAACAACAATTTCCCGAAAATTTCAAACGCTATGCCAAAGCGTGCAAATCAGGGGATGTGAAAGTCGGTGAAATGTTTGTGGTTGAAGTTAGTACCTCATCGACTCAACACTCACAGTTACAAGCACAGCCTCACCATAAGCAAAGATGGATAGTGAATTTCCCAACCAAACAGCATTGGAGAGCTAAATCAAAAATCGAATGGATACAAGCAGGACTGCAGAATTTGCGACAATGGTTAATTGATAATCATGTCGAATCGATAGCTATTCCCCCATTAGGTGCGGGTAATGGCGGACTGCCCTGGCAACAGGTAAAACCCCTTATCGAACAAGCCTTGGGTGATTTACTAAATATTGATATTCAAATTTTTGAACCATCAGATAGTTATCATAGCGTTGCGACTGCACCCACAACTGACAGTCTCACCCATGCCAGAGCCTTGTTGTATCAAGTGATTGACCGTTATTGGGTGCTTGGTATGGAGTGTAGTTTGCTTGAAGTGCATAAGCTGATGTGGTTTTTGCAACGAGCGATTGAGCGTCATCGTTTAGTCAATCCGCTACAGTTATCATTTATGCCACATTATTATGGTACTTATGCCCCAAATCTGCGTCATTTGCTCAATCACCTAGACGGTAGCTATCTATTGGCTGAAAAACGTCTGCCAGATTGCAAACCTTTGGATGTCATTTGGGCTAACCAAACCAAACAAGCTGAAGTTGAGCAGTATTTGCAAACGTCAATGTCAGATTTTTTACCTGTTTTGATAGAAGTTGATAAAGTGATAGCAGGATTTGAGTCGCCGTTTGGTTTGGAGCTGCTATCTACCGTGGATTGGCTGATCTATCAAGAACAATATCCCGCTACAGTGGAAGGTGTTAGACAAGGTATGGCAAATTGGTCAGCAGGGGAAGTTTGGGCAAAACGCAAATTGAATTTATTTAATGTTCAGCATATTGATTTTGCCCTGCAACATTTGAAAACTATTTATTAGTAAATACTTAAATACTTAAATACTTAAATACTTAAATACTTAAATACTTAAATACTTAAATACTTAAATACTTAAATACTTAAATACTTAAATACTTAAATACTTAAATATTTATTGATTTTATGTTTATCTAACAAATGTTTGCTTAATAGACGAGTTTTACATAATACCGACAACCTATTGTTTTTCGTGATTTTATAAATAAGCGCCAATTCGGCGCTTTTTTATTCTATTTATTTCACGATAAAGCCATAGTTATCTAAATATGATAAGATGGGTTAATTATCTTTTATCGTGAGAA
>BMPS01000043.1 GCA_014647715.1 Streptomyces cinereus
CGGTATTGGGATACTGTCAATCAGCGTTTCACTTATCAAGTGCATTGGTTAGATGATGCACCTATCAATTTAGCCTTATCTACCCAACAACGTCAGGTCAATTTAGCATTGCCAGCAGGCGGTAATCCGCAAAGTCGCCAATTTGCCCAGCGACTCTATCACCAAGCAGGCGATGACCCGATTGCCTATACCAACGCCATCGCCCAGTGGATGCGTAGCCAGCAGTTTCGCTACACCTTATCACCCCCTACCTTGGGCAATAATCGCATCGATGATTTTTTATTTGCTACCCGTGCAGGGTTTTGTGAGCATTATGCGTCAACTTTTACTTACCTCATGCGAGCGGCAGGTGTACCTGCTCGGGTGGTAGCAGGGTATCAAGGTGGGCAGTTAGGGCGTGATGGCAAAAGTTGGGAAGTACGCCAAATGGATGCCCATGCATGGAGCGAGATTTGGGTGCAAGGGCGTGGCTGGGTGCGTGTAGATCCTACGGGCTTTGTCGCTCCCAATCGGGTCGAGCAAGGGATGCAAACGGTGACCCAAACGGCTGGGGCAAAAATGTTTGGTGAGGGCGTGGCAGGAAAAATTAGCTATCAGCAGTTTCAAATGCTGCAGCAAGCGCGCCGCTTGTTTGACCAAGCTAGCTACTATTGGCAACGCGATGTGGTCGGCTATGACCAAGACCGCCAGCGGTCATCGCTGTTTAAATGGCTCAATATCCAATCTGTCTATCAGCAAGTGATGGTGATGTTTGTCACCCTTGTGAGCGTTCTTGCGCTATTGGGATTGTGGCTGTGGTGGCGTCGCCGCCGGGTGTGGGATAAGCATGATTGGATTATGGTACAGTTATCCAATCGCTTGGCAAAAAAAGACAAAACGCTCGCCAGGCAGGATAGTGAAGGGGTACTGGCTTGGCTTACTCGACTTGAGCCAAACGTCACCGATAAGGCAGCCCTTCAAGCACTTGCCGCGCTATATCGACAAACCCGCTATCAGCAGCCCACGGATAACAAACAGTCCATGCGGCAATTAGACAATTTGGCGAAAACCATCGCGCTAAAAAAACATTAATATTCAATATGTTTTGGTGTGACAAGAGTAAAGATAACAAACGAGATACATGCGCTAATTAACACCAAGCGATAAAAAAACGACAACCCTACATTGTCGTTTTTTTAGCTTTAACTTTAACTTTAAATTACAAATTCGGATTTAGCCACTTTTCTGCGGTAGCTTTATCCCAACCCTTACGTCTAGCATAATCTTCAAGCTGGTCTTGACTGATTTTACCCACATTAAAATAATCACTCTCTGGGTGACTATAATAAAACCCACTCACGCTAGAGGCAGGGTACATGGCATAGCTTTCCGTCAAATACGTGCCAATGGCGTTGGTGGTATCAAGCCAGTCAAACAGCTTACTTTTTTCGGTATGGTCAGGGCAGGCAGGATAACCCGGCGCAGGGCGAATACCCACGTATTTTTCTTTAATTAGCTCTTCATTGGTTAGGCTTTCATTCGCTTGATAACCCCAATACTCCTTACGAATCAACTCATGCAAATGCTCAGCAAATGCTTCAGCAAAGCGGTCGCAAAGCGCCTGTACCATGATGGCACTATAATCATCGCCTTTGGCTTTATAGTCATTGGCAAGTGCTTCTGCGCCAAACAATGACACGGTAAAACCACCGAGATAATCGGTTTTTTCAGGACTGATAAAATCCGCTAGGCTGTAATTAGGTTTACCACTGGCTTTATCAGATTGCTGGCGTAAATGCTCAAAGGTATGCGTGACATTGCCTTGCTCATCGAGTACCTGCACCGTGTCTGAGCTTGGGCGTTGGGCAGCGCTTAGTTTAAACACCGCTTTAGCTGTGACCAATTTTTCCTTGATTAATTTGTCAATCATGGCTTGGGCATTGGCAAATAAGTCTTTGGCTTCCTCCCCGACGATGCTATCATCAAAGATTTTGGGATATTTGCCGACCAATCCCCAAGAGATAAAGAAAGGCGTCCAGTCAATATAAGGCAATAAATTTTGTAACGGATAATCGTCCAAAATGACTTGTCCTAATTGGTTGGGCTTAGGCGGCGTGTAGTTCGCCCAGTCGTATTGGAAGCCTTGTTCAATCGATTCCGCATACGACAGCTTCGCCGCTTTGGGTTGGCGATTGGCAAGGCGTTCACGGACTTCGCCATATTCTTGACGCAGCTCACTGATAAAATCGACGCGTTTTTCTTTAGATAGTAAGGTTGTCGCTACGCCCACTGCGCGGCTGGCATCGGCAACATAGACAACCGCATCGTTTTGATAGTTGGGCTCGATTTTTACCGCGGTATGGGCTTTTGAAGTCGTTGCACCCCCAATCAGTAGGGGCAAATTAAAGCCTTGCTCCTGCATTTGTTTGGCGACATACACCATTTCATCAAGGCTTGGGGTAATCAAGCCTGACAAGCCGATGATATCGACGTTTTCATCTTTGGCGACTTGTAGGATTTTTTCACAAGGCACCATCACACCCAAGTCGATGATGTCATAGCCATTACAGCCGAGCACCACGCCGACGATGTTTTTGCCGATGTCATGCACATCGCCTTTCACCGTTGCCATGAGCACTTTGCCTTTGGTTTCGCCTGCAACTTTTTCTTGTTCGATATACGGATTAAGCCATGCCACCGCTTGCTTCATGACACGGGCGGATTTTACCACTTGCGGTAGGAACATTTTGCCTGCCCCAAACAAGTCACCGACCACGTTCATACCGTCCATCAAAGGTCCTTCGATGACGTCTAAGGGGCGCGGGAATTTTAGCCTCGCTTCTTCGGTGTCTTCATTGATATAGGTGGTTACCCCTTTGACTAGCGCATGTTCAATGCGTTTTTCTACGGGCAATTCGCGCCATGACAAATCGACAGTGCTGTCTTTTTTCTTACCGCTTAAATAGTTTTCTGCCACTTGCATCAAATGGTCGGTGGCGTCTTGACCGGACTCGCCTTGGTTACGGTTCAAAATCACGTCTTCAATGGCGTTTCTAGCGTCTGGCTCGATATCGTCATACAGCTCTAGCATGGCTGGGTTGACAATCCCCATGGTCATGCCGTTTTTGATGGCATGGTACAAGAACACGGCGTGAATGGCTTCACGAATAGGATTGCCACGAAATGAGAACGATACATTCGACACACCGCCTGAGACCATGGCGTTGGGCAAATTGTCGGTAATCCATCGGGTGGCGTTGATAAAGTCTAAACCGTAATTGTTATGCTCTTCAATCCCCGTGGCGACGGCAAAAATATTGGGGTCAAAGATAATATCTTCACTCGGAAAACCGATTTCATTAACCAAAATATCGTATGAGCGTTTGCAGATTTCGATTTTACGCTCAAAGCTGTCCGCCTGTCCGTCTTCATCGAACGCCATGACGATAATCGCCGCCCCATAACGCTGACATAGCTTGGCTTTTTGCACAAACTCTGTCTTACCTTCTTTTAACGATATCGAATTGACCACAGATTTGCCTTGCGTGCATTTAAGACCCGCTTCGATGATGTCCCATTTTGACGAATCAATCATCAGCGGTACACGGCTGATATCTGGCTCACTGGCAACCAAATTGACAA
This sequence comes from Streptomyces cinereus, assembly GCA_014647715.1. Taxonomy (GTDB): domain Bacteria; phylum Pseudomonadota; class Gammaproteobacteria; order Pseudomonadales; family Moraxellaceae; genus Faucicola; species Faucicola cinerea. Next base: position 3,622 of record BMPS01000043.1, read on the forward strand.
AGTGAATCATTGCCGCCTTACTATCTAGCATGGCCTCATCCATGTTGATATCAACGACTTGGGCACCGCCTTCGACTTGGTCACGAGCCACGTCCAGCGCTTCGGTGTATTCTTCGTTTTTGATGAGACGCAAAAATTTCTTTGAACCTGTGACATTGGTACGTTCACCGACATTGACAAACAGGCTGTCACGGGTGATGTTGAACGCTTCGAGTCCCGACAATCGGCAAGCTGGCTTGTAGTCTGGCAGTTGGCGTGGGGCAAAGGGTGACGTCATCTCGACAATTTTGGCGATATGTTTGGGGGTAGTACCGCAGCAGCCGCCCACGATATTGACCAAGCCAGATTTGGCATAGTCGGCAACCATGGTGGCAGTTTGCTCAGGCGTTTCGTCATATTCGCCAAACTCGTTGGGCAAGCCTGCATTGGGGTGAGCGGACACAAAAGTTTCGCACACATCCGACAAGGTTTTGATATGTGGTTTTAACGCATCTGCGCCCAGCGCACAGTTAAACCCAATCGAAATCGGCTTGGCGTGGCGGATTGAGTTATAAAACGCTTCGGCAGTTTGCCCCGACAGCGTACGTCCCGACGCATCGGTAATGGTGCCCGAAATCATAATCGGCAATTCAAACCCAATGGTCTCGAACACGCCCGTCACCGCAAAAATCGCTGCTTTAGCGTTTAGGGTATCGAACACGGTTTCTATCAAGATGATATCGGCACCGCCTTCAATCAAAGCGTAAGTCGCCTCAGTGTAGTTATCAACCAGTTCATCAAAGGTGACGTTACGAAACGCTGGGTCATTGACATCGGGTGAAATCGAGCAAGTGCGAGAGGTGGGACCAATCACGCCTGCCACAAACCGAGGTTTGTCTGGGTTTGTCGCAGTGACTTCATCACACACTTGACGGGCAAGGGCAGCGGCAGATTTGTTAATCTCATAAACGAGATTTTCCATGCCGTAGTCTGCCATCGAAATTTGCGTGCCATTAAAACTGTTGGTTTCAATGATATCTGCGCCTGCCTCAAGATACGATCGGTGAATATCACGGATAATATGCGGCTGGGTCAGTACCAATAAATCATTGTTGCCTTTGACATCACGTCCAAAATTGGCAAATCGCTCACCACGATAGTCTGCCTCGATGAGTTTATAGTTTTGGATTTCAGTACCCATCGCCCCGTCAAGGAATAAAATCCGCTGTTTTAACAGGTCAGCTAAACGGACTTTGTTAGTCGCTTGTATGGCTTTGAACGGAAAATTGGCAGGGGGTGTGAGTTGAAAATTGGTGGGGTCGTGGGGTTTGTGACTGGTAGGGGCGTTACTGGTGCTGATACTCATGCTAATACTCGCAATAAGACTTGTCTTAGTTCAAATGTCATCAATCTTTTTAATCGAGCAATTATAGCATTTTATGGGCGGGCAATCGTGCGATTTGTGGCATATTGAATGCCCAGTTCAACAAAATTAAAGCTCACCAAAATCAAAGCTGACAAAAATCAAACGGAGTACATAGCTCAGAACCAATAAAAAAAGGCATACACTTGGTATACCTTTTTTAGCGTAGCTAAGCTAGTTTGATTAGGCGAATAGCGTGCTAAATAACCAAAATAACCCACCGGCTAGGATAATCGCGGCAGGCAAGGTCAGTACCCATGCCATTAGCAAGTTAATCACTGTGGATTTTTGCAGTCCTGCTTTGTTGGCAACCATAGTACCTGCCACCCCTGATGATAATACATGTGTGGTAGATACAGGTAAACCAAACATATCTGCCGCCGCAATCGTGGACATTGCCACCAATTCTGCAGAAGCACCTTGCCCGTAGTTAAGGTGAGTTTTACCGATTTTTTCACCGACGGTGATGACAATACGTTTCCAACCCACCATAGTGCCCAAACCCAGCGCCAATGCTACCATGACTTTTACCCAAGTTGGGATAAACTTGGTGGCTTTATCGATATTGTTTTTAAAACCTTCAACGTCTTTTTTAACTTTACCTTGTAGTAGTGTAGGTTCTTTTTTCTCAATATTCTTGATGGCTTCTGAAGTAAGATACATGTCATTACGGATATTACCCACCACGCTGCTGTTCCAGCGTTTTATATCGGGCTCAGCTTGGGCTTGTTGTCCAATACTTTGAATAGTATTTGCCAGTGCCGGTACAACTTGGTCATTCATTTTTTTGTCTTGCACATAGGTTGTCAGAATGTTACGGGCATTTGCGTCTGTCACCCCATTATTTGGCTTGCTCATTTGGTTGAGTTCTTGAGCGGTGACTTGGGCTAATGCGCCAAATTGGGCACTTTCTTCTTTAGAAATGGCATGATTAAGCCCATAAGCCATCGGTACTACACCGACCAAAATCAACATGATTAAACCCATGCCTTTTTGTCCATCGTTTGAACCATGGAAAAATGACACCCCAGTGCAAGTTAAAATCAATAAGCCACGAATCCATAAAGGGGGCGGTGTTTGATCCTTGGGCGCTTCAAACAGCTCAGGACGGCTAGACAATACTTTTTTAGCAATCCAAAATAACAAGGCGGCTAATACAAACCCAAAAATCGGCGAAATCAATAAAGATAACCCAATTTTTTCAACTTGCGACCAGTCCACGCCTGCTGTTGCACCGCGGCCATGTAGCAGCGCGTTGGTAATACCCACGCCCACAATCGAGCCCACCAAGGTATGCGATGACGAAGCGGGTAAACCAAAGAACCAAGTGCCTAAATTCCAAATAATTGCCGCAAGTAATAAGGCAAAAATCATGGCAAAGCCATTGGCAGAGCCGACTTGTAAAATCAGCTCAACCGGCAGTAAGGCAATAATACCAAAGGCAACCAAACCCGTTGACATTAACACCCCTAAAAAGTTAAAAAATCCTGACCAAATCACAGCGATCGGGGCAGGTAAAGAGTGGGTATAAATCACGGTAGCGACCGCATTGGCGGTATCATGAAAGCCATTGACAAACTCAAATGCCAATGCAATCAGTAGCGCCAGCCCTAAAAGCAAATAAGGCAACAAGGTAGTGGGTGCACCCATGGTCGAGTTGATATCATGATTTAGACTATAAATCATATAAACAAACCCAGCTAACAACGCACCAATAAATACAAGGGCGGTGAGTTTATTGGGTTTATGATCAAGTTTGGGGCGACCCGCGGCATGAGAAACCTCAGGATTTATCACAAGTGCTGCATCAGATGACATCATAAGCGTAGACCTATAGCATTTATACTATAACAAAACAAACGATTTACAGTTAAATAAAATATATATTGAAAAATCGCTTGGTATTGGTTAGAAAAAATAATAAATAATCCAAAGCTTAAAACACAAAGATGATAGTTTGATGAAAATTTCAAAAATTATTGATGCCTGCTAAATGAATTGGGCGCTCAGCAGGCTTATCTGGTGCAGGTGTCATTTTACTACAATAGATGTAGATTTGAAATGATGTGAGTCAGGCGTGCTCTGTCAAAATCACTTGACGAGCACTGGCAGCAATAGCTGATTTAGCTAAGCCAAATTGTATAATGGCAGGTTTAAACGCGGTGTTGAGTTCAATGAGGTGATGCAACAGCTACAACAGGTGGTGGTAGAGGTTGCGGGCTGGGCTCAGCCATGCCAACTTTGGGTGGCTCGATATAAGGTAACACAGCGCCACGGCAACTTTCTCTACTATTTTTAGTCGCAGCAAGCAGCTTTAAGCGCGCCAAATACTGGGCTTTTAACGCATTAAAGCTTTGTTTATCCACACCCGATGTATTTAAGGCGGTTAATTCAGCCGTAGCGACCCAGCGGTCAACAGTGTTATAGTGCTCACGAGAATGGCGCCAACCAAACTCACAAAATTCTGCTTCTGCCCAAATAAGTTTGACTTCACTATCGGCTACTGTTTTGACCAGCGGGGTGAATGCAGGCGTTTGCTTAATGGTCAACAGACTCGCACAAAGATCGGGACGCTGTAAACCTGATGTGGGTGGAATATCCGCTGTCAAAGGCAGTTTGTCAACTTGGTTGGTTTTTAACGCCTCAACAATACTTAATGCTTCAGCCAGCGCATAACGACTTGCTTTGGTGAGGCTGGCTTCATTTCTTTCATGTGCCACATAGCTTAGCCATGCATCGGCTTTATAAGCTTGAAAGCGAGTATGGATTGGCTGGTGCTCAGCTTGATAAGGCTGTAGCTGCTCACGAATACAAAAAACATCTGCGACAAAGGCTTTATTTTGGGTGCCTTTAGCTATAACAGCTTTTGTATCAGTTGAACAATAAGCGCCTGCTTTATATTGGGTAGGCACGGCTTGACTGGCAAGTTCAGCATGAGCAGGACTTGCCATGATACCTATCATGATAGCGACAGAGCAAATTAATAACGATGGATGGGCGAATAAAGACGCAGCCGAGACACAAGCCTGAATTGGGTTCAATTTCATTTTTTAGCAACCTCATCATCTGCCATCATACGGCTATTGACGGTAGGGCGTTTTTTGTGGGCTTAGCATATTGCATAGGGTTATCCTAATGTAACAATTATTTAATTATCTTAAAGATAAGTAAGCATTGGTATAATTTTAACGACAATTAAATTGAAATAAAACCTAAAACAGCAAACATATGTCAGAACGTTGTTTTTTTCCGATAAGCTGATGTTTTTAACCTTTTATATCATCATACCTTCATAATTTTGTCATATTATCAGCATTTTTAATTCTCATTAGAGAGTCTCAATATGCCAAATAATCAGCCCACTGCTAATAGTAGCCTTGTTATCAGCAATCATATCACCGATATGCTTGATGACTTACCCCAATCACAGTTTTTAAATGATGAAACCCTCAAAAACAATGATAGACTGCGGCAACAAATGCATGAAGACTTGATTGACAGCTATGATGAAGAGATTGAGTCCGAAATGGACGACTATATCCAAGATTTACGGTATGACGGGCAGCCGTTAACCGACAGCCAAAAAATAGCTCGCCATATTTATTTTAATGAATTGATTCGTCTGCAAAAAGAATTGATCAAATTGCAAGATTGGGTAGTAGCAACCGGTGAGCGCATCGTTGTCATTTTTGAAGGTCGCGACTCAGCAGGTAAAGGTGGCGCTATCAAACGTATCACCCAACGGCTCAATCCGCGTGTCTGCCGTGTGGCCGCCCTGCCTGCACCCAATGACCGAGAGAAGACCCAATGGTATTTTCAGCGCTATGTCGCACACCTGCCAGCCGCGGGCGAGATTGTGCTATTTGATCGCAGTTGGTACAACCGTGCTGGGGTTGAGCGAGTGATGGGATTTTGTACTGAGGCGCAATACGAAGAGTTTTTTGAGTCGGTGCCAGAATTTGAGCGTATGTTGGTGCGCTCAGGGATTCGCTTAATCAAATATTGGTTTTCTATTTCAGATGACGAGCAAGAATCACGCTTTATGAGCCGTATTTATGACCCGCTCAAACAGTGGAAACTCTCACCGATGGATTTAGAATCGCGTCGCCGCTGGGAAGATTATACCAAAGCCAAGGAAGTGATGTTTGAACGCACCCATATTCCAGAAGCCCGTTGGTGGGTGGTTGAGGGGGATGATAAGAAAAAAGCGCGGCTAAACTGCATCAACCATCTGCTCTCACAAATTCCCTATCAAGAAATACAACGGGATAATGTGGTATTGCCAGAACGCGAGCATCACGACAATTACCAACGTGAGCCAATCGCTGAAGATATGTATGTGCCTAACGTGTACTAATTTTTTAGTTTACTCCGACAAAAAGGATACGCTATGTATCCTTTTTTAAATGCCCGCTGTTGTTGGTCAGTTAAGCTTAAGTGGTGGTGAAGTCAGCGCTTAAAGAGACTGACTTGAAAACCGCAAATCTGACCATTGTGTTCTAGGTTCTGCATGGTAATTTGCAAACCATGAAGCTCAGCGATGCGGCGCACAATCGACAGACCCAAGCCACTACCAATCTCAGCTTGACCTGCGGGACGAAAAAACCGCTCTGATAGCCGAGCAAGGTCGATAGGTGCAACCCCGTTGCCATTGTCGATGACTGTAATCACATCGCGATCTAATACTAACCGAATCGTGGTATGGTCAGGGCTATAGCGAATGGCATTGTCCAATAGGTTACGCAGCAAAATGCCGATTAAAGTGGCGTTACCTGTCAAAGGCAAGATAGCTTTGGCATCCACTAACAAATCACGGCGCAATTGGCTGTTTTTTTCGCGGGCACGGCGGTTGACTTCTGAAAGGATGTCATTGGATAGGGCTATCCAATCAATCGGTGCAAAGGTCTGCGGATCGAGCCCTTGCTGTGGCGCCAGTTTTGCCAAAATCAGCAACTGTTCGACCAGTCGATTGGCGCGCTCATTACTGTGACTGATTTGTCGGCAGTGACTCAGGAGTGCATCGGTTTGGCTATCGGTTAAATTGGCTTGCAAGATGGTTTGTTGTAGCACATCGGTCTGTAGCTTGATGGCAGTGAGCGGGCTGCGTAATTCATGAGAGGCATCTGCGGTAAAGCGTTTTTCACGCTCAAGGGTATCCGCGACTTTATCAAATAACCCATTAAGCGCGTTTAGCAGGGGTTGAATTTCTAACGGTGTATCAACCGATAAAGGGGTTTTATCTTCAGGGCTGCGAGTGCTCAACAAGTCACTAATCCGTTTGAGTGGAACAAAGCCACGCCGCACTGACAGCCATGTCAGCATAATCAATAGCATCACCCCAATCAGCGAGGGAACGAGTTGAATGGTTAATGATTTATAGATAATCTCTTGACGCGAATTAAGGTTTTGCCCGATGGCGATGAGATGGTTGGTGGTGTCATCATGCGCATAAAACAGGCGCCACGAGTGACTAAAGGGATTGAGTTCTTGATAGGCACTGGTATTTTCCAAAAAACCGTGTTGTTTGGGCAAAAATGTAAAATGCTGTCCGTCTTTATCAGCCATCAGTAATTTACCGTTTTGATCCCAAATTGCAAAACCCATGTAATCTTCTTCAGCATCCCCTAAATCGCCTGATAACAAGCCATTTTCAAGATTTAAAATTTTAGGCGCATTGGCAGGGTTGGCGAGATGAAGTTTAACGTCTTGAGAAATACCAATCAGATAGCGGGCCAATTGGGTGATTTGGGTGTCATTGATTTCGTTGATTTCATGCGAAAGCCGCCATACCGATATGAGGGTAATCGATAGCCAAATAATCGGTAGTCCGATGAGCAGGGAGTTGAGTAGCTGCCTTTGGATACTATAAGCTTTTTGGGTAGCAGGCATCATAATAGTAACAGCTTAAAGCGGGGTATCGGGGGAATCATTCAGGGCGCTGCAAGGCAGGATTGAGATAATAGCCAATACCACGCCGAGTGAGGATAAAATCATTGCCGAGTTTTTTTCGCAGGTTATGAATATGTACTTCAATCGCGTTGCTTTCAATATCTTGCTGCCAACCGTATAGCTTATCCTCAAGACTGGCGCGGCTATGCACCAAATTGGGATAGCTGATAAACTGCTCAAGAACGGTGATTTCTTTGGCAGTCAAATCCACCCATTTGCCTTGATAAAAAACTTGCTGCTGCTGTGGCAAATAGCTGACATCCCCATAACGGATTTCGGTCTGACTGCGACCTTGGCTACGGCGAATCAAAGCCTGCAAACGGGCAACCACTTCATCTAAAGCAAACGGTTTGACCAAATAATCGTCTGCGCCAGCATTGAGACCTGCCACGCGGTTGGCAATGGCATCGCGGGCCGTAATAATCAAGACAGGCGTGTCAATCTTTTGCTGTCGCCAATTGGCTAAAATGGTCATTCCATCACCACGTGGCAAGGTCAAATCCAATAACACGGCATCAAACACCCCTTCATGAATTGCCATTTCACCGAGTTTGGCATCAGCAAACCAATCCACCATCATGTTTTGTTGGCTCAAGCCTTTGACAATGCCGTCGGCAATGGTGGCATCATCTTCAATCAGTAAAATTCGGGTCATGAGGGTTTTCCGTGGGTTTTATCTTATTTTTTAGCGAAGGTATTTATTGAACGGTTTTTTCACCCGTTATCATCGATTTTACCAAGTTTTGCTGTTGTAGTCTTCCCATTATAATCGCGGCTGCCACATGTAAAGGGACTAGTACCCAAAGACTATTGGCTAAAAATTCGTGAATCGCTTGGATGCTATCGTCTCCCCAAAATTGGTCGGTGGTTTGCAGATAGCCTGTGACACCCAGTGCGATAATAACGCCCCATAGCGCAAACATCATCAGCGCACCCAACGGATTGTGACCCAGATGACCTTGAAACTTATGCTGCTTGATGTCGGTCATATGCTCGCGAATGCGGGCTGGGGTAGGGAAAAAATTACTAAATCTGGCGTATTGGCTACCCATCAATCCCCAAAGCAAACGAGACACTACTAATGCCACGACGGCATAACCTATGTACTCATGCACATCACTACCACCTTCAGTGACGATAAGGTTGGCAAAAATACCCGCAGCGACTGACCAGTGAGTGATGCGCACCCAAATATCCCAGACTTTGACGGTCTGTGCAGATTGTGGTTGTGGTAACATTGCTATTTTCCATTGTCTAAAATATGAACACGGCTAAGTTAGCCGTGTCAAGGCATAACATTGGCAAACCTACCTCAAATTGCGTTGGTTGGACGGTTTGCTTATCCTATCATTAGTCGATTTCTGATTTAACGATTTTGCCGTCTTTGGTATCAAAGTACATTTCGACTTTTTTACCACCTTTGCTTTTGCCATACATTTCATAGCAGTTGCCATCAGTTTTGAATTTTTTGATAGTAAAGCCATGTTTTTCTAACGCTTTTTGAAAATCGGCTTGTGGGATTTGTTCATTTTTTGGGTGCGCTTGGCAGTTGGCTTCGGCAAATGCGCTGCTGGCTGATAACATAGCGAGTGCCAATAAGCCTGAGGTGATTAATGATTTTTTCATAATGCCATCCTAAGTTTTTGATAAAGTTGTCAGGTCACGGGATAAGGTTGATACTGAGGTATATCCAAGTGGCTGAGTGTATTAAAACAACCTAACCTTAACGAAAACTTAGCTGAAGATGGCGCAATAAAAATTGAAGCGAAGAATTAAAACCACTTGCAAAAGCAAAATTTTTTGGTAAAATGGCACTCCTACTCACGCAAGTAGATTGTTAGACCCTTTTAGGCATATAGCTCAGTTGGTTAGAGCACCACCTTGACATGGTGGGGGTCGTCTGTTCGAGTCAGATTATGCCTACCATATTCCAAAAGCCCCAGTCGATTGATTGGGGCTTTTTTATTGCAGTGATATCAAGGGCTTGGGCGGTTTTTGCGAAGTAAATAATTTGACCACTTTTGTGATTTTGGGCACCTTTTTTACTACAGAAATTGAATGGTGACCAAAAGGTGACCATTTGGTGACCACGCATTTTTTTAAGACTTTTAATTTCACACCCACTTGTTTTTGGTCACTTTAGTAAAAATAAATAAACTTCACTGTTTTACTAATTAAGAATCAGCCGCCTATGTGGCGGTGAATTCATCAACTTGTGCAAGCGTTTTCATGGTATCTTTCTAAGCCGCCTGTGTGGCGGTGAATGCGTAAAACACTACGGTCAAACATCGAATTATTTTCTAAGCCGCCTGTGTGGCGGTGAATTTTACTGACTAGCAACAACAGCTTGAAAACTTTTTCTAAGCCGCCTATGTGGCGGTGAAGTTTATCCAAGTTTGCTTGGCTTGCGGCATTGCTTTCTAAGCCGCTTTTTGCATGACGCGGCAGTATTGTAGGTAGTAGATATTGGCACGTTTGGAGTGCAGGATGGTCTTTAAGTCAGAAGACGTAAAGCTATTGTCGGTATAGGGATTGGCGTTTGAC
>BMPS01000044.1 GCA_014647715.1 Streptomyces cinereus
TATCAAGGAGTTGGCTATGCAAGCGTTAGCAGGGTTGATGGCACTCGGGTTATTTATCTATCTGGTGTACGTCCTTATCAAAACGGAGGAGTTTTAATGACTTCCTCTGCCTTCATTCAAGTCCTTTTATACCTTGGGGTATTATTTATGCTTGCCTATCCGTTAGCAGGATTTATGGTGAAGCGGATGCAAGCCCCTTTATCTGCCAATGAACAACGCTGGTTTTCCCTTTTTGGGATGTTAGGCGTGGACAATCACGGCAAACTCAGTGGTGAGATGAACTGGAAACAGTACGCCATAGCAATTTTGCTATTTAATATCATTGGTTTAGTGGCATTATTCGGGTTGCAATTGCTACAAGGCATTTTACCGCTCAATCCAGAAAAATTTTCCGCACCCACTTGGCATTCAGCGTTTAACACTGCTGTCAGCTTTATGACCAATACCAACTGGCAAAGCTATGGTGGTGAATCTACCATGAGCTACCTGACCCAAATGCTAGGTATGTCATTGCAAAACTTTTTATCAGGAGCAACCGGGATTGCGGTGGCGTTCGCGTTAATACGTGGGTTAACCCGTAAAAACGCCCAAGGTATTGGCAATGCGTGGGTCGATTTGTGGCGAAGCAATCTGTATATTTTGTTGCCCATTGCCATCGTTATTACGTTGTTATTAGTAAGCCAAGGGGTGATTCAAACCTTATCATCAACTGTCAGTGTCAGCACATTACAAGGGGCAGTCCAAAATATTGCCCTAGGACCTGTTGCCTCGCAAGAAGCGATTAAAATGTTAGGCACGAATGGTGGCGGTTTTTTTAATGCCAATTCAGCACATCCGTTTGAAAATCCTACTGCACTTTCTAACTTTATTGAGATGCTCGCCATTTTCTTAATTCCAACAGCGTTATGTTTCTGCTTAGGAAAAATCAGTGGCAATCTGCGTCAAGGTATTGTGATTTTGTCGGCGATGACGCTGTTGTTTTTAGGCATGTATTGGCTCACTGTCAGCAGTGAATTGGCAGGCAACCCTTGGTTGGCTAACCAAGTGAGTGGTCTGGTGTCGCCTGATATGAGCGGCAATATGGAAGGTAAAGAAACCCGTTTTGGCATCGTCGCGTCTTCCCTGTTTGCGACTATTACCACGGCGGCGTCGTGTGGTGCCGTCAATGCCATGCATGACTCATTTACCCCCATGGGCGGTCTGGCTCCCATGCTCCAAATGCAGCTAGGTGAAGTGGTATTTGGCGGTGTCGGTGCCGGTCTCTATGGCATGTTGTTGTTTGCAATCTTGGCCGTGTTTGTGTCAGGACTGATGATTGGTCGTACCCCTGAATATTTGGGCAAAAAAATCGAACCGTATGAGATGAAAATGGTGGTATTAGGACTGCTTGCTGCACCGTTGACAGTACTCATCGGTACAGCGATTAGTGTGATGACGGAGACAGGTCAAGCCGGGGTATTTAACCCATCTGCTCATGGCTTTAGTGAGATTTTATATGCGTTTAGTTCGGCGGCAAACAACAATGGTTCTGCCTTTGCAGGACTGGGTGCCAATACTCCTTTTTATAATGTGATGTTGGGGATTGCCATGCTGGTAGGTCGGTTTGGGGTTATTTTACCCGTACTGGCATTGGCAGGTTCGCTGGCGAAAAAACCACGATTACCTGTCAATAACGGTACGCTACCAACCACTACACCACTATTTGTTGGGCTACTTATCGGCACGGTGTTATTGGTTGGGGCTTTGACTTTTATCCCAGCGTTAGCACTCGGCCCAATTATTGAGCAAATCTGGATGCACCAGTAGCCGTCGCAGACTCACATTAAAGGAATTTATCATGACACAAACTATTAGTCCTAATCAGCCCATAAATACAAACCATCAGCCGAATGAACCTCATCATAAAAAAACACCACAAAGCATGTTTGCTCCTGAATTGGTCAAATCTGCGTTAAAAGAAACGTTTGCTAAACTAAACCCTAAAGTACAGTGGCGTAATCCGGTGATGTTTGTGGTGTATGTGGGCAGTATTTTAACCACGTTACTAACGATTCAAGCCTTAATTTTCCCCGAACATCGCTCAGAGTTTGGCTTTGATTTGAGCGTAACCCTTTGGCTATGGTTTACGATTTTGTTTGCCAATTTTGCCGAAGCCTTGGCAGAAGGACGTAGCAAAGCGCAAGCCGCTAGCCTTAAACAGGCTCGTCAAGACGTCAAAGCCCGTAAACTCCTTAATATCGAAGACCGTACTGCCACCATGACCGTGCTTGCCACAGAATTGGATAAAGACGATATCGTATTGGTGGAAGCCGGTGAAGTGATTCCTGCCGATGGTGAAGTGATTGAAGGCTTAGCCTCGGTGGATGAATCAGCGATTACGGGAGAGTCCGCCCCTGTGATTCGCGAAAGCGGTGGCGACTTTAATGCGGTGACGGGTGGGACTCGGGTATTGTCAGACTGGCTCATCATTCGTATTACCCAAGCGGCTGGGCAAGGCTTTTTAGACCGTATGATTTCACTCGTCGAAGGGGCAAAACGCAATAAAACGCCCAATGAGATTGCGTTAACCATTTTATTGGTGGCGTTAACGTTTATCTTTTTAATGGTGTGCGTCACATTACTGCCTTTTTCACAATTTGCCGTCAAAGCGTCAGGTCAAGGTATTCCAACGTCGCTGGTGATTTTGGTGGCATTGCTGGTTTGTTTAATCCCGACCACGATTGGCGGTTTGTTATCAGCCATTGGCGTCGCTGGGATGAGCCGTATGATGCAAGCCAATGTGATTGCCACCTCAGGGCGTGCGGTCGAAGCCGCAGGCGATGTCGATGTGTTAATGCTCGATAAAACAGGCACCATTACTTACGGGAATCGCCAAGCGTCGCAGTTTGTGGCAACACAAGGTATTACTGCCAGTGAATTGGCAGAAACAGCGATGCTTGCTTCAATGGCCGATGAAACCCCAGAAGGACGCAGTATTGTTAAACTGGCGGAACAGCAGTTTAATTTGACTGATGCTAATTTTAAAACTCGGCCTTACGAAGCGATTGAATTTACTGCCCAAACTCGGATGAGTGGTACCGATATTGGCGGCAGACAAATCCGTAAGGGTGCCTTTGATGCCATTGCCCGCTGGGTTGAACAGGCAGGTGGCATCATGTCAGACAACATTAAACACCAAGTCGAAGAAGTCGCTCGCCGTGGTAGTACGCCACTGGTCATTGCCGATGGTAAAAAAGTACTGGGTGTGGTTGAGCTAAAAGACATTGTAAAAACAGGCATTAAAGAGCGATTTGCTGAACTGCGTAGCATGGGCATTAGTACTGTGATGATTACTGGAGACAATCCCTTAACCGCCGCTGCGATTGCCGCAGAAGCAGGCGTTGATGATTTTATGGCAGAAGCCACCCCAGAGCAAAAACTGGCTCGTATTCGTAGTTACCAAGAGCAAGGTAAACTGGTTGCCATGACTGGTGACGGTACCAATGATGCCCCTGCCTTGGCACAAGCCGATGTGGCTGTTGCCATGAACAGTGGTACCCAAGCGGCAAAAGAAGCGGCGAATATGGTGGACTTAGATTCCAACCCCACCAAACTCATTGAAGTGGTGCAAACAGGCAAACAGATGCTAATGACCCGTGGTGCTTTAACGACTTTTAGCCTTGCCAACGACGTGGCAAAATATTTTGCCATTATTCCTGCTGCCTTTGCCAGCACTTACCCTGCGTTAAAAGTGTTAGATATCATGCATTTAGGTAGCCCAACCAGTGCCATTTTATCTGCCGTCATCTTTAATGCGTTAATCATCATTGCGTTGATTCCACTGGCGTTAAAAGGCGTGAAATACCGTGCTGCCAAAGCAGCGACGTTACTACGCACCAACCTGTTAATTTACGGCTTAGGTGGATTAATACTGCCATTTATTGGGATTAAAGTGATTGATGTGATTTTAAACACCTTGCATTTAGCATAGCCTGAGGGAAAATACGATGAATACGACAATCTATACCGATAATAACAACCAATCCGCCATTCAATTTGCCATGCTAAAACCGGCATTGCTATTGTTTATCATCTTAAGCATGATTCTAGGGGTGCTGTATCCGCTGGGGATGACCGCCGTCTCGCAACTGATGATGCCAATGCAAGCCAATGGTAGTCTATATAAAGATAGCCAAAGTAAAACGATTGGCTCACGCCTAATTGGGCAAAATTTTGATGACCCTAAATATCTGTGGGGACGCCCGTCAGCGGCGAAATACGATGCTAAAGCTTCAACAGGCAGTAACTTAGGTCCTCTAAACCCTGAGCTGGCGAAAAATGTGCAAGCCGCCGTTAGCAAATTAAAAGCAAGCGACCCCAGCAATACTGTCCCAATCCCGCTTGATTTGGTGACTGCCTCTGCCAGTGGTCTTGACCCCCATATCTCACCTGCAGCTGCTGAATGGCAAGTGGGTCGTATTGCCAAACAACGAGGCATTAGCGTAGATACGGTTAAAAAAGCCATTAGTAATAATACCCAAGCCCCGCAATTTGGCGTTTTAGGTGAGCCAGTGGTGAATGTGTTGGCAGTTAACGTGGCTTTAGATAAACTGGCTAATTCAAAACAATAAAGTAAACATAAGAGCAAGGCATGACTGATAACCGCCCCAACCCTGATGAGCTACTCAATCAAATTGAGGCAGAGACGTTGACCACGACCCGAGGCAAGCTCAAGATTTTCTTTGGCTCATCAGCAGGTGTGGGTAAAACTTACGATATGCTGATGGCAGCACGACAAGCCCAAGTTCAGGGCTTTAACGTACTTGTCGGCATTGTGGAAACGCATGGACGTAGCGAAACCGCTGCATTGCTCGAAGGCTTAACGATTTTACCACTCAAGCAAATTGACTATCGAGGACAAACCCTTAAAGAATTTGATATCGATGCCGCTTTAGCGATTCACCCAGATATTCTGTTGGTTGATGAACTGGCCCATAGCAATGTGCCGACTTCCCGTCATCCTAAGCGATGGCAAGATGTGGAAGAGCTAATCAATGCAGGCATCAATGTTTATACTACTTTAAATGTACAGCATTTAGAAAGTGTTAATGATGTGGTCAATCAAATCACCGGCATAGCGGTGCGAGAGACACTACCGGATTGGTTTTTTGATGCTGCCAATGAAGTGGTGTTGGTCGATTTGCCTGCCGATGAACTATTAACACGGTTAGAGGAAGGCAAGGTATATTTGCCCAATCAAGCCAAAAATGCAGTAAAAAATTTTTTTCGCAAAGGCAATCTGATAGCCTTACGTGAATTGGCACTGCGTCGTACTGCTGACCGTGTTGATACCGATATGCGTAATTATCGTAAACAGGCACGGATTTCACCAATATGGAACACCACAGACCAACTATTAGTCGGCTTAAGTAGTACTGGTAATAATGAACGCCTGATTCGCCATGCTGCTAGACTTGCGGGTAGCTTGCATACCAAATGGTATGTGACCCATGTGGAAACCCCATCTAACCTTTCCAAAAATAAGCAAAAAATCTTAGATGCCCTACGTTTGGCGGAATACATGGGGGCAACGACCCAGATTATTACCGCCAATAGTGTTGCTGAAGGACTGACGAGCTATGCCCATCAGTTTAATATTGGACGCATTGTCATTGGACAACAACGACCCAAATTGGGGTGTTGGCGAAATTCTTTGATCGAGCAAATCGGTAAACAAGACACCAAGCTTGACTTAATCATAGTTAATCAAGTGGCTGACACCACTCCGAATACATCAGCTTCTCTTATTAGCAAAACGCCGAATTATCAAGAGTTATGGGCAAACCATAACGTAAGGGGCTATCTGGTCGCAACCGTGGGTTGTACGTTGGTCACTGCCTCACTTGCTAAACTCACCCAATGGCTGGATTTAGCTAATGTTTTAATGCTGTACTTACTGATAATCGTGTTTGTTTCGGTACGTTTCGGTCGTTTTCCTGGGATTTTTGCGGTTATTGTTAGCGTATTAAGCTTTGATTTTTTCTTTGTTGAGCCAAAATTTTCTTTTTCGGTAAGCGATGTACAATATCTATTGACCTTTGGGGTGTTGATTGTCGTCTCTTTATTAATTAATAACTTAGCGGTTGGGTTACGGTTTCAAGCCCAATCCGCTCGTCGTCGTGAGCTCCAAGCCAAATCGATAAGTGAATTAAGCCAAGGCTTAAGTGCGGCACGTAAAACTGAACAGATTGCTGACCATGCGACGCTGTGGTTATTACAACATTTAGCCAGTTATGCATTAGTTGTCACGCCCAACAATCAAGGTCGGTTAAACTTGGTGAGTGATACCGCTGTACCGTCAGAATTTGATTGGGCAGTGACGCAGTGGGTATATGACCATAATCAGCTTGCAGGATTTGGCACCAACACGCTTACGGCGAACAAAATGCAATACCGTCCACTGGCAGCTTCAGGGCAAGTATTAGGGGTAATTGCCGTCTTGCCCAAAGATACCAGTTATTTTAATCAGCCTGAACAACAGCGTTTTTTAGATGTGGCAGTTGCCCAAATTGCCTTGGCATTGGAGCGAATTTATTTGGCAAAAGTTGCTCAAGAAGCGGTGATTCAAGTAAAATCAGAGCAGCTGCGAGGAACGCTGTTATCGGCATTGTCCCATGATATTCGCACACCGCTTGCGGTATTATCCACGCTCGCTGAAAGTTTATTGCAACTAACACAAACTGAGCAAGAACAGCATCAACTAGCATTAGATATCCAACAGCAAAGTAGGGCCATTGGACGTTTGGTGGTCAATATTTTAGATTATGCGTCACTGCAATCAGGCGGTATAAGCGTTAATAAACAATGGATTAGCCTTGAAGAATTGATTGGTGGAATATTAACTCAATTAGAGTTTGCTCTTGGCACTCGAGATATCATTGTGGATATTCCAGACGCCCTACAATTTATCTATACCGATGAATTATTATTGGCAAGAATTCTTAATAATTTACTCACCAATGCCATTAATTACTCACCGTTAGGGTCACCCATTCATATTCAAGCACTATCAGACAGCCAAAATCATTTTAAAATTAATGTTATTGATGCCGGTGATGGTGTACCCATTGAGATGCAAGCTAAGATTTTTGAACGCTTTACTCGTGGTAATCCAGAAAGCACAGTAACCGGTTTAGGGCTGGGTTTAGCCTTAAGTCGTGAACTGGTAAAAAGTTTGGGGGGCACGCTGAGCGTCACCAATGTGGTACCGCATGGGGCATGTTTTACCATAGAACTACCTCAACCTAGCCAAATCGAACAACGACAGTTTGCTAGCCAATTACATAATCAATCGCATATTTCGATTAATTCACCCTCAGATTATGAGAATTTACCGACCTAGATAACGAACCTATGAAAACGATTTTAATCATTGAAGATGAGCCCCATATTGCCCGTTTTATTAAAAAAGTATTAGAAGACGAAGCATGGGTCGTTTATACCGCAGAAACTGGGCAACGAGGCCTTATCGAAGCGGCAACACGTCGCCCTGATTTAATTATTCTTGATTTAGGCTTGCCAGACAGTGATGGACTTGAGATTATCAATGATATCCGTACTTGGTCAAAACTGCCCATTATCGTCTTATCCGCACGTAGTAATGAGCAAGATAAGATACAAGCGCTTAATTACGGAGCGGATGATTATCTAACAAAGCCCTTTAGTATGGGGGAGTTGTTAGCGCGGGTGAATGCGTTGCTGCGTCGTTACCAGAATAACCAAGACAATGATGCTATCGTTCAAATGGGTGATATTTGTATTGATACTAGTCAACGTGAGGTGAGTAAAAATGGTGAGGTTGTGCATTTAACGCCCATTGAATATCGCTTACTCTCAGTACTGATTCGCAATTCTCAGCGTGTGCTCACCCATGAGCAAATCCTTGATGAAGTGTGGGGTAAAGGGCACCAAGACCAAGGGCATTATGTGCGAATTTTTATGTCAAATTTGCGACAAAAGCTTGAAGACAATCCTTCACGACCTAAGCATTTCTTAACAGAGGTTGGCGTTGGCTATCGGCTTAAAATGTAAATTTAACAATTGAGATTGCAAGAATTTTTGTGTAAGCCTTAGCATATTGCGTGATAAGGATCAGCATAGAATTCGGGTCAAATATAATATTGAATACATTTGTTTGATATTTAATTGACGGGATTACTACGTAAGTTTATAAGGAGGTTAGCACAGAAAACCGAAAAATAATACTTTAAGGGATTTTTTGCAACATTTTTAATTAAATCTCATCTGTCTAAAAAACGAACACTTTTTAGAATATTGATAATTGTTTACTTTATCATAAAATTACAATATGTATGTTGTTTGACGACTTATTAAAAAGCTATTCCAATAAGCACCCATGAATTAGTACTTAGGAATTTCTAATATGAAAAAACCGCTGACATATAATTAGCGGTTCTATTCTTCAACAAAAACAAGAGGTATTATTGATGATTCACACTACAAACACTATTGCTTACCCTTTTGGCAATAAATAACATAATTGAGTCTTACTTGTTACTCTCTTTAATCTGACTAAGTGATGCCTCATCAAGTTTAACATCATCTTTAGTGATTGGCGTTGTTTCAATGACTTGCTCTGGTACGAATCGTACTTGCAGTTTAGCTTGTGGGCGACTTGGAAAGCGCGCCTTAGATAATGCAATAATTTTTTGTTCCATTGATTGGATATCACTATGTTTCGGTGCTGTTAAACCTTGTAATAATACGCGAATAAGGTAAGGTTTAGACGTATCAATAGGCGATTTTTTAGGGGTTTTATCTGCCACATCATAGCTAATGCTAACTACATAATTTGGCTGATTTGCAATGGATTGTTTAACAATTTTATTGACGGCTGCTTCATAACTTTGTTGTTTAAGTTTTTGCTGAAAATTCAGGGTTAAATAAATACTAATCCCGATTAACAGTACCAAGGATACGGCATTGCGACGTATAAATAGTAAGCTTTGCTGCCATTTAGAATCCTTAACTCTTTCATCTTCTGCGGCATCGGTATCAAGCCTTCGAAACCCTGCAACCCAGAGCACAAGTGCATTGGTAAACTGAATCGCTAAGATATTGGTTAGCGTCAAAATCAATGCCCCTAATGCCAAATCGTATTTACCATTTGCTAACAATATGCCGCTAGCGGTCAGCGGTGGCACCAAAGCGGTCGCCACTGCTACTCCTACTACGGCAACAGATAAATTGCGAGAAATCATGGCATACGCACCGGCAGTTCCGCCTGCGAGTGCTACCATTACATCCATAGTATTGGGGGCGGTACGGGCGATGATTTCTTGGCTTTGTGACTGTTCTGGGTAAAGCAAGCCTAATATCATACCAATCGCATATATCAGCACACCGCCTGAAAATAACGTCAGTAAGGATTTTTTGAGTAAGGCAAAACGCGCATCGATAATGGCTAGCGCAATACCGCTGATAGGTCCAATCAGCATCGCCACTAGCATCGCACCAATCACAACGGCAGGGGAGTTGGCCAATAAACCAAAACCAGCAATGATTGCCGCCAGTCCATTTAACAAATAAAATGCCCGTGTGGGTAATGCCCCCGATTCGATATTGATACGCACTTGACGATAATCAATGGTTTGTTCGCTATTTTTTTTAGCAAGATACTGTTTAAAGGCTTCGTACTGAGCTTCTTGCTGTTCTTCTAACTGCTTTTGTACAGTTTGATGAATATTCTTGTCGATCATCTCAAAGGTTAACGTTTTATTTGGTTCATTTGAGGCGTCAATATTATGAGTTTGATGCTTAGCATTTAAATGAGGTTCTGTGGTCGATTTCCTGTCAGTTTTATCGCTATCTTCATCTTCATTGGCATTACTACTAAGCTGCTCATTTACCGCTTGGGCAACAGCTTCGATAGTTTTCTCATCAAATCCTTGATCGGTTAAATTTTCAATATCCTCTTGCGTCAGTGCAAGGGCGTCGGTAACTTCTACTGATGCCTTGTCGGGGACAACTGAGGTTTTATACAAGCTAAAAGATTGATCAACTAGTTTAGGATTATCTTTTATTTTGGTAAACGTTAATGTGCTTAAATCCATCATAATAATTTTACTTGATTAAAGGACAAGGTTAGTTTTTTATAGCTGAACTATTTTCTATTTTTACCAATAATGGATGGTTGGTATCCAATGTAGTAATCGGAAAAGGAATGGATATATTCGCTTCTTCCAATGCCTCCTTAACCAAAATAATAACTTCATTGATAGAAGCTACTCGATTAGTCTGTGTACCATCATCGATAAACCAACGCACCCTTAAAACCACGCTGCTATCTGCTAACGCTGTAGCAATTACAGACGGTTCTGCCAGTTTCGATACCGTTGGCGCTGCCTTTAACACACTTAAAATCACTTGTTGAGCATCAATGATGTTGTTTTCATACCCGATGCCTACATCGAATTCTAGACGGCGTTGTGAATAGGCAGTATTGACGGTCATGGTACTGGTATAAAGTTGAGAATTAGGAATTACGACTTTTCTGCCGTCATAGGTGCGGATTGTGGTTGCACGTATTTGAATATCTTCGACCGTGCCTTCAAAATTGCCCGAAATAATTTGGTCGCCAATACGAAATGGCTCTGATAATAATAACAATATGCCTGATAATAGATTTTGGAAGATGTCTTTAAAAGCAAAACCAATCGCAACCGAACCTATCCCTAATGCACCAATGAGTTTACCCGGTGTGAAGCTTGGTACAGCGATAATCATGGCGACCATAAAGCCTAAAAATAAAATAAGTGCACTACCCACCCGCCTAAAGACTGTAAC
This sequence comes from Streptomyces cinereus, assembly GCA_014647715.1. Lineage (GTDB taxonomy): Bacteria > Pseudomonadota > Gammaproteobacteria > Pseudomonadales > Moraxellaceae > Faucicola > Faucicola cinerea. The sequence continues at coordinate 10,846 of BMPS01000044.1, forward strand.
TAAATTTTGATGGTGTTTACGACTCCCTAGTATTCTAGTGACCGCTTTTTTAAAAAAAATCGACAACACCCAAAATATTACAAACACAAGTGAAGCAACTATCAAATATGGAATGCGGCTTATCATCTGCTGCAATAGATGATTCGCTGATGTCATAATGGTTTGGTATTCATTCACTTTGTCGCCTAGCATATCCGCTTGGCTCACCATACTGACATAGGTAGGCAAATAATCAATAAAAGATAGGATTAATTCAAACATATTGATACCTTTATAGCACCTTTAGCTGACTGGCTGTCACACTTTTTGCCACTCGGCCAATCGTTAGACCTTGAATTAAAATGGAAAATACCACAATCGCATAAGTCAACGTTAATAACAAATCTCGCTCGGCACCGGCAGGTAATTGTAATACTAATGCCACTGAAATACCGCCTCGCAGTCCACCCCAAGTCAACACCTTCCAAGCACCTTTGGGCAAACCTAAATATTTTTGTAGATTAAACGTTACACCGCCAACAACCATCAAACGAGCGAGTAAACCAATAGCTACCGCTAATATCGCCGCTATTAGCAAATTGCTATTCAAACTGACCATCACAATTTCAAGACCAATCAATACAAACAAAATGGCGTTTAAAATCTCATCAACGAGTTCCCAAAACAAATCCACATAGTGACGAGTATTATCGCTCATGGCATAGCTTCGCCCTTGATTGCCGACCATTAAACCCACGACAACCATCGCAAGTGGTGCTGATAAATGCCAGTGACTGGCCAACGCATAACCGCCTAACACCCCAGCCAAGGTTAATAACACCTCTTCTTGATACGAATCAATGCTTTTTAACAAATAATACAGCACGGCACCTAGTAACAAGCCAAATGAAATACCGCCGCCTGCTTCAATTAACAATAAATGCCCAATATGCCCTGCTGTTGGTATCTCGCCGCTTGTCAGTACGCCAAGTAGCAACATAAAAATCACCACCCCAACCCCATCATTAAATAATGACTCGCCCGAAATTACGGTGTTAAGGCTTTTAGGGGCATTAGCATTGGCTAAAATCCCCATAACAGCAATCGGGTCGGTTGGTGAAATGAGCGCCCCAAACAATAAACACCAGATAAAACCAAGGTTAAATCCTAGCCATCGTAAGGCGACATACGTCAGTCCTGCGACAATAAAGGTTGATACCACCGTACCTACCACAGCAAGCAAGGCTATAGGCAGCTTATAGCGTCGTAAATCTTGCAAGTTGATATGCAATGCACCAGCAAATAACAACATGGAGAGCATCCCATCCATGAGTATTTCAGTGAAATCAAGCTGACCGACCAGCATTTTTTCATAATCAATCAGTGTATCAAACCCTAAGGCATTGAGAACAATCGCAATAAGTGACAGCAGCAGTGAGATGACCATCACACCGATGGTAGTCGGTAGACCGATAAAGCGATGATTGATATAAGCAAGTAAGGCAGTCAAGGTCAAGAAAATAGCAGCAATGTCAAAAGCATTCATGCGTCTGATCTCAAAATAAAATTTGTATCAGTGTAGCGAAAACTAATGCATAATTCAGCTAAAATCGCAATAAGGGTGTTGATGTGAATTACTTAGGGTTCAATCTTAGACAAGCATCGGCTCTTTGTCTTTAACCTGGGGTCAGCACAGAAAACGGAGAAATAGGGATTTAAATACTTTTGTCGAGTATTTTTAAGTATCCTTTAATTGTCTAAAAAACCAGGGTTTTTTAGACAATTTTATTTAGGCGAAAAAACAGGGGCAAATCGCCCCTATTTTTATCAATTAACTTGTCTACAAATCAGCATCCAATAAATATATAGATAGGCCCTATTAGAAAATTTTAATTAAAATCAACGAAGGGTAGTTACTAAAAGGCTTCAAGTACTACGCCAAATGAGCAATCTCATCAA
>BMPS01000045.1 GCA_014647715.1 Streptomyces cinereus
TGAGGATCACAGACCAGGACGAGGCGATCGGCTGGCTCCTCGGCCGGGTACGCGGACTGGTGGCGCACATCCGCAAGCAGGGCCTGGAGCCGCCGCCCGCGGAGCCGATGTCGGAACGCGCGGCCCGCTACATCCGCCACATCGACGCCTGAGAACTGGAGTGCGATATGCCGGAAGCTCGCCCGGTGGCCCGCCGCGTCGACGCATCGGCCGGCGACATGACGTCACTCGTCCGCCTCGGCCTCGCCGAACCGCAGCCCGTACCCGACGCCCCGGCCCCGCCACCTGCCGACGAGACTCCGCCGCTGCCGCCCCCAGTCTCCGACCCGGTCGACGAGGCCGAAGCCGCCGCGCTCTCAGCGGCTCTCACGGACNGAAGCCCCGGCCCGACGAGCCGCCGGTCAAGAGCAAGTAGGGGAGCTTCATGCCCGACGACGACATCGAACCCCCGCAGCCTCGAGTCCAGTACGAGGATCTGTTCCGCGAACCCGACTGGCCGCCCGACGACGAGACCCCCCTGCCGTCCGACGGAGGGAGGTGAACTCCGTGCTCGACCTGCTCGTACAGATCTCGGTCGCACTCTCCCTCTGCCTTTGACCCGACACAACTGCGCCCCCGTTCCCTTGCTGCCATCCGGCGGCGGGGAGCGGGGGCGCTTCGTCGTGTCAGCGCTTGTCGAGCGCGTCGGCGGTCTCCTCGAAACCCAGCTGACGCAGGGCTGCGATCGGGTCGGGTGCGGCGAGGCACTTAGCTATGTAGTGATCGAAGACCACCGTGAGTTGCCTGCCCAGCGTGTCGTGCGATCGGGGGTCCTGAGGGTCGTACTGGTCGGCCGCCATGAGGCGCTGGATGTAGCTGAAGGGAAGTCCGACCCGCTCGGACGCCTCCCGCAGTTCTTCCTCGGTGTGTGCCATACCGCCCCTTGATCGCTTGGTGACGAGAAACCACCGTATGCCGTCATCTCGTCAACGAGCCTAGCGTTGCAGCAAGTTGTTGTCGAGAACGCGTGTCGAAAATCTATGACGGATAACAGTGCGCGTGTATGGTTTCCGTCATGGACTTCGGATACGCCCGGGTCTCCACAGCCGACCAGAACCCGGACCACCAGATCGACGCCCTCCTGAAGGCGGGCGTCAAGCAAGAGAACATCCACATCGACTACGCCAGCGGCGCCAAGGCGTCCCGGCCCGAGTTCAACATCCTGCTGAAGCGCATGCGCGAAGGCGACATGCTCAAGGCGACGCGCCTCGACCGCATCTCCCGCTCACTCCTCCACCTCGTCACGCTCGGCGCCGAGCTGCAGGAGCGGGGGATCGGGCTGCACATCATCGAGCAGGGCATCGACTCCTCGACCCCCGAGGGGCGAGCGATGTTCGGCATGCTCGGCGTCATGGCCGAGTTCCAGCGCGAACTCATCCACGCGAACACCATGGACGGCCTCGCCGCCGCGCGAGCACGAGGACGCGTCGGAGGTCGCCGCCCCAAGCTCGCCGCCGACCAGGCCGCGCTCGCTCAGGAGCTGTACGACAAGCGGGAGAAGACCGTGCAGGAGATCGCCGACCTGTTCGGCGTGCCCCGCACCACCGTGTACGGACACCTCGACCGCTCGGGGGGCAACGCTCGCAAGAAGAGCTGAGTGCCGACCGCCCCGTGCCACTGCCCCTGCGCCCGCCTCGCCACCCCCGTCGAGGCGGGCGCACTCGTGTCAGCCGGTCTTCTTCTGCTCCCGCATTTCGTGGACGCTGGCGGTAAGGGTGCCGTCGTGCTGCTCGTAGTGGGAGAGGGCGACGCCGAGGCCGAAGAAGGTGGGCGCCCATTCGCCGACGAAGATGCCCCACCGATCGGCACGGGCGAGTCCGCGACCCCGCCGGAAGCCGAGCCCGCCGACGGGTTCGGCTTTCAGGCTGGTGTACCAGGAGGCGATGGAGAGGCCGATGCTGCCGATGGCGGCCATGTAGGCGTGTTCGCTGCGGATGCCCATGTCGTGGAGTCTCTTGATGACCATGATGGCGCTCCGATCGAATTAGGGGATTTCCGCACGAAGTACCCGAAACCAGTACAGCTATCCATCCAGCAGCCCGAGCTCGGTATCCGGCCTGCAGTGCGTGCAGGCTTCGATCCCGTCGCCGGGCCGTAGCCTGTGGCCGTGGATGATCAGCGCTTTCACCTCACCCTGTACGCCGGGGAGCGGCCCGTCATGCACGGCTGGTGGGCCGACCGGGCAACGGTGGACCGGAAGTTCACGCGGTGGATCGGCGAGCACAGCAGCATCGACGGGGCCCGCGTCACCCTCGTCGACGAGGAGACCGGCACCGTGTTGACGACCTGGCCGGACGAGGCGTAGCCCCCGTGTTGTCAGTGGCGACGCCTAAAGTGATCGCATCATCCGACAGCTGACTAGTCGGGTTTGCTGCACCCCGTCGAGCGTGGAACCCCGGCGGGGTGCGCTGCTGTCAGGCCGCTATCTCCGCGTGCCGCACGGCCTTCTTGAGGGCCATCTCCACCTCATACCGGTTCGCCTTGAGGGTCTTAGCGAGCGCGGTCACCCCGGCCTGTACCTTCGCCGCGGACTCGACGGTCAGCTCGCCACGCTGATGCTCCGCCCAGGCGGAACGTTCCAGCTCGAGCAGGTCAGCGGGGAAGTCGATGTCAGCCACGAGTGGAGATCCTAAGCTGCCGCGGTCACGCCGCCTTCACCACGTCCCCGCACCGCCGTTCGGCAGCCGTCGCCACCGTCCACTCGTCGCGGAGTACCTCGTACCGTTCGCGCGTCTCCCCGTACAGCCAGCCGCCGGCCCGCTGCACGAGCGCGCGGATCTCCGCGTTCACCACGGCAGACGGGCGCATACGGCCCGGAGGCGGGGGAGTGGGAGGCATAGATCAAAGCGTAGCCGCGGGGTCTGACAGCGGTCAGCCCTCAGGCTGTGGCAGCTCGGTGACGAACGTGCCGACGCCCGGATACATAGCGGCGAGCCCGGCCTGCCGGAGTTCCGTCAACACGCGCTTCGCGGTCACCTGCGAGATGCCGAACTCGTCGCAGATCGCCATCGCGGACGGGAGCTTGCCGCCGGGTGGGTAAGTGCCGTCGGCGATCCGCTCGCTCATCAGGTCATAGACCTGCTTCCACCTCGGCACCTCCGGCTCCCACTTCATGATCCGGACGCTAGGTGGACCTAGACCGACAGGCGAGACAAGCCAACCTAGACGGCCTATACCGCCTATCCCGCCGGAGTATCGTGACCACAGCAAAGACCCCCGCGACCGCTGCCACCGCGGCCCGGGGGAGTGGCCGACGATCGGAGCGTCGACATGGACGAGCGTAGAGACCCACAGGCCGACGCTGGAAGTGACGGGCGCATAACCTCGGTTGCCGGTCAGCTCAGCCCCATACAGCAGGCTTACAGCGACTATGCCGTCCACTTCGCGGGATGCCCCGGCTGCAGGGACATCGACCGCCGCTGCGACAAAGGCGAGCAGCTGTGGCGCACCTACAACGGGCAAGGCGTCGAAGCGTTCGAACGACTCGCCGACGAAGGGTGACCTTGGCTCTGGCCATCGCTTCGACCTGCGGTTACGGAAACGCACCGGGTGCGAACAGAACGTCAAAAAATATGCAAGAACCATCTTCCCTCAGGGCCGTTCGTGGGCTTAACTCGTGACCCGGCGCCCCCCAACGCCTACCAAGAACCCTGAAGAAACAGGAGTGAACCGTGAGTTCATCATCCCAGAACCCCGTCCTCGTCACGTTCGACGGCATCGACCTTGCCCCCCTGACCACCCAGCCCGAGACGCTGGTCGAGGACGTTGAGCGTTACCTCCAGCGGATCGCCCCGGGGGAGCTGCGGGCGAGCGTGAACACGTCCCTTGGCCTAGGACACGTCCGGGCCGCCGACCGGACTGTGGCCAACTTCAGCATCGCCGCCCTCGGCGGCGCCCGATGAGCGATCTCCGTATCCCGACCCCTGACGCTGTCCGCTACTTCCAGGCCGGCCTGTTGCCCGCGTCGGTCCGTGAGGCGGCCACTGCTGCGGACCGTGCCGAGTTGGAGCTTGGCCGCCCTATCTCCCCGCTGTCCGTCGAGGACTTGGGCGACCGGGAGACGGTCCTCGCGAAGTGGCACCAGGCGGACAAGGTTCTGTCGGCGACCGCACTGCGGCCCGAGCAGCCGACGGCGGTGCTGTCGTGACCGCCCCGTCGAGGCCCCGCCCGATCGCCGACCTGGACGTGTCGCTGGCCGAGCTGGTGCGGCAGATCGTCGTCGCCTCCCTGGACCCATTCGCCCGCATGGCGTGCGAGCACCCCGACGCCTGCTCCTGCGATGACGACTACCCGAACTGGACGCCTGGAGGCGCCGCATGAGCGCGACCCGCATGACCCACGCGGACATCATCGTCGGCGACAACCCGGACGACATCGCCCTCGACGTCCGCGACGGCCACATCTACATCGCCATCGGTACCGCGGTCACGCTCTGCCTCGACCTGGCAGGCAAGGAAGTCATCGAACGGCTCGCCCTCGTCACCGCCGAGGCGTCGCTCGTAAAGCGCTCCCGCGACCTGTGGGAGGTGGCGTAGATGGTGACGCTGTCCGTGACCCGCTCCCGTGTAGCCGCCGTCCTTCGCGGCACAGCCGACCTGCTGGAGGCGGAGGGCTGGGACCCGCTGCTGAATCCGATCATGTCGGCCATCGACCGCGCAGCCGGCTACGTGCCTGGCGCGGGCAGCACCGACGCGGAGGAGGCAACGCTCCAGGCGTGGGACGCCCTCGTCACCCACCTCGGCGACCAGCTCGTCATGCCGTGGGAGCGGGCGCCGGGACGCACCCCGCTGCAGGTGCTGACGGCACTTCGCGCCACCGCGAACGAGGTGACCGCGTCGTGACCGCCCCGGTGCCGTCGCCGCGCTTGTCGCCGACCGCGGGCCTGATGAACGCGCTCGCCCGCCACGCCATCGGCCGACTCACCGCCCGCTGCACCGAACTCGAAACCGAGCTCACCACCGCACGCGAGATCAACCAGCTACTGAAGGGCGAGGCGTCGTGACCCTCAACGACCTGATCCCCGGCCTGCGTGGTACCGGCAGCCGCCGCGCCGTCGACAAGGTTGCGGAACTCCGCGACGAGAACCGGCGCTTGCTCACTATCACCCACCGGGCCGGCGACGACATCGCCCTCCTCCAGCAGAAGCTCGCCGACACCGCAGCCAAGCAGGGCCAGGCCGAGGAACTCGTCGTTCAGCTGCAGGCCGACAAGGACGACGTCATCGAAGAGTGCGACCGGCTCCGCGCCGAAGTCCTCCGGTTCCGGGCCCGGTTCGGCGCCCAGATCGCCGCAGAGGCGAACGCCCACCGCATCACCGTGCCGCCGATGGTCCGCGACACCACGGATCCCGCCGACCAGGCCACCGGGCCCATCGACGTCCGCCCGCTATGGGCGGCCCGCGACGCCGGACTCCTCGGACCCGTCGCCAGCCCCGGCCACACCCACTGACCCGCCGCCGCGCCGGATGACACCGGCCGGCGAGGCCGCGACCAACTCCACACCTGAAGGGAGAACCCTGTGAGCACCACGATCGACCCCGAAGCCTTCGCCGAAGCCCTTGCCGAGGTCATCGGCATCCGCACGAAGCAGCCCACCGGCGAGGCGCCGAACCCGCGCCGCCGGACCGTGGCGTGCTGCTCCGGCACCCGCACCGCCTACCAGCGGCATGTGAAGCGCGGCGAAGAACCCTGCGTCGCCTCCAAGCGGGCCAACACCGAATACGTGCAGGCCCGCCGGGGCCGGCGGGGGGCGTCGCGCAAGGAGCCCCAAGGCTGCCCCAGCTATTCCGGCTACCAAACCCACATGCAGCGCGGCGAAGAACCCTGCGACGGCTGCAAAGAAGCCCGCCGCGAATACGACCGCGAGCAGTACGCGAAAAAGCCGGACGGCCGCCGACGGCAGCGCGCCTACGCGGCCCGGCAGCGAGCAGCCCGCGCCGCATAGCCCAGACAAAAGAAGGCCCCGCCGGGCGTAACGGCGGGGCATCCACCACCAGCATCCCATGGAGACTCGATGCCGCAGATCAGCTTTCCCCTCGACAAGGCACACCAGGCCCTCGACGAGTTCCTGACCGGTGAGGACGCCTGCGACAGCCACGGCAACCGCTACAGCCGCCACATCTACGACGCCAAAGACAACGGCGTCGCCGTCGTCCTCAGCGACACCGAGTACCGCACCCTGCTGAACGGCTACCAGTCCTGGCAGGACTCGCAGGAACCGAAGGACTCCCCGGACCTGCCGCCCGGCTACCGGCCCTACGTGCACTCGCCGAACGCCACCACCGACCGACTGCTGCCGCACGAGCCGCTCCACAAGCCGCTCGCCCACGCCATCTTTGGCAAGGACTTCGACGAGCTCGACGACAGCGACCAGACTCGCGTGATCTTCGTCGCCATCAACTGCCTGCTCCGCACCACCTTCGACGCGGACACTCAGGGCGCCGTCCCGATCCTGATGTTCAGCCACGACGGCGACGACCCCGAGCCCCGCCAGTACTGGCAGCTCGTCTACAAGACCGACGTCGACGGCCTGTTCCTCCGCGCCACCGCCAACGGCTTCTTCGGCGCGGAATGGGCGATCGTCACCGGCTCCGGCTGGCGCCTGGCCTCCGGCTGGTGGGACCGCGACGACGCCGCCCGCGCCGCCGCTGCGATCGCCCGCGTCCTGCCGTACATCGACTGGATGTCCGCCGACGCCGACGCCTTCACCGATCGGTCGAAGCAGGCACTCAGGGCCGTGGTGCGCCGCTACCACTTCGCCGGCGTGCGCGAGGACCAGCCCGAGCCCGAGCCCCTCACCGCCGACGCCTGACCACAACCCAAGACCGCCGCGTCGAGCGCACCCCCAGCGTTCCGCGGCAGCCGAGGCGCCGCCCCACCCACCCCCCTGGAGGGGCGGCGCCCGGTCCAACGCACCCTTTTGGAGCTTCACATGCAGAACATGAGCCGCGCAGAACTCCTGCGCCTCATCGACGACATCCGAGAGCGGGTCGCCGAGGGGGCAACGCTGGAAGGGCAGTTGCGCTTCAGTCACGCCGGATGCCGCAACGATGTCGACTTCTACAGCGTCGCCTCGATCTACCGGGCAGGCTCCGGCGTTCACATGGTCGGCGTCGAGCGCACGGCAATCCGCTGCACCCGCTGCCAGGGCGAGGACGGCCCGTTCACGAAGGTCGCCACCGACAGCCTGTGCGAGGCGTGCGCCCGCCCGATGCCGCTGGATGGTGTGGCGTGACCGCCGCCGTGGAGGCGCCGGCCGAAGTGCAGCCCGGCCTGTACGACATCCCCGCCGAGCTGTACCACCAGGACCCGGTGCCCGGCGGCAGCCTCTCGTCGACCGGCGCCCGCAAGCTCGCCACCCTGTGCCCCGCCAAGTTCAAGTACTGGTCCGAGCATCCGCAGCCACCGAAGAAGGAGTTCGACCTCGGCACCGCAGCGCACACGCTCGTCCTCGGTAACGGCCCCGAGCTGGTCGTCGTCAACGCGGAGAAGTGGACGACGAACGCCGTCAAGGCCGAGGTCGCCGCGATCCGCGCCGAGGGCAAGACACCGCTCAAGCCGTCCGAGCTGGAGCAGGTCAAAGCCATGGCCGCCGTACTGCGAGCCGACCCTGAGGCGTCTGCACTGCTCGACCCCGAGTCCGGTGTCGCCGAACAGTCCGCCTTCTGGGAAGACAGCGGCGTCTGGCGGCGAGCCCGCTTCGACTGGCTGCGCCACGACGGCCAGATCGTCGACTACAAGACCACCAAGTCCGCGCACCCCCTCGACCTGCCCAAGATCATCCACGACTGGGGTTATCACCAGCAACAGGAGTACTACCTCGACGCCGGAATCGCCCTCGACCTGATCGACCCCGAGCGCCCGTTCCAGTTCGTGCTGCAGGAGAAAGAGCCGCCCTACCTGGTGGTCGTCACCACCTGCGACCTGATGGCCCGCGAAGTCGGACGCCACCTCAACACGGTCGCCCTCAACACCTACGCCACCTGCCGCGAGTCCGGCGAATGGCCCGGCTACCCGATCAATCCGATGACCGCGCTGCCCTCGTGGGTCGAGCGCCAGTACGCCTAGGAGCAACCGCATGAACCAGCTTGGCCAGCCCGTCCGCGCCGGACGCCAGCAGCAGAACACCGACGAGTACGACGACAGCCCCTTCACTTTCCGCCCCGCCACCCGGGAGCGCGTCAAGGCCCGCATGTCCATCCAGGGCGTCGCCGGCTGCGGCAAGACCTGGACCGCCCTCAACGTCGCCCACGGCCTCAACGGCGGCGAACGCTTCGCCGTCATCGACACCGAGCGCGAGTCCGCCAGCCTCTACCTCGGCGTCAACGGCATCCAGTTCGACTCCTGCTCGATGCACCGCTACGACCCCCGCGACCTCGTCAAAGCCCTCGCCTCCGCCGCCCAACACGGCTACGGCACCGTCGTCGTCGACTCCCTCTCCCACTTCTGGAAAGGCGTCGACGGCACGCTGGACCAGGTCGAGAAAGCCAAGTCCAAGTACGGCGGGAACTCCTTCGCCGGCTGGAAGGACGGCACACCGATCCAGAACGAGATGATCGACGCCCTCCTCTCGTACCCGGGCCACATCATCGCGACGATGCGCTCCCACACCGAGTGGGTGCTGCAGGAGAACGACCGCGGCCGCAAAGAGCCCGTCGCCGTCGGCATGCGCGCTGAGCAGCGCAAGGGCGTCGAGTACGAGTTCGGCGTCGTCGCGGAGATGGACATCCAGAACCGGATGCGGTTCCTCAAGTCCCGCTGCCCCGCCTTCCATCAGCAGGTCATCGAGAAGCCCGACGGGGTCCGCGATATCGCGAAGCCGTTCCTGGACTGGCTGAACGACGGAGATGAGGCCGTCGACCCGGCGGCCTACGTCGACGACGCGCAGTCGAAGGACGCGACCGCCGACAGCCTCCTCGCCCTGTACCGCGAGGTGGAGAACCGCGGCCTCCTCGCCTCGCCGCTCATGCACCCGGACAGCGGCCAGCCGACCAGCCTCGGCGCCTACATCAAGGAGCGCGGCCTCGCGCTCAAGAACGCCCAGCAGTAGCCCGCACACGCCAGAGGCCGGCCGCGGGCAATGCGGCCGGCCCCTCAACCCAAGGACACCAGATGACGAAGCGTCTGTCTCTCGCCGAGCGCCTGGCCGCCGACGAGAAGAACCTCCTCCTCGACGAAATCGTGAAGCAGGACGACTGGTCACTGCTCCTCGTACAACAGGCCGTCCTCCACTTCGGCCTCCAGAAAGCCGAGTTCTCCTGCAACGACCTGCGCGACGTCCTCCCCGAGCTGGGCCACGGCTTCCTCGGTGCCGCCATCAACGCCCTGCGTATCGCCGGGATCATCGAGCGAACCGGTCAGTACGTGCCGTCCACGCAGGCCAATACCCACGGGCACGTGATCGCCGTCTGGAAGCTCACCGGCAAGGGCATCGGCATCGCCGCCCGCTCCGCCGCTGCCCGCCGCGAACAGCGGAGGGCAGCGTGAACGCCGAGGTAAGCCCCGAAGTCGTCGACGGCCTGCTGACCGCCGGGTTCTGGCTCGTCGACCTGATCGACACCTACGGGCCCGGACTGGTCGCCGCCGCCATCGCAGGGGCCGGCTGGTGGGCGCTCTGCCGAACCGCCGACCACCGGAACAGCCGCCGCTGGAACGCCACAGGACGCCGCCAAACCGCCATCGAAGCCGCGCCCCCCATCCCCACCCAGCCCAGCCACGACCAGACCGACCTCGACACCTGCAACGCCATCTGGAACGCCACCCAAGCCCGGAAGGAGACCGACCAGCCGTGACCACCGCCGCCAAGCCCCTGCCCGCCCACGGAACAACAGCCCGCGGCTACGGAAGCCCCGGCCGCCGAGCCGGCTGCAACTGCCCGCCCTGCCGCACCGCCCGCAACCGCCACCAGAAGCAACTCCGCGTCAACAAGGCACTCGGCCGCAGCCCGTTCACCAGCCCGGCCATCGCTCAGGCGCACATTCAGGAGCTCCACCACACGATGTCCTGGGACACCCTGGCGGCGGCGACGGGCGTGCAGTACAGCAACCTCGTCGCGATCTACCACGGGCAGCGCAAGAAGATCCGACGCGACACCGAGGCGAAGATCCTCGCGGTCAAGGCGCCCACCAAGGGCGACCGTGGCCAGTACATCGACGTCACCAGCACCATGAGGCGCGTTCGAGCGCTCGCCTGCGTCGGCCACTCCTACGCGACCATCTCGGCAGCCGCCGGCACATCCCCCAACCGGATCATGTCCATCGCCAACGGGCGGCAGCCCACGATCCGGCGCGACCTCGCCGAGCGCATCGCCGCCGTCTATCAGCAGCTGGCGTTCGCCCCGCCGGCCGCCAACAAGCACACCAGCCGAACCCGCAACGTTGCGCTGGCCAAGGGATGGCACGGACCCCTCGCCTGGGACGACATCGGCGACCCCGACTGCCAGCCCGAGACGGACTACCGGCCATCCCGCGCCCAGGCCAGCACCCGCCGCAAGGTGTACGCCGACCCGGCACGCGTCGCCCGCCTCACCGCGGCCGGCAAGAGCGCGGCGGAAATCGCCCAGGTGATCGGCTGCCACCAGCGGACCGTCGTCCGCGCCCGCGGACGCGCCGACCGGATGGCGGTGGCCGCGTGAGCCCTCGCATCGCGTCGCTGTTCTCCGGGACGGGCGCCCTCGACATCGCCGTGCAGACGGTGTTCGGCGGTGAGGTGATCTGGCACTGCCAGTACGAGCCGCCGGACAAGAACGGCCGCGAGGACAAGAACCAGTACGCCGCGAAAATCCTCACCCGGCACTGGCCCGACACCCCCAACCTCGGCGACATCACCCTCGTCGACTGGCGCCGCATCCGCCTACTGCACGGCGAGATCAACATCCTCACCGGCGGCTTCCCCTGCACCGACGTATCCACCGCGGGCAAGCGCGCCGGCCTCACACCCGACACCCGCTCCGGCCTGTGGTCCCACATGGCCCGGGCCATCCACGAACTCAACCCCGAACTGGTGATCATCGAAAATGTCGAAGGGCTCCTCTCGTCGAAAGCTGATCGTGGACTGGGATCCGACCTTGAGGCTCTGGATGAAAGTGCCGGAGCAGGAGGGATTCTTCGAGCTCTCGGAGCCGTACTCGGAGACCTGGCCACCCTCGGGTTCCATGCGGAATGGGCGATCGTGGCAGCGTCGGAGGTCGGCGCTCCCCACCGCCGCAAACGCGTCATCATCTACGCCTGGCGCGCTGATGCCGACCCCGCGAACCTCCGACACCAATGGAGCCGGAACGCACGGCGACGGGGGCATGGACCTGCGGACAGCTGTGTCGATGCTGCCGACTCCTCGTGCGCGGGACGGGAAGGGGCGAGCGCTCAGCGGGGACGGCCTCGTGGATGCGATCAACCTGCTCCCGACGCCGATGGCCGGCGATGCGACCGGGACACGGAACGCGACGGCGGGCAGGACGAACCCGGACTCGCAGCACCACAACGGCTGGACGCTGTCGGACGTGGTGTTCAGCGGGCAGTTGCTGCCGACGCCGACGACCTCCGACAGCGAGCGGACGTCCTCGACCTACGGCCGGGGCAACCCGACGTTGACTGGGGCCGTTTCGAACCCGCCATCCGACGCTGGGAGCGAATCCTCGGACGACCCGCCCCCTGGCCCACCGACGCTCTGGGACGACTGAGCCCCGTCTTCACCGAATGGATGCAGGGCTACCCCGACGGCTGGGTCACCTGCACCCCCGGCCTCACCCGCAACGCGATGCTCCGTGCCCTCGGCAACGGCGTCGTCCCCCAACAAGTCGTCGCCGCCCTCCCGATGCTGCACGCCCGCGCCATCGAGGACGCCCCAGCCGAGGCCGCCGCGTGACCGCCGTCTGCCAGCCGCGCGCCGGGCCCTGACAGGCGCGCCGACCCTCACCCGCAGACCACCATCCACACCGCTTGAAAGAAGACCCTGATGGCCGAGAAGGACAAGCGCACCTACGTCAAGATGCACGACGGCCTGCCGGACCACCCGAAGATCATCGAGGCGGGAGGCGAGGCCGGCTGGCTCTACATCTGCGGGCTCGCCTACGCCTCCCGGCAGTTGACCGACGGCATCATTCCGCGCCGCCTTGT
>BMPS01000046.1 GCA_014647715.1 Streptomyces cinereus
AAAGGACTTGAATGAAGGCAGAGGAAGTCATTAAAACTCCTCCGTTTTGATAAGGACGTACACCAGATAGATAAATAACCCGAGTGCCATCAACCCTGCTAACGCTTGCATAGCCAACTCCTTGATAGATTAAGCATAAAATTTGTCAATGCTTATTATTACCAAGAAGCTTGTAAATTTGCCGTTAATTGTTAAAGTACAGATATAAAGAAAGTGTAAAGATAGGGTTTTTAGTTTGCAGATTAGTCTTTACAATTTAATAAGCTTTACCTTATAAATTTTAAGTCAATTCAACTCAACACTTGTTATTGTTGAAAATTAAAACCGCTTACATCTCAGCGGTTTTATCGCATTTAGATTTCAATGAAAACCCCTAATATTAATTTCAATCTTAACCTATCAATAAAACATTAAATTTTTTAATATTTCATTGAACCCGATATAAATGAATTTTACTTATGTCTTTATTATCCATCTCATCAATAAAATAAAAAATTATTATTGAAATTCATGAATAATATGAATAAAATATATTCCAATATAAGTTAATATTCTTGGAGTTAGTAGATGGCTAAACCGCCAAGTCTTCCATTCCTTGCAAATACGCTCAATGAACTTTTAACTGAGAGTGGTGGTAGAGACTTGTCTCTCAGAATAAAGGGAGATACAGCAACGTTAGTTGTAAAAGATGTAGATTCAGGTACTGTGATAACTCAAAAACTGTATCAACATGGAATCAAACAATGGTCAAGATTCAATCCTGAAGAAATTACAAGTTCAGAAAGAGCTAGTCTTGTGAAAACATTGATAGACGAAGATAAAATGTCCCAATCTGAGGTAGCCTTATATCTCGGAATTTCGCAAAGTCAAGTATCAAAATATTATCGACGATAACTAATGTTACTTTACTACTTACATGTATATTAGGAGTTAAAAATGTCAAATCGCGGAACTATAGATGAGTCGTTTATCGGTCAAGCATTTGAAAATGTCGAGAAAAGAGATGTAGCTGACCAAAGCCTTTTTAATGGATTTAAAGATGATAGGCTGCCATCCTATCAAAAATCAGTATTCGTAACTGCTGTTAAATTTTATGAAATTAAAAATATTTTGACTTTTGAACATACGCGAAGAGCAGAGCAAGTTGAGACCTATGGAGAATTAAGAGATTTAGTTGATAAATTGAATCCAATACGTCTTGAATATTATAAAAATCATAATGAATAAAAGTCGTTATAGTACATTTCTTATATTAATTTGTACTACATTTCTTTATTGATACTTTAAAATCTAATAGGTTTATGCTCAATATTAGTTAGTTAAATAAGGATTGATGTGACAGGTATCAAAGCTTGTCCTCTGAGTTGGTAGTTTTTCAAATATGCAATCTAGTTCTTCCCTGCCCACAAATTTGAATATTGAAGAAAAGAAAAAATTAGGTGCTTATTATACGCCTGATGAAGTATGTCGAATTTTAACTAATTGGGCAATTCAATGTCGAAATGATACCGTCTTAGAGCCCAGTTTTGGAAAATGTGGTTTTCTATCAGCTAGCTTATCCCGCTTAAAAGAGCTTGGCAATAATTCTCCTCAAAATCAAATATTTGGATGTGATATTGACCCTAATGCATTTCTTTTCTTAAATGAATTGTTAGAGACTGGACCTGGTTTGGCTCATTTTATTGAAAAAGACTTCATGGAACTAGAATTTGATAGTACTTGGGGAAGAATATTTTCAGTTAGTATTGGAAATCCACCTTTTATATCATCACAGAAATTAGAGCCTTTAACAAAGAAAAAATTACAAAAGAAATGGTCTGAAATTGGAATCAAACTCAATCAAAAAGCAAGCTTATGGGCACACTTTTTGATTCATGCTTGTCAATTTATTAAGGAAGATGGAAGACTAGCATGGGTTTTGCCTATGTCATTTTTGCAGGCAGACTATTCACAAGAAATCAGAAAGTATATTTCAAGCATCTTTACAGATTCATTATGTATTGTTATGGAGCAAAAGCTTTTCCTTTCAGAGGGAACAGATGAACAAACTGTTATCTTATTATGCAAAAACAAAAAAAATAATCCCATTTTTGAGCCTAATAAGATTGTATTTTCACAAGCTCGCAATAATGAAGAACTTGAAAGTATTATAAATGCTTGGGAGGATGGAAGCCTTGAAAAGCGAGAAATTACAAATTTTAAGCCTTCCTACATGAATAGTGATTCTGAAGTAAAAAAAGCCTATGATAAGTTATCTTCTATGGGATATGTTAGCGAGCTAGGAGATAAATTATCAATAAAGTTAGGTATAGTTACAGGTGATAATAAATTCTTCTTAGCAAATGCTAAAAAGTTATTAAACAACAACATAGATAAAGGTGGTATTGATTACATAATATCTAGTTTGAAATATTCAAAAGGTATTAAATATGACATATTGGAGCATCTTGATAATATTGAATTAGGTATGTCAGGCTATATTTTGAGTTTAAATGAATCAAAGCCTGACCCTAATTTAATAGAATATTTTTCAAAATATCCCAAAGATAAATTAAATATAAATTATACTTTTAAAAAAAGAAAATCTTGGTGTACGCCGAATGATAGAAAAATACCTGATGCCTTTTTAGTGGCTATGAGTAGGCAAGGTCCAAGACTGGTATTAAATGAAGCAAGAATTAATTGTACAAACACAATTTACCGAGCTGATTTCCTAAATAATGAAATAAGTGAATTAGAGAAAAAATTAATCAGCATATCATTGTTGACTAGTTTCTCTCAATTATCAGCTGAATTCAATGGAAGAAAATTTGGTGTAAATGTTTTAAAGCTTGAGCCATCCGAAATGAAAAAAATCAAGCTAATTATTCCTGAAACTTTTGACAATGAAGAATTAGAAAATGTATTTTCAAATGTAGATATGGCTATTAGAAATGATAACTTTAAATTAGCGACTCAGCTTGCTGATCAGTATCTTTTACTAAATCTACCAAATGGTAGAAAGCTATCTAAGCTTTTTTGTAAAGAACTTTCAGAAATACACAAACAGAGACTTTTAAAATAATATAAATTCCTATGGATTCTTCATGAATGACTTGAACGCTACCACTGATATTAAAAAACTTATATCACAAGAATTACAAAAAGAAAGTCCGAATTGGCTCGCGATTGAGCGATTAAGTTCATTCCTGGTAGATAATAATGATGAATTTGTTCGTTTTAAGGTAGATGCAGGACATATTAATAAGCTCGGTCTTGAATTAGTAGGTAAGCAAGAAACAGCAATTATAGAATTAATAAAAAATGCTTATGATGCTGATGCTACTCATGTCACAGTTGATTTTATTAATTCTGAATTTGAAGGTGGTACACTTATCATTGAAGATAATGGTTCAGGCATGGATTTAGAGACAGTAAAAAATGCTTGGATGAAGATTTCAACAGATTTTAAAGTTCAAGAGAAAATCTCTCCCTTTTATAATCGAGTTAGAGCGGGGCGAAAAGGAATTGGTCGCTTTGCAGTTCAAAGGCTGGGAACTAAGTTAGTACTAAAAACGAAAGTTAAAAATAGTACACAATCATTAGAAATAACATTTAACTGGGAAAATGAATATAAATCAGGAAATGATATAAGGAATATAGTTAATACAATACATTATAACTCTGAAGATCAAAATAAACATGGAACTCGATTAGAAATTTATAATCTTAGAGAAGCTTGGACTGATAGTCAACTTAAGAAAGTTTGGAATGGAGTCATTAATCTACAGTCTCCGTTTGAAGTAGTGCCTGTACTTAATAACAGAAAAAACGGAAATTTTGATCCTGGTTTTGAAACAGTTATAAACAAAATATCGAGTTCTAGCAAACGTGCTGAACTTTCAATTGATAATATGTTTTTAGAAAATGCGTTAGCCAGTATTGAAGGCCAAATCTCTAATGAAGGTGTTGTTAAATTTCTTCTAGACTCCCCAAAATTAAATTTTAAGGAATCATTTGAACTACCACGTAGATTTGATTTAACTGGAGAAGTCCATTTCAAAATCAAATATTTTATTTATCGTTCCGAGTATCTGGCTATGAATCAAAAAACAGCCAACAATATTGCTAACGAATTTGCAGGAATTAGAATTTATAGAAATGGATTTAGAGTTTTGCCTTATGGTGAAAGAAGTGATGATTGGCTAAAACTGGATAGAGATGTAGCGCGTCGCTCATTTTTAGTACCTGGCTCCAATACTAATTTTTTCGGTGCCATTTATATAAATGACGACAATGAGCTTTTTGAAGAGACTAGCAACAGAGAGGGTTTGTTAGAAAATTCTGCTTTTCAACAACTTGCAGAGGCAGTTCGTGAAGTAATTGAGACTAGTATATTTAAAATTGGTGAATTGAGAAATAGAAAGAAAACATCCGGTCAACAGAATTTCGTTTCAGAGCTTATTCCAAATAAGAAACCTACAGAAATTATCGGTAATTTAAAAGAAGATGTACTATTAATTGCTAATGACAATACTAAAACTGAACAAGAAAAAGCTGACTATATTAGTAAAAAGATCGATGTAGCTCATACAGAATTAGAAGAGTATGAAGAAATCGAAAAACAAAAGATTGATCAATATCTAGAATATGAGGAAATGCTTAGAATTTTAGCTGCAATCGGCATGTCAGTTTCGATTTTTGGGCACGAGATTAAATCAGCATTAGATTTTTTAAATGGACCCATTTCTCTTCTAAAATTACAATTAAAGAAATTTGATAAAAATAGTGAACTTAATGAAACCGTATATAAAATAGAATCTGCATCAAATACAATTTTCGACATTGGTAAATATATTGGTCACATCACTAATAACCAATCTTCAAGAAAAATGTCCAAGCTAAATCTTAACGGTATAATAACAAGTTATTTTGACCAATTTTCTGAACATTTAAGAAAACAGACTATTGAAGTTAAGTTAGAATTCAATGATACTTACGTTGAAACTATTGCAATGCACGAGAGCGAGATAATATCAATTTTATTAAATTTCACTACTAATTCTATAAAATTTTTAAGAAATTCTAAGGTACAAAATCCACTGATTCGTGTAAATACATTTTTAGATAATGATTTTGTAAATTTGATTTTTGAGGATAATGGTGTTGGAATTGAACCGCAGAATCGTAATAAAGTTTTTGATGCATTTTATACAACTTCTCTCAACACTCAGGATATACTGGAAGGCATTGGTACAGGGCTAGGTCTAAAAATTGTCTATGATATAGTAAATTCTTATGGTGGGGAAGTTAAGGTAATTGATTCTACAGAAGGTTTCAAAGCATCTTTTGCACTTAAAATCCCGAGGGGAGATAAAGTCAATGATTGAATTTAAAGGAATGTTTATTGATGACAATCCGGAGCATAGCTTAGTATATAGTAATATATTAAGCCTATTAGAATACCCAAACCAATCTAAATTGTTAGTATCAGCTGAACCAGTTACTGAATTTTCTGAAATGGTTAAAAAGGTTATTGATTCTAACGTTGATATCTTATTCCTCGATTATCGTTTAGATGAAATTCTTGTAGACAAATGTTTCGACAACTCTACAAGTTATAAAGGAGGAGGATTAGCCCAATTTCTACGTGAAAAAGCATCAACCATCACAGGGGATTCTCAACCTACATATACATTTAAGGATATCCCTATAGTTTTAATCTCCTCAGAAGATAATATTCAACGTCTTTATGAGCCAGAACAAACCACACATGATTTGTTCGATGCAGTTTATTCAAAAAGAACAATTGGACTAGAAATAGAGCAACAAAAATTTTCGAAAAAATTTTTTTCATTAATAGTTGGATATAAAAGGTTAGCTAAATACGTAAATGATAATGATACAAATGTTGTACTAGCTATTTTTAAATTAAAAGATGAAGATAATGAAGGTCAAGAAATAGTTAAGAAACAAGAGATAGTTAAACCCTTAAATAAATCTACATTAGCTCATGTTAGAGCTAGATTTCTTCTAAAATATATCTTACGGCGAGAAGGAGTTCTTTTATCAAAACATGAATTAGTTGCCCGATTAGGGACAACAATAGAAAGTTTCGATAGTATGAACAGCGTAAAATTAACCTCGGAGTTAGAAGATGCTAAATATGAAGGGATTTTTGCTGAAGGTTGGGAACGCTGGTGGCAACATAAGATTGAAGACCTATTCTTTAGATATGAAATTCTAAGACCATATAGTCTTACTGCTGAAGAACGAACATCAAAAATTAACGCTATATTTGATGCTAATTTGAAACCAGCTACTTCACAATATACTGGTAAGACTGATGAGAAAGTCGCTTTTGCCTGTACTTGCTGTAGAAAGCCAACTGAAGTTAAACATTCTTTATCAGTATATGATCCTCAAATACCTAACTTTGTTATCAAAAAAAGAGTATGTTTTGCATGTCTAATTAGTAATAAATTTAAAGGTGAAATCGAGGAATCTGAACAACGTATTTTTGAAAACTTAAAGCAAAGTTTAGGAAAGATATGAGTTTAGCATTGAATATTCCTCCATACAGTTGTACTGCGTGTGAATTAGCTGATGCACTTAGTACAGTTTGTAGGATACTATATGAGAATAAATTACTTACGGATAAAGGCTATGCGAGCTTCCAAAATGTAATAAGAGAACTAAAGAGACTTAGAAATAGAAAAGAATGGTCATTTGTAGTAGATTTAGATGATCCTATTGAATTTGAGTTTGCTGAAAATGTTATCAATCAAAGTGATTATGCTCAGATTTTATTAAGTGCCAAGGAAGTCTCTGTTGATACGTCTAAGCATTTTCCATTTAAAACTTGGGATATAAGTTTATTAATAAAAGATTTAGATGGAGAACCAATAGGTAGATGGCATTTTGATTTTGCTAATCAAAATACGGATAGTATGCAATCTGGTCCTTTGACTCATATGCAATTCGGTGGTCATATATCAGGTGGTAATAGAAATAATGATTATTCCTTGAAGGTTCCACGTTGGACTCATCCACCTATGGATTTGTCGCTTCTATGTGAAGTTATCGTTGCTAATTTTTTTCCTCATACATGGGATTTGATTAAAGAAGATCCTGCATGGTGCGAGTCAATTTCATTAAGTGAAAAATTATGTTATTCAGCATATGTTTCAAAATTACTTACTTCATTAAATGCAAGTGGTACTACCTTTTTGAATGAGGTTGAAGCAAAAACATGGATAAATAAAATTTAGTTAGTCCATATTTGAAAAGTAAACCGACAGTATTTCGCCCATCTGAAATTATGTTAAACAATACGCCCATAATTTGTAGCAGCTTTTAAAACCAAAAAGAGTAATATGCCTATCAACGGTGTTTGTCAACATACTTGTCACCCATATTTAAATCAAGAGACTAAAACCTCAGTGGCATTAACCCGTTTAGATAGACGCACAGGATTAAGGGATGTTGAGTGAACAGGCGAACAATTTCTCACCGCTCTACCATTCCAGCGAGCAAGATTTGCCTGTTTTGCCATCACAAGTACCGATTCACGTCTTGCTAGAATAGCACTATCTTCAAGCGTATGGCGCTCATAAAGATGCTTAAAAATACTCGAAAAAAGTACTTAACGCCCTATTTTTTCCATTTTCTGTGCTCACCCTGTTATATATCACCTTTTTGTAGCGCTTTTTTCATCATTTCAATATGACAACCAACCAGGCGTTGAGATCATCAGTACTTGTGCCCCCAAACTAACAATAGGCTGTGGTACTAGTGGCATCGGCTGGTGGGGTCAAAGGGGTTATTTAAATACCGAAACGCTGGCTTCCACACGGCGGTTGGGCTGAAGACACTGGATCAACGCTTGATGTGACTGTTGGCTGCTACATTGCTTGATAGGCTGACTTTCACCAGCGCCTGTTGCCATGATGGCATTGGCATCCACACCGTGAGCAATTAAATAACTGCGCACGGTTTGCGCGCGTAGCAGTGACAGATTCATGTTGTACATATCTTCACCCAGATAATCGGTATGACCCGTAATCATCACTTGGGCTCTACCTTGCTGCTGATAGCCAACTAACTTTTGTGCCAGTACATCAAGCGATTGACGACCTTGGTTTAGCATATCTTCTGGCTTGAATTTGTCAAAAGCAAACAACGCATCAGCAGATATGTTGATTTTTTCATTGATAATTGGATTTGCCGCAACCACAGCTGGGGCAACAGGGCTGGTGTTTGGGTTGGCACAATCTTCGGGCAACCAATAAAACTGCTGGGCTTTATAATCTTTGTCAAAAATCACTTTATACTGACAAATTTTGACACGGTTATCTGCTTGATAAAACTTCATGATGTAGTCCCATTCGTGTGCGTGCTGTGCTTCACTAAAATGTGGGCGACCAATCAATTGATAAAGTTCATCTTTTGCCATGCCAGGACGGATTTTGGCAAGGTTTTCGCTATTGGGAAATTGCCCTTCTTTTTGCCATGCTTTGTCTAACTTTGGAAAAATTAAATCAGATTTTTGCACATGACCGTTGCTGTCAATATTGTGACTTAGCGTATTGGTACAAGCCGTGGCTGTAAGGGCGGCAAACGCAAGCACACTTAAACGAAATGGGTGGTGATTTTTCATGATTTTTCCTTAATTATGAATAAGTTATTGATTGTTTGGTGAATAGTAATGGGATGACCAAGCACCCAACAGCGCCTAGCCATCACTCAATAAGGTGGATCAATTACCAATGAAATCCTGCGCCCACTGCACCACCAAAGTTGCCTTGGCTGTCTGCTGTACCATTGGCTTTAATCACCCAGCGTCCGTTATCAGACAGTTTTGAGATACCAATCGCCGCTGCGCTTTGTCCATTATAAGTTCCCATACCGCCTGCAATCATGGATTTGCCAGGCAGATAAGCCTGTGGCAGTGCGGCGGTTGCCATTGCAGCAGACGTACCTGCATTGGCATTGTCTTCGACATCACCAAGTTTGTAGCCTAACTGATTGATGGTGTTGTTGACTTTGGTATCAAGTGCCGCAAGCTGACTCACGTTAACTGCATCGGTGGGTGCAGCACCTGCCGCTAGGTTGGTGATACGGCGGCTATCCGTTGGGGTGGCGCCCACTGCAACTTCACCGACAGGTCTAACGCCTTGAATATCCGATAAGTTGGTATAGCTTGGGGTGTAAGCAGGCTTGGCTTGTAACTGTGCTGCCGTTTGGGTTGCCTGTGACCCTGCACCCAAGGCAACATTGTTTGCGCCTGCTTGGGTGTTGGTACCCAAGGCGGTGGCACTGTCACCTGTTGCATGAGCACTGGCACCCAATGCCACGGCATTTTTGCCTGAGGCATCAACTTTGGCATCATGTCCTAATGCCAAGGCACTATTGGCGCCCGCCGCTACGATAGCATTGACCCCTATGGCGGTAGATTTAATACCCCCTGCGCTTGAATCGTTGGTGCTACCAATAGTGCCTTTTTCATCCGTACCATTAGTATGCGCGTATTTGATACCTGTATTGTTGATGTTGTTTAAGGTTTGAATAACGCTTAAGCCGCTTTGAGTACCTTGACCTGCCACGTTATAGCTGCCATCTAATTGGTTGACATCGCCGATAATATTATTGATGTTGGTTACGCTATTGCTGACTTGGGTCAAATCACTAATGCTGGCAGCGTTATTCCATTGTGGGCTTGCACTGCCTTCATTTTTTACTTGGTCAATGGTTTTGCCCTGTAAGCCACTGGCTACGCCGCTAACCACAGTGTTGCCTGCATAGATACCGTTAGAATTGATAGAAACCTTATTCCCAATCGCCGCACTGTCGATGGTGATGTTTTTGTTAAGCGCGACTTGTACCCCATTGGTGTCTGCCTTGGTGGTGATATTGTTGTCGCCTGTTACCGCAACACTGCTACCCAATTTTTTGACATCGGTGGTACCACTGTCTGCCGTGAAGGTCATCCCTTTGGTATCAACGATGTCTTTGGCAGCCACCCCCTTGGCGATATCGTCTTTGGTGGTTTGCGACAAATCAACATTATAGTTGGTGTTGTTGCCTGTGGTGGTGGCAGACACATTCAAGGCATCGCTGCTGGTGACACTTGAAGTCTTGTCATTAGCGGTTTGGATACGTCTAATATCACCAATGTTAGCGGCATTGGTCAGTACATCGCCGCCACTGGCGACATTGGTGATTTGGTTGCCACCGTTATTAAGACCTGCGCCTGTCAAGCTGACGTTTTTGGCTGGGTCGGTATTGGTGATGGTGATACCGCCATTGTTCATCACGGTATTGCCTGTGGTGACGCTATCAAATTTGACATCTTTGGCAGTGGCAACCACAAAGTCCGTGCCGCTGCGGCTGATGGTGATGTTATCGCCTTGGATCAAATTGACGCTGCCACCCGCTTTCACCAATTCACCTGCATCGCCATTGGCTTTGATAGTGAATCCTGCATTGTTGATGGCATTGGCGACATCGCCTGCGCTGACCAGTTTATTGGCATCGGCTGCTACAGGTACATTGGTTTTTCCCGCTACGCTAGTGGTCAAAGGCGCGGTATTGGCAAGCAATTGGGTCACAGGCTTGCCATCCGCCCCCGTAATCGTTTTGGTGGTTATAGTGGTGCCATCGGTATTAACATCAAAACTGATATCACTGACTTTACCATCTGCTGCGGTCACCACATTGGCGGTGGTCGCAACGCCATTTTTGAAGTTAAGGGTGTCATAGGCTTTGACAAAATCACTGGCGACGCCATTACCTTGTAGATTAAAGCCGCTGTTTAAGACATCGCCCACAGTTGCTGCATTGCTTGTGTTGATGGCTTGCGGCAAGGCTTGGGATTTACTCACAGGGTTGTTGGCAGCATTGTAGCTGTCTTGGTTATAGGTGCTTGGTAAGTTGCCAGCGACATTACTTAATGTCGTAGGCGCTTTGGTACTACCACTGGCATTTTGCATCGAAGCAATGACATTGGCGGGTTCAACCTTGTTACCTGTACCATTGGGCTTGGTATTAAAACTACCGTCAGCTTGTTTGTAGAGCTTATCGCCATTGGCGTTGGTATAAATAACGGGCAATTGGGCATTCTCCACAATGCCTTGGTTATTGACTCTAATGTCATAAGCAAAATTTTCAGCCGTGCCATTATTAATGACACTGATACTATTATCACCTGAGGTCACAGTGGTACGGGCAGCCTTGACATCTCCAATGTTAGCGGCATTGCTTACTACATTGCCGCCACTGGCGACGTTGGTAATGGTATTGCCACCGTTGTTAAGACCTGCGCCTGTTAAGCTGACGTTTTTGGTGGGGTCGGTATTGGTGATGGTAACCCCTGTGTTGTCCACTTTGGTGTTGCCTGCCGTTACG
>BMPS01000047.1 GCA_014647715.1 Streptomyces cinereus
GGACGGCCCGGAGCGTGGCGTTCGGCGTCGCGATGTCGGTCATCGTCGCCCTCCTCTCTGATCATCTGACGCCCAGATGACGCCCGACGTCATCATGGTGACACCGTCTGCGACGCCGCGCACCCCGTATCCGGTGCGCCACGCTCTGGACATGACGGATTACGCACCGATCAGAGGAACTTCAGGGCTCCACCGGGGCGCCATCGTCGGAGTTCGCGTCGCCAGCTTTCACGATGCGGCGCACCTGCTGGCGGGTGTACCCCGTCACCTCGCAGATGTCCTTCTGGGGCACGCCGTCGCCGTCGGCGTGCCGGATGGCCACCGCCAACTCCTGGCGCAGGATCTCGGTTCGTCGCTCCGCGTCTCTGAACCTCTGCGCGAACTGCTCCAGTGATCGCTTATCCATGACGCACAGTGTTCCATCCACCTCCGGGCAGCAAATCGTCATGCGACATGACGTTACGCGGAGGAGGCTGAAATTACTAGGTCTCAGCGCTTGACGCGGGAACACCATGTTCCCTACGGTGGAGTCGTTGGCAGGCAAGAGGCCAACAAAACGGCCCCGCCCGGTGCTGCGAACACCGAAGCGAGGCCTAGGTCAGACGCCCTCACCACAAGGGAGACCAAACCATGAGCACAACCGTACCGCCCGCCGCCGAACAGGTGGCCCCACTGACCGACACCCGCATCGTCCCCGCCCTGATCGACGGGCAGAGCGTGCACCTCCCCTGCCCGGCGTGGTGTGTGATCGACCATGTCAAGGAGAACCAGAAGTTCCTCGTCGACGTATGGCACTCGGGTCCGTTTATGGACCTGGAGGCGCCTCGACGGGGCAACTCGCCGATGCTCATGGCCTACGCCCGTCTCGGTGTCGACCCGTTCAGCAGCGACAGCGCGATGCGCACCCCGTTCCTCTTCATCGAGGACGGCAGCAGCGCCGAGGGCTCCTACATGGAGGCCGAGCACGCCGAGCAGTTCGCCGACAACCTCGTCGCCTTCGCCGAGCAGATCCGGGCGATGGGGCGCGAGCTGAAGGGCGGTGCTTGAGATGATCACCGCAACCCCCACCGCCATGTCGGCCGCAGACATCGCCGCCCACGAGTTGGCGTCTTACGTCCGCCGTCGGCCGGTCGCCGCGTCGGATGAGCATGGGAAGACGAAGGAGCCGCTGCCGCCGCGTCCGCGTGGCCCGCACCCGTACCGCACGAAGGCGGTGCGGTGATGGCTCGCTTCGCTCTCACCGGCTATGACCGGATCAGCGTTTCTCAGGCCCGCGAGACGCTGGTCGAGGCCGAGCGGTTGGACATGGCCGACCAGATGGCTGTGGCCCGCATGGTCGGCAAGTTGGAGGCGGCCGTGAAGTCGCTGCTCGCGGTCCTCGAAGGCGACGGTGCCCACTGATGGCCACCGCCCCCACCAAGCCCCGCATGCCGGTCGAGTTCTCCGACGATCTGGACCGTGTGCTCCGCCGGGAGACGTTGCAGCAGACCCCGGATCATGAGCGCGTCACGTGCCCGGTGCACCTGGACTGGCGCGACCACTGCCGCAGCTGGCACTAGCCAGCCCCAGATCCGCCGCGTCGGCGGAGAAATCCGACCCCCACGGCACCCGCCGGCGCGGCTTTCCACCCCATCCCATCCCTGCGTGACCAATCGAATGGATACCTCCATGTCTCTGCGCCTGATTTCTTCCGCCCCGTCCAGTGATGCCGCGTACCGGACGGATCTGATTTCCCGGTTCGTTGCCGCCTCTGACTTCGCGGTCGAGTTGCACCTGCTGGCGGAGGCTGCGGCCTACGACAAGGCGAACCCTGGCGGGTCGCTGACGGATGAGCTGCTCGGCGCGAGTCTCGGGGATGTTGCCTGATGGCCCGCAAGATCCTGTCGGGCCGCTCGTACAGCCCGGCTGATGGCAGCAGCAGCCCGTCGTTCCGGGTGGAGCGGGATCCGTCGCACGGCTCCTTCGACTCGCGTGAGGAGGCGGAGGCGTGGCGGGACCGGCTCGACGACCCCGACGACCTCGGCCCCACCGCAGCCCGCGCTAGCGGATAGCGCCCAGGTCAGCCCCGGCATTCAGCCGTGAGGGCGCCCGATCGACTCGGGCCCGGGGCGCGCACCACGCCAATCCACCGATCGAGAGGAGCCCTGATGGGCCTGTTCAAGCGCAAGACCGTGTCCGCTGCGAAGAACGGCGGCGCCTACTACGACAGCCAGGGCCGCTTCGTTGACCCGGGCGCGAACCGACGCGGCTGGGAGTGCGCGCGCTGCGGTGCGCACAACCCCAGCAACCCGACGTATTGCGGGTGCGGCGCCCACTCCGGGCTCGCTGCCATCCGCTGACCGGCTGACCCCGCCTCAACCATCCGAAGGGAGTCCGTAGTGCACGCCTATCTGATCACCGCGAAGCCTGGCCGACTGCATCGTGCCGCCGCCTGGGCTGGCCGGTGGGCGCTGCGGGCCCTCGCCCTGGCCGTGATGTGCGGGCTGGGCGCGATCGTGTTCGCCGTCCGTTGCACCCGACCGGTCGTCAACTACGCCGCCACCCGCGCGGCGTGGCTGGAGCTGTGGGCCGCCTCGGTGACCGGGATCGGTCCGGTCGGGGCGGCTGTCGGTTCCGGCCTGACCGACGAGTTTGTTCGCGAATTCCACAAGGCGCGCACCGGCGCGCCCGCCTGAGAGAGGACTGATCTGCAGTGACCACCTCCGTCGAGAAGGTCAACGGGACGCCCGTTGCCTCCGAGCCGCGCGTCGATCCCGTGCGCGCCGCCGAGGCGGAGGCGATCCGTGCCCGCGCCGCCGCCGAGCGCCAGGCCCTGCTCATCAAGGCCGAGGGCGAGAAGGCCCTCACGATCGAGCAGGCCGAGCAGCTGCGCCTGGAGAACGACAAGCAGCGCCTCACGGTGCAGCGCAACGAGCTCCGCTTCCAGCGCGAGCAGGCCACCGAACTCGCGAAGATCGCCGAAGCAGAGGCGAAGCGGGAAGAGACCGAGCGCGCCCGCGAGGCTGCCCGACGCAAGGCCGAGGAGCAGCAGCAGGGCGAGGAGCAGGCCGCCAGCGAGATCAAGGTGGCTGACGAGAAGTGGCGCAAGTACGCGATCCGCTTCGCCATCGTCTGCGGCATCGTGTCCCTGCCCGTGCAGATGTCGTTCTTCTGGAACCCGCAAGCCCCGTGGATGGCCGCCGCCCCGGTGATGCTCGAAGGCGCCGCCTGGGTCGTCCACCGCGGGGCGAGGGCCGCGGCCGTCAGCAAGCGACCGGTCTGGCACTACAGGGCCATCGTCTGGCTCCTCGCGTTCGTCGCCGCGGGCGTGAACCTGTACCACGGCCTCCACTCATTCGACCCCGGCACCGCGCTATCGACCGCGTTCGCGTCGATCGCCGGGCCCGGCGTGTGGGACCTCCACGAGCACGGGCGCCTCCGCAAGCGGGACGGCGTGCCCACCCGCCGGGAGCGTAAGACGGCGGAGAAGGAGGCCAAGCGTCTGGCCGCCGAGCGGGCCGCTGAGGAGAAGCGGCGCGCAGCCGAGAAGGAGGCGGCCGACAAGGCCGCCGAGGAGGCCCGGCAGGAACTTCGCGAGACCCGACAGCAGGTGTTCGAAGACGTGTGGGCGGAGGCCGTCAAGATCGGTGCCGCGCTCGGCAAGGCGCCCGATGACCCGGCCGTGTGGCCGCGCGCCTACCGCAACATCAAGGGCTGCGATCCGGGCGAGTCCATCGAGTCCATCACCGCCCGCCGGGCCGCCGAGAAGCGCGTCGAAGCAGCCCTCACCGGCACCCCGGTGAGCACCCTCAGCAAGACCACGAACGCGCAGCGTGCGATCCAAGTGAAGGCGCCGCGCAGGACTTCCTCGTACAGGCCCGTTCCGCCTCGCCGGAAGAAGAACGACACCCCCAGCTTCCACCCCGCGGCCCGCACCCTCGCAGCCGACGCGAAGCGTGCCGCCAACGCCCGCCAGAAGGACCAGTGATGACGACCGAGACGCCCCGTGAGTTCCCCGCCGACTGGGATGTCGACAAGGTGATTCCCGGCGAGCTGTACGTGCCGGATGATCTCGCTGACGAGGACATCCCGCCCGGCATCGTCGTCCCCTACGAGCCCCGCCTGCCGGTCCTCCGCACGGTCGGCTCGGCGGCGATGGTCGTCGCCGCGAAGACTGGGCGGGCCGTCGGCTTGTCGGCCCGCGGCGGTTGGAACGTTGCCTGCTGGTTCAGCACCGGGTTCCGGGCTGGCGCCTATCTCGGCTGGCGATACGTCCGCGCCCACGACCTTCAAGAAGTCCTCGGCGGCATGAGCCGATCCGCTGACTGGAACAAGGTCGACATCGTTCGCAAGAAGCGCTGGAAGTTCCTCGCCTGGAGCTCCCTCGCCACCGCCGGCCTCAACCTGACCGGCTGGTGGGCGCTCGTGAAGCACGCGGGCATGACTGCCCTCGACTACTCGTGGGCCGTCCCGCCCGCGACCACCGCAGCCCTGATCGGCGCGGCCATCACCTGGTATGGCCGCTACCGCATCAACCGGCCCGACATCGCCCCCGAGATGCTCGTCGCCGACCAGGACAACCCCGAGTCGGACGAGCCGTTCCCGCTCGCCCTGTGCACGTCGCCCAGCATGGTCGAGGACTGCGTGTCCCGCGCCCTCGCCTGGGAAGGCATCGACACCCGGCAGATCCGAGCGCTCGGCTTCCGCGGCAAGTTCTGGGAGATCGACGTCGTCCTGAAGGGCTCCACCCCCGGCAAGGTCAACGCGGTCGCCGAACAGTTGGACGCGCACTTCAACATCAAGCACGGCGGCACGCTCATCGACCCCGACCCGCAGGCGTCCGCGCACCTCGTGCTGCGGCTCGTCACCGGCAACCCCTTCGAGGACATGCCGAAGCCGACCGTGCACGCCCCGAACAGCCTCAACATCTCGGACACGCACAACTTCGGCCGCTGCATGGACGGTTCGCCGCTCGACCTCGTCCTCGAAGGCCTGCGCATCCTCGTCATCGCCGTCTCCGGCGCCGCGAAGACCACGGGCGTACTGCGCGACCTGGCCGAGGTCATCACCGCCTGCCACAACGCCATCGCCATCGAGATGGACCCGGTCAAGGACGGCCTGCGCGAGTTCGAAGGCGTCATGGCCGTCCCGCCGATCCGCGGCAACAAGGCCTGCGAGGAATGGCTGGAGCACCTGGTCAAGATGGCCAAGGGCCGCAACACCGTCCGCAACCGGCTCGACATGGGCGACACGTGGGTCGCCACCTGGGACCATCCGGCGATCTTCGCGTTCGTCGACGAGTTCATCTACCTCAGTCCCAGGGCTAAGGAACTCTTCATCGAGCTTCTACGCCTGGCCAAGCAGTCCGGCATCTACCCCATCGCGGCCGGCCAGGATGCCACCAGCGACAGCATGGGCGACGCCATCGCCGACACGTTCACGCTGCGCGTCATGCTCGCCTCCCGCTGGGACGACATCCGAGTCGTCTTCGGCCAGGGCGCCGCCGCCAAGGGCTTCCGGCC
This sequence comes from Streptomyces cinereus, assembly GCA_014647715.1. Classification (GTDB taxonomy): domain Bacteria; phylum Pseudomonadota; class Gammaproteobacteria; order Pseudomonadales; family Moraxellaceae; genus Faucicola; species Faucicola cinerea. Next base: position 5,502 of record BMPS01000047.1, read on the forward strand.
TGACCGGCTCGTGCCCGCGCAGACGAAGGACATCAAGAACGACGCCGGCCAGTCCTACATCAAGGGTCCCGGTCTCGACCGGCCGCTGCTGTACGGGTGGAACGAGCACAGCCGCGACGGCATCAAGCGGGCCGTCGCCGACCGGATCGCTGCGGGCCGTCCGTGGTTCGACCGCGACACACTGCAGGCCGCCGGACTGCTGCACCTCATGGACGGCGGCTCGGGGGAGAAGCTCATCCCCGGCGACCGGCAGATCGTCATCGACGCCATCGAGGTCATGGCGGACGCAGGGGTGGAACGGATCCGTCCCGAGCCTCTCGCCGAGGCACTCGCCGACCTGAACCCGGACCTCTACGGGGACCTCACGGTCTCCGAACTGCGGAAGTTGCTGCGGGACCTCGGGGCCGGCTCGCCGGTGCCGATCGGCGACATCGACGGCCTGACGAACCCGCGCGGCTACAAGCTCGAAGCGCTGACCGCTTTGACCTAGAAAGTCCACTGCTCGCGGGGTGCTCGGCACTGCTCGACCGCAGGTCACAGCCGCTCGACCAGGTGCTCGGCGAACTGCTCGCCGAAATCCCGAGCACCCTGCGAGCAGCACCCCGAGCGGCTCTGACCAGCAGCGGAGCACCCGCGAGCACCCGCCGAGCAGTTCACAAACCATCACAAACTGATCACCCGTCCGAGGAGCCCCGATCATGCCCGCGAAGCGCACTCCGGCCCGCCGAACCGCTCCCGCGCGCCGCCGCAAGCCATCCGCCCGCAAGCATCCCGCCCGCCGCGTCAAGATCCCCCGCACAGGTCCGATCCACGCCCGGATCGGCGCCAAGATGGTTCTCTTCGCCGTCTCGCACCTCGACGACCATGGCGACGTCGTCCGCTCCCGCAAGGACGCCGCGATCCTCCGCGCCACCCATGAGGGCTGCCCCAAGTGCAAGGGCAACGGGCAGATCTTCACCAAGGGCAAGGACGGCTCGTTCACCGGCTCCAAGCCGTGCCCCGCCAAACCCACCAAGACCAAGGTCTCCAAGTGGGCCGTCTACAAGGCGTCCCGCTTCGGCGCCGGTAAGCGGACCGGGCTCGTCGGATGGTCCTGCCCCTGCGGCAAGAAAGAGAAGCCCCGCTTCCGGGACGCCAAGGAAGCCACCAAAGCCCTCCGCACCCACGAGAAGAACAAGCACGGCGGCAAGTCCGTCGGCGGCACCTGGTACGCGCAAGCCGCAGCCGGAAGCGAACCGGCACCCGCAACGACGGCGAAGCCGTCGACACCCGAGAAGACCAAGGCCTAGGAGACCACTCGCCATGACCACCCTGCCCGAGCCGCCCGCCGCCCCCGCGGCCGGGCAGGCCATCCCCACCGACGCCGACCGCGACACGATCCGTCGCCTCGTCGCCGCCATCGACGAGATCGGAGCCGACAAGCCCACCGCAGTCCGCCTCGACGACCCGAGTGTGCCGTCATGGAAAGACGGTCCCCGCATCGGAGACGCCCCGCCCGTCGACCAGCCCGGCCGACCCTCCATGAGCCCCCGCGCCACCGACGCCAGCGTCATGATGACCGCAGCCGGCTTCCTCAGCCTCTGCCTCGGCGCCGCCGTCTCCGCAGTCCTGCACTTCTCCGGGGACGCCAACCAGACCGTCGTCATCACCCTCTGCGTCGCGCCCCCCGCCACCTTCCTCGCACTCAGAAGCCTCTTCAAGAGCGCCAAGCAGGCCATGCCCGACGAGATCCACAACCACATCAGCGGCGACGTCCACGTCGACCAGCGCAACGTGCAGAACAAGAACGTCGGCGCCTGGGTCAAGAACATCAACGAGTAGTGACGCCCAACGCCCCCTGATGGCACGGCCGTTGTCGGTGCCGACTGGGACAATCAAGGAAAGCCCCGGCGGATGCTGTGAACACCCCCGAGGCGCGGCCGATCCCAAGGAGATCGACATGCAGGAACTTACCGTCCGCTGCGGATGCGGGCGAACCATGGGGCTCGACGGCCGCCGAGGTCGCGGCGCGTACCGCTGCGGATGTGGAGCGCGGATACAGGTTGCGGCTGCCGCTGTGGCCGTTCGGCGCTGCTGGTACGACGGATGTACAGAACCGGCGACCACCACGAAGCCCCTCAATCTCTGCCCCGAGCACGAGCGCGAGACCGTGAACCGACTCGCCCACCTCGTCGTCCGATTCGACTGGGGCGCCGCCCTCGACGCGTCCCTCGTCATCGACGACGTGAACCGCCCCCTCGACGGCTACAGGCAGCCCAAGCCAGGCGGCTTCGAGGGCTGGGTGTACTTCATGCGCCGCGAGCGCTACATCAAGATAGGAACCACGACGGATACACGGCGGCGGGCCGCGGAACTCAACGCCACCGTCCTTGCCAGGCGCCCCGGCAGCTACAGCGACGAGGCCCGCCTCCACGTCCGGTTCGCCGACCTCCGAAGGCACGGCGAATGGTTCGAGCCTGGCCCTGAACTGGTCGCGCTCGTCAATGAGATCCGCACTTCGGACGGACTGCCGCCGATCGCCGCTTAGGGATCTACTTGCAAAACGCTGTGACCTGCTGTAACACTAAGAGCGGCGCCCGTAGTGCGCCCCAAAAACCTCAGGAACCCCCGTCGCACTGGCGGGGGTTCTCGCATGTCAGGAGGGTCGATGGCGGAACTTCGGACCCTCTACCCCAACGACCTCCTCGACAACGCGCAGGCTGCCGCATACGCACACGTCGCCGAATCCACCATCCGACAGTGGGTCAGGCGCGGCCTCCTCGAGGCGTCGATCCCAGGCCAGGGCAAGGGCGCTCGAACCCTGTACGCCAAGCCGGACCTGGACGACGTGAAGCGCAAACTCGCCGAGGCTGAAGCAGCCCGCGAAGCCGCCTACCGAGCCGCATAGGCCGGGGTCTTCCGGAACGGGCCCCGACGTCCCGCCGCTCAGCAATCCCCCCGCCGGGCGGCGGGGCCCCAAGCCGGGACGCCGTCGGCAGACGAGGGCTGTCGTCCACAGCTGGCCAGTACCGGTTCAACTCCGGAACGGCGGCGCTCCCCGAAAACCCGCGCCACGCGGCGCCTACCTTGAAGGAGCATCGCCGTGGCCGACAACTTGAGCACCACCGCCGAGAACAGGGCGCTGGACTGGATCCTCGGACTGGCCTCCACTGCCCCCACCACCCCGCTGAAGGTTGCCCTCGTGACGGCGAACGGCACCGACGGGGCGGCAGGTACGGAGGTCACGGGCGGGTCCTACGCCCGTCAGAACCTCGCAGTGGCTGCGGCCGTGGCCGGCGCCACCAGCAACTCGGCTGATCTCGTATGGACGGGCATGCCCGCCGCCACGGTCGTCGGTGTGGAGGTGTGGGACAACGCGGGTACCCCGGTGCGGCTCTGGTACGGGGCGCTGACCGCATCCCGCACCGTCCTGGCCGGCGACGAGCTGAGGCTGCCTGCCGCGTCGTTGACTTTCGCTCTGTCCTGATCGGAGGCCGGTGTGCCCAGCCTCTCCACTCTGGTCGACAATTTCAACGATGGCATGATCGGCCCCAACTGGGGCAACTCCTACGGCGGCACCACTGAGACTGGTGGCCGCGCCCGGGTCCCCTGCACGACGGGCTTCGCGGGCTGCCAGACCGGCTACTCGTGGACGCTTGCCGGAGCCACCCTGTACGTGCAGGTCCCCACGGTGCCCGCCGCGTCCACGGCGGCCGAGGCCTACTGCGGCGTCATGATCCAGTCCTTGACTGCGGGGACCCGCGTCGGGTTCATCATCAACTCCGTCACCGGGCTGATCCGCTTCAANCCAACGGGACGGTGTGGACCAACCGGCGCACCCTCGCCACACCAGCCTGGGTCCTTGCCGAGACCGACGCGCTCGCCCTCGACCTGTCCGCCCACCGCGACGCAGGCACCGCCGACTTCGCCGAGTACGACTTCGTCAACACACTCGGCGACGGGGCTGTTCACGAAGGCGCCGCGGCGCTCACCGCGGAGAGCGGCCTTGCTTCCACAGCCCTCGTCGCCGCGCACGCCACCGCCGACCTGAGCGCCGAAGGCGTACTCGCCGCGGCAACCGTCCTGTCCGCGCACGCCACCGCGACACTCACCGCCGAGAGCAGTCTCACCGCGCAGGCGGCAAGCAATGAGATCCCGGAGGTGGCAGGGTTGAGCGCGGGCGACTGGGACCTCGTCATCGAGCAGGGCGCCACGTTCGTGCAGACATACACGGTCACCGACGACCCGGCTTTCACATGGGCAGGCTGGTCGGCCCGATCCCAGATCCGCTCCGACGCGGCCGAGAACGGCGAACTCCTGTTGGACCTCACCCCCTACCTGACGATCACGGGGGCGGCGATCCGGCTGGCGATACCGGCGGCCGTCACCGCCACCCTGACCCGCAACGGACGCTGGGATCTGGAAATGGTGCTGGGCTCCACCGTGGTCCGGCTCCTCAACGGCCGTGCGATCGTCAGCCCGGAGGTGACCCGCACGTGAGAATCCAGGTCACCGGCGAGCAGTCGTCTGCCGAGGTCGGTGTCAGCGGCGGGCAGCAGTCCACCGTCATCGACGTCACCGCGGGCCTCGTGTCGTCGGTCAACGGGCAGACGGGCGGCGTCACCCTCGACGCTTCAGACGTCGATGCGGAACCCGTCGGCACCGCAGCCGCCGAAGCCGCCGCAGCGCAAACCGCGGCCATCACCACGGCCGCAGCCGACGCGACCGCGAAGGTCGACGCGCACCTGGTTGCCACCGACCCGCACGGCGACCGGGCCTACGCCGACGGCCAGTTCTTCCCGAAGACGGGCGGCACCCTGACCGGCGCCGTCACTGCGGCCAGCTTCAACACTGATGGCACCGTCCGCTCGGCGAACTTCCGCACCAACAGCGACACCGAGCATGCGCTGACCGTCTACCAGCGGGCTACTGGCACCTCGCCTGGCAGCGTCGCCCTCAACGTCATCAGCGACAAGCCCGGCGACTCCGCGATGTGGCTCACGGGACATGAGTCTGCGCGCGGCACCCTGAAGATCGCCCACCTGAACCCGGGCCCAGGAGCGGCTGACGACGCCAACGCCGCGGCCCTCAGCATCGACCTACGGCGCGACGGAATGGCGGGATCCGCCGCTCAGGGCATTTTCGTAACCGCCACCGACGGCGGCACGACGGGGCGCCTACTGACGCTCCGCAACGGCGGCGCGAACCTCGTCACCGTCCCCGCAGCGGGCAGCATCTACACGGCGACTGGGGCGTTCGGCGAGCAACTGCCGGTGAATCACGGCTTCGCCGGCTGGACCTACGATCCGGTGATCGCCACGACGGGCTCGCTGGCGACCAACGGCACCGTCTACCTCAGCAAGATTCACGTGCCGGACGACACGGCCATCACCAAGGTCTACTGGTGGGTGACCACAGTCGGAGTGACGGCGACAGCCGGTCAGAACTGGGTCGGCCTCTACTCCAG
>BMPS01000048.1 GCA_014647715.1 Streptomyces cinereus
CTCGAGGGCGTAAAGGCGGCAGACCTAGAATTATGACGGCTGAGAAACTTCGTTATGCTCAGCATCTGATGCAAGACCAAACCAAAAGTATTCCTGCGATTTGCAGAGAGCTTGGTGATATTCCGAGCAGCACGCTATATCACTATGTAACAGCGAAAGGGGAGTTGAAGAAAGCGGGAGTGGATTTGTTAGCACATGAATAATTATCAGTAAGCATGAGCAAGTTATCTTGACGACTGGGCATCTTATTGTTATTTTTTACAAAAATGTATTTACAATACTAAATAGATTGATTTAAAGTAGGCTTAAATGAATTTTTCTTGGGATGAGAACAAGGCTGCCAGTAATCTTGAAAAACATTGCATTAGTTTCGATGAAGCCATGCTCGTATTTGCTGACCCGTTTCTTTTGATGAGCCAAGATTGAATCGAGAATGGTGAGATGCGATGGCAGAGTATTGGAGAAATTGAAGGCATTGCTGTTATCTTGGTTTCCCATACTTGGCATGATAAGGACGGTGAGGAGTATATCCGTATTATCTCAGCCCGTCCTGCAGATAAAAGGGAAAAGAAACGTTATGAGCAAAATCGTTACTCGAGCTATTGATTTAAGCAATCCACCTAAATTAACTGGCGAAGCAAAAGCTCGTCTTGCTAAATTAAATGAGGCAGAGATTGACTATTCTGATATCCCACCATTAAAGGATGATTTTTGGGCAAACGCTGTTAGCAATCCGCTTTATAAGCCAACCAAACAAATCGCCACGGTGCGTTTGGATAGCGATGTATTACTGTGGCTCAAATCTCAAGGCAAGGGTTATCAAACTCGAATGAATGCTATTTTAAGACAAGCCATGTTGACTGAGTTGGCAGAAACGCATTAGTCGCCTATGATATCGGCTAGCCCAAGTTTTTACTTTAAAGCTAGATTTATAAGTTTGTTAGACGCTGTTTGATATACGGGTTAATATACGAAAACAGGGGCTTTTTGCCCCTGTTTTTTTGCTCAAAATAAAAGGTCTAAAAAACCAACGTTTTTTAGACACCTTGACCTTTATCAATTTTAAAAATACTCGACTAAATTCCTTAACGTACTATTTTCTCCGAATTCTGGGGTAACCCCTAACATAGGTATTAATTCTGCAAATGGAATGTATCTTGTTAGAACTGCATTTATATTTATTTGTTCATGCACCTCGATACTTATTTCTAATATGCAGACTGCTTACCCCAATCATAAATACCGCGTTTGTAAGCATAAATCAGCATGATTAAGCCGGCGATAATCATCGGCGCGCTTAAGATTTGCCCTTTGGTCATCCAACCTAATAATATGAATCCTTGGTCAGCATCTGGCTGGCGGAAGAATTCAATGATAAAGCGGCTGATGCCATAGCCTAGTAAGAATACAGCGGAGGCAGCCATACGTGGACGTGGTTTTGATGAATACCACCATAAGAATATAAATAGCAGCAGACCTTCGGCAAAGGCTTCATATAGCTGTGATGGATGACGAGGCAATATGTATTGACCATTGACTTCAATCATCAATTCTTGCAATTGTGGATTGCTCTGTAATTGCTCCATATCAAACGCCGCGGCTTGCGGAAAGTAGGTCAGCCAGTTATAGCCACCGTCTGAGACGCGACCCCATAATTCGCCATTGATATAGTTGCCGATACGCCCAAACAGTAAGCCGGTTGGTACACAAGGAACGATAAAATCGAATACTTGAAAGGTAGTCTTTTTATATTTACGGGCAAAGAACCACATACCTAGCATGACGCCGATAAAGCCGCCGTGGAAAGACATACCGCCTTCCCAGACTTTTAATATATAGGCAGGGTTTTGGAGTAATTCACCGAACTGATAAAACAGCACATAGCCAATACGACCGCCTAAGATGACACCAAGCGCGCCATAAAAGACTAAGTCAGAAACCATGTCGGTGGTCCAATTGTCGCGTTTGGTACTACGATACCAAGCCAAACCGTAAGCGGCAGCAAAGGCTAGCAAATACATTAGCCCATACCAGTGCACTTCCAATGGACCCAAGGAAAGCGCTACGGGATCATACTGAGGATGAATCATCATAAAGGCATCATAATTATTGGTAATAGAAGGTATGAAATAGGCTTATATAAGAAATTTTTTGTCCAACAATTGAAAAGTAGAACTATCGCAAGTCAGAATCTCATCTTATGGATAGAGAGACCTTCCAAGTAAACTCGCCTTCGATCTAATCTGAGCGGTTCATAGACAGTATGAAGGTATTTACTACCTGGCAATCAACAACTTTACAGCAACCTCAAAAAGACACTCATCTTTGATAGTAATACTAACTTTGCCATTATGAGCATTGGCGATAGCTTGCACAATAGATAAGCCTAAGCCTGTTCCTGAATGCATCGTATTCGTTTTATCATGACGATAGAATCGCTCAAACAGTTTATCGGCTTCAATCTGATTTAATGGTTTGTCTAGACGGTTGGTCATAGTTATTCTTAACCAGAGCTGCTCTGGGGATTGAATATCGTCTTTTGGCGCATTAAGCGAGGTGCTTGAAGTGAGGACAGTAGCGGATATCATAATAGTGCTATTACTAGCCGCATAATAAATCGCATTTGACATCAGGTTGGCAAACAGCCGTTGCAATAAGCCTTTATCACCTAGTACTGTTTTAAAATCACCCGATTTTTCAAAGATTATCTCACGATCCTCAGCAATCATCTCATAATAATCTATAAGCTTTGTGATCAAGCTCTCTATATCGACATGACTGATTTGCGAATCACTCAGCTCTTTTTGAGTTTTTGCCAGTAATAACATATCGTTAATCATGGCGGATAACTGCTTTAACGTATCATGCTGATGATGCAATTGCTCAATGTATTCGTCGTTTTCTCTTGGCTTAGTTAACATGACTTGCGTTTGCGTACTCAGCGTCGCTATTGGCGTACGTAGCTCATGGGCGATATTGTCTGAAAACCGTGATAATGATTCAAAGTTACTTTCAAGCTTGACCATCATAGAATTATAAGACTCCGTTAGTGGACGTAATTCTAACGGCATATCGCCAACCACAATTCTTTCATCTAACCTTTGAAGATTAATGCCTTTCATCTTTTGTACGATAGTAGCTAGGGGAGCAAAACCCCAGTGTACACTTAGTGCTGCTACTGAAACCAATAATAAGGTAATGGCGATAAGTATCAAGCTCAGCTGGCGATTAAACTGGATAAGATATTGATGATGCACATCGATAGGTAGAGCAATAAATGCCAAAACCTCTTGATGTGTAACGATAATGGCTCGGTAATCCCTATTATTTATCTTGATCATAAACTGCTGATCGCGATAGTCCTGCAATAGTTGTAACAAGCTAAAATCTGCCGGTAGATCATTGATGAAATTACTGGGATTGCTGGACAATAAATTGCCGTTTTTGTCTGATATTAACGTTTTTAAATCATAGTCTAACCAAGAAGAATGTAGATGATTGGCATCAATTAGCGCTTGCGACTTTGACACTGTAAAAGGTTCTATGTGATCGTTAAAATTCACCATGCGTTTACGCAGGTTAAAAGCTGCATGGGTAATAATCTCTGAGTCCATTTGCTCAAAGTGCTCGTTAACAGAGCGCTGAACCCATATATAAATAACAACTTGAGAGATAACAACAAATATTGTCAGTAAAAAAACAGTACGCCATAACAAAGGCCAGCGTCGATTCTTAAATTTATCTCTCATTTTATTTTAGATCATCTTTGTTGGTGTCATCGTCGCCCATGCTACTGTCTGCTCCGACATTCAGTGGCTCTAATCGATAGCCCATACCGCGTACTGTGTGAATAAGCTTGGTGTCAAAACCATCATCGATTTTTATCCGTAGCCGTCTTATAGCCACGTCAATGACATTTGTATCACTGTCAAAATTTATGTCCCATACTTGTGAGGCAATCACAGTGCGTGGCAGTACCTCACCTTGACGTTCTAAGAAAAATTGTAATAAAGCAAATTCTTTAGCAGTCAATTTTATGTTGGTATCGCCTCTATATACAGTGCGTTTAGCAATATCCATTTTTAGGTCAGCCATATGTATGACAGAGCTTTTATAGTCTGATTGATTGGCACGCCGCAATAGGCTTTTTATTCGGACAATTAGCTCGGCAAAAGCAAAAGGTTTGGTCAGATAATCATCGCCACCAATTTCAATGCCCTTAATCCGATCGCTTAAATCATCTTTAGCGGTTAAAAATAAAACAGGCGTATGCTTTCCAGCAGCACGGTAGCGCTGTATCAGCTCAAAGCCGCTGACGTCAGGCAGCATCACATCCATCACCACCACACTAAAATCTTCAGTCATCAACGCATGATAGCCATCTAAACCTGTCATGTGATGATCCACGATGAAACCGGCCTCAGTTAAGCCTTTCTTAATATATTCTCCAAGGTTTTTCTCATCTTCTACTAACAGTACTTTCATCGTTGCTTACCTTTATATCATTATAGTTGTCAACAGCGTATCACTAACATTGTTAGCTTATCAGCCATATATTTATCAGGAACCCTTGTTATAACAGTGTTCTTTGGATACAGACAGATGCTGGTATTTGGTTTTAATGACAAGAAGATGACAATATTAGGCTGTCCCTAACAAACTTGTAATATCCGTGTCATCTAGCTGTCAGCCACCATTTAGTATTCTAAATCAACGCCGCATAGAGGTTTGTCTCTGATACAGACCATCTCTACGAGCAACATTTGCAGTCTGAAAAGTATTTTTTGAAAAAATATGGTAGCGATCGTGATACAAATGCTGAAGCCATATTAAATGAATATATCGCGCATTAAAATCTAAAGCGGTAAGAATGACAGCATTGTAATCTTAACGTCATCTACCAGTCAGAATGATTAATATATCATTTAGGCTAGTTTAACAGCTATTGAACTCAATAGTCTTTAATCCAAACAATAGGAGTTAATCATGTCACAATTTAAATTACTGTCTAAATCAATCGCAATGACGGCCATCGCTCTTGTCGTATCGACCTCAGCTATGGCGCATGATCCAAAATTGCATGCGCAAAAGGATCAAATGAACTGTGAAAAGATGAAAAAGCATATGGATATGATGGGAAAAATGGATCATAGCAAGATGGATATGAAAGATCCTGCTATGAAAGCAATGATGGCTAACATGGGTAAAATGAAGCAAATGTACCAAAAACACTGTGTTACTAACGACAGTAAATCTTAAAAATTTTAGCTCTGTTAAATAGCAGTCAACACTTAACGGAAATAAATTTATAGGAAAACATATGAAATTTTTATTGGGTGGGCTCTTTACTGTATTTGTGGCAATCGTTGGCGTGTTTGCGATTGTTACCAGTGGCGTTGTCTATGTGGGAGCTGACCAAGAGCATAGCCCAATGATGTTTAGCTTTTTGGAAACCGCTCGCAATCGTTCCATAGCAAATGCCAGTAAAGATATTGTGGTACCAGACTTAGAGAAGGTCGATATCAGCTCTGGGGGCGCGGACTATAAGGATATGTGTGCAGGCTGTCACTTATCTCCGGGAGTGGACAAAACTGACTTTAGCGAAGGCTTATATCCAAAGCCACCTAACTTCACTAAGGCTGAGATCGTCAAACGTTATCAAACAGCGGACGGTGCAAAGCAAAGCTTTTGGGCAATCAAACACGGAATTATGGCTTCGGGAATGCCTACATGGGGCGCCTCTCATGATGACGCTAGAATATGGGCAATGGTTGCTTTTATCAGATCGTTACCTAAATTAGATGAAGCTCAGTACACGATGCTAACCACTAGGATAGATGACGATATGATGGACATGTCATCTGATGGTGAGATGAATATGTCGGATGATGGATCTGGAATGCAGCATTAATACTTTCTAGATATGAAAGCCTCCTAACTTACGGTTGTCGCTATCACCAATGTAGTACTGAACAGTGCTACATTTAATGTTTTTAGTTAAGTACATAAGAATTCAAATATAGGGTGTAAGTTTTTAGAATAGCGAGCATAACAATAGACATTTAGGATTAATTTAATGAGACATTACACACATGTGTTTTCTAATGGACATAACTGGTTATCCGGTCGTGTCCTTTTATTGGTGGTGACATCGTCACTCTCGTTAACGCTAGCTGCTTGCAGCCAATCTAATATCAGTGGCTCTGATTCTCAACCAGTAAAGGTTGAACAGTCTGCTGCCCAGAATGCACAAGTACAGAATGAAAGTTCTGCTCCTGCAAATGCTCCCGTTAACAGCTCGTCATCATTACTCAAAAACGTCTCAGCCACGGTTTATAAAGATGCCAACTGCGGCTGCTGCAAAGAGTGGGTAGGCTATGCAGAAGGTAATGGATTAAACGCAACCACGCAAGATGTTGCAGATCTATCCTTATTTAAGGAGCGTTATGGCGTACCACAGCAAATGCGTTCTTGTCATACCACCGTTACCACCGACGGTTTTGTCTTTGAAGGGCATGTCCCTGCTAAACACATGGCTGAATTCTTAGCAAATCCTCCTGCACAAGCTATTGGACTTGCTGTACCGAATATGCCGGTTGGTAGCCCAGGTATGGAGTATGAAGGTAAATTCATGCCTTATAAGGTAATGCAGCTTAATAAAGACGGCACCACAGAAGTCTATGCTGCTATTGAGTCTCCTCAGCAGCAGCTGTAGTGTTGTCTTAGATGCGAGTAGATTCTATTAAATATCGAAATACTATAACTACTCCACTCTCAACTCTTTATAATTCATTAATTTTAAAAGGCTTAAAATTTAATAACTTTTTAGCCAAAAATTGCAAGCCTAGTATTTACAGGGCTTTAGAAAAAAGAGTTGAGAGTCAGGTTATAACTATAAGCTTAACCACCATCTCTCAAATTAAATAAGGTTATCATTATGAATAAACAGAACATACTGAACCGCCGACGTTTTTTAACCGGATCCTCTGCTGTCCTTGGTGCCTCCTTGATGCCGACTATTGCTAGTAGCGCATTGGGACAATCGAGTCGCTCAGGCAGTCAGGGCGCTACGATTAATAGTGATCAAAACGTTCATAAAGTACCTGTATTGACAGGGAAAGAGTTTGATTTATACGTCAGTAAACAGTCCGTTATTGTGAACGGCAAAAAGAGCATGGCGACGCTCATCAATGATTCACTACCAGCACCGACGCTAAAAATGCGTGAAGGCGATACGGTGGTGATACGTGTTCATAATCAGATGGATGAATCAACCTCTATCCATTGGCATGGAATACTAGTACCGTTTGAGATGGATGGGGTGCCGGGCATTAGCTTTGATGGCATTCCTGCGAACAGCACCTTTACTTATAAATTCAAATTAATACAATCAGGCACTTATTGGTATCACTCACACAGGGGGTTCCAAGAACAAACCGGTATGCTGGGTGCCATTGTGATTGAACCTAAAGGGCGTGAGCGTCATCCTATCGAAGAAGACCATGTGATCGTGCTTAGTGATTGGACCAGCCGCAACCCGCATAATCTCTTGAAGCTGCTCAAACAGCGCAACGACTTTGACAACTACCATCTACCAGACTTCAAAAAACTGCTTGCTGATATTGCCGAAACAGATCTGAAAACCGCGTTTGATAAGCGCAAAATTTGGAATCAGATGCGCATGATGCCCACTGATTTTACGGACTTGTCGGGTGAAAACACATTTACCTACCTTATCAATGGCAAAACGACCGCAGCTAATTGGGCGCAAATCGTCAAAGCAGGACAGCCTGTCAAACTACGCTTTATCAATGCCTCAGCACAAACTATCTTTGATGTGCGCATACCCGGTCTCAAAATGACTGTGGTGGCAACCGATGGCATTGATGTCGCCCCAGTTGCGATTGATGACTTTCGCATTGGCGTGGCTGAAACCTATGATGTCATTGTCACCCCGACCAAAGATGCGCATACCATATTTGCCCAAAACATAGACCGTACGGGCTATGTTGCAGCAACGCTTGCCACCAAAGAAGGTGCTCGTGCGGCAACGCCTGCTATGGACAAAACTGAATGGCTCACCATGGCAGATATGATGGGTGCTATGGGTGCTAATGGTTATAAAGCTAAGCACGCTAAAACAGAATATGACTTTAAGTCTGATATGCGTGTGGACAGTCCACGTATGAACCTTGACGATCCAGGTATCAACCTGCGCAATATTAATAGAGAGGTATTGAACTATAGCCAATTACGCACGATCGATGAGACCGCTCTTGCTGAGCAGCGTAAACCGACGCGTGAGATTGAACTGCATCTCACCGGTAATATGGAACGTTATATCTGGGCGTTTGATGGGGTCACGTTTAAGGATGCGACACCACTCAATATTAAGCCGAATGAGCGCGTCCGTATCACCTTAGTCAATGACACCATGATGAATCATCCGATGCATTTACATGGGATGTGGAGCGATTTGCGCATGCCTAACGGCGAGTTTCAGGTGCGCAAGCATACTATTATGGTGCAACCGGCACAAAAAATTAGCTTTGATGTCACAGGAGAAGCTGGTCGATGGGCATGGCATTGTCATCTGCTCTATCACATGGAAGCCGGTATGTTTAGAGAAGTGGCGGTCGTTTAAGCAAATCTTTGATGGTTAAGTGAGAGATGAGATGAAAATACATAAAGTAGGTTTACGGTTCGCCGGGGTATCATCATTGGTATTATTAGCATCATCATTTGCTAATGCTGCTGACCCGTCCACGGTTAAAAAAGACATAACTATGTCGGGCATGGACCACAGCAAAATGGACATGTCGGATATGGATCATAGCAAAATGGATATGTCAGGCATGGACCATAGCTGTATGGACATGTCGGATATGGATCATAGCAAAATGGACATGTCAGGCATGGACCATGGCTGTATGGATATGTCGGATATGGATCATAGCAAAATGGATATGTCAGATATGGACATGTCGGATATGGATCATAGCAAAATGGATATGTCAGGCATGGACCATAGCAAAATGGATATGTCAGGCATGGACCATAGCAAAATGGATATGTCAGGCATGGACCATGGCAAAATGGATATGTCAGGCATGGACCATAGCAAAATGGATATGTCAGGCATGGACCATAGCAAAATGGATATGTCAGGCATGGACCATAGCAAAATGGATATGTCAGGCATGGACCATGGCAAAATGGATATGTCAGGTATGCGAGGTGGTAAAGCTCCAGCTGATGCTCGCAGTCCTGACTATTCAAACGGCGTTCCCTATGGGCGTTATGGTAAGCCTATGATGATGGATGATATGCCGTTATGGGGTGTTTCTGTAGAACAGTTGGGCTATCAGTTTGATGACGATCAGATTAACTATGAGGTGGATGCTTGGTATGGAAAAGATGAGCGACGCCTAGCTGTACGCAGCGAAGGTAGTGTTCAGACTAAGGACGATAAAAAAATTGATAGTCTGAACTCACTGGCTTATTGGAAGCCGCTAAGTATTTTTTGGAATGGTGAAGCAGGTGTCGCTTATGATACCAAAAACGATAAGGCTGCCCTTATGGCGGGTATCGTAGGTACTGCACCATACTTTGTTGAAACAGATGCAAGAGCCTATCTCTATACTGATGGTCAAGTACGTCTTGACTTAGGTACGGCATATGAGTGGCGTTTGACTCAGCGTTGGGTTGTCAGACCAGAAGTAGGGCTGACAGCCTTTAGTAAAGACGATACTGATAACGGTATTGCTAAAGGGTTCAATGATTTTGACGCTGAAGTTAGATTAATGTACGAGACTTTAAATCGTCAACTGGCACCTTACGTCGGTGTGAGCTATGAGACGGCTCTTGGCAGTGCGCGTGGCCAGCGGCGTCAAGAAAATGAATCGGTTGATAGCAGTAGTTTGACTGCCGGTGTTAAATTCTGGTTCTAACATTGTCAAAATTATAGGAGATATATTATGAATACTTCTGATCAAAACAGCATGAATCATCAAAGCCATCAACAGGGCATGAATCCTTATGTGAAGTTCACTTTGATGATTCTGACGTCTACGATTGTAATGTTTATCATGATGTATTTTAATACCTATCAGCTGGATCATGTTTATTTTAGTGAGACCCGAGCCTATATGGCATTATATATGGGCGCAGTCATGGCGATTATCATGCTCGCCTTTATGAGCAATATGTATAAAAAGACTAAGATTAATTTACTGGTTTATGGAATAAGTGTAGTAATGTTTGCTGTAGGTATTTGGGGTGTGCGTTCCCAAGCAACGGTTGATCAAGTCGATTGGATGCGAGCCATGATACCTCATCACTCGATTGCCATTTTGACGAGCTCAAGAGCAGATATTGAAGACCCTAGAGTACAACAGCTCGCTGACGATATTATTAAAGCGCAAAAGCGTGAAATCGCTGAGATGCAAGCGCTTATTGAAGAGCTCGAATAGACGGCTATATATAGAGGTATGGCAAGCTAAGAAATTGATTATGAAAAAATGGTGATACCTGGTATCAGCGCTATAGTCTTCGCTGGTACCTTTACCTTAAAAGGACAGATTGCACAGATAATTAATGTGATTTTTTACCTACCCCTTCAACTGCAGTAACTGCTCTTTGTTTTACTGTTCTTATTTCAAAACCTCTTATTCCTATATCAAAATGTTCAATATCTGTCGATTGCTATTTTTGAGTGATAGTGCTTTAAGAGTTGTACTTATTATCTGAAGTTACGCACCGCTAATAGCCTTAAGCTGGGCAAAAGCCGACTGATTAGCAGAAATTAGTAACTTCGTACGCAAAGCGAAATGATTTAACTTGGTTTTGATTTTCAAACACTCAAGCTTAAAC
>BMPS01000049.1 GCA_014647715.1 Streptomyces cinereus
TGGTTTGGCTTACCAGTAAATATTGACAGTAGTCTAAGCGGGTGATAGCTTTTTTCTTCATCTCTTTATGCTACTATATTTTTATCCGCTTTCGCAAAATTTTATGCTTTTTGCGTAAGTCCTATATATATTATTTATTATCGTATGAGCCACTAATTTGGTCTGAATATAATAGGGAAATCAAGCAGAAAAATACTAATCGTAATGAGTTGTATGGGTATGCTAATCAAGTGCTTGAAAAATACGCAAAATCTTTAGTAGTTTTTGTTACCCTGTCTTATAAAAAACAAGTGAGAAGTTTGATAAGTCTCGAAGATTTTCAAGAGAACATGGTCAGTTTACGTGATTTGATTTCGAATAGGAAAACTTGCTTTAGAGACTTAGTGGGACATGCCTGGGCAATTGAACAAGGAGTAGAAAAAGGATATCACTGCCATCTATGGCTAGTATATGATGGTTCAAAACGCCAAGCCGACTTCCATATTGGCAAAGAGATAGGCGAAAAGTGGCTGAAAATCACGAATGGATTAGGCGAGTATCATAATTCTAATAATCCTGAAACCAAATATAGCTATCAACAGCAAGGTAGATTGGGTATCGGCAGAATCCATCGAAATAACCTCCATGAGATGCAAAATGCTGTATCGACTGCCTTGTATTTAACAGCCCCGCTTAAGTTTGACCAATATCTAGTTGTTAAGCCATCAGGTATGAAAACGTTTGGCAAGGGCATATTAAAATAAAAGAAAGTGATCAAATTTTTAAAAAATTTCAAATATATATCATTCACTAGAAGAAAGCCTAATATGAATATCTAAGCACCTTCAACCATAAACGCACATTAAAGGTCTGCCCTAAAAAGCAGACCTTTTTTTATGCCACAAATTTGACCTAACAAGGAGTTTCTATGCCCATAAAAACCTTATGTCCTAACTGTCATTCTTCCAATGTATACAAGCTGGGCAATGACAATATTAACTTCAGCTTACCCCTAAACCAGACACTATTGCATCCTAGGATTATAGAGGGGCTAAGTACTAGTATTTGCAATGCTTATCGACTGCCACCTTATGCAGGTATTGCCATCAGCACGGTCGCTAATATTGCGATAAGTTTAGTACAAACCAAATTCACCATCTTTCCAGGTTCACAGCAAATGCAGTGCATTGACTGTGAATACGTCTTTGATGCAACAACCCTAAATGGGACATAGCCTGTCCATCCAATCTATTAAACTTAACACAAAAAAGGAAAAAATCTCATGGCACACGAAGTACAAACAATGGCATACATTGGCGACGAGCCTTGGCATGGCTTAGGTAACAAGCTTTCCCCCAATCAACCCATCGAAGTTTGGGCAAAACAAGCAGGTATGGACTGGACGATTGAATCGTCAGAAGTCAGCTATTATGCCAACCATGCCGCAGGTGGCAAGCTTATTATGCCTTTCCCTGACAACAAAGTATTGTATCGCTCAGATACCCTAGAGCCACTATCAGTTGTTTCACAACGCTACCAAGAAGTACAGCCTAGCGAAATCCTAGAGTTTTATCGGGATTTAACCGAACAAGCCGACTTTGAGCTTGAAACCGCTGGGGTACTCAAAGGCGGGCGCAAGTTTTGGGCACTGGCGAAAACAGGACAATCCACAGCCCTTAAAGGCAAAGACGTTTCAAATGGCTATATCTTACTGGCAACCGCTTGTGATGGTACGTTGGCAACTACTGCCCAATTTACGAGTATTCGGGTCGTCTGTAACAATACCCTTGCAATTAGCCTAGCGGACAAATCAGGTGGGGTGGTCAAAGTGCCACATTCAACTGTGTTTGATGCTGATAAGGTAAAAAACCAACTCGGTATTTCCATTAACCAATGGAATGAGCATATGTACCAGATGAAGCAGCTCACTGAACGGCGGGTAACTCAAGCACAAGCCACCAACTATCTCAACCGCTTGTTCAATGACGTTGACGATACGCTCATCATGTTCCCTACCACCAAGCAAACCCAAAAGGCGGTCCCCAATGCCAAAGCCATGAACCAAATCATGACCATGTTCAATGGGCAAGGTCGGGGTGCTGATCTTGATTCAGCTCGGGATACTGCCTATGGCTTATTGTGTGCCGTGACTGAATTTGTTGACCATGAACGTAGGGCTATGTCTACCGACCATCGGTTAGACTCAGCTTGGTTTGGCACAGGCGCTAACTTAAAGCAAAAGGGGCTTGAAGAAGCGATGCGACTGATCGCCTAGCATCAGTCATTAGAACAAGTCGCTTAAAGCAATTTATCTACTATCTAAAACACTGTAACAACCACGCTTTAGCAATAAGGCGTGGTTTTTTTATGCCCTTTTTTTACAAACATTTAACCAAAGGAGATATTCCATGAATGATTTAACCCTACCGATGCAACCTGCCCAAGATAAGGACGTCGCCAAAGTTATTACCCAAGTGAAACCTAGTAGAACCAAATCTGCCAAACGCCTAGCTGAAATCAAAGAGTTAACCCACCAAGACTGGTTAGCCGTTCGCAACACAGGCATTGGTGGCAGTGATGCCGCTGCCGCTTGTGGGCTTAATCCTTACATGTCTATGCTTGAGCTATGGCTCATCAAGACAGGACGACAAAACCCAGACTTATCCGCTGGGCTGATGGAAAATGCCTATTCACCGCTATATTGGGGTAAAGAGTTAGAACCCCTTATTGCCAAGTACTACACCGCTAAGACAGGCAATAAAGTGCGCCGTGTTAATGCTGTCCTGCAACATCCTGACCCTGATAAATACTTTATGCTGGCGAATCTTGACTATGCCGTCAATAAGTCAGAAGTGGGCGTACTAGAGATTAAGACCACAGGGGAGCATGGCGCAAAGCTATGGAAACATGGCGTACCGCTATATGTCACTTGCCAAGTACAACACCAGTTAGCGGTGACAGGTAAAAGCTTAGCCCATGTCTGTGTACTCATCTGTGGGCATGAAGCTCGGGTGTATGAAATTAAGCGAGATGAGTTAATCATTAATCAACTCATTCAGCAAGAACGCCGGTTCTGGGACTACGTGCAAAAGGATGTGCCACCGCCTGCCGATGGTAGTGAGTCAGCAGCAAAAGCCTTAAGTCAGCTTTATCCCAATAGTCAGGGTGAAGTCATTGACTATCGTGACAATGACATCTTAAACACTTGGTTTAATGAATTGAGTGAGCAGAAAAAGTTGGTTGATCAACATCAACAACGCTTTGACTTTCTCAAGCAGCAAATTCAGCAGGTAATGAAAACAGCAGAGCTTGCCACCTTTGCTAATGGCTCAGTCAGTTGGAAGAAAAGCAAAGATAGCGTGAGCTTAGATACTAAGGCACTGCTCAAAGACCAACCCGAGCTACTTAATCAATATCCACAGGTAAGGCAAGGCAGTCGTCGTTTTCTGGTGAATAACAAAGCGTAATTCAAGCTAACAAGCATCCCATTATCCCAATCACTATATCGCCCATGTTTGCTGGTCAAGCATGGGCTTTTTATTTGATTCAATCAGTCAATTAAGCAAGCCTTCTAAACCACTCTATTAAATTAAACCAAGGAGAACACCCATGATTAAAGGGTTAACCATCACACCGCCTATTTTAGGCAGAATCACCATTGGTAAAGTCGTCGAGAAAAATGGTAAACGCTTACCGGAAAAAGATGACCAATTTACTATTACCAGCCAAGTGCAAAGCAAGGAGGGTTGGATTAAGCATCCACTCGATGACAAGCTACGCCAAACCAAAGCCAATGGCAAGCTACGTCGAATCCCGGTACGGATGCTGTTTAATACGCCTGAGTTAAACTTGCGAGCAGAGTACACGCTATTTGATCGACAAACAGGCAGACCCATCTGTGTGGGTAATGGGGAGCTGTGCCAACGACGTACCCAAAACGGCGTTGAGCAATTGCCTTGCCCGAGTCCAGAATTATGTCCTATTGGACAAAATGGTAACTGTAAAGTGTTTGGTCGGTTGTATGCCAACTTGGATGATTCAGACGAGTTAGGCTCATTTATCTTTCGTACTACGGGCTACAATTCAATCAGAACGCTGATGGCGCGGCTCAGCTATTTTAATGCCGTGTCAGGTGGCTTGTTGTCTTGCTTACCGTTACAACTGACGATTCGTGGGAAGAGTACGACACAAAGCTATCGTACGCCTATCTACTACGTGGATTTGACCTTGCAGGATAATGTGAGCTTAAAGGATGCGGTGGAAAATGCTCAGGCGATTCATGCACAGCAACTACAGTCTGGCTTTAACCAGCAGGCGTTAGAAGAAGTAGCTAAGCTTGGTTATGCCAATTCAGCGTTTGAGGTGGATTCAGATGAGGGCTTGGCAATCGTGGAGGAGTTTTATAATGCTGATGCGGATAGCGATGCGATTGTTCGGTCAGTGGGGAGCGATGGTAATTCATCCGATGGACAGTGGCAGTCGCTTGAGGATGAGCTTCGGCGGAGTGTGAGGAACGTTAGCTAAGATGAGATGGCGTAAAAAAATATGAGATAGCGCATTGATATGAAAGGAAATTCCCTTTGTATCAATGCAGGAGTTAATCATGAAAACAATCAATCCAACTAACCTTCAGCTAACAACAATCGTGATGCCACAGCTTATCTCAATCCAAGATGTTATTAAATGCACTGGTCTAAGCCGTGCCACGATTTATCGCATGATTGATGAAAAGTCTGATCACTACGACCCAACTTTCCCAAAAAAGGTACAGCTGTCACAAGTGCGTATTGCTTGGGTGGCAAGTGAAGTGGCAGAATGGATTCATCACAAAATTGCTAGTCGGTCTGCCTGACTGAAGGCATAAATAAAGCCATGTTTTAATGGCTTTATTTTTTTTATTTGGTTTAATTGCACAAATTTTGTATAGTAGTTCGATTCCCAAAATAAATTTGCAAAACCATTTTATTGAATAAGAATAGAACAATGAACCGTCAAACCGAAGATACTCGTGTAAAAATCCCCACTATCTTACATCTCATGCGACTAGGTTATGAGTATCTTTCGATTAAGGAATACAAGGACGATTTTGATGGGGAATGTAACATTTTAGTCCCCATTTTTGTTCAATCGCTTAAACGAATTAATCCAAGCCTAAAAGACGATGATATTAATCGCTTGCTTACCGATATCAAGCTTGAGCTAAAAAATAATGATTTAGGGCAAGTTTTTTTTGAGCGACTGCAAAACCAATCTGGCACTAAGCTAATTGATTTTACTAACTTCAATAATAATAGCTTTCATGTCGTCACAGAGCTACCCTGTATCACTCAAACCGCAGGGGGTGATGAAGAATTTCGACCAGACATTACCTTACTGGTTAATGGTATACCGCTAGTCTTTATTGAAGTAAAAAAACCTAACAACCGTGAAGGTGTTATTGCCGAACGTAAACGTATCAATACGCGATTTGCCAACCCCAATTTTAGAAGCTTTGTAAATATCACCCAGTTAATGATTTTTTCCAATAACATGGAGTATGACATTGCCGACCCAGAGCCAGTCACCGGGGCATTTTATGCCACCACGTCATACAGTGAAGTCAAATTCAATTATTTCCGTGAAGAAGCGCCGCAAAATACTGCCACATTGCTCAAAGACATTAGCGAAGCGCAAGAAAAGTTTGTTTTAAAAGATACCAATAACCCTTCAATTTATACCAGCCCAGAGTTTCAAAGCAACAAACATCCAGACCGCCCGACTAATCGTATTTGTACGTCTCTACTTAGTCGTGAGCGGTTAGCCTTTATGCTTCGTTATGCATTGGTGTATGTCAAAGAAGACCGTAAAGCCATTCAAAAACACGTCATGCGATACCCGCAGATGTTCGCTACGTTTGCTATCAAACATACGCTTGATACCGGTATCAAAAAGGGTGTGGTTTGGCATACACAAGGCAGTGGTAAAACGGCGTTAACCTTTTATAATGTACGATTTTTAACCGATTACTTTGCCAAACGTGGGGTCATTCCAAAATTTTACTTCATCGTCGATAGGCTCGACTTGTTGCAACAAGCCGACCGTGAATTCAAAGCTCGTGGTTTGATTGTGCATTTGATTAGTTCTCGTGAAGCCTTTAGCAAGGATATCAAATCCACCCAAGCGCTGCATAACCATTCAGGCAAGCCTGAAATTACTGTGGTCAATATTCATAAGTTTAAAGATGACCCCCATGTCATCTCGACCAATGACTACAATGTGAATATCCAACGGGTTTATTTTTTGGATGAAGTCCACCGTAGCTATGACCCGAAAGGCTCATTCCTTGCCAACCTTGAAGAATCCGACCGACAGGCAATCAAAATTGGTTTGACAGGTACACCGTTAATTGGCAGTTTTAGCAAAAAAGACGATACCGCTGAACAAAAAAATAAACAGCACAAAACCACTGAGACCTTTGGCAATTATATTCATAAATACTATTATAACGCTTCGATTGCAGACGGCTATACACTTCGCCTGATGCGTGAAGCAATTGAGTCAAATTATCAAATCCAGCTAAACGAAATCCTAAAAAAACTCAAAGTGGAAAAGGGTAGTATTGACCGAAAAGCAATTTACAGTGACAAAAAATTTGTCGAACCCATGCTTGATTATATCATCAATGACTTTGAGACCAGTCGTGGCACAATGCAAGATGATACGATTGGGGCAATGGTGATTTGTGACAGCTCCGATCAAGCCAAGCTGATGCATCAGCTATTTGTCGAAAAGTACCAAACTGAGCCTAGGCGATTTATTCCCCGTCATGCCACGTCATCCGCCCTTATCCTGCACGATATTGGTACAAAAGAAGAGCGTAAAGAGTGGGTTGAAGACTTTAAAGCTGGTAAAATAGACATTCTATTTGTGTACAATATGCTACTCACTGGCTTTGATGCCCCAAGGCTCAAAAAGCTGTATCTTGGTCGCTTGATTAAAGCCCACAATCTATTGCAAGCTTTAACGCGAGTAAACCGTCCTTACAAAGATTTTCGTTTTGGCTATGTGGTCGATTTTGCCGATATCAGTAAAGAGTTTGATAAAACCAATAAAGCCTATTTTGATGAGTTGCAAGGCGAGCTAGGCGACGATATTGAAGGCTATTCTCAGTTATTTAAAACCAGCGAAGAAATCAATCAAGACATTGCGACCATTAAAAACGCCTTGTTTGAATATTCGGTCGAGAATGCTGAACAATTTAGCGATGAGATTAGCCAAATCAATGATAAGGCAATTATCCTTGAGTTAAATAAAGCGTTAAGTCTTGCGCGTGAATTGTATAACGTGGCACGTTTTCAGGGTGATTATGACGTGTTAAAGCGTCTGGATTTTGAAAAGCTTAATTTGTTGTATCGCTACACCAATGACCGCCTTGCCATGCTAAACCTGCAAGAGTCTTTGCAACAAGGCGACACGACCAATTTATTGAATCAAGCCCTTGAAGATATTGTATTTCAGTTTAAAAAGGTGAGCGAAGCGGAGTTAAAACTTGCCGATGATTTGAAGGATAGTTTGCGTAAAACTCGAGAAGGGCTACTCAGTAATTTTGATAAAGACGACCCAGAGTTTATCGCGTTACGTGAAGAGCTTGAGCGGATTTTTAAGAAAAAGAATTTGGGCGAAGTGTCGCAAGTAGAAATGCGAGAGAATATGGCGCTCCTTGATAGGATTTATGTCAAGGTCAAAGAGCTAAATCGCAAGAATGAATTGATACGCAATAAGTATCAAGGCGATGCGAAGTTTGCACGGATTCATAAACGCTTGATGGCTAAGCCTGAGATGAGTAGGGAGCAGGCAAAAATTCATGAAGCCTTAACTGGGGTGAAAGCGGATGCCGATGAAAAGGTGTTGAATTTGTCGCAGATTTTGGAGAATGTGAGTTTCTTTGAGAATCAGATGATGCCGTCGGTGATTAAACGGTTTAAGATGGAACAGAAATTGCCGTTAGATGTGCAGACGATTAAATCAATTAATCAAATGATTCTAAAAGAATATTTGGAAGAAACTAGAGAGTTTTCGTAGTAAGCAAAAGAGACCTATTAAAGATGAATATAATGAGAACCTACACAATCGCTGAAGTATGTGAAAGGTTTAGCAGTGGTAAAAGTATTAAAGCCAGTCAAATTTTTGAGAATGGCGATTATCCTGTTTTTGGGGGAAATGGCGAAAGAGGTTTTACTGATACTTATAATTTTGAAGGTGAATGTGCGATTATTGGTCGTCAAGGTGCTTACTGTGGAAATACTAGATATTTTAGCGGCAAAGCCTATATGACAGAGCATGCGATTGTCGCTACAACCAATGAAAATCATAATGTTGGATATGTCGCAAATCTATTATCAATGATGAATTTAGGTCAATATCAAGGACAATCGGCGCAGCCTGGATTATCTGTAGCGACTTTATCTAAAGTTGAAATGAGACTACCTAAAAAAGAAGTCCAAGACAAAATCTTCCAACTTTTATCAACCCTTGATGAAAAAATTGCTTTAAACAATCAAATCAACGCCACGTTAGAGCAGATGGCAAAGACGCTGTACGACTACTGGTTTGTGCAATTTGACTTCCCCGATGACAACGGCAAGCCCTACAAAACATCTGGCGGTGAAATGGTCTATAACGAAACCCTAAAACGTGAAATTCCGAAAGGTTGGGACGTTAAAATACTGGATGATGTAATGCGAATTTTTCGTGGTGCTTCACCAAGACCGATTGATGATTTTATTCAAGATTTTGGCATTCCTTGGATTAAGATTTCAGATGCTACGTCAGCTAATACTCCATTTATTTTTGAAACTAAACAATTCATAAAAGAATCAGGAAAAAATTACAGTCGCTATTTGAAACCTAACACATTGATACTTTCAAATAGTGCTTCGCCTGGGATACCCAAGATTGTTGAAATAAATTGCTGTGTGCATGATGGATGGTTGATTGTTGATGATTTTAAGGAAAATATTTTTAATGAATTTATGTATTTCTATTTTTTAAACTTTAAAGATAAAATCGAAAATATGGGTTCAGGTAGCGTATTTAAAAACCTTAAAACCGATTATATTAAGGAGTTAGACATTGTTCTTCCAAGTGAGCGCATATTACAAATGTCTAAAATAATTTTAGAAAGTACTTTTGAAAAACTCAAAACTTCTGAAAATGAAAATCTAAAACTAACACAACTTCGAGACTGGCTATTACCCATGCTGATGAACGGACAAGTCACCATAACTGGAGAATAAAATGAATGAACCAGTTTCAAAACTAAACACCCAAATCACCCTAAAATACCTACAAACCCAAACCGAAAACCAATACTTTGAACGCAAAGGCTTGGGCGAAAAAGACATAAAACCATCCAAAATCGCTGACGAAATCATCGGAATGCTCAATTCAGATGGGGGTACACTCGTATTTGGCGTATCTGATGAAGGCGAAATTCAAGACCTAAAAATACTAGGCGAAAAACTCGACGACTACCGCAAGCTCGTTTTTGACTTTATCGATCCACCCTGCCAAGTCAAACGTGAAGAAGTCACCATTGAAGATAAACTCATCTTTATCTTTCACGTCGAGCAAGACCTAGAACGCATATTCCACCGCAAAGACAACGAAAAGTTCTTTCTTAGAGTCGCCGACAGTAACCGTGAGCTTAACCACGAACAGGTGAAAAAACTAGAATACGATAAAAACATTCGTCGTTTTGAAGAAGAAATCGAGCCAGACTTTGACCCAGAAGACCTTGATACCAGTTTATTGCAACGCTATAAGGAACAGATAAACTTTAAGGGTGAAATATTAGACCTACTCTACAAAAAGCACCTTATCAGCAAAAAAGATGGCATATTCTCATTCAGAAAATCAGCCGTCCTATTATTTGCCCAAGACCCAGAAAAATATATACCATCTGCATCCGTTCGTTATATCCGCTATCAAGGCTTGGAGAGCAAAACAGGAGCAGAACACAACGTCGTCAAAGATGAACGATTTGAAGACAATATCCCAAACTTGATTGATGAAATACGTAAATTCCTGCAAATTTCATTCAAGGAATATTATTTTTTAGATATTGACATGGGTAAGTTTAAAAAAGTCCCTGAATATCCAGAGGAAGCATGGCTCGAAGGCGTGGTAAATGCTCTTTGCCATCGCTCGTATAATGTACAAGGCAATTCAATCTATATCAAACACTATGATAACCGAATTGAGATTAGCAATAGCGGACCACTACCTGCACAGGTGACCGTAGAAAATATCAAAACAGAACGATTTGCAAGAAATCCACGAATTGCTCGTGTGTTGGAGGATTTGGGATATGTACGACAGCTTAATGAAGGCGTTTCACGTATTTACGAATCTATGGAAAAATCCATGCTTGCAAAACCTGTTTACAAAGAGCAGAACGGTAATATTTATCTTATCCTACAAAATAATATCAGCACGCATGAAAAAACCATTCATACTGATTTGATGAAAAAAATTGAGAAAAAATGGGGTGATTATAATGATACTCAACAACGCATATTACTTTTCATATTTAGCTTAGGTGGTGTTACTGTCGGAGAAGTATCTGAGTTATTAGGAATCAGCACAACCACAATTCGCAGATATCTCAATGATTTTGTTAGCAATAATATTTTAGATAGAATTTCAGAAAAAGAACGAGATATTAACGCTAAATACACTAGGTTCTGTTGAACATTCAAAGCTTCAGCCAATGATAAGCAAAGGCTAGAGCGACCAAATTCTCATAATTACGTTTAAGCTTCTCATACCTTGTCGCAATACCCCGATAATGCTTAATACGGCAA
>BMPS01000050.1 GCA_014647715.1 Streptomyces cinereus
AATCTCATAACTTATATTGAGGTGTTTATTTAGTCAATTGTTAAAATTTGGTTGTTATGGATTTTAATTATCAAAAAAATCTTGATTTAAGAGTTATCAATATTATAAGAGTTATAGATAATTCACTATATCGCCATATCACTACATTTCAGCGTTTAAATGTGTACAGATTGCTACCTTAATCTGTACACATTATTGGAATGAGTTGTACAGATTCTTACCCTTACCTGTACAGATTCTTACCTTTAATGTACAAATTCTTGGTTAAGACAAAATTTTCAACCATCATGGATTTTTGTTATGCTTCTGTAAGTCATGTACATTAAGGTACATTATATTTTGAGCGAAATTTTTAGCGTTTTTATAATTTAACCAATTTTATTGTGTTGAGTAAAAACGTGTCTGAGCTAAACTTTTATGGCAGAGGTAATAGCCAAATTATGATAACCAAATCCAATACTTTAATTGAGGCGGGTTATGATTTGACTTTTGCCGAACATGATTTGATGACGCTTGCAGTCAATAAACTGCACAAAGAAAAAACAGGTGGCAAACAGGTGATGATTAGTGCTAAAGAGTTTGCGGCGGCTAATAATGTGAGCGATAACTATGCGTACCAAACTCTCAAAGAAGCTGCGAATACCTTAGGCAATAAGAAACTTAAATTTACCCTATATCTTGACTTAACTCGTCACACTGAAAAAGAAGAAGATAAGCTAACTGTCATCAAGCCAAATCATTCTCATTTTACGACGTTACGAGCCGAATACAATTGGCTACAGGGAATTTCTTATCAAGACCAACTTGGCTATATTATTCTGCACTTTTCTGACCCATTAGCATTTTTGATTGAAAGAACCAATGAGGCTTACACAAAATATGATTATGTTAAAACCATTGAATTTACAGGCTGTAGCAGTAAACGTTTATATGAATTAGTGAAAAAATGGCAAGATATCAGAAAAGTCCCTGCCATGAGCGTGTTTGAATGGAAAGAATTTTTCGGTGTCGCAGACAAATACCCACAAATTTCAGAATTTAAGCGCCGTGTACTTGAACCTGCTATTGAACAAATCAATAAACAAGGCGAGTTCAAATTAACACTTAGAACCACAAAAACGGGACGGAGTATTAGCCACTTTGAAATCGCTATTAAGTCTGTCAAATCAAAATTTGAATCAGCGAATAGTGGTGCAACAGCTTCAATTCAGCAAATTAAAACGCTTACACCGATTCAAGCTAATAAATTTGCTAAATTACTAGCCAATGACAATAACTTTGGGGGTAAATTTGCTCGTTCAGGTGAATCTATGAATGAGTTTATCAATCGCTTATCTAATGAACTACAAAAAGATGCTAAAAAAATCGCTGATTACTTACCTTTCCTAAAAAAATGTGGCTTTAAGTTTTGACGCTCTAAATCTATCAGCCTCATTAGTAACTACCAAAAAAATAATAGCCTATTCATAGATTACTAAAAATAAATTCACTATCTGACTTATCCAAGAATTTAACTACCTGTTTTATTAGGTTCATATTGGAACAAATCTCCCACCTGCACATCAAGTGCTTCGCAGATTTTATCAATCGTTTCAAAATCAATTCGTGTGGTTTGATCGTTATAAATCTTGTGCATCGTTGATTTACTGATGTCTGTCATTCGAATTAAATCAGCTACTTTCAAACGTCTTTCTGCCAAAAGTACCGGTAAATTACTTTTTATCATATAAAAAACCTTAATTGATGTAAAAAGTACTTGTATTGACCTACATTTTGCATTAAAGTACTTCTATCGAATAACAAAATATTTTCATAAAACAATTTTGTTGTTCGATATATAATAAATTTCATTTCTTAAGAGGTTATTATGACACAAACATATCTGACAACAGAAGAGCTTTCTGAACGCATTAAGTACACGCCACGCACAATTCGTGTGACCCTTAAGGATAATGTGCTCATCGAAGGAGTGCATTATATTCGTCCATTTGGTGGTCGTAAAATCTTATATATATGGGAACAAATTGAAAAAGATATGCGTAATACCTTGTTGGGTACCATTAATGCAATGGCTTTACAATAAAACTGGAGAAAATACATGGCTTCAATTAGAAAGCGCTACGATAAACTTGTTGTTGATTTTCGCTTTTTGAATAAACGCTGTCGAGAAACAACCAACCTAATCGACACGCCCGAAAATCGAAAAAAACTGGAAAAAATCATCCAAAAAATGGAAGCAGAAATCACCCTTGGACTATTTGATTATCTCAAATACTTCCCAAAAAGTGAGAAAGGCATTGAACTGATGGCAGTCAAAGAGCGTGTGCAAAGTTTTCAATCTGACACACCCATATTTAAAGACTTTGCTGAAACTTGGTTTGAAGAAAAGCAAATTGAATGGCGAGCAAGCTACATCGGCAAAATCAAAGATATTTTGGATAAGTATCTAGTGCCACATTTTGGTAAACGCAGTGTTATCGCTATCACAAGGGCAGATGTGTTAGCTTTCCGTACTTCTCTCGGCAAAGTGACCTACGGAACAGCTAACAAGCATCTGTCAGCAGCCAGAATTAATTCGATAATGACCACTTTGCGTATGATACTGCAA
Source organism: Streptomyces cinereus (assembly GCA_014647715.1). Taxonomy (GTDB): domain Bacteria; phylum Pseudomonadota; class Gammaproteobacteria; order Pseudomonadales; family Moraxellaceae; genus Faucicola; species Faucicola cinerea. The sequence goes on from BMPS01000050.1 coordinate 2,609, forward strand.
GAAGCGGCAAAACGCTATAAATTTGAAAATCCTTATGAGGATATCAAGGTTTTAAAACTTGATAAGCCTGATATTGAGCCATTCACCATTGATGAGGTTTGGAAATTTATCAATGGCGTGCGTAAAGACTATAAAAACTATTACACCGTAAGGTTTTTCACCGGCATGCGAACCAGCGAAATTGATGGACTAACGTGGGAGCATGTGGATTTTGACCGCCGTGAAATCCGTGTTCGCCAAGCGTATGTTAAAGGCGTAATTGGTAAGCCCAAAACCCAAGAATCTAATCGAGATATTGCTATGTCACCTTGGGTTTATGAAGCGCTACAAGCGCAGTACAAAGTCACACATGGTCGCTCAAAATTTGTGTTTTGCAATCGAGAAGGAGAGCCACTCGATTATCACAATGTCAATCGTAAAGTGTGGCATCCCACGCTTCGACTGTTAGGGTTAAAAGCCCGTAACGCCTACCAAACCCGCCATACGGCTGCAACGCTATGGCTTGCGGCAGGGGAGGCGCCAGAATGGATCGCAAGGCAGATGGGTCACGCCAATACTACCATGTTGTTTAAGGTTTATAGCCGCTATGTACCGAATATGACACGCCGTGATGGCAGTGCCTTTGAAGCTTTGATAGCAAGTAGTCAAAATAAAGAGAAAGGAGAATAGTCGTGTTGGTTATTGATTATGAAAAATTGCGTCAAACGATTAAACCGCATAATAATTTGAATTTTGTCAGCCAAACTGCCTGTGATTTGGCAAGAAAGTTGATTACTGAGTATGGTATTGCTAATGACGATAAGCTGTCTGAATGGCTCAATGAACAAAAATACAAATCACATAAAGCGCTAATGGTTTGGGTACAGCAACAGTTGCCATTAATTGATAGTGATGAAACGGATTTTGAAAGATATCATCAGATTCGTCGACTATTTTACGCCAATTTTTCAGAGTTTATAGAAGAGGTGCATTAAAATGCGTGTACGATTACTGACAAATAATATGCTAAATGGCTATTCATTAAAAATGTGCCAGGATTATTGGCAACCTTTTAATTATCCAAACCAACATCCATTTTCGCTTGAATGGCATATTAAACATATATGCCATCATTATGATGTCACTTCTGAAGAGCTTATCACGAGACTATCGATGGTAAAAGCTTTCGATTCTTATATCCGCTGTGACACATGCGGGAAAATGTATGAGTTAAATAATCCATGTAAACTACCTAATCCAAATGATTTTATGAGCTGGCAGTGTGACGACTGCAAAATATTTAAGCAAAGGGGTGTGATCAATGTACACAGTTTTTTAGTAAATATAGAAGATGATGATTGTCCATTTTAAATATGCTCTACAAAAATATCGCCTAATTAGGCGGTATTTTTGTATCTTAAAAATTAAGTCATTGTTTCAACTTTTTTAAGTGAACCCAACGAAGTCTGCTTTTTTTAAAAATTATTTTCAGTCTAGCTTATCAATCAAATAGGGAGAAACAAAACGACATATAATGTCGCAAAGTTTACCCCCACTTATTCTCAAAATCTTATACTTTGTTAGAATCAACTAAAATATTTTTTTAAAAATTTTTTAATCTAACAAGACTATGACTATTAAACTATCAAATCCGACATTGATTCATTTACAAAAACTAACTTCGAGCTATGCTGAAGAATTTAAGCAATGGTATGACATTCAACGCCAAATTTTTCAAACAATGGCAGAGACTCAATTAGAGCTAGAAATTAGTCGCGCCATTCACCAGCCAATATTTTTACAAAAATCGGCGGAGCAAAATCTTTTTTTGAATAACTTCACTGTCTTATTCGCTATTTTGAACAATAACTTTGCTAGCTCGCAGCTGGTTCGTCCATTAACTGTTTTAACTCTTGATGATGAGCAGCTAGATGCAGGGATGATCTTTTTTGAAACCATCGAACTTATCGCTCGGCAGAAAAAATTGCTCAATTTTGATGATGAACTTGAACGACTTAGACGGCAGATTGCATCTCTATTAACCAAAGAACAGTGGCAATCAATTGTTGGTCGTCCTAAGCTTACCCAAAACAAATTTTATCCGCTGTTAGGTATGTCAATTGCCACCGCTTATAACGGCAAGGGAAAAAGTGATGCCAAATACTGATGATATCACAACCTCAAATGGCATCGGAGCTAACCCCAACAATGCTACCGAAAACCAAGACGGTTTGATAGCTATCAATGCTGACCAAATCATCACAGCAATTGAAAGGCTGTTTAGCCAAGAAAAGTCAATTAATAAAAGTAATCATTTTCCAGATGACGATACCGTTGCTAAATTGCGGTCTAGTTTGGTTAAATTGGTTATTGAACTAAACAACTATGTCACCATTGAACACATTGATCTATCAAAGCTTATTGAGGAGCCATTACTATCAAAGTTGCCTGTGTTTCAGCCAACCTTTAAAGAGTTTCAAAAGAAGCAATTGGACGCTTATCCGCCCTTGTTCCAATTAATAGTATTGCTACACTATTTGGGGGAAACGACCAAGGAAAATCAGCTCAAAAAACAATGGTTATTACTGATTTTGCTTATCGCTATTCGCCTCAAAATCGTAGGTTTGAAGAGTTATTATAAAACCATTATTTTGCGTATCAAATTGGCAATTTTCTCCAACTCACCGAATTATCAGTGGATTTGGCGGGTACTACAATCCGAACCTCTGGATAAAATTGACTTTGAGAATACAAGCTCCGCCATTGAGCAATTCACTTCACGACTAAAGCAAACAGCTGATAACTATCTTCATCAAATGTTAATTCTCAATGATGCTAAAGTTGGAGAAAAACGTTCTCGTCAATTGCATTACATTGCCAAAGCCATTCAATTAAGCTTTTATAAGGGTAAACGGCAAAGAGCTAAAATTGAGCGTGATGATGAGCAACATGAGCAAAATCAGCAGCAAGCCATCAAAGAATTTCAAGCACTCAGAGATAGAAACAGCACGCCGTCACAATCTGCTCAAGCACTGGTTAAACCTGTTTTTGAGCGACCGCTGACCCATCATTATCATTGGGATAAGCCACCGTTTGACAAAGATTTGGAAAATACCACCCCTGATATACAGACACAATTTTTACTACCTAACATTGACAGTAATGCCCAAACCAATATTACATTTGAAGAAGCTGTCGAAAATGCTCAGCAATTTTTAACTTATCAAGATCGTCCTAGTGCCAGTATTGCTCATAATCCGCCACTGCAATCGGTTGAGTTGACCTTACAGCAACTGTATATTTCTCGGCGAGATTTTCGTTTTAATACGGACACACATGCTTTATCACAGTGGGGATATCAAGTCTTGTTTAACCGTCTTGCTTTTGATGCGTTAGTTAGTCAAGCAAGTGAATTGTCAGTGGCTCATAAAAATGCTGCTAAATTGCTACTACTGAGTTTTATTACGGCAATGCCTATTAAAACCTTGATTCAGCCGTTATTTATAGCGACCAGTTCATTATTTACCATCCAGAAAACCCAAGTGACACTTAGTTATCATCTAGGTATTACGCCCAGAAAAATTGAACAATCTCATCTGGAATTTGAAAATAACAGCGATAAAGTCAGTTTGCCATTGCCTGTCGCATTGGTACATCATTTAGCCAATTCTGACAACTTGCCAAATATCGAAGCGGATATTAGCCAAAACAAAATTAATGAAATTGCTGACTATTTAAAGGTGTTACGGGAATCACTCGAACTGCCGTACTTATCCATTAACCGCATTGAGATGGCACTGGCGACCCTATTGACAAGGTATTTGGCTGGTAGTCATGGACATATTGCCGAACTAGTTTGCCGTATGCCTGCCCCTGACGCACCTGCTATGTACTATAGTAGTCATGCTAACAGTGAAATCGTTGAACACTATATCAGAGCATTGAAGCAGTTAAATACACAGAATCATTTAATGTTTAATTATTCTAATCGGCGAACCGATGTAAAGGTCGGTTCAGCATTTGCCCTTACCCTTGATAGCGTAAAGACATTGCTTGAAAAGGTGCAAAAATGGGTAGATAGTACGAGTGATTTTGAGCAATTATTTAATCGATTAAGCTGCTATGTCTGGCTGGTGTTTTGTGTATTGACAGGCATTCGTCCTAACAATGCATTGGGTGAGGTGAGAGATATCGATTTGGAAGTCGGCTGGATAATGGTAAAAGATAAACCCAATAAGAAAGTGCAAAATCACCGCTTGATACCTTTATGCGACACGCTGATTAAGCATTTGATTATTTACCAAAAAATCCTTGCTATTTTACGCACCCAATCCCTTGATAACCCTGCTATCACAGCAAGATTACATCGAGTCACGTTTGACGATGCCGATATTACCTTGCTCAATTTACTCTCCGAAAAATTTGATAAATTACACGCCATCAAACGGGGCAATATGAATGCATTTTTACAGGATTTTATTGAGCTTGATGTTTACTGGACTCGGCATTTTGTTCGCACCCAATTAGAAAAACGGCAAGTGCCGATACATCTGATAAACACCGTGATAGGGCATGAGAAAAACCAACAAGAAGCCCTTGGTAAATTTTCTTCAACCTCAAAAAAACAAGTCCATGATGTTCGCCATACCTTTGAACATATCGCTACAGACTTGGCATTAGATAACAGTATTCGCTTTCTTGAACAGCAACTTCATCAATTAAAAGAAAAATAACTTACCATGATTTTAAAATTTCCCAAGCAATTTATTGCTGATTTTACGCCCATCCGTCATAACGATAAAGCCTTTAGTAAAGCGATAGCAAGTAAAGCCTCGAATAATGCTTTAAGCTATTTTGCCCTTCGGCAACATAGAAAATCAGTGTTATCTCTCAAACTCTCATCGCTATGGCGACAACAACAGCGAGATAACGCAGGGCATCGAAAATGGGCCAAGGCAGATAAATACGTCAATCGTTTTTTTGCTAAACAAATTTTTTATCCTTGTCCTAATCCATGCTTTGCTACCTATCATTCACTTAATCAACAGTTTAGCAAAGATTTTACCCGCTTATGGCGTATCGCTATTCCTATCTCAAAATTAGGCTTTGAGCAATTCTTACTGTCTGCGCAAGGCTTTATCAATCAGTATTACAATGATAATAAAAAAACTTATCTGTCGGCACATCGCCATTTAACCCAGTTTATCACTTATCAAAATACCCAGATTATTGAAGAATATCATTATCGGGTGCCATCGCCACCGATTGATGTTGAGCCCAAGGAAAATCCCCTTAGCTATACTGATAGTTATGTCACCAATGGCAAGAAGCTGCGCAAAATCATTAAAGCTGTCCATCACCATTGGCAGACACATGATGATTTTTCAACAGAAGAAAGCTTAAGTTGGCTGATTTTTAGTGGCATTATCTACGGCGGCATTAATGATGCTACGCTGCTGCAAGCTTGGCTGACTAGCTTGCTAAAAGCTTGTCAAAAGATTGATGATTTCTTAGTGTTTGATGATTATCGATTGTTATTGAGCATACGTTACCCTTCAAAACACTACGGTAATGAATTTGAGAATGAAACGCTATTTAACACCCAGCAAATTATGCTTGATGCGATGAGTCTATGTTGGCTATATCGTTATAAACAAAGTGGTCAGACATATCCTAAAGCAATTAATGTCAATGCGTTGTTATTAACAGGTCTTACGCCTATCATCAACCAATTAGGTCTTAAAAAAATCACGCTTAGTTGGCTCTTAAAAAATGCCTGTTATCATTGGGAAATGCTTGACGGCGTTGATATTGACCAAGCCTTGGTGGGTGTTATGCAGGGAAGACATCGTACCACGGGACTGATAAAGGCTGATTTTGAAAACTTGTTATCTGCTAATCCAGCGTCAAAAAAATTGGATGCCAATTACGATTTGATGATACTAGCCAAGCTTGATATTCAAAGCACAAAGCCGCTTGATGCTACAAAAGCAAGCTATAAAGAAAAGGTGAGACGATCAGACTTAGTCAAAGATATTCACAATATTTTCGATAAAGTTATGGATAAAAAATATCGTCCCCAGTTTATCGAAACACTGAATAAAAAACCAACAAAAGACGAATATATTTTATACCGCTTACAATCACTGCATCATGTTGGCATCAGTTTAAGTGAACGAATTTTGATCGCGTGGATTGCTGATTTTGTAAAGCGGCAATCTGCCAATTATCAGTCGATTTTGCAATACCTAAGCACCATCGGCTATGAATGGATTTATTTTACCAATTTTCAGCCCATTGATAGTTGGACGGATGAAGACTTTACTGAAATGTATGATGAAATGCTCGATTATAAAAAAAGTGTATTAGGTAACCAAGATATCACCTATGCTGCTCGGCGGCTACAAAGTTTGCATAACTTTGCTGAAACAAATTTTGGGCTCAAAAAAGTCACTATCGAACAAGCAGAGAGTAAGTTAAAGGTAAGAGCTCAACTGCTCTCAGCTCACCAGTATTTGGCTTTCTTAGAGCAATTGACCCTGAATACCCAAGGACTTGATGGGATGATGGTTCGGGTGTTTTATATTCTCGCTTTCAGAACAGGTATGCGAAAAAAGGAACTGCTTGGGCTAAAGTTCTCAGATATAGAACTGTTATCTTCGCCGCATCCTTCGTTGCTGATTCGTCCCAATGAACATCGCTCTATCAAAACTGAGGGTTCAATTCGGCGGGTGCCGATTTTTGCAGTTTTGACCCAAGATGAACTCAATTTTGTGAATGATTTTTTTAAGCTGAGTAAACCCGATAAATTGAATCAGTTAATTTTTGTTTTTGCTGATAGCATGCAAGGCATTGGCGAATCTTTACCCAACAATCTGTTGGAGCAAGTATTGGCAGACATTGGGGCAACACAAGAAATTACGCTTCACGGATTACGACATTGCACCGCCACCAATTTGGCATTATCACTCAATGCCACCCCAACGCTCGCTAGATTATTAACGCAGCAGACAGATGAACAGCGACAACGTCTGCATAGGGAATTATTAGGTGTCCATGATGCTCAAGACAAGTGGCACGCGATAGCCAGTTTTGTTGGGCATATCAGCCCACAACGCACTTTTCAGTATTATATTCATACGGCTATGTTGATGGCGACAGATAAAATCACGCAAGCAGATATTATAATTCCTTTAGCCACTTTCAAAAACATCACAGGTTTTGATAGGCGTAAACTGGGCAAAAATGGCTATCAATTTGAGGGTGATAGTGTGAATTTAAAAACCCTTCGACCTTTGCTCAATCGTTTAATATTGGACAAGCGAAAAGCTATCAGAGATAGTTGGCAGCGAGTAGGGGAGCAACAACCGTTGCCCATGTTGGGTTCAATGTTTGATGAAAAAGACGATCGCGCGAATCAAGACTTTTTGACCTTTGCTTTTCATCAATATAGCGTCAATCAGGTATTAACTTTACTTGCCAAAGCCGATGTGATTTATAAGCAAGATTTGGATGCAAACTTTAGCCAAATTATCCAGCAAAGTTCTATTGATGATGGTATTGCTCAACATCTAATAGCTAGAGCAAAAATAATAGCAAATTTAAAAACAAGAAAAAAACAACCGCGTTTTACTATTGAGCCAAACCAATTATCACCAATAGCGGTTTTTCACGATGATGAAAAAAAGTTGCGCCAAGCACTGATGCTAAATTTGCGTCAATTGGTTACCCAGAAGGATTTAGGCTATCAAAAGTTACTG
>BMPS01000051.1 GCA_014647715.1 Streptomyces cinereus
GTTTGCCAGTCAATTAGGTTGTGTAGTTCATCTAATTCTTCGATGGCTTTGTGAGCGTTAATGAGACTGTCTGCTAGGGAGAGTTGCCCTGTTTGTTTCCATGCCATAGTCGTGTCTTTTGCTAGGTAGTTGATTTTATTGTATTATACCAATTTAATGAACTTTTGTGTGTTTATTCGTGCAAAGGTTTCTTTACAATTAATTAGTTAATTAGTCAGTAAATTTCATGAGACGTTAGCAAAGGCGTTAAGGTAGATCGATGGCTTGAGACGAGCCTTGGGGTATTTCTGAGAGATTGTCACAAAGCTTTTGCAAACAATGATTTAATATGCCAAAGATGTGCCCAATCTCTGCTGGGGTCGTGCAATAAGGCGGAATAAGATAAACATGGTTGCCAATCGGACGAATCATCACGCCTTGATCAAGGCATAACTGGGTAAAGGCTTTGCCCAAATTTTGAGAAAAATCTAAGGTAAAAGCTGCAATCATGCCGGTTTGACGTACAAATTTTATGGGTAAATTGGCATCAACTAATTGCTGTAAGCCATCAGCCATCACTTGGATAAGGGATTGGTTGTGTAGCAAGACATTATCGCGTTCAAACAGTTCAAGCGATGCCAAAGCCGCACTACAAGCCAGTGGGTTGCCAGTAAAACTATGCGAATGTAGAAAACCTTTTTCCACTTTGTCATCATAAAACGCTTGATAAACATCATCGGTTGTCATGACGCAAGACATTGGCAGATAGCCTGCCGTTAGACCTTTTGACAGACAAATAAAGTCAGGGCAATAATCGTCTTGTTTATCCGCATCTGCCAAGGCTAGCATTTGTTCTACCGCAAACATAGTACCTGTACGACCAAAACCCACGGCAATCTCATCATATATCACATGGATGTGATAATGGTGCGCAAGTTTGGCAACGCCAAGCAAATAATTAGCAGAATACATCGCCATGCCAGCCGCCCCTTGTACCAAAGGTTCAAGGATAATCGCACAGATATCGCGGGATTTTTCTGCCAAGATGCGTTCTAGTGCATCCAAGCTTTTTTGCTCATGCAGCTGCGCTGCGATAGCGTCAGGGCTAAAAATATGCGCGGGGGAAGGAATACGAATTTGACTGACAATCAAATCTTTGTATTGCTCACTAAACAGCGGGATATCTGTCACCGCAAGACTGCCAACGGTTTCACCGTGATAACCGTGTTCCAATGAGATAAATTTGGTTTTTTGCGTTTGCCCTGATTGCTGCCAGTACTGCAAACTCATCTTAAGCGCGACCTCCACCGCCCCTGAGCCACTGTCGGCAAAAAAAGCTTTGGTTAGTGGTTTGGGCGTGATGGCAACCAGTTTTTCTGCAAGCGTCAGAATGGGCGGGTGAGTGACACTAGCGATTAAAGTATGCTCAAGCGTATCGAGCTGCTGTTTTATTTTTTCGTTGATAAAGGGATGGCAATGTCCATGTAAATTGACCCACCATGAGCTAATCATATCGTAATAGGCGTTACCGTGCTGATCATATAATTGATTGCCTTGAGCTTTGACGAGGTGGAGTGGGGGATTGTTTTCAAGGGCTTGCATCTGGGTGCAAGGAAGCCATAACGCGTTATTCATAAGGGTCTCAAAATTTTTTGTCACATTGTAGCACTTTTGACCCAAGAAAAAATGCTTGAAATTGCAAGCCTTCTAATGCTATGAGCAATAATGGTAATGATAATAATGGGAACGGTAATTATCACAGAATTTACGTACTATAAATTTTCGATAAAAAATACAAAAGCATTACCACCCAAAAGCACATAGAGGCCTGCTATCTTTTATCTTGAAAGGTCGATGGTATTTTAGAAATGCTATGCATGCATAGCAACTAGACAGGGTAGTAAAGCGGGAAGTGAAGAACACAAACACAACCAACGGTTTGGTGAAGGTATCACCTATATCGAAAAAGCCTTGTAACGGCTTTTTCAACGAAAAATTTATGATTAGGGGAAAATTGATGGTGAAGCAAAAATTGATGGTTACCGATTTGACAGCACCTCTAAATGTTGGTGAATTGAGAGGTTATCTGGCATTAACTCAATCAACCTTTCTATGGCATCACCAGCATCGGGGCAATTTGACAAATGCATGAGTAATAAGTCAACCTGATCTGAATGATAAATGGCTTGGCTCAAGCGAGCTTCTAAACAGGTGCGCCAAGTGCATAAAAAAGGGCTTTCAGTTTTGCTAAAAAATATGCCGGTATACAATTTGATGGCCGCTTCTAAATAACCAGCATTTAATGATTGTTCAACCCGTAAAAAATCACCATCAATAGGCATTAACAGTCGGTACGGACGAGAACCCAATAAACCAGTAAGTGTATCACGTAACTGCGACATTTCAGTCTTTAGCGTACCTTGTGACACTTTACGCTCACCATAGATCGCTTGTTGTAACGCATCTAAGCTCATGCCTTGGGGACAAAGTGCTAACACTGTCAATATCTCGACTTGCCGGGGGGTCAGCCGCAAGGTTTTGCCATTGAATATAACACTGGGTTCATTAAATCCTTGAATATACAGATAGTGTCTTTGGCACTCATTCAAAGCGGATTGTAAAATACTGGCACAGCGTTCAGCAGCAAATATGCCAAAATTATTATGATTCTGCCAAGTGGTCGATAAATCCAGTACGCCAATGACCTGCTTTGTATGCGGTTCAATAATAGGCGTGGCGTAACAGACCCATTCATGAACCGAAGGCATATAATGTTCATTAGAAAAAACGCAAGTTGATTGCTGCGTTTTTAGTGATAATGCAAGCGCATTTGTGCCAACTTGGCTTTCCCCCCAGCATCCACCTTCGATGAAGTTAACCGCTTCTGCCGCTTTTTGCATAGACTTGCTGGCAGTCGTCCAGATAATCGTACTACCGATATCAGCCACAGCCATCACCATGGAGGATTGCAATGTGATATGTTGTAATTGATTTTCACAATAACCTAAGGCTTTTTTTAGATAATAGGATTGCTCGCTTTTGGTGGCGTTAATAGGTGCTTGTTGGCGCTCAGTTGGAATGTTAGCACTGTCTGAGCGGTGCCATGACTGGACAATACTTTGTTGGATAAGGTCTGCATTATTATCGGTAAAGGTAATGTTAAAACGCTTCTTATCAATCCGATGCCTTTGCTCTAACAGTCTATTTTTATTCATATTTTAAAATATCCTAATTCACTAACCAATCCTTGGTTTTTAAAATAAGCTATCCTCAATAGTATAATGTGCCTAGCGTATTGTAAAGAATAATTAAACACCTACCTTTTACCTACCGTTTCTGTAATAATATGAATGTGTAACCACCAACTGCACGAAGCAGTTTATCTACCAACTGACAAAAGGAAATGTCATTATGCGTTATGCTGACCCTAATACTGACGGTGCTAAAATCAATTTTAAAGAAAAGTATGACAACTTTATTGGCGGCCAATGGGTTGCGCCGGTTAAAGGTGAGTACTTTGATAACATCTCACCCGTCAACGGCAAGCCCTTCGCCAAAGTCGCCAAATCAAGTCCAGAAGACATTGAACTTGCACTTGATGCTGCCCATACTGCTAAAACTAAGTGGAATGCGGCTTCACCCACAGAGCGCTCTAATCTATTATTAAAAATCGCAGATCGCCTTGAGCAAAATATTGAGTTATTGGCGGTAGCTGAAACATGGGAAAACGGTAAACCCATCCGTGAAACCTTGGTTGCGGATATACCACTTGCCATTGACCATTTTCGCTACTTTGCCGGTGCGATACGCGCGCAAGAAGGCGGTGTTTCACCCATTGATGATGACACGGTCGCTTATCACTTTCATGAACCTTTAGGTGTGGTTGGACAAATCATTCCTTGGAACTTTCCAATTTTAATGGCTACTTGGAAAATAGCGCCTGCACTAGCCGCGGGTAACTGCATTGTCTTAAAACCCGCCGAGCAGACGCCTGTAAGCTTATTGGTGCTTGTTGAATTGATTCAAGATTTGCTACCAGCCGGTATTTTAAACATCGTGAATGGGTATGGCGAAGAGGTGGGTAGTCATTTAGCTAGAAGCCCGCGCATCTCAAAAATTGCCTTTACTGGCTCAACCCCTGTCGGTCAGCTTATTATGAAGTATGCGACAGAGAATATTATTCCAGTTACTTTAGAATTAGGCGGTAAATCACCCAATATTTTCTTTGCCGATGTCATGGATAAAGAAGATGATTACCTAGAAAAAGCGCTTGAAGGTTTTACTATGTTTGCGCTCAATCAAGGTGAAATATGTACCTGTCCTTCAAGAGCCTTAGTGCATGAAAGTATCGCCGATGCCTTTTTGGCGAAAGCCGTAGAACGGGTAAAACGTATCAAAACAGGTCATCCATTGGATACGGAAACGATGATTGGTGCGCAAGCCTCACAGGAACAACAAGACAAAATCTTAGGCTGTATTGCTACAGGTAAACAAGAAGGCGCCGAGCTTTTAACCGGTGGTAATGCAAGACATGAGGTGGGTGAAGGTTATTATATCGAGCCGACGATTTTTAAAGGCAATAATGATATGAAAATCTTTCAAGAAGAGATTTTTGGCCCAGTATTATCTGTGACAACCTTTAAAGACTTTGATGATGCCATGCGTATTGCCAATGATACTATGTTTGGCTTAGGTGCTGGCGTGTGGGCACGTAGTGGCAATACTGCTTACCGTGCAGGGCGTGCTATTCAAGCTGGGCGAGTATGGACAAACTGTTACCACATTTATCCAGCCCATGCTGCATTTGGTGGTTACAAGAAATCAGGCATTGGGCGTGAAAACCACAAAATGATGTTAGAGCATTACCAAAATACCAAAAATTTACTGGTCAGCTATTCTGAAAAACCGATGGGCTTCTTCTAGAATTTGATAGGTCATAAACAACAAAAACCGCTCTCATAGAGCGGTTTTTTTATCGAAAATAAAAAGTATCAATATTTAATTAATTCACACTTGCTCAATCAGACACTCACAATAAGCGGTTATTGGGCAATTAAGTTGATAGATTTTAAAGAACCAAGTGGCGTACTTAGTTCAATCATAAAATCTTAGCATTTACCAAAATAAAAAAATCCCATAAAGATGTTAAGGTTGACTAGTCACGGTCAGCCTATCAAGTCAAGCTGCTAAAATCTACTAAACAGTCTCGATTGATATCTTGAATTCGGTTTGCACTGGTCAATGTCATTGCCACGCGCATTTCTTTGTCTATCAAGTTGAGTAAATTGGTCACCCCAGCCTCACCATCGGCGGCTAAGGCATAGATAAATGCACGTCCTAACATACATAAATCTGCCCCCAATGCCAGCATTCTCACCACATCTAAGCCATTACGGATACCCGAATCGACCAAGATTTTGATATCACCTTTAACAGCATCGGCAATTTTGGGTAGGGCAGTGGCGGTTGACATCACCCCATCAAGCTGACGCCCACCATGATTGGAAACCACAATACCATCAGCGCCAAAACGTACTGCATCTTTGGCATCTTGTGGGTCAAGAATACCTTTGATGACCATAGCGCCATCCCAAAAATCACGAATCCATTCTAAGTCTTTCCAAGAAATCGAGGGATCAAAGTTATTACCGAGCCAACCGATATAATCCTCTAAGCCAATCGCTTTACCAAGATATTTAGAAACATTACCCAAGTCATGGGGTCTTCCTAGCAATCCCACGTTCATTGCCCAGTGCGGATGGGTGCAAGCTTGTAGATAGCGACGCATTGCGGCATTGGGTCCACTCATGCCAGAGTGCGCATCGCGATATCTCGCCCCAGGTACAGGCATATCGACGGTAAACACCAGCGTTGAGCAGCCTGCCGCTTTGGCACGCTCCAGCACATTTTGCATAAACTTACGGTCACGCAACACATACAGCTGAAACCACATAGGGCGATTGATTTTTGGGGTCACTTCTTCGATAGGGCAGACTGATACCGTTGACATGGTAAATGGAATGCCTTTTTTGTCGGCAGCCATGGCTGCTTGGACTTCACCACGGCGAGCATACATACCTGTCAAACCCACCGGCGAGAGTGCCACAGGTAAAGACAGCTGCTCACCAAAAATCTCAGTGGATAAATCAAGCTGCGTCATGTCTTTGAGTACCCGCTGACGTAAGGCAATACTTGATAAGTCTTCAACATTACGTTTTAGGGTGTATTCGGCATACGCGCCACCATCAATGTAGTGGAATAAAAAGGGGGGTAAACGGCGGCGAGCCGCTTCTCGGTAATCATTGGCAGAAGAAATAATCATAATATCCCTATCTTAACTATGTTATTAATGGTAGAAATAGCCACGTGCATTCAAAACTGTTTACACTAAAATACGTTTATAAAATGCGCCTGCATTAACAGGCATCAGTATTAAAAAGCATCTGTATTAAAAAGCATCAGTGGCCAATCGGGAAACTCGCTGTCTGCGAGCCGTTGCCTCATCAATCTTGGCAACCTGTTTTATCACAAACTCAATATGCTCACCCACGGCTTTGCGAGCTAATTCACTATCACGCGCGATAATTGCATTCATCATCGCCATGTGCTGGGTATGTAAAGTTTCAAAGCCATAATGCTCGGTGTAAATTTTTCGCCGAGCTAAAACCACGTTATGTCTTAGTAGGTGAAAAACATTTTTCATCATCTGCAACAATACCGCATTTTGGGAAGCTTCGGCAATTGCTAAATGAAAATTGGCATCGGCAATAGCGGCTTGTTCGGTGTCGCCATGCGCTTGACTGTTCGCTAACTGCTCGTAGTAAAAGCGGATTTTTTCAATGTCTTGTTTTGTAGCTCTTTGGGCAGCGTACCAGGCTGTGCCGCTTTCTAGTACAATTCTTGCTTCTTGCACATCAAGTCGATACAGGGGATCGGCATCTAGTAACGGGGTTAGGGTCTGTAATATCAGATTATCAGACAGCGCTACAAGAGGTTGGTTCTGTTTGGTTTTTTGCACATCTTTGACAAACGTTCCTGCCCCGATACGACTTTCGGTAATACCGACACTATTCATCTGCTGTATCGCTTCACGCAGTGTGGTACGAGATACGCCTAATCGCTCACACAAATGGCGCTCGGCAGGTAATCTATCACCATTTTTTAGCCCTTCACGGTCTATTAGCGAAATTAATTGTTCAATAACCTGCGTTGCGACCTTCATACCTTACCCATCATTACCCGTGTGGAATCATCCAAGGCAGAACATACGCTTGTAGCGTAATGAGTGCGCCCATCATAATGGTAAAAATAATACTATGTTTGACGGTAAATCTGAACAAATCCGACTCTTTACCCACCAAACCTGTGGCGGCACAGGCAATGGCAATGGATTGCGGGGAAATCATTTTACCAGTCACACCGCCCGAGGTATTGGCTGCCACTAACAACACTTCAGGCACACCAATTTGCTGAGCGGTGGTGGCTTGAAGGGCGGCAAATAACGCATTGGCTGAAGTGTCTGAGCCTGTCAAAAATACCCCTAACCAACCCAAAAATGGTGAAAAGAAGGTGAAAGCTTTGCCCGTGTGTGCCAATGCTAACGCTAATGTAGCAGATAAGCCCGAATAATTGGCGATAAACGCAAACGCCAACACCATACCAATAGAATAAATCGGGGTGCGTAGTTCTTTAACGGTCTCGCCAAATGTCGATAACGCTTCTTTAGGACGCATTTTTAGCATCACGATAGAGATAATCGCCGCGAGCACGATGGCAGTACCTGTTGCCGAGAACCAATCAAATTTATAAATTGCGGCATAGTCGGTAATTTTGGTGACAACTGGGGGCAATTTTTGTACTGCATTGTGCAAATACGGCACATTGATACTCATCACCATATCGACCAATGCCCCATCAGGGTGACCATCTTTGCCTTTGACAAACAAATCTTTAAACGGCTTAATGCTCCATAACGACACCATCGCGGTCAAAATGGCAAATGGCATCCAAGCTTTGATGATTTGAGCGGGCGAGTAATGGGTGGTTGGCAACGGTGCTGATACGCTTGTGGTATCACCCATCTGATTTTTGCCATCGACTTGATTTTCAAAACGGAACACATGCTTGGGCTGCCACACTTTAAATAGCAACGTCAAACTAATTAACGAGGCAATAGCAGCGGTAATATCAGGCAACTCAGGTCCAATATAATTTGAGGTCAAAAACTGCGCAATGGCAAATGACCCACCACCGACCACAATCGCTGGAAAGGTTTCACGAACCCCGCGCCACCCGTCCATAATCGCCATAATCCACACTAACACAATCGGTACAATAAAAGGCAACTGACGTCCGACCATTTGGCTGATGGCATGGGTTTCTACCCCAGACACTTGTCCGGCTACGATGATAGGAATTCCCATCGCACCAAAGGCAACAGGGGCCGTATTGACGATGAGGCAAAGTCCAGCCGCATATAAAGGCTTAAACCCTAATCCTACCAATAACGCCGCCGTGATAGCCACAGGGGCACCAAAGCCTGCTGCGCCTTCCAAAAAAGTACCAAAGGCAAACCCGACCAATAACATCTGTAAGCGTTGGTCTTCGGTCAGCGATAAAATACTGGAGCGGATAATATCAAATTGCCCTGTTTTTACCGTGACTTTGTATAAAAATACCGCACCGATAATAATCCAGGCGATGGGCCAAAGTCCGTAGAAGAATCCATAAATCGCGGATGATAGCACTAATGTCACCGGCATTTGATATAAAAATAGGGCAACAAGCAACGCCAAAACAACGGTAATGGTGCCTGCGACACTACCTTTTAAGCGAAACACCGCCAAGGCTAGAAAAAAGAAGATAATCGGAATGAGGGCAATGGCACTTGAAAGCCAAATATTACCCATGGGATCATAAATTTGTTGCCAATGTTGCATCATTATTTCCTCCGTGAAATAATTGGTATTACCAAAATAGTCGAGGTGTCATTAATGGGTGAAATAATAAAGAATATTACACCTTAATTCAATTAAATTCAAAAAAAACAGCGATATTTATAAGGTTTTTTGTAAATTGGTAATACCAATTTTGGTAGCAATATGAATTGTTGTGTAAACGGATACAAAAAAGCTTGGTATTGAAGTGAGCAGGGATTTAAGACTTTTGCTGTCAGGGTGCGTGATGAAAGCTACCCAGTGTTTTGCTGTATATTTGACAGCACAAGCCATGAGGGAAATAGCGCAAGTAGCGTACTTTATTTTTTCAAAATACATCAACTAGAATAACTTTTTGACTAAGGTAGGTTAATAGTAGGTAGAGCGCATTGGATGACTGAACTAAAATCAAGTCATAGTGATTTTATAAGAATATATTTTATAAAAATATATTAGGTTGTGTTGAACATTTAATATACAAAAGAACATAATGAGGAAATTTTGATAAAAAAATAGCGAAGCAGTAAACTTTAAGCTCTGACCCAAAAAGAAGACTGTTCGCTATGCCTCGTCTTATGC
>BMPS01000052.1 GCA_014647715.1 Streptomyces cinereus
ATAAGACGAGGCATAGCGAACAGTCTTCTTTTTGGGTCAGAGCTTAAAGTTTACTGCTTCGCTATTTTTTTATCAAAATTTCCTCATTATGTTCTTTTGTATATTAAATGTTCAACACAACCTAAAAAAAAATAAAAAACTCTCATGATGAGAGTTTTTTTATGCCGATTATTTTTATCACTTCATAAGCCCGCTATAACTGCATCAGGTGGGTAAATAACATGGCAGTCATAATGGCATCATTAAGGGCATTATGGGCAGGTAATCGCGGGATTTGGTATTCTTCTAGCAGTTGATTGAGGTGTGGTAATTGCCCAACTTGGCTGGGGTCATGTCGATGCTGATTTTGTTGATACAAACGACTGATATCGACAAGTTTATTAGCCAGTTCCACGCCCAAAAACGGTTTGGCAATGGCATTTAAAAACGCCATGTCCATGTCCACACAAAACCCAATTATCGGACGGTTTTTAAGCATTGGCAATAATTGGGTGAGCATCTCGTCATACGATAAGCCATTGTCGACATCTATCGGTCTTAACCCATGAATCACAATGGTGTCGTGGGTGGGCATCACAGGCGGACGGCATACCAAGGACAGCGCGCTATCGGTATCAATAACAAACCCGTTACTTTCTTTGCGTACCTGTACTGCACCGACACTTAAAATATAATCTTGTTTGGCATTTAGCCCCGTCATTTCTAGGTCTAGGCTCACCCACTCATTGGGGACTTTAGATAGCGGATTATCAAACAGATAGGCGTACTCCGGCTTGCTGAGTCGCTGTTTTTGTCGCTCAAGTTTTTGACCGCCCAACAGATTTTTGATGCGATGAAACATGGCTTTTCTCTAGGCAATTAACAATATCTATTTAGTTAAAAAATATCTTCAATTAAAAAATATCTAAACGATAATGATAGGTAATAAAGGTTTTAAAATCTTTGACCATCGCCAAACATTCTTTTAACAAATCTTTTTCCAGTGCTGATAAGCGATTGGGATTTACCGCTCGCGCTGTTCTATCCTGTGTGGTCAATGCCACATCCAGTCGTTTTGCCATAAAAAAATCCAGTGCTTCTGCCAGATTTTGCGCCATGGTGTCATCTAGCACGTGTTGCTGTGCCAGCTGTTGCAGCCGGCTTCTGGTATTGGTCTCAGTGATATGATATTCCAATGACAAGGCTCGCACGCCATGGACAATCGGGAATATCCCTGCTTTTTTTAGGTCAATATCGGTTTCACTGCCACCGACAAATTTTTGCCACCAACCACTGCTATCGCCAAATTGTAGAATCGGTTTGGCAAAATGGTTGATAAAATTGCTAGTCGCCACATTTTGCGCGCTGACTTGCCAGTGTTTTTGCAACTGCTCAAAGAGCTTAATATCGCCGCAAACAAAATGCGCATCGACTAAGGTCGCAATCCACATCATATCTTCACTACTACCACTCACGTACCATGCCGTGATTTGTTTTTCAAAGGCGGTTGAAGTTTTTCGCCAACGCTCGTTGCTAAGCATAATCTTGCCATCACAATAGGGATAACCCATGTTTGCCAATGCCTCATTGAACTGCGCGGCATAGCTGGGCAGATTGTCATCTTTAAAACCATTGCGGATAATTAGCGCATTGTCTTGGTCAGTACGCAAGATTTGTTCACCCCGCCCTTCTGAGCCCATCACAAACAGACAGGTATTGTAGAAGGTGATAGCAGGCACAATCAGCTGCCACACCTTGGCGAACACTTGTAAATTCAAGCTTTGCACCATACGGCTGATAACATGGATTTTGATGCCGCTGGCGTGCTGCTCACGGATAAATTTACCAATCAATTTCACCGCCACCGCAACATCCTCTAGGCTCTGCGCTTGCTCAATACGAGCAACAATAAGATTGGAATGGTTGGTTAAAAAGCTTAGTAATTCGGTTTGTCCCAAAATCCCAATGATTTGACCTTGACTGTCAATAATGGGTAAACGGTGGGTACGAGTTTGTAGCATGGTCAGCAAGGCTTCACTCACATCTTGCGATTGATGCACGGTATGGATTTTAAAATTAGTAAAGCCCAGTACGGGCGTGCTGGCAAAATCAACTTTTTGTCCAATCGCTCGGCATACATCGGTTTGGGTAAAAATACCGATGCGCTCGACATACGCTGCGATGGTGGATTTTTCCACGCCTTGTGCGATGAGTTTGTCACGCTCTGCTTCGCTCATTCGCGTTTGTGACTTAACCAAAATATGCTTGATGTCAAATTGGTTCATCGCCATCGTGGCTTCATAAAGCGTTGCCGTATCATCGACAAAATGCGGCGGTTTGATATGCTGCCCCAAATTGGCAATCGGTTGATATAGCAGTTTTTGACTTTCACTTTGGGCAAGGCGGGCTTGGTGATGGTTGAGACGGGCAGCGACATCGGCAAACAAGGCGTTTTTTAAGGTGGGATTTTGCTCAGTGATAGCACTTAGTACTTGCCCATCGATACGGTACATCAGACTTTGCTGCTGGGTGATAAAGTTGAACACGCCGCTTTGCCTGACCTTGGTATCAAACCAATCGCCTGCATTTAAGGTAGAAATCAACGCATCGCCTTGTAATTGATGAACAAAGCCTTTAAGGATAATAAAAAAATCCCCTTGCCATCCAGTGGGTATGGGCTGCAAGTTGTCCAAATAGACGATTTTACTGTGCTGCTGCAGATGCGTTCGCTGCTGAGCGCTTAGTGTATCAAACGGGGGCTGGTGTAGATGTTGTATGTCCAAAGTCTGTATCGTTGAGCCACTCATCTCACCATCCTTGTATTGCGGCTAAAAATAAATCTCATGTCCTATGAGTCTTGTTAGATTATAATCAAAGTTGTCTGAGGCAACAATCGTGTTTCAACAAATATCGATGGGTCGTGGTGGTATGTAATTTACACCCGTCAAACATATCAGTATAGGTAATGGGTAAACAGATGAATTATTTTGGTTTTCTTTGTTTAGGTCTAGGGATTTTGACATTGGTCGCGGGTATGCTATGTTTTTTATTATCTAAAGTCAGTAAGGAGCCGCCTGTTAGGTATAAAACCCAACGCATTGCGATGGTGCTATTGCCGCTAGCGATAGTACTACTTAGTATCGGACTCAAATTTATTATGAGCGTGGTGAATCCTGAGGTGTAAATAACTAGCTTTGCTAACTAAGTCTGATAACTAAACCTAACAACTAGACCTGGTAACTGGTCTTAACCACAAAATGAAAAATGCAAACATATAACAAAGGTCAGCCTAATATAAGCTGACCTTTAACCTAAATTAACCTAAATTTAAAACAATTAAGCGGGCTTGACCGCGACTAGCACACGGATACTATCAGGAATTAAGGATAAATGACCTAGGGCATGTAAGCCCTGTTCTTGCAAACGTTTTAATTGATTGATTTCTGCGTCCCGTACATTCGGATTGATGGATTGCAAATATTGCAGGCGCTCAACTTCACGCTCATAACGCTGATTAAATACCTCTTTGGCTTGCTCACTTATCGCAGGTAATTGCTGGTTTGCCAATGCTACTGCCTGCTCATAGCGCACTTCGATGATGTCTTTACGCGCTTTGATGACTTGGCGCGCACGGGTTTTGTCCAAGCGATGAATATGCGACACAATCATATCAGGCGCAATTTTATCGCTAAAATCAGTCCCTTGCTGGCTTAAAAACACCCGAATGAGCGGCTTTGGCAAAAATGCGGGTAAATTAAGTAGCTTTGGCGCAATCGCTTCAACACGAAAATTAACTTCGACCAATACCAGTCCTTCAGGCATGGCATTACTTTGTAAAGTTGCAACCGTGGTATTACCAAACGTGCCTGCATTGACTGTTTCAAAAATACTTTGCATCAAAGGATGCTCATAAGTCATAAATTCCATGTCTTCGCGTAGTAACGCTTGGTCACGCTCAAAGGTCAAGGTCATACCATCTTCGGGGACTGCCAGTCCTTGCACTTGCACTTCATCGCTTGGATGCAGCATCAATGAGCCATCACGCTGTCCACTATATTCCATATTAATGGACGACATAAAGCGTTCAAATAAACGTGGCAACATGTGGGTATCATCAAAATCACGCATGGTGTAAGCGATTTTACTGGCGACGCGCGGGCGACAAGAATTGTATTCCAGTAGTCTGTCACGTCCTGCTTGCATGGCTGCTTCTAGTGCGAGGCGCTGGGCGTTGCCTTCTTCAATCAACTGATCTAAAGTGATTTCTTGACCATCATCTTCAACTTTTTGCCCTTCAAGCAGCGGCTTTAAATCTACAATAAACTGCTCTTGAACGGTTTGTGCCGTGGGTGAGATTTGGTTAAAAATATTTAGCGCTTCGTTATACCAGCGGTACATACGTTCAGTTGCCGTACCTTCGACGAAAGGCACATGAATGGTAATCTCGTTTTGCTGACCGATACGGTCAAGGCGGCCAATACGCTGCTCTAATGTATCAGGATTGGCGGGCAAATCAAACAACACCAAATCGCTGGCAAATTGAAAATTACGCCCTTCAGAGCCAATTTCAGACGCCAACAAGACTTGTGCGCCTTCAATATCAGCAAAATATGCAGCCGCTTGGTCACGCTCCAGTAGGGTCATTTGTTCAGTAAAAATCGCGGTTTTAATGCCCGCATGCAATCGCAATACTGCCTCTAAACTCTCAACCGTTGCTCCACTGCGCGCAATCAATAGCACCTTTTGATGTTTTAAGGTGTTTTTAAGCAAATCAACCAGCCAAGGCACCCGCGGGTCTTGTTCCAGCCAACTGCCATCGGGCTGTAACTCTTCTGGCCATAATTGTTCGCGCAATTTACCTTGGGTGTGATAACTGTCTTGCCAACTTATCGGTAGCGGCAGCGGATACGCCATTGAGCGCCGACCTTTGAAGCCAGAAATGAGCTCAGACACGCTCTCACGGGTGTTGCGAAATAGTACACGACCAGTACCATGACGATCTAACAACTCATTGATGGCGCGCGCACGACCTTGCTCGTCATCACTGATGTCATGACCTAATAACTGGGCTAATGCTGATTTTTGCTTATCTGACAGCGATTGGTCACTCAATAACACCTCAGCAATTGCTGCGGTTTGCGCAAAATTTTCTTCTGCATCGATAAAGTCGTCTAAATCATTAAAACGATTGGGATCTAACAATCGTAACCGCGCAAAATGGCTTTCTAAACCTAACTGCTCAGGGGTTGCTGTGAGTAACAAAACACCTGCGGTTTGTTCGGCCAAATCTTCAACCAAATCGTATTTGTCATTGCCGCCTTGCTCACTGTCCCAATGTAGATGGTGCGCTTCATCCACAACCAGCAAATCAAACCCTGCTTCCAAGGCTTTTTCATGCAAATCTTCATGATCAAGTAGCAAATCAATGCTGGCAATAATCAACTGCTCAGTGGTAAAAGGATTTTGCTCAGGGTCATGCTCTGCAATCGCTGCGGTTCTGACCAAATCAAAAATCGCAAACTCAAGATTGAAACGGCGACGCATTTCAATCATCCATTGGTACTGCAAACTATCAGGTACCAAAATCAAAACACGCTCAGATTTGCCGGTGATGAGTTGCTGATGAATAATCAGACCCGCTTCAATCGTTTTGCCAAGCCCTACTTCATCGGCAAGCAGGACGCGCGGCGCGATACGTTTACCTACTTCATGGGCGATATACAGCTGGTGCTCAATGATATCAACACGCGCACCCATCAAGCCTCTTAGTGGATGAGACGCCAAATAGGCTTGGGTACGCAGTAGCTCTTGGCGCAGTTCGTACCAATCATTTTGGTGGATACGACTGGCGAGCAGGCGCTCAAGTGGTTTTGCCAAATTAATGTTAGCCGCAAGGCGCGTTTCCATAATCGCACGGTCATGACCTTCAACCGAGTATTTATAGACGCCATTGGTTTCTTCAAAATCGCTGACCACATACGATGCGCCATCTTGGTCATGTATGGTATCCCCGACTTTGAAAGTCACACGCGACAAAGGCGCGGATGTCTTGGCATACACACGCGTTTCTTCACTTTGCGGGAACAAAATATGCACGCAGCGTTCATCAACGAGCACGACGACGCCCAGCCCCAATTCATTCTCTGTATCCGACAGATAACGTTGTCCAATCGCAAAATCAGTCATACCGCTTAACCATGCTTCCAAATTAGAAATTTAAATGATGAAAAGTAAAACTGTTTATGATAGCAAAAATTACATTTTCAAGTGAATGATTTTGTTGATAGCCGCTGTTTACTCACTCATCATTCGCTATCAACGGACTGACGACTGCCATACCTTCGGTCATGAGCGCTTGTGTGAGCATCTCGATATTATACACCGCGTGACCTTTTACCGTATTTTCAAAGTAAATATACAAAGTATCAAAATTGGCTTGTTGATTGGCAATGGTCTTTGCCCAAGCCTGCATTTCTGTATCCCTGTATCGATAATCATGCCGCTCGGCAGCCGAATGGGCATCCCACCAGTCTAAGTTTTGCCCATGCATGCGTAAATAACCGATGCGGCTAGTAAATAACAGCCGACTGGGCGGTAAACCGTGGATATTTGGATAGTCCACACTACACCAAATCAAATTTTGCTGCTGAAAACTGGCGTAAACTTGCGGGATATGCCAGCTTTGGTGGCGAAATTCTATCGCCAATGGTAACCCATCAAACCAACTGGTTAAGGTTGCCAAATACTGACGATGTGCCACCGTTCTATCAAAACCATGCGGAAATTGAATCAATAACGCAGCCAAGCAATCTGCCGCTAAAATAGGTTCAATCGCCTGCAAAAAAGCTTGCGCGGTCTCTGCGGTGGCGGTTAATCGGTGGGTAAAATCTTGGTGAATCTTAATCGAAAATTTTAGCTTTCCGTTGGATTTTTTGAGCATACCTTCATACGCTTTTCGACCTAAAGGCGCATAGAAGCTACTATTGATTTCAACAGTGGCATAATGACGACTATACTCGGTTAAAAATTCGGTTTTTTTGGTGTCAGCAGGATATAGGATTCCCAAAAAATCCGTATCACTGTATCCCCCGGTTCCGATATAGATGCTCATAGAAAATTGGTCTACTTAATTGCAAAATTAGCCCATCATTGATTAATAGAAATTAATAAAAGTCGTATATAACGCCATCATCCATAACAAAAACAGCATCGTCAAGGCTAATAGCTGCGCGGCAGAACCTACATCTTTACCAATCTTTGCCAATGGATGACGTTCTGTCGATGTATGGTCAATCGACGCTTCAATACCGGTATTAAACAACTCAACGATAAGAGAAAAAAACGATGAAAACACCAGTATCATTTTAATCGGCATCATAAAAGGTAAAAAAATCAGCACAACTAATAAAATGCTATTAAGCCATGCAACCTGTCGAAAAGCCGCTTCATTTTGATATGCCGCAACCAAACCATCTTTCGAGTAACCTGCGGCATTGATGATACGTTTGAGACCCGTTTTTCCCTTGGTCTGCGCGGCATATCCATCTAAATGGTTGGCTAAATGGCTAGCGAATTTATCAGAGCGCTGATTTGAACTAGGTGATGTCATGGTGGTCATTGGGTTATAAAAAATTTTCTCATTCTACCATAGATTAATCCTAGAATTTTCACAATATATACTGCAGCGAGCATTGATAGCCGTTGATAAACAGGCTTTGAATCATGAGAATTTAAGTGCAAATAAAATCTATAAATATTGATTGCCATTTTGCTGATAATGGCATAAATTCTAAGCCTTCTGCTATTTTTTTTGCAGCAACCACTCCACCTTGCATTTTTTAGTTAGTGTTGTCACCTTATTTGATGAAAAATCTATGATGAAATTACGCGCCACTTGCCAACTCGATTATCACTTTTCCCAGCCAACCCCTGCGGTGTTTCTACTAAGACCGCAATCAGGGTTAGCACAGCAGATCACTCAAGAAGAATGGCAAGTCACGCCACCCCTAGCAGTTACAAGCTATAACGATAACTTTGGTAACTTATGTGACAGGGTTTTATTTCCGATGGGGGATTACCAAGTTCGCCTAACAGTTGAGCTATGCACCAGCGAATGGATAGACGTCGCACCCGGTATGCCAAAAACACCGATTGAGCAGCTGCCTTCAGATACGATGGTATATTTGTTACCCAGTCGCTATTGTCTGCCAGAATTTCTACTTCAAGAAGCCCAAATGATAACCCAAGATGTTGCCGACGGTTATGACAAAGCAGCGGCAATTTGCACCTATATTCACCAAAACTTTACTTACCAATATGGGAGTAGTACAGCAGAGACCACAGCACTAGAGACGTGGCAACATAAAAAAGGCGTCTGTCGTGATTTTGCCCATTTAGGCATCAGTCTATCACGGGCATTAGATATGCCCGCTCGGATGGTAGTTGGGTACTTATATCAACTTGACCCAATGGACTTACATGCATGGTATGAGGTTTTTATTGGCGACCGTTGGTACACATTTGACGCAACGCAATCAGCGCCTAAAGGCGGTCGTGTGACCTTAGGTTATGGAAGGGATGCTGCAGATGTTGCTTTCGCGACTTTTTTCGCGCCATTTGAATTAAAAGATATGAAAGTTAACGTTGAAAAAATCGATTAATATTAGCATAGACGTTTGAGATTGAAGCCTTGGTTAGAAGGCTTTCATCCCAATTTTTTAATTACCAATATTCATAAAAGCAAAACACCCCCTTACTGATGTAAGGGGGTGTTTTGGAATAGGGAGCTGACGATGACCTACTCTCACATGGGCGAACCACACTACCATTGGCGCATTGGATCCAAGCTATTATCGTCAGCA
>BMPS01000053.1 GCA_014647715.1 Streptomyces cinereus
TTTAACAACCATTTGGAGATTTTATCCATGATTTAGCCATTGTTTTGCTTATTTCATTGCCATTCTTTGTTATTTTTGGTTTGGTGGTATGCCTCGAGCAAAGGGGCTGTTTCGTGCAAAGGTCTCTTATCAATATTTTTTAATTGTTAAAGTGGCTTCAAGATAGCCGTGGCAAATTTCTGATTAGCGGTGATGTTTTAAAATAAATAGACTTAATTTTACTTAATTTACCATAAAGGCAGCTTTTTGTTTTATTCTATGGTGGTTTGCTGATCAATTTGTTGCTGATTGTGTTTTTTGACTTGGTCTATGAGTTCAGATAATTGTTTGTTGTCATCTTCAATGGCGGTGGTCAGTTCTCGGACTTTTTTGTCCAAGGGGGTTTTGGCAAGGTAGGGCTTACTGGTGGTAGTGGCAGCGGTTTGCTTGGGACTTGGGATATCGCGCTCGGTCAGCACTTGGGTGATGGGTGCTGCCACAGTAACCACTTGTGAGGTTGCAGGCATAGGGGGAAGGGAGGAGAGATGGTCATCAGTCGCCACACGGCTGAGATTTTTGCCATCTTTAGCAGTATGGTTGGGCGGGGGTGTAGCTGCAGACGCAAGAAGGGAGATATCAGTTTTTGCATACGGGCTAAATAGCAAAGAAATCTGTTGGAGTGACTGCAAGGGTGATACTGCCCAAGTGCTTTGGTGGCTTGTCACCGCGCTAGTAGTGATGGGTGCTGCGATAATTTGGGTGGATTTGGTGGCTGGTTTTGCCAAAGGTGTTTGGGTGGCGGCAAGCTTGGTAGGCTGAGATTGCCAGTACCATATTCCCAAACCAACCAAGCCACCGTGTAATAATAAGGTCAGTAGCAGCGGCTTGACCACCTCATTAGAGATGCGCTGGCGCTTTTGGTGTTGTGCGCTTACCATGGTTGGTTTGACGGTGTTTTGCTCAAGCAAAACATTAGTAGGGCGTTTGTCTTGGGGTGATAATGACATACAGAGTACCTCGACAGTGATACATAAAATAGTAGCACAAAATACCCAACGCCTCGAAATTAGCACGGGATAATTCGCGATTTTTTGCCAAAAATTTGTTATGATACAAAAAATTTGTCCATGTATTGGTCTGATGGTATGGATTACGGTATGTATAAGCAGCATCTAGCATCGTTTAAATCGTTGGTTTTTTGCCCGTCCCATTGGTCATTAAAAAAATACTACCGCATGCTGCAACAGTTTGGCGTACTGCTGCCACTGACCTGTTTTGGTGCGGCACATGCGGCCAATTTAACCGATGTTAATGCCTTAATCACCCAAGCGGTACAAACCCATCCCTTGGTGGGAGCTGCCATCGCAGATGAACAGGCGACCCGCGAGAGTATTGCCGCTGCCAAGCTAAATTTATACCCTGCACCTGCTATCAGCTCGGGGTATGACCAAGACAAAGGCTTGATAAGCCGTGCCAATGTGCGTCAAGCACTGTGGACAGGCGGAAAACTCACCGCCAATGTCAATCAAGCCATTTATGATGACAAAGCAGCTATCGCGTTTGTGTATGAACAACAAAACACCATTGCCAAAAACACCATTGATATTTGGCAAAGTCATATCTATGCAACCGCTTTACAAGGGCTTTACGTCAACAATCTAAAACAACTCGATGAATTTGAAGCCATGATGAAACGCCGTGTTGACCAAGGTGTCTCTGCGCGCATCGACTTGGATTTGGTAACTAACCGTATTTTACAAGACCAAA
This sequence comes from Streptomyces cinereus, assembly GCA_014647715.1. Taxonomy (GTDB): domain Bacteria; phylum Pseudomonadota; class Gammaproteobacteria; order Pseudomonadales; family Moraxellaceae; genus Faucicola; species Faucicola cinerea. The sequence goes on from BMPS01000053.1 coordinate 1,747, forward strand.
ATGCCTATCAAGGCGCCTTGCAGCAGCAGCGCATTGCCCAAGCACGGCTGGCACAAATGATTGGCGAACCGATTAATGAAAAAGGACTGCGCCCCGCCCCGATCAATGACATGGCAAGGTACGCCAAAGCGCAATCCAAAGATTTAGAAGCCCTGATATTTTCTCAATCTGCCTTCAACAACCCCAAAGTCATCAAACAGCAGTACCAAGTCGAAGCTGCCAAACAGCAAGTCAAAGCCCAACAAGCCGCCCGCTATCCCACCATCTATGTCCAATATGAGCAGCTGTATTACCACAAAACCAGCAACAATGACGGGCAGTTTTCATTGGGGCTCAACTATGAACCTGGCGCGGGTTTTTCGACCATGGCACTGTCTCGAGCCTCACAAGCTCGAGTAAAAGGGCTTGAGCAATCACAAGAAGCCGCCAAACGCAGTGTGTTAGAAGAAATACAAACCCAATACCAACAGTTTGCCAGTGCCAAAGACCAAGAAACCTCGCTGATTGCTGCCGTGGCAGGCGCACAAATTGTCGTTGACTCTTACCGTCGCCAATTTATCGCGGGACGCAAAACGTGGCTAGAAGTGCTCAATGCGGTGCGTGAAAAAGCCAGCTACCAACAGCAGTTATTACAGGTACAAAGTCAAATTATTGGTGCTTTTTATAAACTGCAAGTTGATTTGGGACGTATGCCTTGGCAAAACTACCAAGCAATTACTGACCCCGTGGTTGACTATCAGCCGTATGATGCGCTACACCACTGGTTACAATCCGCCCATCAAGCCGCGCCTACTGCCACGACTGATGATACCACAGTCGGCCCTCAGTAACGCCACAGCCGTGCCACATGGATGCCATAGACCGCTGTTGACCCGTGTCCATCGGTTTTGAAGGTTATGAGTCCAAGCGCCCGATACAATATTTCACAGAATTTGACTGGGTCACCTTGCAACAAAGTCACCCTGCAACAAAAAGGTAATCGTTATGCATCACTTGCCATCTACCAAGCCCCTGCACCAAAACAGCGATGATATGCCAAGTGACGGCTTGCCAGAAACAGCGTTATTAGATGCGGTCGCCAATTTGTTAAAAGAACAAGGCTTTGCCATTGATAAAGTACGGCTCCAATCTAGCATCACCCAAGTTCAAGCGTTACCACATCCAAGTGACAAACTAAACGCTTTACTTAGTATATTGGGTATCTCTGAGCGCCCCCAGGTGCTAGCACAGCCTGATGCCGCGTTTATGCCATTACTTGCCTATCATCCCCAACATGGCTGGGGGCGCATTGTGCAACACATTGGTGGCAATCAATGGTTGTTGCAGCAGCCCCATCAGGCCCATCACTGCCAAAGTGACGAATTTGAGTTTATTGCATGTATCCAGCTATCAAGCGCCCATGTGGAAAAACGCCGCATGACATTTAAACAGCTGCTCAATCAAAACCTAACCCGCCATAAAGATGTGGTGGTGGAAGCCGTGATTGCCTCACTGATGATCAATTTTTTGGCGTTGGCATCGTCCTTATTTTCCATGCAGGTGTATGACCGCGTCATTCCTACCCACAGTGAGTATACGCTGATTATCTTGTCCTCTGGGGTGGCGCTGGTCATTTTGTTTGAGATGTTTATGAAATTTGCCCGTGCCAAAATTATGGACAAGATGGTGGTAAGCCTTGACCAAAATTTATCAAGGGATATTTTTGAGCGGCTACTAAAGGTACGCATTGATCAAATGCCCACTTCGGTGGGGTCACTTGCCGCCCAGCTACGCGGCTACGAGCAAGTTCGAAGTTTTTTTACCGCCTCAACCTTATTTACCTTGGTTGATTTGCCCATGAGTGTGCTATTTATCGTCATTATTGGGGTGATTGGCTCGCCGTGGCTGTCATTAATTCCGATTGTAGCAGGGTTGGTAGGTATTGGTTTGGGCTTGGCAAGTCGCACTAAGATGGATAAAGCAGCAGCAGAAGGTGCAGCAGCTTCTTATGCCAAGACAGGGATTTTGGTGGAAACCGTAGAAGGCATTGAAACCATCAAGGCAGGGGCAGGCAACTGGAAATTTTTATCACGGTGGCTGGGTATCATGAACACCACCATCCACAATGACCTCAAGGTCAAGCACATCAATGACAACCTCAATTATGCGGTACAAATGCTGCAACAAATTAGCTATGTGGGCTTGGTGATTGTGGGGGCGTTTATTGTGATGACGGGCGATTTGACCACAGGTGGTCTGATTGCCTGTACCATTCTTGGTGGGCGCATTTTGGCACCTATTATGGCAATACCGCAGCTATTAATGCAATATTCACACGCCAAAGCAGCACAAGCCAACCTTGAGCAGTTATTTAGCCTAGCGCAAGATAATGATGGCGTACAGCATCCGCTGTCCCCTTCTACCCTAAAAGGCAGCTACCAATGCCAAGGGGTGGTGTTTAAATACGCGGGCAATGACCAGCCTGCTTTACAGATTCCCAACCTTAATATTCAAGCAGGTGAGCGCATTGCCATTTTGGGCGCCATTGGTTCAGGCAAATCAACGTTACTCAAATTATTATCAGGACTATACGCCACGACTGAAGGGCGCGTGCTACTCGATGGGCTGGATATCACCCAAATCAGCCGTGAAAGCCTCAGTGCGCAAGTGGGATATTTACAGCAGGATCATCGCTTATTTCAAGGCACATTGCGAGAGAACTTATTGATTGGTATGCCTACTCCGTCCGATGATGTGCTGCAGCAGGCACTCAATACCACCGGGCTGATACGGCTAGTGGCTAGCCACTCAAAAGGCATTGATTTGCCCATCAGTGAAGGCGGTAAAGGTCTATCGGGCGGACAAAAACAACTCGTGGCATTTACTCGTTTGGTCCTCACCAACCCCAGTATTTGGCTGCTTGATGAACCCACTGCTTCTATGGACAATGCACAGGAACAGCAGTGCATTCAAGTGATTGCCCAAGCGCTACAGCAAGGTGGAAAAACGCTGATTTTATCGACTCATAAAACCAGTTTGCTAAACTTGGTGGATCGAATTATCATCATGGCAAACAACCAAATTGTGATGGATGGTCCCAAACAAGCCATTTTAGCCCAGCTCCAAAAAAATGAAGAAATGGTGCGCCAGCAAGCACTGGCACAGCAGCAAGCACAAAACTTGGCAAATCAGCCCTAATCACCTTTGCAATCAACGGCTTAAGAGTATTGTATCATGACACAACCTTACCAATACCAACCCACTGCGCCAAATACCCATCGGGCACGTTGGGTGATTTGGATTGCCTTACTCACCATTATCTGCTTAGTCACCTGGGCGGCTTTTGCTAAAATTGACCAAGTCACCCGTGCCACAGGCACCGTGATTGCGAGCGCAAGAACCCAAGAAATACAAGCGGTTGATGGCGGCATTTTGACCAAACTCTTGGTTAAAGAAGGCGATAACGTCAAAAAAGGACAGCTATTAGTGGTGTTAGAAGAAGCCAGAGCCCAAGCTGCCGTGGACAACTCCGCCACCAAAATTGCTGCACTCAAAGCCAAAATTGCTCGACTAGAATCAGAAATTTTTGATAAACCCTTGGTCTTTCCTGCCGAAGTCAAGCCATACCATGAATATATCCAAAACCAAACTGAACTTTATAATCGGCGCAAACAAGCCATTCAGCAAGATGTGGCATCCTTACAAAACATGCTAAAACTTGCCCAGCAAGAACTTACCATGAATGAGCCGTTACTCAAATATGGCGATGTGAGTCAAGCGGATGTTATCAAACTTCGCCGCCAAGTGGCTGATATTCAAGCACAAATTAATAATAAACGTAATAAATACTTTGAAGAAGCCCAAGCTGAATTGACCAAAGCCCAAGAAGAGCTGCAGTCCGAAGAAGAACAGCTGCGTGACCGTAGCCAAGTGTTGCAAGAAAAACGCCTTGAAGCCCCCACCGACGGTAAAGTCAACGACATCAAAATCACCACCATAGGCGGCGTGGTCAAACCTGGTGAAATCATCATGCAGCTGTTGCCAACCAGTAGTGACTTAATTGTTGAAGCCAAAGTCCGTCCTGCCGATATTGCTTACGTCAAAGAAGGGCAACATGCTAGCGTCAAGTTAGATGCTTATGATTATTCCATCTTTGGGTCAATGGATGGCGTAGTGACCTACATTAGCCCAGATACGCTTATGGAGCAAAGCCCAAAAGGGGAACAGCCGTATTACCGAGTGCAGGTGCGTATCAAAGCAGCTGAATTTCAAGGGCGTGCCAAAGATATCGTGATTCGACCTGGCATGACCGCCACGGTTGAAATCAAAGCGCTTGAGCGTACCGTGCTCAACTATCTTACCAAGCCCATTACCAAAACCTTGTCAGAAGGCTTGGGTGAGCGCTAGGCGCTAGCTAGATAGTAACTCCGCAGACAGTAGTACTGCATAATAAAGCCCTAATCATCGACTAGGGCTTTATTTAAATTTTAGCCTTAAATTTACCAATCTCGCTTTCATCGCTTTGTTATTGAAAAGATTGTTAACGGGTTCTTAGAAGAGTATAAAAATCAATAGATTGACTTAATGCGATATGTTTCGCAAACAGGTGATTGGAATGATTGGGTTATCTTTTTATAATACTCCCCGAAAACTAGACCAAAAAATTGTAGCAATTAAGATAGAATAACCTTTAGAAAAAGAGGTCTATCTAATGACAAAAGTTCGTAAACGTCACAATGCTGAATTTAAAAGCAAAGTTGCTGTTGAAGCAATTAAAGAGCAAAAGACGATCAATGAGCTGACTGCTGAATACGGTGTTCATGCAACCCAAATCAGCAACTGGAAAAAGCAAGCCTTAGCTGTCATACCAAGTGCCTTTAATACCAAACAGCAAGATAACGAACAAGCCCAGCAAGCCACTATCGATGAACTACATCGGCAACTGGGGCAAGTCATTAGCGAGAGAGACTGGCTTAAAAAAAAGTCCTCACAGCTACCCTAAATGCTCGTAAACAACTGCTAGAGCCTAACAATAAGGATTTCAGTACTCGTAAGCAATGTGAGTTACTGGGTATCAACCGCTCAAGCCTGTATTATCAACCAAAGCCCATCAGCGAGCTTGATATCACCTTGATGAACTTGCTCGACGAGCAATATACCAAAGCCCCATTTTACGGGGTTAAACGCATGACAGCGTATTTGAGACAATTAGGCTATCAAGTGGGAGAAAAACGAGTTAGGCGACTGCTAAGGCAAATGGGGCTAGATGCCATCTACCAGCATCCTAACACCAGTAAACCCAATCCTGATCATCAAGTTTACCCGTATTTGCTTAGGAAGGTACCCATTATCCGCTGTAATCAAGTGTGGAGTACCGATATCACCTACATCCGCTTGTCAAAAGGCTTTGTGTATTTGATGGCAGTGATTGATTAGTATAGCCGTTATGTCTTGGACTGGTCGCTATCTACCACGCTTGAGGCGGATTTCTGCATTGATACGGTGGGTAAACTACTGCACAATGGGTTACGCTGTGAGATTTTTAATACGGATCAAGGCTCGCAATTCACTACACCAAGATTTACCACGCCCCTCATTGATTCGGGCATTGCTGTAAGTATGGATGGTCGTGGCAGGGCATTGGATAATATCTTTGTGGAAAGGCTGTGGCGGTCAGTAAAATACGAATGCGTGTATTTATGCCAGTTTGATACGGTCAGTCAAGCCAGAGTTGGTTTGAAAGAGTATTTCGAGTTTTACAATCATGAGCGGTTGCATCAGTCGCTTGATTACCATACCCCTGCACAGGTTTATTTGAACAATAGTTCGGATAATTCTGTGCTTTATCAACCCAATTCTATCTTAATTTTGTGATTATTTGGTCTAGACATTGGGGAGTACCTTAGCTTAGCTTAGAGGAGTTTTTAGAAAAACTTGTTGTTTTTCCAAAAAGCTTACTAATCATCTTGTAGCCTTTGATTTACTATTTCACTATGTCAATTATGGCTCGGTCTAGTGAGCATACTTTTTGTACTACAGCCTGATTTTTTTAATAGCTAAATTATGAACTACAAAATTTAATTAATTAAATTTAATACATAATTTAACTTATTTTAATAAAAAATTGGTGGGCTGCGTTATTTTTGATTAACTGGAGTGAAAGAGTGGGGGTAAAAAAATTCAATTTTTTGAATTTTTCTCGTGCCCTTAAATTTTTAGTATACTTTAAATCATTTAAATTGATAAAGAAATTACTTAGTATTAACCATTGATATCAAAGGAAATATATATTAAAGTACATTAAGATAAAATAAGATTTGAATCGTGGCAAACCTTGACATGGTGGGGGTCGTCTGTTCGAGTCAGATTATGCCTACCATATTCCAAAAGCCCCAATCGATTGATTGGGGCTTTTTTATTGCAGTGATATCAACGGTTTACGTGGTTTTTCGAGAGTTGAAATTTTGACCACTTTTGTAATTTTGGGCACCTTTTTTACTACAGAAATTGAATGGTGACCAAAAGGTGACCATTTGGTGACCACGCATTTTTTAAGACTTTTAATTTCACACCCACTTGTTTTTGGTCACTTTAGTAAAAATAAATAAACTTCACTGTTTTACTAATTAAGACTCAGCCGCCTGTGTGGTGGTGAAGCAAAACTGGTCAGCCGAGCCCTTAAAATCTTTTTTTTAAGCCGCCTGTGTGGCGGTGAATATCTATCAAACTACCAAGCGTGAGCGGGTATTTTTCTAAGCCGCCTGTGTGGCGGTGAATGACAACATCAATGTTATTGTCGTAGTGGCTATTTTCTAAGCCGCCTGTGTGGCGGTGAAGCTGCTATGGTTATTCGCCCCACTCATAGCTTGTTTCTAAGCCGCCTATGTGGCGGTAAAGTCAATGATGCTGAGCGTGAAGCCGCTATTCGTTTTCTAAGCCGCTTTTTGCATGACGCGGCAGTATTGTAGGTAGTAGATATTGGCACGTTTGGAGTGCAGGATGGTCTTTAAGTCAGAAGACGTAAAGCTATTGTCGGTATAGGGATTGGCGTTTGAC
>BMPS01000054.1 GCA_014647715.1 Streptomyces cinereus
GCTTATTAGGCCTGTCTGCCTTTTCATGCTTGGGGTAGCCGAGATGCTCTTCCATTTCTGCTTCTAGGGCAGTGTCGATGAAGGACTGCATGAGCTGCTTTTGAAAGTCTTTGATGTCATCGAAGCTCTTCATGCTGCTGGCCATTTGCTCAGCCAGTTTCTTGATGTCAGATTGGTTAGTCATTGCTTATTCTCCTGTTAGTGGATTATAAGCAGTTACAAAAAGTTTGGGAAACTCTCATCATGGAAATTGCCTTTTGAGTTTGAAGCAATGTATAATGATAAGATTAACCCGTTAGGTCAGGTGGCCTAACTTAAATAAAAAGTCTCCGACAAACCCGGTACGGTTCACTATCTATTGTTATTCTTACCTGAAATTGATGTGAGCTTATAGAGACAAGGTAAATTTGCAAAAGTGCCGGCTATTCAGTGTTCATTGAATGTTTAATTTAATTTATTAAGCTTGACCTTGGAGTGGCTCTAAGCCTTATACTTGGTACAAATTTTTCGATTGTTATGATGATGCGTTCTACTACATGGATTACAGTCTTGGTTGGATTGTTCATGTTCCAAAGCTTTTGGAATGTGGCGGCGGCCTTTTGTGTCCATGAACAACAGCCTCAATCACAGCAGAGTTATCATTTTGGTCATCACCAAAATACCTTGTGTGCCAGCGATAGTCGTCAACACGATCATAATGGACAGTCAGAAAACATAAAAACATTCAGTAGCGATTTAGAAATCGGTGAAGATCATCAAGATCATCTACCATCGATGATGCATGTGATTGTACAAAATGAAAAAGTAGATGTGTTTCATCCAAGCTCTGAAGTTAAAGTGAATCCACAATTTCATTGGAAAAACAGCTATCAGGCTCCTGACCTGTTTCAACAAAGCCCACCTCCCGAATTTTCCCCGCTCATGGTGGGGTAGCCTAAAACATTCCCACCACTTTTATTATTTAAACCCCACTCTCAACACTTTTAGAGGGGGTTGAAACAAAAAAGGCATGAACTTAAACTTTAATCAATGACCAAAAAGATTAGAGAATAAGCCATGCCCATCGACGAATTTATCATTAAAATCTATCTAATGGTAGATGACTACTACAAAAAGATTGTAACAAACCGGCTAAGGCAAGGCGGATATGCACCAAAGCTAACCGACAGTGAAATTATCACCATGGAGATAGTGGGTGAGTTTTTACAGATGGACACCGACTCACAAATCCATTAGTATTTTAAACAGCATTGGCAAACATGGTTTCCACAAATAGGCTCATATCCCAACTTTGCCAAGCAGTGCGTCAATTTGTTACAGTTAAAAACTTTGATACAACAGCATATCGTTAAACGGCATGGGCAAGACAACATTCATTTTATTGATGGCTTTCCCATTCCTGTGTGTCAATATGCCCGATAACAGACCGCTTAGTGTACTTAATCGCCTTAAAAATGCTCGTCGCAATATTGAGACGGTGATTGGTCAGTTATCACAGCGGTTTAATATGCAAAAGGTGAGAGCGAGAGATTTATGGCATTTGTCTCACAGATTTATGCGTAAAATCTTGGCTCATAACGTTTGCTTTGTAATCAATAAACAGTTAGGTAATCCCCCACTTCAGTTTGAATTGCTTATTTCAAGTTGAGAGTGGGGTTATTTAAATAAGTGGGAAAAATCATGTCTTCACAATCAATTATACTCTTGCGTCATAGCTTGGTTGCTTGTATATGTGCAGCGGCTATGCAATATAGCTATGCTGAAAACGTTACCAGCTTTGAATCCGCTTTAGCAAAAGTACAAAGTTACCAGACTCAAGACAAGCCGTGGCAACAAGTTCAGCAAATATCTGAATTGAATATTCAGCAAAGTCGGTTATGGCAGAATCCAAGTATAAGTTTAGAACAGTTTGGCTTTGGCTCAGGTCAAGAACAGGAATTCAATGTTGGCGTTAGTCAACCTCTAGATCTATTTGGTCAGCGTAAGCTGAACCGGGTGATTGCCAATACCTCGAATCAACAAATCCAATTGCAACAGCAATTATGGAAGGCACAAAGCCAACTGATTGTTAAATTTGCATGGTCGCAATTTGCACTTGCTGAGGTTGAGCAGTCTGTTTATTCAGTACTGTTAAAAACAAGTAAAGCCAATCTGGACAGTGCCCAGAAACGCTATCAGGCAGGCAGTATTGCCCTGGTTGATTTTGAGCGTGCCCAAATTGAAGCGCTAGAAATCCAACGACTTTATGAGCAAGCGATGCTGAATAAACAAGCTGCCGGTCGTCAGCTGTCTAATTTGTGGGGGGGAGAAACATCTTCACATCTTCAATTGAATAAAACCGCTATCCCTTGGCCAGAGCAAAGTCTCCAAACTGTGCAACGGTATATTGCTGAAGGGTGGCTAGAAAAATTCTATGCCTTGAACATTCAGCAATCGGATCATCAAATTGAAAAGTTAAGAATTCAGGCACGTCCCAATCCGACTTTAAATGTAGGCATGAGACGTAGCAAAACCCCTAATAAAAGCAACGATACGACTTTAGCAATCGGCGTGGCTATTCCACTGAATATTTTCAATCGCCAGCAATATGCGATCCCGATGGTCCAGCAACAGCAAATATTGCTGAACCAACAGCAGCAGCGTGAGCTGAAGCAACAAATACTCGATATTGCCAACAGCATGCATCAGCTCAAAGGTTTACGTAGCCAGTTCGATGCCACAACAGCACAAGTTACTTTGGCGACCAAAGTTCAGAGCCGTACTTTACAAGGGTTTCAGGCAGGGAAACTGTCCATTACCGACGTTCAGCAAGCAACCACCCAACTGCAGAATCTTCGATTGGGTCAATTACAAATTCTACGTCAAGCTTGGCAAACTGCCCTAGCAGCTGAGGCACTCAGTATTGGCACAAGTTATGAAGAAATTAGCCGTTCGGATGCCTATACACAACTGAATAAAAAGGCAGTCGAAGCATCGCAAAATTTAATCAATGGGGGAACACGATAAAATGAACGCCAAGCAAAACGGAAAAATATCCCAGTCTCTCATGATTGTAGTTTTGATTCTGATTACGGTCTTGGTCAGTCTAGCTATTTGGTTAAGTTCAAAAAAAACTGAATCTGAGGGGCGTGGTTATGATGAGGGAAATGCCGAACAGTCTGATAAAGATAGTTCTGAAGAAGGACATGCTGAAGAAGGCGAAATACAACTGACCAGCCAACAAATGGTTGAACAAGGTTTAAAAGTTGCTGTTGCATCCACAGGATTGGTTGAAAAGCTGACAACCCTGCCAGGTAAATTGGTGGTGAATACCGATCAACAAGCGCAGATATCGCCTAATTTTAGTGGTTATGTCGAGCAGGTCAATGTGGCTTTAGGACAGAGCGTGCAAAAAGGACAAACGCTGGCTGTACTAATCCTGCCTGAACTGATCGACCAACAGGCAAATCTGCGTATGGCACAGGCAAATCTGGATTTGGCCCGTAAAGATTACCAGCGCGAACAGCAACTCTGGTCACAGGGGATTTCTGCCAAACAGGATTACCAGCGTGCCGAAAATGCCTACCGTCAAGCGCAGATTACTGTCCAGTCCTCACAAGCACGTTTAAATGCATTAGGTGCAAGTGGCAATAACAATGGGCGTTTTCTGATTAAAGCACCGATCTCTGGGGTGATCAGTAAAAAAGATATTGTGGTCGGTGAAAATGTCCAACTGGCGGATCAGCTTTTTGTGATTGAAAATCTAAAAGACCTTTGGTTGGAATTTAATCTACCAAATACCTCAAATATTCACCTTCAAGCAGGGCAAATTTTAAACTTTAAAACCAATGGTTCTGATCAAAATTACCAAGCAAAAGTACAAACGCTGAATTCACAGGCAGATTTACAAACTGGACGTTTACAAGTGCGTGCCAAAGTCACCACACAAGCGGATGTACTGCGTCCAAATGTTTTGGTAAATGTTTTTGTGACTGATGCACAAGCAAAAACAGCGTTAAGAGTCCAGAAAAAAGCCTTACAGCAGGTTGAAGGAAAACCTGTGGTATTTGTGATTGAGTCTGAAGAAAAGGGACTGGTTCATCTTAAAGCACAGCCAATAGAAGTGGGCGTGAGCAGTCAGGATGGGCAATGGCTAGAAGTCATTTCTGGATTAACTGAAGGGCAGAAATACATTGCGGATGGCAGTTTTCTATTAAAGTCTGAATTAGAAAAAGACGAGGCAGGCCATGGACATTAATTCTGATCTGCCAAAACCAGAAGGTTTATTCGAACGAATCATTCAGTTTTCCATACAAAATGCGATTTGGGTGTTGCTCTTTGCCTGTACCTGGATTGCAGTGGGTATTTATAGTTATCAGAAGTTGCCGATTGATGCTGTTCCTGACATTACCAATACCCAAGTACAGATCAATACCCAAGCCAAGGGTTTTACTGCGCTTGAAGTCGAACAGCGGATTACCTATCCCATTGAAAATGCCATGGCTGGCATTCCGGATCTGGAGCTTACCCGTTCCATATCCCGTTATGGACTCTCTCAAGTCACCATTGTCTTTAAAGATGGGACTGATATTTATTGGGCCCGTCAGCAGATTAACCAACGGATACAGGAGGCGCAATCTGAGTTGCCTGCACAAATCGCACCGACGATGTCCCCCGTTTCTACGGGTCTCGGTGAGATTTATCAATGGGTACTGAAGGCAGATCCGAATGCGAAAAAGCCGGATGGAACTGCATACACGCCGATGGATTTGCGTGAGATTCAGGACTGGATTGTGCGTCCTCAACTGCAACGTGTTAAGGGAGTTGCAGAGGTCAACACTATTGGTGGTTTTGAAAAAACCTATGTGGTCTCTCCCGATTTAAACCGGATGCAGCAACTGAATATCTCATTAGAACAACTGCAACAGGCTTTAGCGCAAAATAATGAGAACCGAGGTGCAGGTTATATTGAAGACAATGGTCAGCAACTGACGGTACGTGTACCGGGTGCATTCAATGGGCTTTCTGATATTGAGAACACCATGCTGGGTAGCCCAAATGGCAGCCCAATTCGGGTTGGTGATATTGCGCAAGTCTCTATTGGGCATGATTTAAGAACCGGTGCGGCAACCTATAACGGCAAAGAAACCGTTTTAGGGGTTGCCATGATGGCGATTGGTGGAAATAGCCGGACTGTTTCTAAAGCTGTGGATGCCAAGCTTCAAGATATTCAGAATAGTTTGCCTAAAGGGGTAGTGATTGAAACGGCGTACGACCGTACTACCTTGGTTGAGAAGGCGATTAAAACCGTTCAGAAAAACTTGGTAGAGGGAGCAATCCTGGTCATCATCATTCTGTTCCTGTTTTTAGGGAATATCCGTGCTGCCTTGATTACTGCCTGTGTCATTCCACTCTCTATGCTGTTTACCTTAACCGGGATGGCACAGAAAAATATCAGTGCCAATCTGATGAGTTTAGGTGCACTCGATTTCGGCATCATTGTCGATGGTGCTGTGGTGATTGTCGAAAACTGTATCCGGCGTTTAGCCCATACACAGCAACTGTTAAAACGACCTCTCACACAAAGTGAACGCTTTAAGGAAGTTTTTCTGGCTGCCCGCCAAGCACGTCGTCCTCTTATTTTTGGTCAGCTTATTATTTTGGTGGTGTATTTGCCGATTTTTGCTTTAAGTGGTGTGGAAGCAAAAATGTTCCATCCGATGGCATTGGCAGTGGTACTCGCCCTTGTTGCAGCCATTATTTTATCGATCACCTTTGTGCCTGCTGCTGTGGCATTGTGGGTCAAAGGCGATATTCAAGAAAAAGAAAGTCGTTGGATGTTATGGCTAAAAGCTAAATATCAGCAAACTCTTGATATTTCGTATCAATACAAAGCAGTTGTGCTGATTTTTGCACTGTGTGTATTAGTGATTACGGGATTTATCAGTACCAAACTCGGCAGTGAATTTGCACCACAGCTCAGTGAAGGAGACTTTGCGGTACAACAGTTACGTTCACCAAGTACAGGCTTAGAAGAGTCTTTACGTATTCAGAAGAATACTGAAAAACTTCTTTTAAAGAGTTTCCCTGAAATTAAGGCAGTATTTGCCAGAACGGGTACAGCCGAGGTTGCAACAGATGTCATGCCACCCAATATTTCAGATGGCTATATCATGTTAAAGCCTCGTTCAGAATGGCCAAATCCTAAAGAAAGTTTAGATGAATTACGTGGCCGTATGGTGACGTATTTAGCCACGATTCCAGGCAATAATAGTGAATTTTCACAACCGATTGAACTCCGATTTAATGAATTGATCTCAGGTGTGCGTAGTGATGTTGGTGTGAAAATCTTCGGTGATGATATGAATGTCCTCAATACTGAGGCGACTAAAATCTCCAAAATCATTCAGCAAATATCGGGTAGCAGTGCCGTGAAAGTTGAGCAGACCTCAGGTTTGCCATTACTGAATGTCGAGGTAAATAAAACTTTGGCTGCACAATATGGTTTGAGTGTGCGTTCAATTCAAGACCTTGTGGCAACCAGTATTGGTGGACAAAGCGTGGGACAGATTTTAGAAGGCGATCGTCGTTTTGATTTTGTTATCCGTCTTGGAGAGCAAGACCGTAGTGTCGCATCTGTTTCCCAGTTACCTATTCAGCTTCCAAATGGTGGCAGTATTTTATTGTCGGATGTCGCGCAAGTCTCGACCATTGAAGGAATCAACCAAGTCAGTCGAGAAAATGGTAAACGCCGAGTTGTGGTTACAACGAATGTTGAAGGGCGTGATTTAGGGTCTTTTGTTTCTGATGTACAGACACAGCTCAAAGCATACACTTTGCCAAGTGGTTATTGGATAGAATATGGCGGTCAGTTTGAAAATTTGGCTTCAGCCAAAGCACGGATGCAAATCGTGATTCCACTGGCTTTAATCACTATCTTTATTTTACTGATGGCGGTCTTTCACAATGTCAAAGAAAGTCTATTGGTCTTTACCGGGGTACCCTTTGCCTTGACCGGTGGTGTGCTGTTCCTTTGGCTAAGGGATATTCCATTATCGATGTCAGCTGGAATTGGCTTTATTGCCTTATCTGGTGTTGCAGTCCTCAATGGACTGGTAATGCTGACCTTTATTAAGGAATTAAGGGACAAATATCCAGTGCATAAAGCCGTGTGGCAAGGGGCTATTTTGCGCTTAAGACCAGTGTTGATGACAGCTTGTGTGGCTTCACTGGGTTTTGTACCAATGGCGCTGGCAACCGGAACAGGGGCTGAGGTTCAACGGCCACTGGCAACCGTAGTGATTGGCGGGATTATCTCTTCAACATTACTAACTTTGGTGCTGTTACCCGTGCTTTATCGTTGGATAAATGAAAAAAAAGTTTCTTAATCCAATAGATTAGTCGATTTACAGCAGAGATATTGGCTGTTATCCAATATCTCTGCTCATCATAAATAGAATAAGGAAAATATTTTATGTCAGAACATCATGATCATAGCCATGCGGTTGTTACTGAAGAAAATAGTAAGAAGTTAATGGTTGCCTTAGGTTTAACGACTACTTTTTTAATAGTAGAAGTTGTCGCTGCTTTTATTACCCAAAGTTTGGCTTTGTTATCTGATGCAGCTCATATGTTTACTGATGTAGCCGCTTTAGCTATTGCTCTTGCCGCTATCAAAATTGGTAAAAAAGCCGCAGATGATAAAAGAACTTTTGGCTATCAGCGATTTGAAATTTTAGCGGCTCTGTTTAATGCGGTGATGCTTTTTGTGGTAGCAATATATATTGTATATGAAGCTTATCAACGTTTTACGAACCCTGCTGAAATTCAAAGTGTTGAAATGATGATTGTCGCGGTCATTGGTTTGGTCGTAAATTTGATTTCGCTGAAAATCCTTTCTGCTAGTGCTGAAGGAAGTCTAAATATAAAAGGTGCATATTTAGAAGTTCTTAGTGATGCTCTAGGATCGATAGGCGTGATTATCGGAGGAATAGTTATTTATTTTACCCAGTGGATGTGGGTTGATACCGTAATCGCTGTGTTAATTGGCTTCTGGGTCTTACCTCGAACTTGGATTTTATTAAAACAAAGTATTAATATTCTGCTTGAAGGAGTTCCTGATGAGATTGATATTGAGTCGTTAAGAAATGATTTATTGAAGCTAGAGGGCGTTGAAGGGATTCATCAGTTGAAAGTCTGGGCTATATCCTCAAGAAATATTCATTTAACTGCTCATTTGGTTGCTCCGAATAGCAATACAGATCAACTCTATCAAAAGGCCTTAGAAGTTCTAAAACATAATCATAATATTACTGAAATTACGTTACAAATAGAAAATACGAAATGTAATACCAAACCCAATAGTTAAAGTCTTGCTTGTGTAGGACGCATACGATGCACCGCTGGCTATATCTTGCCAAAAATGGTGCGTAAAACGCACCTTATTATATTTTTTGGGTTTGGTATAAGGCAGAGAGTTTCCCAAACTTTGTGTAACTGCTTATAATCCACTAACAGGAGAATAAGCAATGACTAACCAATCTGACATCAAGAAACTGGCTGAGCAAATGGCCAGCAGCATGAAAAGCTTCGATGACATCAAAGACTTTCAAAAGCAGCTCATGCAGTCCTTCATCGACACTGCCCTAGAAGCAGAAATGGAAGAGCATCTCGGCTACCCCAAGCATGAAAAGGCAGACAGGCCTAATAAGC
>BMPS01000055.1 GCA_014647715.1 Streptomyces cinereus
TTGCCCAAAACTTGCGATGAGGTAGTCGCTGTAGAGTTCTATCATGTCTTTGTTCATTTGTTTACTCTCGCTGACTGCTTTTTTTGTTATGATAGCGCTTTTTTAAAGGGCTGCGTAACTTCAGTTATTATCAATATTTATTGTCTTCAAGGAGTGGTTTTATGAAACATATTGCCGATGAAAAATCTATCAAAGGTGGTCAGTACGATAAAGTACCGGAAAATTATAGCGGTACGGTCTATATTTGTCCTATGCATCCAGAAGTAAGAGATGTTGAAAAAAGTGACTGCCCAATATGTGGCATGTTTCTTAAACCTGAAGACGAGGTTGCTGAATCCAACAACCATGAAGATAGTCATGCGCATTGTCATGGAGCGGATGCTAATAATAGTAATGAGGTAAATTCTGTCGAAGACGATAAGTACGACAAGATACCGAAAAATTATAGCGGTACGGTCTATATTTGTCCTATGCATCCAGAAGTAAGAGATGTTGAAAAAAGTGACTGCCCAATATGTGGCATGTTTCTTAAACCTGAAGACGAAGTTGCTAAAGATGATAGTCACGCTAGCTGTCATGGAAAGGATACTGATAGTAGCGGAGTAAAATCTGTTAAAGGCGGTAAATACGATAAAGTACCTGCTGATTACGATGGCACGGTATATACCTGTCCTATGCATCCTGAAGTGAGAGACGTTAGAAATAGCGGTTGTCCGATATGTGGTATGGCGCTTGAGCCCGAAACGCTTACTATCGGTGAAGAGGACACCTCAGAGCTTGACGACATGACTCGTCGTTTTTGGATATGTACCGTGTTGACTGTACCGCTATTAATATATGTGATGAGCGGTATGTTTGGAGTTGACTTTAGTCAGTATGGTATACCTTCACAGGTTTTACAATGGGCTGAGTTAGTGCTCGCGACCCCTGTAGTGCTTTGGGGCGCCGCCCCGTTTTTCGTCCGTGGCTGGCAGTCTATAAAAAGCCGCAATCTTAATATGTTTACCTTGATTGCGATAGGCGTAGGCGCTGCTTATATTTTTAGTATTGTCGCGACCTTTTTTCCCGATATTTTCCCAGACAGTTTCAGAGATGCCTCTGGTCAAGTCGGAGTCTACTATGAAGCAGCAGCTGTCATTGTAACCTTAGTATTGTTGGGTCAAGTATTAGAGCTCAAAGCCAGAAGCCAAACTTCAGGTGCGATTCGAGCTTTGCTTGAGCTCGCACCACCGACTGCAAGACGTGTTGACGAAAACGGAGAAGAGATCGAAGTCTCGCTTGATGAGGTTGTCAGTGGCGATAAGTTACGGGTTAGACCAGGTGAGAAGTTGCCCGTAGATGGTACAGTGATCGATGGTAATAGTAATGTTGATGAATCAATGGTGACGGGTGAGCCAATCCCTGTATCAAAAGTAGCAGGAGATACAGTGACTGGTGGTACGGTAAATGGCACCGGAACGCTATTAGTCGAAGCGGTCAATGTTGGAGCAGATTCAGTATTATCTAAAATTGTACAAATGGTTGCTGAAGCCCAGCGTAGCCGCGCACCTATACAGAAATTGGTAGATAAGGTAGCTGGGTGGTTCGTACCGATCGTGCTTATTTGCTCCGTCATTACCTTTATTGTCTGGGCGATATTCGGCCCTGAGCCCGCTATGACCTATGCTTTGGTTAACGCGATTGCGGTACTGATTATTGCTTGTCCTTGTGCCCTTGGTCTAGCGACGCCGATGTCCATTATGGTTGGTACCGGCAAAGGCGCGCAAAACGGCGTCCTCATCAAAAATGCTGAAGCGTTAGAGAGGATGGAAAAAGTCGATACCATTGTCGTCGACAAGACCGGAACACTGACCGCTGGTAAGCCCGAGCTTACCGCAATTGATGCGCAGGTAGGTCAAGATGAAGACGAGTTCCTCGCATTGGTAGCCTCAGTAGAAAGCGCTAGCGAGCATCCTTTAGCAGAAGCTATCGTTAGAGCAGCTCAAGAAAGATCACTCATTATTCCTAAAGCTACTGACTTTAATTCGACTACTGGCGAAGGCGTACAAGCCGTGGTCGATGGTAAGAAAGTCGCTATTGGTAACTCTAAGCTTATGGAAAGCCTAAATAGTTTTGATAATGAGCTGTCCACTAAAGCTGATGTCCGTAGAAAAGACGGTGAAACGGTAATGTTTGTGGCTATAGACGGTAAAGCTGCTGGTATTATTTCAGTTGCTGACCCTATTAAACCAAGCACTAAAGAGGCTATTTCACTGCTTCATGACGCAGGTTTAAAAGTTGTGATGCTAACCGGTGACAACGAAAAAACCGCGCAGGCAGTCGCCAATAAACTAGGTATTGATGAAGTTCATGCGGATGTCTCACCAGAGGATAAAAACCGTATCGTCAAAGAAATGCAAGACAGCGGTAAATTGGTCGCTATGGCGGGTGATGGTATCAACGACGCACCAGCGCTAGCGCAAGCTAATGTTGGTATCGCTATGGGAACCGGTACCGATGTGGCGATGGAGAGTGCGGGCATTACCCTGCTAAAAGGTGATTTAATGGGCATTGCCAAAGCTTATAAGCTTAGCCACGCCACCATGCGCAATATCAAACAGAATCTGTTTTTTGCCTTTATCTACAATGCACTTGGTGTTCCTATTGCCGCAGGTGTGCTCTATCCCATATTTGGGCTTCTGCTCAGTCCGATGATAGCAGCGGCAGCGATGAGCTTGTCGTCATTCTCGGTGATTGCTAACGCGCTGCGATTGCGCCGTTTGAAACTATAATTCTGGTACGGTAAAAAGTGTTCTAAAGCACACTGACACATACTGGTCTAAACAAGATCACAAAATATAAGGATACCGTTATGGGCAGCTTTTCTATTACACATTGGCTGATTTTATTGGTCGTAGTGGTGGTCGTATTTGGTACTGCCAAGCTTAAAAATGCAGGTAAAGATTTAGGCGGTGCGGTGAAGGGTTTTAAAGAAGCGGTCAAAGATGAAGAAACCGAGAATGCTCGCAAAAATCATGTGCTTAGCCATGAAAATAGTACGCCAGCTGCAAGTAATGATTTAAATACGCGTGTAGGTAATCAGGCTGATGATATGGAAATCAGCCCTATTTCCACTGATGACCAGCCTAAAGTATGAAGCGCGCCGCTTATAAATAGCGGCACTAAGTAGTCTATTAATATATGTGACTGTTATGTTTGATATTGGGTTTTCCGAATTACTCTTGTTTGGCGTCATTGCTTTAATGGTATTGGGCCCAGAAAAACTGCCGCAAGCCGCACGTACCGCTGGGCAATGGTATGCCAAACTGCGCCGTACAGTATCCACCCTACAATCTGAAATAGAAGCTGAGCTTGATCTAGCTGAAACACGTCAACAAATGCAAAATGAACTTGCGAAAATCCGTCAGACCGAGTCGGATATGAAGCGCGAATTAGCAGAAATGCGTGGCAGTATGCAAAAGTTTGAGCAGTCACAGAACCAAAGCCTAGACGCTTCACATCAGTCAATCACCCCTTATGATAAAGACCATCAACAGAATACTACCTCCTCGTTCATTAAACAGGAGGCGGATCAGTGAGCCTATTTAAACGGCAAAAAAGTCGACAAGAAAAAATAACAGATATAGAGTTTGAGGCGCCAACAGATACAACACAGAATAGTGAGTCTGGAGATACGTTAGGTACGCTTGGCGATATGCCTATTACCGGACATTTAATCGAGCTGCGTACGCACTTAATAAGAATATGCGTGGTCGTCTTAATTATATTTTTAGTATTAGTGGGATTTTCACGCGAGCTTTATAATCTTTTATCAGACCCATTAGTGGCGCAGTTACCCATCAATTCGACCATGATTGCCACTGATATAACGTCAAACTTTATGGCACCCATTCGCTTAACGATATTCGTCGCCGCATTTTTAGCAATGCCTTATATCCTGTATCAAATTTGGTCATTTGTAGCTTCCGGCTTATATAAAAAAGAGAAGAAAATTGCCATTCCTGTACTGCTATCTTCGATATTTCTATTTTATGCGGGTGTTGCTTTTTCCTACTTTGTCGTACTCAAAGGGGTATTGAAATTTTTTATTATGTTCGCTCCGCAGAACGTTATACCAATGACCGATATTGACAGTTATCTGAGCTTTGCCCTCAAGCTATTTATGGTGCTTGGACTGACTTTTGAGATTCCAGTGGTTACCTTATTGCTGATAATGGCCGGAATCGTTTCTACTCAAATTTTAGAAGATAAGCGTCGTTATATCATAGTCGGCTGTTTTGGGATCGCCGCGGTAGTGACACCGCCTGATGGTGTATCAATGCTGTTGTTGGCGATTCCTATGTGGCTATTATTTGAGCTGGGTTTACTCTTAGCAAAGATATTAATTAAAAATGAACGAAATAATGATTTAGTCTCAGGTAATGAAACATTAGAAAGTAGCTAGCACTACTTAAACACGCCAAGAACCTTTTTTACTTTTTACTTTTTACTAGAGTATGTCAGCGTGAGTACTCTACTTAGCGACGGACTCTAAATGGAACACCCAACTAATAACAACGAAAAAAATGACGGTCTTGCAAATCGACTTAACCAAGAGTGCTACTGCATTACCCTTGATCGTAAAGCGCTTAATACAAGCCTTCAAGATCAATTGGTAGAAACTAGAAACAATCCAATAGGAGCGAACGAGCTTAATAAGCTTTTTTCAGCAACACCCGTGTTCGTTCCCAAAACAGAGATAGAGGCGATGGAGCGAATCGTCAGGGCTATCGAGTCAGCTGCCGAACTGCCATTGTATCAAGAGCAAGTGCTGTCGTGGGCACCAGAAATAGCTGCTTTCGACCCAGGCCCAATAGGGGCCCTCATGGGTTATGACTTTCACTTGGGTAGCGATGGACCTCAGCTCATCGAGGTCAATACTAATGCCGGTGGCGCATTTCTGAATGTGTTGCTCGCTCGCGCACAAAAACGCTGTTGCAACCCCTCAGAGCAAAGCGCTGCAACCAATCAAATGCTAGATAGGTTCGAGGAAGCAGTGTTTGACATGTTCAAACGGGAATGGCAGCGACAGTCCGCTGTTGCTATGCCCAATCGGATAGCCATTGTGGACAATGACCCCGAGAGTCAGTTCATGTTCTTAGAGTTTGAGTTAGCCTGTCAACTGCTCCAAGCTAGAGGTATTGATACTGTGATACTTGATCCCTCTGAACTCGAGTATATCGACGGTACGTTAACAGCCCATGGCCAGAAAATCGATATGATTTACAATCGGCTTGTCGACTTTGCATTTGAGGACCCTGACCATGTATTGCTTAAGCAGGCTTATTTAGAGGGTGCTGTGGTAGTGACACCCAATCCCCGCGTACATGCTATGTTGGCCAATAAGCAAAACCTGACATTGCTATCAGACTCCCAAATATTGCGCTCTTGGGGTCTGGATGAGGCTGCAGTGGAGTGCCTCGAAAGGTCTGTACCGAGGACTAAGATTGTATCAAGAGACGATGCAGCAGAGTTGTGGCTTACTCGGCGGCAACTGTTTTTTAAGCCAGTTGCTGGTCATGGAAGCAAAGGCGTTTATCGCGGTAGCAAACTGACTCGACGCGTCTTCGAAAACATTCTGGATGAAGATTATATCGCACAGACCTTTGTCCCTGCAGGAGAGAGATCACTCAAAATTGATGACATCGTAACAACAAGAAAGGTAGATATACGTCTTTATACGTATGGCGGAAAACTGTTACTACCTGCTGCGCGTGTGTATCAAGGTCAGGTGACTAACTTCCGTACGCCAGGCGGTGGATTCGCGCCTGTCTTTCAGGTGTGATCGTCTAGGTCTTATTTAGATGGCATTAGGCTGTTATAAGTCCGGTTAACTAATTCAATATTCTTCTTACCTAACAAAAGATGGTTGTATATTTATGATTGTCTATTACTTTCGGCACGCTTTTCAAAACACTTCGAAAACAATTGGAGCTAGAGATAGCAGTAAATGGGGTCAGCACAGAATTCGGAGAAAATAGTACGCTAAGGAATTTTGTTTATTAATAAGTTTATTAAAATCAAATACTTATTTTTTACCCTTTGCCTTTTTAATAGAGATGAATAATATGCAATTTAATTAAGAGTATTTTCATAAATTTATTAAACAACAAACACATAAAATTCAATAAATGTACCTAGCGTACAATATGAACCGAATTCCGTGCTGACCCCTTTTACCGTCAGGTTGCCTGACATAATCTACCAAGTGTTTTTCTCCGTTCTTGACAGCAGAGGTCAGTTGTTCCAATGATGAGTTTTACCTATCACAGTAATTTAAATACTAAACAAATGTACTTACCACCCTATATGGTCCNAATCAAAGGCTTTAAAGTGATTTTCCAGTTTTTTAGGAAAGTTACAACTTCGCCTAAATGCTCGCCTTACTCGATGTCTGATAGTGCAATTATTACCTTCAATGCCTTTTGCAGTCTTTGTATTTATAGTTTCGCTTACCATAGCTTTTGAAACCATTTTTCTTTATATTGTCACTTAGACAGGCTGGGCATTTGATGTATAGTGTCATTTGCATTTCACTATTTATCAATTTCTCAGCCTGTTTTTTCCAGCCTAGTTTTTGAACCACCACCCGGATATAAATGTAGCTATGAATAAAACAACTTTTAAAATATCGAAGATGGACTGCCCTTCGGAGGAAAACCTAATCCGAATGAAATTAGAGGGCCACTCGAATATTGAACATCTTCAGTTCGACATTCCTAACCGTCAATTAACTGTGTTTCATCATGACAATATAGAAGGGATAGAGACTGCTATTCATGACCTAAAATTAGGAGACACCTTACTCTCGACCGAAACCATTGACCCCTCTGATCCCAACAATAATTTTAAAGTTGATGCTGACTTTAGTCACAAAAAAGATGCTGAGCAAAGAAAGCTACTATGGATAGTGCTGGTCATTAACTTTGCTTTCTTTATTATTGAAATGAGCACGGGACTGATTTCTCGTTCGATGGGGTTGGTCGCCGACAGC
>BMPS01000056.1 GCA_014647715.1 Streptomyces cinereus
TGCCCAAAACTTGCGATGAGGTAGTCGCTGTAGAGTTCTATCATGTCTTTGTTCATTTGTTTACTCTCGCTGACTGCTTTTTTTGTTATGATAGCGCTTTTTTAAAGGGCTGCGTAACTTCAGATAATTATCAAAATTATCTACAAAATCGTTAATGGCACCCAAATAACCTTTTTGGTGCAATAACTGATTTACATTAGAGGAATTTTTATTTTTTCGTTATAATAAAATTACGCTTTCTGTGTGATGGTCGCATTGAAACCACAAAAAAGTTTTTGCTTTATTTTCAATAGGTTATATTTTTTACCCCCTTAAAAATAGGACATTTATGAAAGTTGGCATAGCTTTTGAATTATCGAAACTACCATTTTCAACACGCTATACGAATGCTGTTTAGGGTAACTGCTATTAATCCACTGCAGCAAATAGTAACTAACTCAACCATAAGCGGCACTTAAAAGGAAATTATTATGAAATTAATTACGGCTATCTTAAAACCGTTCAAACTAGATGATGTACGTGAGTCACTCTCTGAGATTGGTGTTCAAGGTATCACTGTTACCGAAGTAAAAGGTTTTGGCCGTCAAAAAGGTCATACTGAATTGTATCGTGGTGCTGAGTATGTGGTTGATTTCTTACCAAAGGTTAAGTTAGAAATTGCAGTGACTGACGAAATGGTTGATGCAGCGATTGAAGCTATCACTCGCGTGGCTAGCACGGGCAAAATCGGTGATGGCAAAATCTTTGTATCACCATTAGAACAAGTGATTCGTATCCGTACTGGTGAAACAGGCGCTAACGCTATCTAACACTATCATGACTGTCGTTGTGGCAACGCTTGTAAACTTTTAAAGTCGACCATCCTTTAAACATTAACGCAGACCTATCAAGCCGCTTAACGACTATCTCAAATAATTTTAAGGGGGTTACGATGAATGCCGTCATTACAAGGGCAGCTTTTGCCAAATTTTTACAGCCACTAGTATCTACTAAATCAATTTTATCATTATTGTTGTTATCTCCATTGGTGGCTCATGCTGCTGACACGCCTACGCTAAATGCAGGCGACACCGCTTGGGTATTAATGTCTACTGCATTAGTGCTACTAATGACTATTCCAGGGTTGGCATTGTTTTACTCAGGTATGGTACGCAAAAAGAATATTTTAGGGACGATGGCGCACAGTTATGGTGCCACAGCGTTAGTATCTATTGTTTGGATTGTGTTGGGTTATTCACTGGCGTTTGGTAGCAGCGATTTTAATCAATTTATTGGCGGTTTTGATAATGCATTATTAGCTAATATCGGGCTGGGTGATTTAACGGGTACCGTGCCCACCCTGTTATTTGTCACTTTTCAAATGACCTTTGCCATTATCACTGTGGCAATCTTAGCAGGCTCGATTGCTGAACGTATCAAATTTAGTAGCTTTATGGTGTTTACTGCGCTTTGGGTAGTATTGGTGTATGCACCGATTTGTCACTGGGTTTGGGGCGGCGGCTGGTTAATGGCAGATGGTGCGCTAGACTTTGCAGGCGGTACGGTCGTGCACATTAATGCCGGTGTAGCAGGTATTGTGTTGGCGGCTGTTTTAGGTAAACGCAATGGCTATAACCGTGACCCAATGGCACCTTCAAACTTGGCTTTAACCTTAATTGGTACGGGTTTGATTTGGGTAGGTTGGTTTGGCTTTAATGGCGGTAGTGCGTTGGCGGCAAATGCATTGGCAGGTAATGCGCTCCTCGTCACGCAAGTAGCGGCAGCGGCAGGGGCATTGACTTGGTTTGCCATCGAAAAATTAGTCCGTGGTAAAGCCTCTGTACTAGGCGGTGCATCAGGCGCAGTGGCGGGTTTAGTCGGTATCACCCCAGCGGCAGGTTTTGTGACGGTAGCAGGTGCATTAGCGATTGGTATCATCACCTCATTGGTTTGCTTTTATGCAGTCAACTATCTCAAACGTCTGTTAAAAATTGATGATAGCTTGGATGCGTTTGGATTGCATGGCGTTGGTGGCATCGTCGGCGCCATATTGACAGGTGTCTTTGTGAGTCCTGCTATCACTGGCAAACCCCTGGCTTTATCGACTATGGGTCAAGTATGGGTGCAATTAGAAGGCGTGTTTGCGGTTATCATCTACTGCGCGATTGTGACTTTCATTATTGCTAAAGTGATTCAATTAACCATGGGCTTACGTGTCACTGATGAAGATGAATACACCGGTCTTGACTTAGCCGTACATGGCGAACGTATCGAATAGACAAAGAATGATAAACATAGGCTGATTCAATCAGCCTATTTTTTTATATAAGCATACTAAAAGACTCTACAAAACTTGCGATTGGACAAATAAAAAAGCTAGATATTAATATCTAGCTTTTTTGGGCTTTCAAATCATGGGCGATTATTTAATTTTTTTCCAAGTTTGGCTGCCTTTGACTGGAACAGATAAAGTTAAGGTTGAACCGCTTAATGAAATATCTGCACCTAATCCAAGACCCCAACGTGGGTCTTTTGCTTTACCTGCATATTTGCCATTACCTTTCGCTTTCACGTTTGTTAACACAGTTTTACCAACAAAAGATTTTGCTTTTTCAGTATTGCCCGCAACGATTTTACCGGTGAAAGTAGCACCTGTTTGTGAGATTTGAACTTGCGCTTTTGGTTGATTGTCTTCATAAGTTTGCCAAGTACCCACGATTGGATCGGCAGCCATAGCAGCAACACTTAAAGTAGAAAGAGCAACACCAACGCTGATTGATTTAAGAGAAATTTTCATAACAGTTCCTTCTGTAGCGCACTGCAAAAAAGTAAGGGAAGTGAAATGCAGTGCCATTGACAATCATTATAGCCAAAATGGTTTTGAGGTAAAGATATTTTTTAATACACAAAAGTTACTCATAGTTTTCTACATACTTACAGGGCAAAATTATCCGCTTTTTTTAATTTTAAGTTACTGATTTTTAAGTAATTATTTTTTTAAAAAATTCCAAAAGCTTAAACTGACTAATCAGTCATTTATATATAATTACCATTTTTAGGATTTAAATAGGCTGATTATCCATTCAAAAATAGTCAAGACTAAATTAACTAAGACTAATAAAATTTGCTGACTATCGGGCTCTGATTTTGGCGTGTTTTTGTTTTTTGTAGCTGGTGAATAGTCATCGATAGGCAGCGTCATTGCCGTTTTTTGTACCTTCCCTGACAACCCTGGCATGGCATCCACGCCTATTCTTACCGCAAGTTCATCCAGACTAATGATTTCCACTCGCTGACTATCATCATTAGGTGCAAAATAAACCCCTGCTTGTTGTAGACTTGGAATATAAATCGCTTTGTACAGATGACTGGGTACTAATATATTGTTATTAATTTTCTTAACCCGATTACTGATAAAAGCCACCCCTGTCACCACATAGATACGGTTGTGTTTAATCGCTAGATAACGGGTACGGGACTCAATGTCTCGCCAAGTGCTACGATTATTAACAGGATTTTGCGGTACAATGTTGGCAAGGCTAAAACTGTCATATTGTGATTCAAGCGTACTCATATCTGCATTCGGCGCTAGATGCCCACGATCATAAGGTACGTTACGATAATCAGCTAAATAGCCTTTAACCCGATTAGGCAGCTGACTTTCCTCGTGAAAATTATCAACCCTAGATAGTTCACTCGCTTTTTCAATACGCGCTCGCGTCAAATACTCCGCTGACCACAAAGCGGTTTTACTCAGTGACGAATAACCCACAGCAAAGCCATTTAGACATAGATAATAAATCTCAAGTGGTTGATTGGAGAGTGGCTGCGGACTTTGTTGGTTAGCATAGGTATTGCCGCATTGATTGAGGTGCTGTTTGCGATAATCTAAAGAGCTGCTTGAATGTGCCCATAAGGGCAATAGGAATAAACCTATCACTACCAAGCTCTGTGACAGTGATGTGTGTGAAAAACGCTGATAACCACTCATACGCTATAACTTACCAACTCTAGCCATCGATGAAAATTGATTAATTATACATGACATTTGGCATTATTTTGGGTAAAATAGGCGTCCGTTTTGCGATTACCTATATTTTGGAGTTGCAACTCGATTGGAAACGTGGCTGAGTGGTCGAAAGCGCACGCCTGGAAAGTGTGTATACGTTAATAGCGTATCGAGGGTTCGAATCCCTCCGTTTCCGCCAAACAAATAAAAAGCTAGCTTAATAATAAGCTAGCTTTTTTGTTGCGAGGTTGATGGGTTATGCTAAATCACGCACATTAGGTTCACGATCCCATTCACGCGATTTGGCCTTCTCGATAAAGGTGTCTATTTCCTTTAAAGCGACCACACTGGCATCTTTGTCAATGTGCTGAGGAATTAGGATAAATTCATCCGTCGCACCGCAATAAGCAATCGCTTTTAGATGGGCGTGTGCATCTTTAAACCACGCAATCGCTTCACTCACTTTGGCTAGTTTTTTCGCTTGCTCTGGCATAATGATACTAACAATTGCATCAAACAAGACAGAAGGTGAGCCCGCCAATTGACCGTCAGCTGCAATGGTTTCACCATTGTTTAACGTAATACTAATTTTTGGCGCTACTATAAAGGATGTTGCCTTTTCTGCTGTAATCGCCGCTTTATATTTTTCAAGCATTTCTGCATTTGAATCATCTGCGACTAAAATAGCGACTTTACGACCTTCAAGCGTTGGTTTAGCTTTGCCAATCAACTGCAAAGCTGGCGATAATGGCAAATCTTGCACCGGAACCGTCGGTTCAATCGGTTTCGGCACTGGTTTCATCCCTAACCCATCGGCAACGCGTTTACCCAATGTTTCATCAACCGTTAACAGCTGCGCAACCATGCGTTCACGGATATAGGGTGTCTCAACTTTTGAAAGCTCAAACACAATTGCTGAGGCGATATGCGCCTGCTCAATGGGGGTTTGACTACGATAGAACATACGTGGTTGACTATAAAAGTCTGCAAAGCTTTCTGCACGGATACGACCTTTAACCGCATCGTTATTTTGAGTTAAATCCTCTGCAAATGATTTAAACCCAATTGACGGATTTTCACGCGGTTTTTCTGGCTCTAAACTTTGTGGTTCATAAGCAACGCGACCTTTGGGAATTTGCATCTGCATATGACCATCACGCTGCATATTATGGAATGGACATTTTGGTGCATTAATTGGCAACTGCGCAAAATTTGGTGAGCCTAAGCGCGACAGCTGAGTATCAAGGTAACTAAATAAACGACCTTGTAGCAATGGATCATTACTAAAGTCGATACCGGGTACGATGTTTGCTGGACAGAAAGCCACTTGCTCTGTCTCAGCAAAGAAGTTATCGGGATAACGGTTTAATACCATTTTACCCACGAATTCAACAGGGACTAATTCTTCTGGAACTAATTTGGTTGCATCCAAGTGATCAAATGGGAATTTTTCTGCTTGTTCTTGGGTGAATATCTGCACACCAAAGTCCCAAACAACTTCGTCACCATTTTCAAACAAGGTTTCAAATAGATCACGACGATGATAGTCTGGATCAGCACCGGCGACTTTCACTGCTTCATCCCACACATGTGATTGAAGCTGCAAACGTGGACGCCAGTGATAACGGAAGAACACACTTTCACCTTGGGCATTAATAAAGCGATAGCTATGGATACCAAAGCCTTCAATCATACGTAAACTACGAGGAATAGCGCGATCACTCATCGCCCATAGGTAGTTATGTAAGGTTTCAGGGTTTAACGAGATAAAATCATAAAAGGTATCATGCGCTGAGGCAGCTTGTGGAAAACCACGATCAGGCTCCATTTTTACAGCATGAATAATATCGGGAAATTTAATCGCATCTTGGATAAAGAACACAGGGGTATTGTTACCCACTAAATCCCAGTTACCTTCCTCTGTATAGATTTTGACGGCAAAACCGCGAATATCACGCGGCGTATCAACCGATCCTGCACCACCGGCTACCGTTGAAAAACGAGCAAATAATGGGGTTTGTTTGCCCACCTCTGTTAATACCCTAGCTGTGGTAAATTGCTCTAATGATTTGGTTAGTTCAAAATAACCATGGGCTGCCGTACCACGAGCATGCACAACACGCTCAGGAATACGTTCATGGTCAAAATGGGTAATTTTCTCGCGTAAAATAAAATCTTCTAGCAATGCAGGTCCACGACGACCCGCTTTTAGCGAATTCTGATTGTCTGCAATGACAATCCCTTGCTGCGTAGTTAAATTAGTTGAGTTATTATCAGCCTGCTGATGAGTTTCGCCTGCATTTCCTTGCTGAGTATTCATATTTGGCTCTGGCTTGACGGGCTTTTGTGTCATTTTTTTATCCTAAACTTTTAAGTATATTTGTAATTTCTTAGCAAATATCAAATGTTCACCTAAGCTTGAAAAAGGATCGACATTGATAGAACCAGTATATAGAATTCAAAAATTTACAGTGTGAAAATGCGTAAAGCTATGTAGCAAATAAGATATTAACGAAAGATAACTAAAAGTATTAAACGAACCTCATAAAAATATATAAAACGTCTTTAGAAATTACAATACAAAAAACCACCCCCTTACTGTTGTAAGGGGGTGGTTTTGGGATAGGGAGCTGACGATGACCTACTCTCACATGGGCGAACCACACTACCATTGGCGCATTGGAGTTTCACTTCTGAGTTCGGGAAGGGATCAGGTGGGACCTCCAAGCTATTATCGTCAGCAAAGGGGGATAGAGAAATGAGTTATTTCAAAAGTAAAGTATGAGCTATATCAAGCGAGGTGAATATCGTTATTACCTACAAAGCCATTTAGGCGTTGTATAGTCAAGCCAAACGAGCAATTAGTATTGGTTAGCTACACATATCACTATGCTTCC
>BMPS01000057.1 GCA_014647715.1 Streptomyces cinereus
ATGATGGAATTGTTAGTATGGTACATGAGAAAGTTACTCCATTAGGTTTGAGTTTAGACACCTTTATCCTATATGGGTAACTTTCTTTTTTCAATTAAAATTGTCAGATTAGGTCTGGACTAATACACATAACTAGACTTACAATTAGTGCACAGAATAAACCATTTTTACTTTTATGGACTAAAACTGATTCCGCTAAAAAATCAGATTTATTACCTTCAATTGTTGAAACTATTACTAAAAGAATCAATAGCTCTATACCTCATGCTATAGAATTTGAAATTAATATTGTTGATCAATCTACTGTTGTAAACGCTATGAACGCCCTACTAGATAAGTTTGAACAAATGCAACATCTTGATGATCTTTCTAAGTCAGTATTAGAATATCAAAGCCCTTTCTATGCATTTAAAACTAAATTTGTTTAATAAGTCACTTTTATGGAAAATATAATAATAATTGGTAGACCCAATAGTGGAAAGACACATTACTTCGGTCAGTTATATGGCAGAATTTCTGATGGAGAAGCTTGTCTAAAGCTTAATCCTAAACATCAACTTCCTAAAGATATAAGCTTGCTGGAAGATGTACTTACTAAATTAGCAAATGGAAAGACAGCAGGGCATACTCCAACTGACACTTGGGGCAAGATTAGTTTACCTGTTATTGATGAAAATGGAAATGAATATCTAATTAGTTTACCTGATTATGCTGGTGAGCAAATTACTCAGATATTTAGTTCAAGATCCCTAAAAGAACACTGGATTGACAGTCTGAATCAAAGTAAGCATTGGGTGGTTCTAATTAGATTAAATTCAGAAAAAACTTTTTTTAATGACAGAGGATTGATGAAAGATTCAAAGCAAAACAATGAATCTGGGACGATAGAAGAGTGGGATGCAAATGCCTTTTGGATAGAAATTTTTCAAATACTTTTATATTATTCAGGCATCGGACTTAAAAATAAGGTCAGCATTCCTAAACTAACCATTCTTTTATCATGTTATGATGAGATTGAAAAAGAAAATACTACGCCAGAACAAGCTTTAGAAGAAAAATTGCCTTTATTTTATAAGTTCCTTCAATCAAACTGGCAAAGCACAAGTATAAATATTTGGGGGTTGTCATCTCTAGGCTGTACTTTAGGCACCCCTGAGCATGAAGATGAATTTATCAATTTAGGTCCAGAAAAACATGGTTGGGTTGTAGCTCCCCATACTTTTGAGCATCAATCTGATTTAACATTGCCTATATATTGGCTTATCAATAAATAGTAAATATGACAAATTTTCCTATTCTAGCTGAATATGGTGTAAAAAATAATGCTCATGATTTAATATTAAAATCTGATGTAAAATTTCAGCCATCACCTCTTTTGTTAAATTACACTGATAGACCCCCCGGTCAATTGTCAAGAAATGAAAAAATTTATCCTTACTTGAGTTTTGAAGTACTAGAGAATTATGGTTATTTATGGATAACTGAGGAGGATGATTCCTCTGAAAGAAAAGGAATGGTAAAAAGTAAAGTATTGATATATCCTATAAAAGATTTGATAAAAGAAGATAATATTCAAAGTATTATCAACCGAATTATAAGTGTTGAGCCCACTATTCCTGATACATTATTAATCCAATTATTTCAAGATTTAATAAATGATTCCACAAATATTCTATTCTTAAAAGCACCACAAGATAGTAGTTATTTTTTTTCAAAGCTATGGCAACACCTTTCACCACTTGATAGAGAAAATCTTTCTTATCGTTTCTACTTATATCCTTCTCAAAAAAGCGATGATATTGATAAAGGTATCATCTATTCACTGCATGAAAGGATAAATCAATGGAATGAGAACAAGATACACGATGGCATATTTAAGTTGGCAAGTGAAAGGGTAGCTAAATATCTATTGACTGGCAAAGACACAACTTTCAAAAAAGTTTTGTTTTCTACTGCATTTATTGAGTTGCCGACGAAGAAACGGTTGCAAAAAATTGCTTTACTATTAAATTTTTTTGATGATTTTAAAAAATATACTTCAGTAGATAAGGCAATTCTTATAATCAGAGTTTGCGATCCTATAGTTAACAAATCTGAAATGGCAGAAATAATTTCCCCAGTTATGAATTTTATCAAGAAAAATGTTGAATATTTTTCAATGAAACAGTTACAGTCTTTGGCAAATATAACATTAGATTCGTTCCCGGAGTACACAGAATTAAAAAAAGAAATGGAGAAGTTTTTTATTGAAAATTTTCCATTAGTAAATCAAGATGATCAAGCACAAATTTTAAATGAATTAGATAGACAGAAAGATTGGTGGCAGAATTTTTTCGGGAATAGTGTTAAACAGGGAATTAGTAAAAACACTGATCAATGGATTAATATTTTTATTAAGGCACTCAAACAAAATGACAATTACCAGAAAATTTTGCAATTTGCACCTGACACTATCAATGAAGATTTGGTTATAAGCAAGCTTGAGAATATCAGTAAATTAAGTAACTCTCAAAGCTCTTCCTTAGAAACATTATCCTTAAGTAGACATTGGAGCAAATTATATGCTTTTGCTTTAAGAAATATCTATGATATTGGAAATGCTATACAGAAACAAATGCAAAATTTTAAAAATTCTGCTTCACAAGAATTTTCTATAATACTAAAAGGTTTTAGCATTGAACAGGTCATTAATTATGTAAGAGATTCCTCTATCAATAGTGTTAGAGATAGTATCATCAACAATAATTCTTTAAAACATGATTTCTTCACACATATTGACTTTTCTCACATGAAAGATGTGGAATTAATGTCTCTTAGTAATACAATTGATTCTGACATTAATTTTATTGTTCAAGATCAGAAGAAACTAAAGAATACACTTTGTATTATGATTGAAGAGCAAAATTCTTATGATATTTTGCCAAAAATTATTGAATATGATAATAATCACTTTATTCCAAAAATTATGCTTTACGAGTTAAATTTAGATTCATTTGCTTCATGGAATAAAGGTTTCAAAGCAGATTTTGAGGTAGTAACAGATCTTATAGCACAATTTTTAATAAAAAATGATCAGGAAAAAATCCCACCTATATTTTTTCAAAATTTAGTAGCCCATAAATATTTGAATAGTGTAGATAAAATGCTAGTTTTAACAAGGTTAATTTCTTGGAATTTTCGAGTCAATGAAAACCTAATTTATGAAATTTTAGTTAATGCAACTGACCAAGAATTATCAAACTATGGTGAGTTGATAGGTAAGTATTTAAACGAGCAAAATTTTAAGAGTTTGATAGATAAATTATATGAAGAAAATAAACAAAAATTTGATCGAATTATCCTGCCACAGTGTTATTTACAATTAAGCTTTTGGAAAAGTTTTGGTTATTTATATAGAGTAAATTTGCCTATCAATAGTATTATTAAAGCGCCAGAAGCTAGAAATGATATTGTTAGGAAATTGGCAGAAGAATTGAGTGAACTATATCCCAATTTTAGTGACCTACAAATTGTATGGAAAAAGGTTGGAGGTAAATCAGGTCAGCTTAGCGAAAAAAACAATATGGAGAATTCTTGGTTTGCTGCCTTAAGTGATGCTGATAAAGGAAAGATTAAATATGGAATAAAAGATATTTTAGATATAGCCTTACAAGATTATCCGAGTAATTGCAAACTTAAATATATTAAAAAATATTTTTCAAACGTATAAAATTAAAAATTATTCAATTAAATCTTATAATTCAACTTCGCACAATTTATTTTATGTTAAATACTATTTTCTAAATCAAATATTTGGTAACTCATGATCCGTGGCTGCCATGGCTTCTCTATAGGCCGTTAAGCCATTCATACAAGCAGGTACACCGGCATAGACCGCCATTTGAATCACAACTTCTAACAGCTCTTTTGGGGTAACACCCACATTTAACGCCGCTCGCATATGTAATTGTAATTGGGGCATAGCATTACCTAAAGAAACTAGCGAGGCGACGGTTAGCATTTCTCTTGTTTTTAAATCTAAGCCCTCTCTGCCAACCACGGCACCAAAGGCATAATCAGTTATTAAGTTAGGTAAATCCGCATCTAGCTCGCTCAAACGCCCAGTTACCTTATCTGCTAAGCCTGTTTCAAGAGTATCCATAATGGCTCTGCCATAGGCTGTTAAATCGTTCATCATAGTCATTTAAATCCTCACTTAACGGTTGTTTGAAGGAATTATCAATATTAACAATATCGAACCAGCAATAATTAATCCTGCGTATAAATACAGTTGGGAAATCGGAAATTGTGCTACACCCCATGCCCCAAGTATCGCTCCTAAACCAATGGCTAAATTAAAGCAAGAGACATAAATCGCTGAAGCAGGAAATACTTCTTTATCTGCCAACTTCAATACCCAAGTTTGAAAGCCCACAAAAATACCTGACACTGCTAATCCCCACACTACCAGACAAGTAAAAATGGTTATTTGTGAAAGATTTTTCTGATTCAGACCTAGATAAAGAAGGGTAGAACTCATCAATATAATTGAAATGCTAACAGTAGGCTTTAAAAATTTATCGATGGTAAACCCTGTGATAAAATTACCTAATAACCCTGCAATACCGAACGTAAGTAATGCGATAGGAATATAGGTCGAAGGGAATAGCTGTTGCAGCTGTAGCCAAGGTTCGATATAGGTAAATGCCGCAAAATGAGCAGTAATCACAATCAACGTTGCTAGATAAATTTTTCCTAAAGTTGCCGACTGGAAAACTCGCTTAAGTGACGAAATGCCAATAGCACTATCTGACTGTATTCGAGGGACTAATAGTAAAGTACCCACTAAAGCAATCGCACTTAGTATAGCCATTAACCAAAATGCCTTATGCCACCCTAATGTTATACCGATATAGTTTGATAACGGTACACCAAATACGCTCGCAGCAGACACTCCCCCGAATACGATGGAAGTTGCCACACCGATATACTTAGGGGGCACAATGGCAACGGCTGTTGCACCGATGATTGCCCAAAATGAACCATGAGCCAAAGCCCCAATTACTCGAGCTACCAGAAGCATCGAATAGGTTGTTACGGTCGCTGATAATGTATTTGACGCTAACAGTATAGTGATCAGAACAATGAGTAATGTCTTCTTTGCAATATTGCCTAGAAAAACTGACGCAAGAATGGCACTGAATGCCCCTACCCACGCATAAATCGTAACCGTTACACCAATCTGGGATTCTGAAACCCCGAAGTCCTTAGCCATTGGGGTTAGCAAACCAACAGGGGCTAATTCTGTGGTGACAATGATAAAGGTTGAAATCGCAAGCACCAAGATGGCTAACCAATTTTTTATTGATAAGTTAGAGTTTTCCTCTACACTCATAGTTACGCCCATAATATTTCATCCTAAAAACGATATTCAATGCCAATTTTTTAGCCAGATAATCTGAACAAAAATAAACTCCCTTTAATTTGTCAGTTGAGCTATCTAGGCATAATCTATCATCCATAAAATTTTGTGGAATTCTTAATTGTGTTATACTTTTTTGGTATCACCATTTTTGAATTTTTTCTAATAAGAAGTGTTTATGACTACCCCTTATTTACCCACTAGATTGCCTACTATTAGGCAAATTCAATGCTTTTTAGCGGTTTGTCACGAGTTAAACTTTAGAAAAGCCGCAGAACAGCTAAACATGACCCAACCGCCTTTAACACGGCAAATTCAAGCTTTAGAAGACTTAATTGGACAACCTTTATTTTTGCGGAATACCCATGAGGTACTCCTTACCACGGCCGGTCAAGAATTATTAGAAAAAGTCGAACCGCTACTGGATGACTTAGCTGAAACTATTGAATTGGTTTCCCGTCCTAAGAAAATTAAGATAGGTTATACCCGGTTTGTCAATTTTGAGAACATCCCCGCTATTTTTAATCAATTAACTCAGTTTGACGCTCTAATCGATTCAATTCATGAGAATTTTACCTCACAACAATTACTGCAGAATTTGTTGAAGGGTAAGTTGGACATTGTTTTGATTGGGGAAAAGGTTTTCATCGATGATGCGGTAAGATTTGTGAAGGTTTATACAGAGCCTTTGATGTTGGTGATACCCTCAAATCATATGGCCAGTAAAAACCAGTCCGTGGCGTTAAGCGAGGTAGCAGATTTGCCTTTATATTGGTTTAGCAGAAATGAAAACCCTGCCTATTATGATAAGTGTGAGGCATATTTCCGCCGTTTGCCGGTGCCTTTGAAAAAAGTAGCAGAACCTAAAGACTCAATCATGCTGTTTGATAAAATCGCTAAAGGCAGAGGTATTGCCCTGATGCCACGTTCAGTTTGCAACTTCCAGCAACCAGGCTGTTGCTGGAAGACACTGACAAATGAAGATAATGAGCATTTAAATATTGATATCTATATGGCAGTACGCTGTAATGAAAAGAATGCGGCGGTTCTTGATATTATTGAAGAGTCTTTCCCAGAAAGTGTGTAACTGCTTATAATCCCCCTAACAGGAGAATAAGCAATGACAGACAAATTAGACGAACTAGCCACCCAAATGGTTAGCCAACTAAAAAGCATGGACGACTTTAAAG
>BMPS01000058.1 GCA_014647715.1 Streptomyces cinereus
CAGTGGTGGTTAACGTATTAATCGAATCTGTGTTAGCTTGGATTAACGATGCATTCTGTGCCGCAAAGTCACTAGTTTCTTGGATGGTACTTTGCATATCGCCAATCGTTTGATTTGTCTTATCAAGGTCAGTTTGATTGGCTTTAGTGTTTTGTAAATCAATTATATCTGTAGCATTTTGAGCTGCAAAATTGCTGGTGTCTTGAAGCGTATTTTGCACATCTTGAAAACTGCCATCTGATAAAAGCATTGTATTAAATTCATTAGCAGTAAGGGCGTTTGCTAAAGTTGGCGAAAACATAATGACAGCAATGGTACTGGCTAAAATCGTTTTTTTCATAGTCATAAGTCTTTATAAATATTGGATAATAGAATGATATTGTGCATTTATCCGATAGTCGGCTAAATGTACATTGATTGTTCAAGTTAATGAGATGATGAGACTAAATTATATGACCCGAGCTGCAATTATAGAGGCATCAAACACTTGACTATCTGCCATCTGCCATTTTTCAATAACAAAGGCACCATTATCTTGATACCAGTGATTGATATTGATTGAATTATTGGAATCACTTTTTTGGGTGACTTTGAGACTATCACCCTCTCGTGAGAAGCTTAAATCGTTAATACCTAGAGCTGTAAATGTAATGGTGTCAATATTACCAGCAGTTTTATCAAAATCTAGTATATTATCTGAGCCAAAATTGGCATCGAAGATATATTTGTCATTACCAAGATCACCTTGCAATATATCATTACCTTTACCCCCGTTTAAGGTGTCGTTACCGTTACCACCTTTAAGGATATTGGCATAATCATTGCCAGTTATATTGTCGTCATATTGAGTACCAATAATATTTTCAATACTTAATACTCGATGATTAAAGCCTGTACCAGAGACTTGCTGTTTATTTAGCATGGCATTAATCGCTGCCAATTGGTTACTATAATCTAGTGTGTCATTACCCAATCCGCCATTGATAACATCGTTACCTTTTGAACTGATAAATAGATCATTTGCCATCGTACCGCTTGATACTTCGCCTTTTTCCGTGCCTGTTACGGTATTGGTTGAATTGATTGGTGTATCATGAGAGATAGGAGTGGTCGGTTCAACAGGCGCAGTTGATGTGCTACTTAAATTTAATCCAATTAACAACGGATTATGGTCGCTTGAACGATATTGGTCAGGTTGAATTAGGGTTTGTGTTTGAGCACTTTTAAAATTGGTATTGTAGTCATATACCGTTGACTCTTGAGCATTGATGGCCCAAGTGGTGACGGATGTAATTTGAGAGGACAGCGATTCTGATGAAATTGCATGGTCTAGCGATCCCCATAGCCCATCAAAGACATAAGAGTAGGCCTCTTTTTGAACATCATAGCCATTATTTTCGAGGTATTGTAAAGAATCTTCTTTGTCATAGGCATTGAAATCGCCAATGAGTAGATTATCTTTGTCTTTTGAATGAGTTGGATCCGTGTCCAACCAACTTTTCAGCTGTTTAGCCGCCTCTAAACGTGTTGCAGCGTTATTACCTTGACTATCGCCCAAGTCTGCATCAATCACGCTACCTTTGGATTTAAAGTGGTTCACAACGGTGGTAAAAATTTCACCATCGAGATTTGATTTAAATGCCTGTGCTAAAGGCACACGGTTAGCTGTAGCAAATGCTGGATAGTCGGTGGTATTGGGTACTACTGCTTCACCAACAGGTGTAACTTTGCTGGGTTTATAAATCATGCCAACCATAATCGCATCGCTACCTGCCGTCGCCACATGACCAACACCATCGCTAAAATGCCCTTTGATATAGTCGTAAGTACCTGCCCCCATTTTGGCATTTAAGGCATCGACCAGTGTCTTAATTGCACTACCATCGCCAAAGCCATTGTTTTGGATTTCCATCAGACCGACCACATCGGCATTTAACCCACTTAGGTTTGCAACTACTTTAGCAAGTTGCATGTCAAATTCCGCTTGGTTATCGGCACCTCGACCTTGCATAGTATTGCCCATAGGTGTTGTGAAGTTGGCTGTACCAAAGGTGGTAAATAGGTTTAACACGTTAGCACTTGCCACGGTAATTTCAGCATTTTTGGTAGTGGCCTGGATACTTTCTGCCGTTGGACGTGCCTCACCAGTAAAGTTATAGCCTTGTCCGTCGATGGGTTGAATTTTATAATTGTTGTTGGCATACGTGACGACACCATTGATTTCACCAATGGAATCACCACCTCTTAAAGTATTATCTGCCGATAATGGCTGACCGTTTCTACCAAAGATAAGGGTGCTAGGGTTTTGGGCGGTATTGGCATCATCGATAATGATACGGTCATGGGCAATTTCATTGAGATACGCGGTATAGCCTTCCACACTTGGCGTATGGCTTACAGCGTATTGTTCTTGCACTTTATCTGAGGTCAGCGTAATTTCACCATAGCGGGTTAAGTCATAGTTATCAGTCACTACCAATGAGCCATTGTCGGTGGCAGATTTTACTTTAACATACATACCTTCCACGCTTTCCCAATTGAAAGCATCCGCTGTTGGTAACGTAATGACGGTAGGCGCAGGTAAATTACTGATGTCACCATCTTTTTCTACCATAAACCCTTGCTTATAGGTAATTTGGGTATTTTTATAATATTCATTGACCAAGCCTGTCAAAGTCACTGTATCGCCAATACTTGACATCGTGACGCCAGGATTAGTAGTACCGTAATATACAAAGATACCTTCAGATGTCTCAGGATTGATGTCATAGTCAGTTGGCTGCTCTTGTACATAAAACCCTTTGAGATTCGGTACATAGGCAGTAATGACAGCATTTATAGTAACTTCTTTATTCAAATAAGGTTGAGACCCAGTATCGCCAACACCTTGAATATCATGAATCAGGGTATACGTTGGTGTCGTGACAGGTGGGGGTGCGTCAACCGCAGCGACGGTAAAGTTTAGGGTGTTTGGGGTGGTGGTACCAAAATTGGTCTGCCAAGCATTCCCCGCTAAATCCGTCACAGCACCTGTTGTCATTTCAATGGTGTAACTTGCACTTGCAGTTAAATCGCTAATCGGATTGATAGTCAACGTTTGTCCATTGACCGTAATATTACTGTCCGTCGTATTGTAAGTTTCAACCGTATTGCCCGCTTGGTCTTTTAACACGATTTGACCTGTGCCGACTTTAATGGTTTCGTTAAAATTAAGCACAATATTACTGGTTGAGCCAAAGCCTGTGCTTTCGTCAGTTGGGTTACTACTCACTAGCGTTGGGGCTTGACTATCCACTCCTGCTGTAACCGCAAAATTGGTAGTCGCATGGGTCAAATTAGGCGCATCATCTCCTGTCCAATTCGCAGGATTACTGATGACTGACAATAAAGCTGCCTTGTTCCCTGACGTGGCGCCTGAATATACTACGTTGTCTTTCTCAACCAATGCTACAGCAGTTGTACCATTGTTTAGACCAGGAGGTAATGCAGAAGAATTTGTATCTAAAGAGTCAGGTTGCCAAGCCGTACCTTTGACATTGACTGCATACAGGTAGTTCGGGGCTGTTTTATCACCCTGATACGCTAAAATTTGGTCACCGCTCGTTGATAAGGCAAAAGCTCCAGATTTTGTCAATGTGCCAGTCGTCGCAGTCATATCACTGTTAAGTGTAATAACGGTGCCTGCGGCCACTGAATTAGTCGCTGTCCAAGTCCATGTACCCTCATTATCTTTTAACGTACCTTGAGCAGTTACGCCATTATCAGTAAATTTTATTTGGGTATTGGGATCAATGTTGGTTAATACAACAAAGGTTAATTTGTCTGGCTCGTCCATGTTAATACCAATGATTGCAATATCGCCAGCTTGTAAAGTAGATGCCATTAGATGCTCCGTAATCAGATTCGAGAAATAGACAAAAGATGGCGAAATACTAGGGTAAATAAATGACACTAATATGAAGTTTGAAAGAAGATTTTATTAAGCTTAAATATTGAACCGTTCTGGTTTTATCGGAGACAGGTTTGTTTGAGTCAGGCAGAATTAATGAATAATAGTAGATTTATACGCTTGGATAGGCGATGAGTAACATCAAAACAGAGCAAACTTATCAAATTTTTTTAGACCTTTATCATCCTTCTAACGTTTGCATTTACATCATGCTGAACATCTGCTATTAACGTTTTATCAATCGGATAATCATCGATGACTGATAACATATACTCGGCGGTATCCACGACTTGCTCTACAATTGCCTTAGCATGATTAGCCTTAATATCCGCCAACTTAGCAAGTGATATATGCTGAAAAAAACGGACAAAAATATTTGGTAAATTAGAATCCTAAACAGGAGTTTACCATGAGTAAGAAAAGAGTAGAATACAGCGACACTTTCAAAGCTGAAGCCATCGCCAAAGTCAAAGAAAATAACGGCAACATCAGTCAAACGGCTAAAGAACTTGGCATACCCATGAACACACTAGCAAACTGGCATAGGAAGGCTGAAAGTGGCGTACTTGCAGGCACCCAAAATTACAATTCTGAACTCATAGCCGCCTTGGATGAAATCAAAGACCTAGAAAAACAACTAAGAATCGCTCAAGAGGAACGAGAAATTCTAAAAAAGGCAACGGCGTACTTTGCCAAGAATCAATAGCCAAGTACGCCTTTATGCAAGATAACCGATTAAAATACTGTATTCAACGTATGGCGACCGTATTTGAAGTCAGCCTATCTGGCTATTACGATTGGCTAAAGCGAGGCATCAGCAAACGCAAGCAACATCATAATCGTTGTGAACTACTGGTCAAATCCGCTCATATAGATATCAAAGAAAGCTATGGGCATGAACGCTTGCATCAGCATTTAACCAATCAAGGGCATAACATCAGTCTATACATGGTGCGGCAAATTCAGCAAGAAAACGGCATTTACTGCAAACGCCACAGGCGATTTAAAACGACTACTGACTCAAATCATAATAAGCCTATCTATCCAAATTTGTTAGAACAGCAATTTGATGTGACAGCACCCAATATTGAAAAGATTCTTGCGGAGCAGTGCTCCTCAGGTCAGTGATATTACTTACATTTGGACTAATGAAGGCTGGGTGTACTTGGCAGCGGTCAAAGACCTGTATAGCAAAGAGATTGTGGGATATGCGTTAGATAAACGTATGACCGCCGATTTGGTTTGCCAAGCACTAAGCAACGCTATCAAATACAAACGCCCTGCTCGAGGCTTGATTGTGCATTCTGATAGAGGTAGCCAATATTGTAGCCATCAATACCGCCAAATCGTTCAAAAGCATGGCTTAGCTGGCTCTATGAGTCGAAAGGGTACTCAGGCATAGCTTTCGCCTTGCACTCGGGCAAAGCAGTGCTTTGCTATTCCTCGTTCATGCTACGATAATGCTCCGATTGAGAGCTTCTTGGGTGAGAAGCACTGCTTCGCAAGAAAAAATGAGCTGGTTTACCATAAGATTTATGAAACTCGTCAGCAAGCCATCGCTGATGTTACAAGATATATTGAGATTTTTTATAACCGACAACGAATACAAA
This sequence comes from Streptomyces cinereus, assembly GCA_014647715.1. Classification (GTDB taxonomy): domain Bacteria; phylum Pseudomonadota; class Gammaproteobacteria; order Pseudomonadales; family Moraxellaceae; genus Faucicola; species Faucicola cinerea. The sequence goes on from BMPS01000058.1 coordinate 5,560, forward strand.
GGGTTAGGATTCAAGTCGCCTGCGGGGGTTTCCAAGACTTTTACCGTCAGGCTGCCTGACATAATCTACCAAGTGTTTTTCTCCGTTGTTGACAGCAGAGGTCATTGCTTTGGTAGTCGTGTTTGGCGTAGCCAAGATGATGGGTCATTTCGGCTTGCAGTGCCCGTTCAGCGAGTCGTTTGGTGAGTTGTTTTAAAATACCGTTTTCACCCAAGATTTGTTCGGGGGTTTGGTAGTCTTTTAAGAGTTCGTCAAGCAAAACTTCTGTTGAATCTTTCATTGATATTTTCCTGTGTAAACTTATGTTTTATAATGAGGTTTACACAGAATATTTTACAGTCTCTATTAAGGAGAATATATTATCGAAACCTTTGCACGAATAAACACACAAAAGTTCATTAAATTGGTATAATACAATAAAATCAATCACCTAGCAAAAGACACGACTATGGCATGGAAACAAACAGGGCAACTCTCCCTAGCAGACAGTC
>BMPS01000059.1 GCA_014647715.1 Streptomyces cinereus
TAATTAAATTGCATATTATTCATCTCTATTAAAAAGGCAAAGGGTAAAAAATAAGTCTTTGATTTTAATAAACTTATTAATAAACAAAATTCCTTAGCGTACTATTTTCTCCGAATTCTGTGCTGACTCCTTCTATAATTATTTATATGCAACATATTGACTAATGATGTTGCTTAAAGTAAGCTAGCGTTACTCAAGGGGAGTAACTTCTCACTTTATTAAGTTTGTGGCTTATCGTCATTACATAAGGCATTGTTCAATTATTAGCCCTTATCGGTAAGTCAGCTATTGTCACAATAGTTAGCCAGACCTTGACTCGTTGTTAATCATTTGTGGTTAGCATGGGTCAAGGTTTTTCTGTTTTAGGCTAACCTTTTTCCATCGCTTCCACGACACTATCAATTTTTTGATGAGACGTTTAAGGAGCGATAATGTTACTTGCGAGTTTACCTGCCAACACCGAAGCGATAGCTATCGGCAGTCCGATGTTATACGCCGTGTTTTTTGCCATTGTGGCAACATTACTGTTAGTCGATTTTTTTACTTTTAAGACTCCGCCGCCAGGCGAATCCGTATCCATGAAACAGGCAGGGATTTGGAGTGCGATTTGGGTTGGTGTCTCTGTACTGTTTGCAGGTGGCTTATGGTGGTATCTAAACGGGTCGTTTGGCTCGGCAATCGCCAATCAAAAAGTCGGTGAATTCTTCACGGGTTATTTACTCGAAAAGTCACTCGCCATTGATAACGTGTTTGTGTGGCTCATGATTTTTGCGGCGTTTGCGGTGTCGCCTGCGATGCAGCGTAAAATTCTACTGTATGGCGTGATTGGTGCCATTGTCATGCGTACCGTGATGATTTTTGCGGGTGCGTGGCTGGTAAGTGAGTTTAGCTGGATTTTATATATATTTGGTGCCTTTTTGCTGTACACGGGTATCAAGATGTGGCAAAACCATGATGAACAAGAAGACCCAAAACAGTCAGGTTTGTATAAGTTTTTACAAAAACATTTGCGAATCAGTGATGATAGCCATGATGCATCGGGTCAAGAGCGATTTGTACTGGTTAAAAACGGCGTTAAGTATTTCACCCCATTAGCGGTGGTGCTGATTTTGGTGGAATTGTCGGATGTGATTTTTGCGGTGGATTCGATTCCCGCGATTTTTGCGGTAACCACCGACCCGTTTATTGTATTGACAGCAAATTTACTGGCGATTTTGGGTTTACGTGCGATGTTCTTCTTGTTGTCAGGCTTGGCGGATAAGTTCCATTTACTGCCGTATGCATTAAGCGTGATTTTGGTGTTTATCGGTGCCAAGATGCTACTGCTTGAGGTGTTTCACGTGCCGATGGCTATTTCACTCGGCTTTATCGCTACGGTATTAACGATAACGGCGATTTTGTCAGTGAAATTTCCGAATTTGGGTAAAGCATAGACCCGACGGTAATTACCGATTGCTAATGATAATGTTTAACTGTGATAAAATAAGCCTTTTTTACAAAGGCTTATTTTTTTATGATGGAAAAGCTGTTTAAAAATAGCCGTTATTTGGTGTTTCTCACGATTATTGTGAGCCTACTCTCTTCAGTAACGCTGTATGTTGCTTCATTAAATATTATTTTTCATGTGCTATCCGACTTTGTTACCACTCCCGCGGTTAAACCCCTTGATGGGCAGATTTTGGCGGTTAATCTGCTAAAGACGTTGGATATTTTATTGATTGCGTTAAGTTTTCAGATGATTGCGATTGCCTATTACCGTTTATTTATCTCCAACAAACCTGCCCAAGAATCTCGTTTTTTAACTGTACTTGGCATTCATGATTTTCATGACTTAAAAATTAATTTGATGCAAGTATCGATGATCATTTTGGTGATTTTATTTTTGGAGCAAGCCGTTGAAAGTGGCGCTAATTTTAATACTTTTCTTTATGGAGCTGCCATTGCGATGGTGGTTGGGGCGATTGTGTTAGCGATTAAAAGTTTACGACATTAATAGTCGAATTGTTTAGTTACAAATTGCTTTAATTAATTTAAGCAACTATTTGCTTTTTAGTGTTGCTTAAAATATACTCATGATCATCAAGGGGAGTAACTTCCTGCTTTTTTAAGCTTGTGATTTATCGTCAATCCATGTGGATGTTACCATCCCATCGGTAAATCAGCTATGACCATTTAACCTTATTTAAAGGTTTCCCATAGTTAGCCAGACCTTGACTTGTCTTTTGCTAAGGTAAGAGGAGGTCAGGAAAACCGCTAACAACGCCCTATTTTATCCAACTTTCCCACCCAATCTGCCCTAGTTATTGACTCAACAATTTTAATGACTGATTAATTACTTAAAAGGGTATAGTTTTCATGATAGAACTATTGGCTGATCCATCGGTTTGGCTGGGTTTCTTCACACTTGTCATTCTAGAAATCGTTCTGGGTATCGACAATCTCGTTTTTATCGCCATTCTTGCCAACAAATTACCACCTCACCTGCGGGATAAAGCCCGTAACTTAGGCTTGACGTTAGCCTTAGTCATGCGACTCGGATTGTTGTTCGTGATGTCTTGGTTAATCACCTTGACCAATCCCATTGCGTTATTCGGTTCGCTCGATATCTCTGTTCGAGATTTAATTTTGATTATCGGTGGTGTGTTCTTGTTGTTTAAAGCCACGGCAGAACTACATGAACGTATCGAAGGTAAACCTGAACACACCGGCGGTAAGCAGATTTACGCTAGTTTTACCGCTGTCGTCATACAGATTGTGATTTTAGATGCGGTATTCTCGTTTGATGCAGTGATTACGGCGGTCGGTATGGTAAAACAGCTTGAAGTGATGATGGCTGCCGTAATCGTTGCGATGGCGGTAATGCTATTTGCTTCAAAGCCGTTGACGAACTTTGTCGGTCGTCACCCAACTGTCGTGATTTTGTGTTTAAGCTTCCTGCTCATGATTGGCTTTAGCTTAATTGTTGAAGGTTTTGGTTTCCATTTACCCAAAGGCTATTTGTATGCGGCAATTGGTTTCTCAATCTTAATTGAAGCCTTTAACCAGTTTGCCCAACGTAACCGCACCAAATATGAAAATCGTGTACCACTACGTGAGCGTACCGCCGACAGTATTTTACGACTAATGGGTGGTAAAGCAGAGCCAAACAGTGAACTCGTTAGCGAAGATAGGCCATCTGATACGGAAGTCGCCTTTGTCCAAGAAGAACGCTATATGATTAGCGGCGTGTTAGCCCTAGGTGAGCGAGATATCGAAACAGTGATGACACCGAGCAATGACATTTCATGGGTCGATATCAATGGGTCGTTGGCTGATATCAAGACACAGGTGTTAAGTACCCCGCATAGCTTATTACCGATTTGCGATGGCTCAGTCGATAAAATCTTGGGTGTGGTGCGTTCTAAGAGTATTTTATCAACGCTTGAAACGATGACAGACGCTGATAAACAAGCCTTGTATGATTTGGCAAAACAGCACCAGCCCGTGTATGTGTCAGACACGATTGATAATTTGCATTTGATTAAGCTACTTAAAAATGCCAAAGGTAATTTAGCCATCGTGATTGATGAGTTTGGTCAAGTGTCAGGTTTGGTCACGCCGCTGGATTTGTTTGAAGCGATTGCTGGTGAGTTCCCTGACGAGGACGAATCACCAGAAATTACCCAGCATGATAATCATTGGTTGGTCGATGGTACCGCAAGCTTAGACCAGTTGCGCTTAGAAATCGATAACTCCGATTTTTTTGCGGATGCAGAGCAGTTGACGATTGGGGGTTATATGGGTGCGAATTTGCCCAATTTACCAAATATCAATGACAGTATTGAGGAAGATGGTTATCGCTTTACTGTTATCGAGATCTTCTCAAATCGGGTGATGTTGGTGAGAATTGAGCGAATGACTGATCAATAATTGTATTGTGGTGTTAAAAAATAAGCCCCGAAATAGGGGCTTATTTTTTGATTTAATAAATATTTAGCCAAACTTTGATAATGAATTAGTCAAAAAGGACTGTGCCCAATAAAAATAATTATTTTTCACCATTTTATAAATCAAAACCCATATCTATTAGATATACCACAGTCAATTCTCAATTAAGTAAAACACTTGTTATTGTTGAAAATGATAATCGCTGATTAAGTCAGCGGTTTTATCGTATTTGGCAGTCAATAATAAGCCATATTATTTATTTCATTTAAAACCTATCAATAATAATTTGCGCTTTATCTTTAAAGAAGAGCTTAATTAAATTTAGGCGATAGCTAACTCACTATGACTACCTAGCCTAATTAATAGTAACGTATTAGCATCAGGCTTTTCATAGATAAGTACCAAATCAGGTTTGATATGGCAATCCCTTGAACCTGCTAGATTGCCTTTTAAAGCATGGTCACAATATTTTTCTGGTAACTGGACATCATTTAACAAACAATTAAAAACTTCTGCCCAAGCAGGATGTACTAATTCTAAATGGTGCTTTTTTAAATCTCTTTTAAATTGGCTTGAAAATACAACATCTCTACTCATTGGCTAATTCCGCTATGGCAGTCATAGCATCATCTGCTGAGCTATAGCGGGGCAGTTTTCCTGACTGATATTCTTGTCGTGCCGCTATAATAGCTTGCTGGGTCTCTACATTTGGAAAAAACTCATCTTTTTTATAATCAAAATTCAGTGGAATGGACTTAGTCGCCACAACTTGATTAAAAAAGAGCTTAATCGCTTGCGTAGGCGATAAACCATAGCCTTCAAAAATTTGCGTTGCTTGAGTGCGAAGTTCATCATCTAATCGAACATTAAAGGTAGAAGTAGACATAATGTGCACCTATTTTGCATGTCATTTGCACTTAACTATATATTATTTTAACGAGCTTTTCAACTTTTTAGGCCTAAGCAAAATGTTTCTGATAAATACTTTTCTGCTAGATATCTTTTATTGCTAGTCCATGTGTAGAATTTAACAATCGGCTTTTTAGCATATTATCTAATCTCTATAAAACACCGATCATGAGATCATTTGGCTATCATAACAACTACAACTTTGTCAGAATGTTTGGTGGCCATTTGAATAAGTTAACAGCAACCTTGATAACGGTAAGTTTTCCTCTGCTATTTCTGCTTATTTGGAGTGGGGGTGCTTTATTTTCAAAACTAGGGCTACAGTATGCCAATACTTGGAGTTTTCTATTCTTAAGAGCCGCCCTTGCGCTAGTACTGTTGTTCGTTCTATTTGGAAGAAGCGTAAAACACAACAATAATGGTTTAAAAACTCACGCAATTGAAAAAAGTGAACTGTGTCGAATTATTATTTCTGGGCTATTATTGCAAGTTTTTTATCTAATTTTTTACTTTTCAGCTATCAAGACCCAGCTTTCTTTAGGAATTATTATACTTATTCTAGGTATTCAACCTATTGTCACTAAGTTGATGGCTTCGGCTGTCCTTAATAAAATCGATATGATATTGCTAGCAATGTGTTTCATAGGTTTGGGCATCTCCACATTAGGTTACCATAAAATTGAACAAATAAATTTGATAGGCATTGTGTTGGCGATTTTTGCGTTACTGTCTATTACTTTTGGCACAGTCATCCAAGCTAGAATCACCACAGAACCTGTTTTAACTTTGCTTATTCAAACAATAAGCGCTTTTATTGTTTTTGCTGTTTTAACCGCTGTAAATGGTTTTGTGTTTAGTTTCAATGTTTATTCGCTGGCAGCTTTAGTTTGGATGGGCGCTATCGTCTCTGTGGGCGCATTTTTATTATTGACGTTCATGTTAAGATTTCGTTCTGCAGAGAAGGTTAGTACATTGTTTTTTTTACTCCCTTTAATCACGATGCTATTAGGCTGTGTCCCCAATTCAAAAACGAGATAAAAAGTGCCAAAATATGCCTAAATCTATAGCATTTAGAATAGGAAAAAATGGCACGAATCGTATTAACAGATGAATTATGGGAACAACTACAGCA
>BMPS01000060.1 GCA_014647715.1 Streptomyces cinereus
AGCGCAAGAACCGCCCCGCAGGCCCGCCCACCGCATCCCACGACGACGAGGAGAACCCCAATGACCTCCGCTTCGGCTGACGAGCTCAGCCCCCGCGAATCCGTCCTACTGGAGCGCCAGTCGGTGGCGCTCAACCGGTTCGACGAGGAGACCCCCGACATCTACCGCCGCCCGATCGATCTGCCGAAGGAGGTCACCGACTGGATCTCCGGCTGGGGTGGCCGGAGCCTGTTCCTCACCGGGGCGATCGGCGTCGGCAAGACGCACACGGCGTGGAAGAGCTGCCGCCGCTGGCTGGAGGCCCAGTACGCGCCGGGCCAGCCGTGGCAGGGCACGCCGATCATCAAGGTCTACCGGTCGACTGCCCTGTTCGACGCGCTCCGCCCGGACGCCCCGGACGGTGAGGGGCGGGCGCTGGTGAAGAAGCTGCAGCAGGTTGAGCTGCTGTTCATCGACGACCTGGCTGCGGCCCGGCCGTCGACGTGGACGCAGGAGCGGCTGTTCGAGATCTTCGACGAGCGGTACATCCGACGGCGGCCGGTGATCATCACCTGCGATGTGCTGCCCAAGGCCCTGTGCGAGGTGACCGGACCGCGGGTTGCATCCCGGCTCGCCGAGATGTGCGGATCCAGCGTCGTCCGTCTGACTGGCCCCGACCGCCGGCAGGGGGCAGCAGCGTGAGCACCGACATCGACGTATGGGGCCCCGGCGACGCTGCCACCCTCACCCCGTCCGGGAACGCCGAGGCCGAGCGGATCCTCGCCGCGACCGTCATGGTCGATCCCGAAGCGGTCGACGAGCTTGCCGCCAAGGGCTTCGACCCTGCCGACATCTCCGACGAGCGCTACCGCATGGTCTGGTACGCCGTCGAAGACCTGCGCACCAGCATCGCCTCTGCTGCGATCCGCTGGCAGGCCGTCGCCCGCAAGCTCGAGGCGTGGCGCGCCGAAGGCCGCATGGTGGCCCGGCCGTTGTCCGAGACGGACCTCGGCGAGCTGTACATGTCCGGCCATCCGGGCGCCGCGGAGTGGTGGGCGAACGAGGTCGCCAAGGCCGCCGTGGCGTCGCGGACCGCCGCGCTCGGCACGACGATGCGCATCAAGGCGTCCTCGCCCGCCTTCGACCCGGACACGGACATTGCCGCGATCCAGTCCGAAGTCGACAACCTGGTCCGTCCGGCCGCCCTCTCGCAGATGTCTTCACTGGGCGACCTGCTGCCCGCGGCCCTCGAACGCGCCATCACCCCTCCCACGCTTGAGGATCGGGTTCCCACCGGTTTCATCGATCTTGATCACACCCTGTCCGGTGGCTGGGCACCCGGGCAGCTGGTCGTGGTCGCGGCCCGGCCCGCAATGGGCAAGACGACGATGGCTGCGGCGTTCGCCCGTGCTGCCGCGATCACCAACAAGGTGCCGACAGCCTTCTGGTCGCTGGAGATGAGCGAGGACGAGCTCACCAACACCATTCTCTGCGGCGAAATGAAGATCGCCCTGCATCACCTGAAGCAGGGCGTCGTCGACAATGCCACTCTCCTTCGGGTTGCCGACAAGCTGCCGTCGATGGCCGAAGCGCCGCTGCAGATCGACGACAACGCCTATCTGACGCTGCCCGGCCTGCGCGCGCAGATCCGCAATCTTGTGCGCACCTTCGGCCTCAAGGTCGTCTTCATCGACTACCTGCAGCTGATGCAGGCGCCCCCCGCCGAGTCCCGGCAGGTCGCCGTCTCGGTGATCTCCCGGAACCTGAAGTTGATCGCCAAGGAGTTCGGCATCACGGTCATCGTGCTTGCCCAGCTCAACCGTGAGTCGGAGAAGCGCCAGGACAAGGTGCCCATCCCATCCGACCTCCGCGAGTCCGGTTCCATCGAGCAGGACGCCGACATCGTCATCCTGCTGCACCGGCCCGACGTGTACGAGAAGGAAAGCCCCCGCGCCGGCGAAGCCGACGTAATCGTCGGAAAGCATCGCGGCGGCCCCACGGCGACGATCACTGTGGCCGCGCAGCTCCACTACGCCCGCTTCGTCGACATGGCGGCTGCGTGATGAACCACTACGACGTCGACGACATCGCCGCCATGCGCGAGCAGGACGATCTGCTGCCGTTTCTGGTCGCCCTCACCGGCCGCGCCCCCGCCAAGCCCAAGCCGGCCCCGGCCGCCGCGGCTCCGGACCTCGGCTACCGGGTCGCCCACCCCGGCGGCTGGCCGATCGGCACTACCGCCACCGGGCCGACGCCGACGCACGGCCGCTGTACCTGCCCGAAGTGCGAGCAGGCCGCCGTCGTCCAACTGCCCGCGCCCGCGCACCGTCGTGAAGGCGAGGCCGCCTGATGCCGCCCGCTGACGGCCTGCGGTGCCGGGAGTGCAAGCGCCCGCTGCGGCGTCCGACGGCGACCGGCTTGGGCCCGGTGTGCGAACGCCGCCGCAACGCGCGACCGGCACCCACACCGGCCGCACGCACCCCGACCGCGGCCACCGTCCCGCCGATGCCGGGGCAGTTGCCGCTGGAGTTCCTGTCCGTCGGCGGGCCGGTTCTCTACAGCGACTGGATCCCCGGCGACCGCCTGCACGACCGCCCCGTCCGCACCGTGATCGCCACCGGCGACCTGCTGTAACGACCCCGCCCATCCGGATACACACCCCGCACACACAGGAGCAGCACATGACCACCCGCCACTTCACGCCCGAGCAGCTCGAAGAGTTCGACGTCCCGTACACCAACCTCCACGACGAGCAGATCGACTCCCGCCGTTGGGCCGAGGTCCGCAGCTGCGTGTTCCGCGCCCCCGACGACGGCAAGGCCTACGAGGTCACCTACCAGGTGCCCGCGACCGAGCACCAGGAGTGCGACACCTGGTTCGACCAGGAGCAGATCGAGGCCGTCGAGGTGGAGCAGCAGCCGGTGACCGTCATGCAGTGGAAGCCCGTCCCCGCGCCGCCCGCTGCCGCGCCCGTTGTGTGACTGCCCGTCCGAACCCACCACCAGGAGCCCAACATGACCGACCGCCCCGCCTTCCAGTACGCCCCTGGCGACGACCCCTACGCCGAGTCCCCGGACGCCGGAGACGACTCCGCCTGTGACTGCAACGGCGCCTGGCATGCCCGCAAGCAGCACTGCGTGGACTGGCCGTGCCCCGGCTGCACCCGCATCTGCCCGCCCGAGCCCGGTGTTCCGGCCTGACCCCGCACGACAGACCGGCCGCCTGCTGAAGGAAGCAGCAGGCGGCCGGCCACCCGATCCCATCACACGAGGAGCCGCACCGTGACCGACACCACCGACCGGGCCGCCCTGCGCGACCGCATCGCCGAAGCGCTCGCCGACGCGACTGGTGCGCGCTGGCCCGCGCAAGCCTTCCTGACCGAAGCGGACGCGGTGTTGGGGGTGCTGCCCGAGCCCGCCGACCGGGCCGCCGTCCTCCGCGAAGCCGCCGACGCGCTGCAACAGCGGGGCAAGCCGGTCTGCGTCGAGGAGGACGGCGACTGCTGCTGGTTCGATGCCGTCAAGGAGCTGCGCCGTGTGGCCGCCGAGGCGCAGCCCACCACCAAGCCCGAGCGGACGTGCACCTGCGATCACCCGGCCGACGAGCACAGCGTGTACGGCTGCGCCGACGGGTGCGCCTGCGAGTGGATGCCGAAGCGACGTAAGCGCCCGCCGATGGACCCCGTCCACATCCTCGGCATCTACGCCGACGACGAGCCCGCTGCTGGGGCGCGGCACGACAAGGAGGCCTGACATGACGGCCCCGAAGCGGCGTCGCCCGCAGCCGCGTTTCGTCAACCAGCGTTCCCTCGCCCTGCTGGCGTTCTCCTTCCGCGGCAAGATCCCGGCGCTTGTGATCGCCGAGGCGTTGCGGGAGAAGGCCGTGCGGGAGCGTCGGCCGCTGCCGCCCAGCGAGGGAGGCGCGGCGTGAGGGCGAAAGCTACCCACCGGTTAACTCCCTGAGGCGTTTACCCACCGAGCCTGAAGATCGATTCGAGAAGGAAACGATGAACGCGATCAGCACCAACGAAGACTGGCGGATCCCGGTCTACGCTCGCGGCGCCGGCGGGGGCGAGCAGCGCAAGGCTCCTCAGCCCGCCACGAAGAAGCGCCTGCGCGCCCTCCAACTCGGCCGCTGCCTGTACTGCCAACTGCCGATCGGCGCCCGAGTTAGGCGCAACGGGCGCACCGTCGCGCTCACGGCGCACTGGGATCACTTCGTTCCGTTCGCCTACCTGGCACAGAACCCCGACGCCAACTGGGTCCTGTCATGCCAGGTCTGCAACGGCATCAAGAGCGACCGGATGTTCCAGACCGTTGGGGAGGCGCGCGCGGTCGTCCTGCGGGAGCGCCAAGCGAAGGGCTACGAGCTCACGACCGAGACTGTCGCCCGGCTGAAGCCACGTAAGTCCCGTCGGGCCAAGCGGAGCGTGAAGGCAAAACCCAAGCCGAAACCTGTCGCCCGGCGCGTTCCGGCTCCGCGCAGCCCGACGCCGAGGGTGCTTCCTGCTGGCGCCGTGGCGCACGGCTGCGGTGCGTGGTGGACGGGCAATCGCAGGTCCCACTGCGCCGGGTGCTGCCAGACGTTCGCGACGGAGCGGGCCGCGCAGTTGCACCGCGTCGGCGAGGGGAGCGAGCGACGGTGCCTCTCGCCGGAACAGGTCGGCCTAGTCCCGGTTCTGCAGCGCTGGGGGACGTGCTGGGAGCGCCCGAAGCCCTCAGCGCCCATCTAAGGGCTTCGGGCACCCTCCCGGCCCCCAACCCTCACTCCCCCCTGATCGCCCGCCTACGCCCCCGTCACGCAACGAATTGAGGCCCAAATGGCAGACACCGAAGACCGCTGGGACGCAAGCCGCCCCATCAAGCCCCACAGGCGCACCGGACGTGGCGCCCTCACCCCCGAGCAACTCGCCCTTGCTGACGACCTCCACACGCGCGCCCTCGCACTCCGAGCCGCATCCGAGGAGGGCCTGTCCATCCGGGAAGCCGTCGCACTGGCGGCGGTTCAACTCGGGCTCGAACCGCCACGCGACGGAGGCGAGTCGTGAGCAAAGGCAGCCTCGCCCTCAGCACGCTCTACACGCTCACCGCCTTGTGGCTTGCCTGGCTCACCGTCAACACCTGGAGCCACGCCCCCCTCTGGGCCAGCGTCCTCAACCTCGCCGCCAGCATCGTCGCCGTCATGGCCGTCGTCGCCGAGTCCGACCACACCGACGTACAACGCGACCTCCGCGCGCAGATCGAACGCGCGACCAGGGCCACCCTCACCGAGCCGGCCGACCCGCCGGGCGACCCGCTCGTCATCCCCGAAAGCGAGCGCGCCGTCTTCGACGAGATCACCGCCGGGTTCAACGACAAGGACCAAACCGCATGACCGGCCCTTCGTCCACGCAGCGCGGTGAGCACGCGCCCCGGCCCGGCGCCACCTGGGAGACCCGCCTCGTCCGCACCGAACAGGTCGTCGACGACCAGGCGCCCGACCCCGCACCGCCCAACCGGGCCACCCGACGCGCCCTCAAACGCCAAGCACGGAGGACCACGTGACCAACCGCTACGACGAACTCAGCGACAGCGCCCGCTGGTTCCTGGAGAACTTCGACGAGATCGACCTCGCCGAACTCTGCGCCAGCAAGGAGGCGACCATCGCCCGCGTGCGCAAGGCTGTCGATTCTGTGCGAGCGGCAGGCCAAGGCCACACCCCGACCGCTCCATTCGACCGAGGCCACGCCGCCGCCGTCGACTGGGTGGTGATGCGCGTCCTCGAAGCAATCGACGCCCGCCTCGTCCACGGAGGGAAGCAGCCCGATCCGAGCCCGGCAGCGACCCAAGCGACCGAGCCCGACACCACGGACGCCGACGACGAAGCCGGGTACGCCATGCCCGACCCGCCCATCGGATGCCTGCTACCCGAGCCCACACACCGCCAGAACGCCCTCAACGGCCCCCAGGACGGCC
>BMPS01000061.1 GCA_014647715.1 Streptomyces cinereus
TCGCAAGGTTAAAGCAGTTTCGCAGCATTGCCACCAGATATGAGAAGTTAGCTCGTAATTTTGAGTCAATGATTTACCTCGCTTGCATCATTATTCATGTTAAAGTGAATTGAGGACACAGCCTAATTCAAATATTTTTTTATTGATAATAAACTTACGACAAGTTCTCATCTGTGTATCAAATTAAATTTACTGAATTTATACTAAGATGGGTAAACGCATTAATCTTTTGTTCTTAAACTGGGGTAGATAATTTGGCTAAAAAACTATAAATTCTCTTAAAGTTAAAAAAACTGATATATTATGGAGTAAATTCTTAAAGAAAAAAATAATAAAATTTAGAGTTTTTCACCAAAAAAATTTAAATAGTCTGAAAAAATCTAACAAAAACATTGCTAAAAAAACTTTAGCATCAAAAAAATTCAAACCAAAAAAATAAAAGAACTAAAAGAAAATTATCAATAAAAAATATAGATTAATAAAAAAATTTATCACTCTATAACTAAAAAACACTATCAATTTTATAATTGAACACTAAATAATTAAACTAATTATCCACCAAATTAGTGGTTAAATTATTATTATAATTGATGCCATTTTCTTCAACTATTTTATGATCTAAAGCAGTGGTTTAATGAGAAGCAGGTTGAATATTATTAGCATTTTTATCATCAACAACCAATTGTTTGCTGTCAGTATCATCTTGCTTAGCCAATTTTTTTAAAATATTTATACGATTTTTTAAACGCTTTTTTTCCTCTTTGGTAGCATATTGATCTAAAAACTTTAAATAAGCTTCTGCTTTTTTGGGTTCACTAATACTATCAACATAACGCTTAGAAATCGTACCTAATGCTTCTGCTTCCTCTTTATTCATCAACTCTAATGCTTGAGAAATTGCTAACATCTCTTGGGCCAATTGCTCAGGGGTTTTCCTTAAGTACTTACTCATTATTACCTCGCATACTTATCCAATAAAAATATCAGTTATGGAAAAATCTTAGCATGCTTTAGTTATAGCAGCAAGTTTGGTCTTTACTGTGCCCACAGGCAATGCTAGAATTTGATAATAAAGATCATAATCCCGTAGAGCTAAAAGAGCAAGCACAGATAAAGACCCCTATTTCGCTATCGCTCATAGGTGTTTTATCGGATGCTTGATTAGGGGGCAAGCCCCCCAATACCCCCAGCCCAACCTATTTTACTCCCCCTAAAAAGCTGGGGTCGTAAAAAGATGTTGGGCTAAATCCTACGGCATACATTGTAAAACGATTATGATAATTCTTTAGTTGGTTGGCTATTAGCGATGAAAAAATCAGAACAAGATAAGCGAACGCATGTCGTAAAGGTGCGCTTTAACGATGAAGAATATGAGAAAATCCAAAAAATTAGTGAGATGCCTGTCGCAAAATATATTCGCCTAAAATCCTTAGAAAATCCGATGGAGCGTCGTATTCATCCACCCAAAGTTGAGCAAGGTTTATTGCGTGAAATTAATCGTATCGGTGTTAATTTAAATCAGCTGACTACTATAGCGAATAATAATTTTAATAATAATACGTTAGATAATTTAGCGTTGGCTACGGAACTTGCTTTCCTTCGTCATCAGCTCGATCAATTATTAGATCGTTATACTACTAAATAAAATATAATTATTATTGATGAAATTGTTGCACCTAAATTATAAAAATCGTTTAAATTTTTTTTAAATACTTATAGCAAGTTATCTAAAATTTTTTATGGAAAATTAAATGCTTGTGAAATTTTTTAAGCGAGGTGGGGTCACAGATAACCATTATTCTTCGGGTGGTCGTGCTGTGCAACGCTATTTGCTAGGGAAAGATTATGCAGATGGTATCGCTTCTCGCGAAAATGCAAAATTATTGAGTGGTAATCCTGAGTGGGTGACTGAACTTATTAATGGTTTAACTTTTTCAAAGATTTATACGGCTGGGTGTTTGGCATTTGAAGGGGAGGAAAGTAAGACGGTTACTGAAGCAATGAAACAACAATTGATGGATGAATTTGAGCACTGTTTATTTACCGGTCTTGATAAAAATCAGTATGCTGGTTATTGGGTAGAACACACCGATAAAATTGATGAGGTAACAAACACCCCTAGGCTTGAGCTGAACTTTGTCTTTGCCAATGTCGAACTAACAACAGGAAAAGCGCTACCCGTTTATTATCATCTAATCGATGAAAAACGGGTGGATACGTTTAAAGAAATCAAAAATTTAGAGATGAATTTAACCGATCCAGTTGCGGCGGCGCGCATTAAATTAACACGGATTGGTGATAAGCTACCTAAAAATGTTAAAGAAACGCTAGGAAAAATTAATGATGAATTAGAAGAGTTATTTATCAATGAGTCAGTCAATCATCGCGATGATGTGATTACTTATCTATCTGAGCATTACGAGATCACCGCTATTAAGAACCAATCTATTTCTATTAAAAATCCACACGGTGGCGCTAGACCTATTCGTTTACAAGGAGCTTTTTATGAAAAAACCTTCGAATCTCGGGGAACTCTCGGCGAGCAATTTGACCAAGCAAAAAACGATCGAAGATACCGTGAAGAGCCAGATCACGAACGAATTCTCAGGCTTAAGGCAGACTATCAAAGCTACTGTGACAAACGAAGTAACGAGCTTTCTAAACGATTTAAAAACCGAGCAGAGCCAACCGTTGAACCAGATCAGCGAGTCGAACAAAGCCTTGCACGAACGTATCGATACATTGATCGACCAGAAGGCTATCTCAGCCCGTTTAGATCAGCTCGATACGCGGCTAGCCCAGATGGAAGAACGGATCACGCAAATCGACGAGAAGGCTCAAACGACTTTAACGTCACTCACGAATCAGGTGGACAGCAATCTGGGTACCTACGCCAATCACGTGAACGAGAAGATAGCATTGAGAATCGAGAGCGAGCAGCAGGATTACCAGCGATTTTTAAGCGAACAGCAAACTTGGCGCAGCAAGCTGATAACGAGTATCAACCGCCAGAATCAACTACCAGTGATATTGTGGGTGATCTTTTTAAGCCTGCTGGCGATATCGTTGGGCATCAACATCTCGGTGCTCGTAGAATGGCGGATTTGGTCAACATTCATGATAACATCATTACTGATGATTCTGTTTATTCTGACTTGTTGCGGGATTTACCTGGCGTATCAACAGTTAACGCGGGAGAATTAAACGATGCTACCGAACCATCCAAACCTACTGTTAGAGACCGCCTTAGCGCAGCTGTCAAAAACCTTGTTAGACGAGCAACAAGCGCAGTTTACGGTTTTCAAACAGCAGTACGAGCAAGACAATCAAGCGTTGAGCGAATTAGTGGCCTTGCTCAAACTTGCTATGGAGAAATTAGAAAACTCGTCAACCATCGATACGAACAAAGAACCCGTCACCAAAACACAGCTCGACAATTTACTGGCGCAAAATCAGCAGTTAGCCGATCAAGCCGCACGCTTAGCCGAGCAATATCTAAGCCAGTATCACGAGCATCAACGAACGATTCAAGCGTTGACCAACCAAGTATCTCAGCTTCACCAGTCCAATCAGGCACTACAAACACAAAACCAGCAATTGCAGCAGTCCAACCAGCAACTGACAACGGAAAATCAAGCGATCTTAGCCAAGTTATCCGAATGGATTACGCTATATCAAGCACAGGACGCCAAAATAACGAACTTGATGAAACAATTGAATTTATTACCCAACGACAAGCTGCCATTGCCGAACAAGCACGACTCGCTAAGTTAAAGCAGCAGCTTGAAGCACGCACCGAGTTTGAGAAGCAAATTGCCCAGGCAATCAAAGCCTATTTCGATCAATTAAAACAAGCAAAAATCGAAGCGGATTACTACTATGAGCGCTACTCACTTAATCGGGCGCTACAAGCCATGATTGCGCTTAGGGTAAGTCAAGTCATTGGCGATGAGGGTATGTTTTTAAAGGCCACGACGGCATATAAACGCGCGATGGTAGGGGTCAAACCCACGTATGATAGTCAAGAGATGACAGAAAAAGCACGGGATGGCACCCTAGGTTTTTCAGAAAAAATACGCTTTAAAGACGCTGATGGCCTAGGTTATCAAAAAGATAAGCCTGAGCATTGTCAGTATTTGGCACAAGGTATTAAGCTTGCAACGTTGTTAAATAATCAAGCAAAGGCGTTAGTGAACCAAGCAATCGATGATGGATTTATCGAGTCTGATCAGCCCGTGGAGCGGTATGATGAGGATCGGCGGTTTTTAAAGCCATTGACGAGCGTGTTTAACGATATTGATAAAATACTGACAAGCGTTGATACGTCTGTTCAATCACCTAAACCTACTCAGCAGCCTTCGCCAAGTTATGGTAGAAGCCGCGGTCCTGGGTTCTAAGAATTCGTTTAAACAGTCTAGGTAATTAACTTATCAATACTACACAAAAATCCAGATAATAACTATGATTAAATGCTAACACACGGTAGAACCGTCTTGATATGCTATCGCCCTGCAGTCAATTAAGAACTATAATGTAATACTAAATTGCCACAAGGAACTACGTGATGAACAAAAAAATTGTTATTAACAAGCTAAAACATCGCTTGAATCTTAACGAAGATGAGACAAGAAAAATTTTAAATGAGACCTTAGCGGTATTTGATGAGGTGTTTCAAGAGCATGATATGCTGCGTTTAATTGGCTTTGGTACCTTTGTCAAAAAAACAAGGCAAAGTCGAATCGGCAGAAATCCTCAGACGAAAGAAGAAATACAGATTCCTGAAAAAACGGTAATTACCTTTAAGATGGGAGAGGGCTTGGAAAAAGCGTTAAATCCAGTTAAAAAGTCATCTAAAAAAAGTAAAGAATAATGATGTTAATGGTAGATCACTTGTTTATTGAGCTAAGTTTTTAATGGCAAGAAGACTTATAAGTCATTGCCTTATATATAAAGGAGTTTTCCATGAATGAAGTACATGTTACAACAGCAAAAGTTGTTTTAATTTCTTTAGTTAGTGGCGCTATGGTAGCGCTATTAGTAAAATTACTATTTTAAGTTTCAGGCCAGTATAAGTATATAGTCAAAAGTAGGGATGCTTTGGCAGTAATGATGAAAACTTTGTGGGTATCATTAATTGTTAAAAGAGATTATTTCTCTTAAAAATTACGATTAGCACAAACTAAAGAAATTTTTAAGCAAGCAAGGCAATCCCTAAAATAGCGTGGGTAAAATCAACATGAAACAGCAACCGAAAATTATAGTACCAAACAATAACAAATATACTCGACATCTTAAATTAACTGAGAAACAAGAACAAGAATTGATAGCTTACAATAAAGCAGGGGCGGAGTATTTTAAGAAAGCATTTCAACATCGAGCTAAAAAACCAGCCACGTAATAGGCTAAATGCTCAAGCAGCGGATAAGGGTTTATATTCCTTGATAAGGGATGCGTTTGAATTTTAATATTTAACATAATCAAAGATGGGCGAAGTGGAGCCTTAAGACTCCACTTGCAGAAGGTTCAATAGATTATTGCAACCACTAACATGATAATAATACCTGCCATAATCGATAGCATGGTCATGGTTGCAGAACGTACATAGTCATCGTTCATTTCATCTCTCCATAGAAAGGCTTAATAGCCATATCCTAAGAACCTGTTCACAATCTTTTCAATAACAAAGCGATGAAAGCAAGATTGGTAAATTGAAGGCTCGAATTTAAATGACGCTCACAGTTTTTCCATAAGCGTCTATTTTTCTCAAGCCAAGCAAA
>BMPS01000062.1 GCA_014647715.1 Streptomyces cinereus
ATCTCCACCCCAAGAGACCGCGACAGTAGCTTTGAGCCTGTACTTGTCAGTAAGCACCAAACCCGTATTTCAGGTCTTGATGACAAAATCATCAGCTTTTACGCCAAAGGTCAAACCACTACTGAGATTGTCGAAACCATCAAGGACATCTACGACGTCGACATCTCAAGCAGCTTGGTTTCCAGAGTCACTGACAACATCTTGGATGACATCACCGCTTGGCAGAACCGGCCACTGAGCAGCGTCTATCCTATCGTCTACTTAGAACCTGTTCACGATTAAAAAATATGCTAGGATAAGCCACATAATTGATTAATAACCGAATCATTCACCATGAGAAAAGCCTATCCAAGCGACATTAGCAAAGAACAATTTGAGCACATACTACCGATTTTAGAAAGTGCAAGGAAGAAGACCAAACCAAGAACGGTTGACCTTTATGACGTATTTTGTGGCTTGCTATATATACTAAGAACAGGTTGCCAATGGCGACAGCTACCCCATGACTTTCCCAAATGGCGCACCGTCCACTCGTACTTTCAGAAATGGAGTGAGCTTGACGAAGAAGGCAACAGCATTCTTGACAAGGCCTTAAAAAAAATTGGTCAAAAAAGCGCGAAAGAAGGACAACCGTAAGGGCAAAACCAGTTTTACCACAGAAGTTGCCAAAAGAGATGAACTGCATACGTTTAAAGTCATACCAAAGCGATGGGTTGTAGAACGTTCGTTTGCTTGGCTTGAGAAAAATAGACGTCTATGGAAAAACTGTGAGCGTCATTTAAATTCGAGCCTTCAATTTACCAATCTCGCTTTCATCGCTTTGTTATTGAAAAGATTGTGAACAGGTTCTAAGACTAAATCCAATTAAGTGCATAGCAGATTTATTCAGCTATTAAATTGAGTAAGCGACTTCGTAAATAGCAGCTACAGTAAACGGCTGACCGTCTTTACGGTGAATGCCCCATCGCTGTGATTTGCCATTGTCATAATAGCGTTCATAGATGGTTTGAACAGGGATTAAGGCAAATTGGCTTTTATACCATGCGTCACGGTAACTGGGCTTTTCCATGACGGTCTCGGAGCGTGCATTATAGGTGTACTTGGTAATATCGGTACTGTCTACCCATTTAAGAATTAAGCCAAAGCGAACTTGTCGTCATTGAGATTCTGAATCGTTTTGTGTGGCAAAAAGTAAAGGCATGTTATAGTTGGGATAAACGTCATCTTTAAAATCAAAACAAAGCTGTTGGCTAGTGAATAGCTTTGCCTGAGCTAAGGTGACGGGTTGAAAGTTGGCACACATGAATCATGTTAAACTATAGGATTTTGAAAATTAGAGATTTAGTCTTTTGGGTGAAATCTTAGTTCTAAAGCCATATGGCGTACACAAAACTCTTTTTCTGTAGATGGATGTTTATGATAAGTATAAAAAGCTAAGGAGTTTTTGGGACAACTCTCAAATCTTAGAATAGGAGAGTAAGGCATTTCCTTACTATCCTCTGGCAAAGTCTCTTTTTTGTTCGTAAAATAACTTTTCCATAATTCAAGTATTTCTGGTTGAGATTTGCCATCTTTAGCAATGTAAATAATTAAACCACCATCCGTTTGATTATCCAAGCCAGTTGAGTAACGATATAATAATTGTTTTAAGCCATGATAAATATGGGTATTGTTGTTATTAATCTTACCTTCTCCTAACCATAAATAATCAGTATAAGGTAAAGTAACTACAATATCTCCGTGACCATTTACAAAAGTTTCATGTTCAGCAAGCCAACCACGAGAAAATAACATTTCGCAAATAGTTGTATTTATCAAATTCTCACCGTTTTGTGAGTTTTCTAGCATCCTTGCATAATAATACTTTCTAAATCTAGTTAATCTTGATAGCACGAATTCTAAATCATCATAAAGTAGATTTAAGAAATCGTTATAGTCAACTGGGTCTGGTTCAACACTACGTTGTCTATTTTTCTTATTGGCTAAAGTCGAATTAACAAGTAGTTCAGTCACTTTTTATCGCCCGTATTAAATCATCAGAGGGCGAGAAAAAAGTAATTACTTGTTTACCAAACTCTTCTTCTGTTAAATCTTCTCCAGTTATAGGATTAAAAAAATCATCATTCTTCATCGCTTCAATAATTTCTTCTCTATCTGGTACGGGTTGAAAACCTTTACGAGGATGTAAAGCCTCAAATTGTTGTTTTAAAATATTATATTGATGTTTGGTCAATAAAAATACCGCATCATAAAAGACATCTTCATCAACTTTAGGGCTAATTCTATATAAATCTGTAAATGTTAAATGAGGCTTTTTATCCGCACCAACAGAAACATAATCTATAATTGCATAACAGACAGAAGCCATATTTGAAGAAATATGGCTATTCGTTTCAATCCTACGTTTTGCAGTTGATACGATATCCGAAAGCATGGCTTTAACCTATTAGTTTTTCAATGACAAAATTTAGGTCATTAATATTTCTTGTACCATATATTTGTGCATCAAATAATTGAGAACCACCCTCTGTATGTATTGCTTGGTAATTACTTTTCAAAGAAATATCTATATCTTTAGTATTTGAGTCTTTAGAATAAAATCTAGTAGTAATTCTATAAGGGGTTATATCATTATTCAATGGTTGACCATCTGATTGTTCATTTCTAACTCCTTTCACACCAGAATTATGGTACTGAGATGTTCTGATATCAACACTCCCACTTTTGAGAATCTCATGGTGGGCTGTTCCAGCAGGGGTTAAAAAGTAAATTTCTATTACACCGTTTAATTTATCAAATGGAAGATTATAAAACTCCTCAATTTTCGGAAATAAATTAATTGTCCTATCAATTAAAGAAATTCCAAACTGTCTTTTAATGAAGTTCAGAAAGTTGATTTTAGAGATATTTAAGTCATTCGCACCTAAAACCATTGCCAAATCAACACCAACTATTGCACGGTCAGCTTTATGGTCTAACAAAATGAAATCATGACAAATAATTGGGATTTTCTTTATTCCAATTACTTCTTGATAGTCATCAGCTATATTATCATTCAAATCATTAGGACTAAGTTTTTGCCTTAGACTAATTTCTTTTGTAATGCAGAATTGATATAGAATCTTGTCACCTTCTAAATCTATTTTAGCAAATTTCGAATAATTTAGTTCAATACTTGAATCGTCATGTGTAAAAAAATCTTCTAATTGCGTTTCAAGTTCACTAATATTTAAATCAGTTACAAATAAAATAGCCTTATCGTCAAATTGGATATGACTCATTACAAGGTGATTTAATCTTTCTTCAAGTAGTGCAAGTTTTTCAACATCGAACTCAGTATGAAGCTTACCTTTAAGCTTATCAAAATTTCGAGCAGACAAGCTATTTTTAACAGAACGATGTACCGATTGGACATCAGTTAGAGGGATTTCTCGCTCGTTGGCAATATCAATTAAATTAGAAATACGTTCTCTCAAACTATCATCGTCAAATTCATTATTTTGTATCATATTTTTCTCCTTGTATTTTCCTATATAAATGTTTCATTATGAAGACTTAAAGTTACTATAAACGACGCAAAATGTCGTAATTAAATTATAAATTTAATTAAACCCCAACCCCTTCATCTGCTCCGCAATCTTCCCTTCCAACTCATGCGACTGTTTGAACAGAGTATTGAGCGTGTCGCTAAATTCGGTCATCTTGGCATTAAACTCATCCGCCGTAATATCGACATAATCGATCTTCACGTCAAAATACTGCCCGGCACTTAGACTGTAGTTTTTGGCTTTGATATCGTCATAGCTGACGACCACGCTAAAATCCTCAACCGCTTGCTTGGCGGTAAAGGTATCGCAAATTCGGGCTTCTTCATCATCACTCAAAACCGTTTTTTGGTTTTTACCCTCTTTGATTTTTTTGCCAAGATTAGACGCATCGATGAGCACCACGTCGCCTTTGTTAGCCTTGTCAATGAATAGTATCGAAACGTTTGTACCTGTCGTGGCAAAAATATTTGACGGCATAGAGACGACACCAGCAAGCATTTTATTATCGACTAAATGCTCGCGGATTTTTCTATCTATGCCACTTTGGGCGGTGATAAAGCCCGTGGGCAATACCACTGCCGCTTTACCCTTATCTTTTAGACTGGTGATGATATGCTGTAAAAATAGCTGATAAATCGCCATGCTTTCTTTTTTGGCTTTGGGAATGGTCGGTATCCCTGCAAAAAAACGCTCTTTGTTTTCTTTGGTGTCGAGATTGTTTCGGAAGTCGCTAAAGTCGAGTTTGAACGGTGGATTTGACACAATATAGTCAAATTGTTTTAGATTGCCTGATTTCTCAAGATGAAACGGTGATTCAATGGTATTGCCTTGAATGACATTGGGGATTGAGTGGACTAGGTTATTTAAGATTAGGTTTAGGCGTAGAAGGTTCGATGATTTTTGCGAGATATCCTGCGTGTAAATCATACATTTGTCCTCACCAATGGCATGAGCGACATTCATGAGTAGCGTGCCAGAGCCTGCGGATGGGTCATACACAGAGACGTTTTTGACGGTGCCACGTTCGCTTGTTGGTACTAGGATATTTGCCATGATACGAGCCACAGCGTGTGGCGTGTAATATTCGGCATATTTACCGCCTGCGTTGCTGTTGTAGTCTTTGATAAGATATTCAAAAATCTGGGCATAAAAATCAAATTTTTGGTCAAAGATACGCTCAAAGCTAAAGTCGCCTAGTTTGTTGATAATGGCTCGGCAGAAGTCGTCACGCTTGCCTTCATCAGTGATAAATTGGCTTAGTCGGTCAAATAGGACGACCTTTGCTCCGCTGTTGGTTTGACAGAGTAGATGTCGGCATTTTTAACTGCGATGTCGATTAAGGTATCGTCAAACAGTTTGGCGAAGTCATCATCATTTTGTCGGGCGTATAAATAGCTGATGAAATGATGTGGCTCAAGCTTGGCGGTGTCCACGACCATCATGTTGAGCATTTCTCGCTCATCTTCGCTCATCTCAGCTAGGGCTTTTTCCCATTGTGGGTTATTGGCTAGGCGCTCGTCGAGTTGTTTGACGGTATAAGCGTATTTGTCGTTTAGGTATTTGTATAAGAATACTTGGCTGATGATTTTAAATTCGTTGCCGTCATTGCCTAGTCCATAGTTTGCACAGATGGTTTTTAGGCTGTCAATCATGGCTAGGGTTTGGGCTTTATAATCTGGGATCATTATTTTCTCTAAAAAAAAATATTAAATATTACCTTTAGCATCGCTTATATCGTTCTAAAAGTCGCTTATTTTATTGCTATTCTTTGAAACCCGCTAAGATAGCGAGTTGGAAAATTTCAGTTTTTGAAAAATAGCGTCGCTTATTTAGGGGGTAACATCGCTTATTTGAAACTAAAAATCGCTTAAATTCATTAAAATTTCCGTATCCCGCTATCCAAGCGGGAGTGAAAATCTCTACAGTCCGAAAAATAGCATCACTTATTAGGGAGTTAATATCGCTTAAGTTTTTTTAATAGGTTGTGTTGAACATTTAATATACAAAAGAACATAATGAGGAAATTTTGATAAAAAAATAGCGAAGCAGTAAACTTTAAGCTCTGACCCAAAAAGAAGACTGTTCGCTATGCCTCGTCTTATGCT
>BMPS01000063.1 GCA_014647715.1 Streptomyces cinereus
TATGGCATTTATCCCACAGATTTATGCGTAAAATCTTGGCTCATAACTTCTGCTTTGTAATCAATAAACAGCTAGGTAATCCCCCACTTCAGTTTGAGTTGCTTATTTCAAGTTGAGAGTGGGGTATAAAAACTCATTAAATAAAGGATATGAAGATGGCGGTTAGTCTACAAAAAGGACAAAAAATCTCACTCGATAAAGAAGCAGGCACGGCACTGACTCGTATCAAAATGGGTCTAGGGTGGGATGTTGCATCCACCCCAAAATCCGGTGGCTTTTTGGGCAATCTATTTGGTGGCGGCGGTAGTAATGATAGTATCGATTTGGATGCATCTTGCATCATGTTTGACGCGAGCAAACAGCCTATAGATGCAATCTGGTTTGGTCAACTGCAGTCAAAGGACGGTAGTATCGTTCATACAGGCGATAACCGCACAGGCGCAGGGGATGGCGATGATGAGGTCATCAATGTCGATTTATCTCGTGTCCCTGCTCATGTACAGTCATTGGTATTTACTGTGAATAGCTTTACGGGTCAAACGTTTGAGAAAGTTGCCAATGCGTTTTGTCGTATCGTTAATGCCGGCAATAATAGCGAAGTGGCTCGCTATAACTTATCAGCCCAAGGCAGTCATACCGCGCTGATTTTAGCAAAGATTTATCGCCACAACGGTGAATGGAAAATGCATGCCATTGGTGAAATTGCCAGTGGTCGTACCTTTCATGATTTGATGCCGGCCATTACACCACATGCCTAACGTCTAATTGTAGATAAAAATGCCCTATTTGCTGTCAATGGGGTATTTTTTTATTCGGATAATAAAAAAAATAATAAGGAAACACGATGCCAACGTTGGTACTTGGGGCAAATACGCCTATCCCCCACACGCCTTGCCAAGTGGTAGTAACCAGCCAAAATGCCAGTCGTTTTGGGGTTGAGATGGGCTGCGTTTGGATAGCGATGGATGCAAGTCGCCGAGCCACTACCAGCCCTGCTTATCTGCATGAAAGCAAAGATTGGGCAGCGCTGACAGTCGAGAGTGAGAAAAGTCATGTTTGGACATTAGACTTAGCCAATGTGTTTGCCCAAAATCAAACCCAGTATCTGCAACTAATCGTGTATGCTTACCAAGACGCTAGTGTGATTGCCCCAGCCGTGGAAGTCAATAATCTGGGTATCAAAGTCCTGGGTATCAATGTCGCTAGCGATATTGACTATGCGTTTTATACCCCAGAGCGCCATATCAAAGCCAGTATTGTACTGGAGATCTACCAGCGTAATGGGCAATATAAATGCCGAGCACTCGCGGAAACATCTAGTCAAAGTCTAGCCAGTTTTGCCGACCGTTTACAAATCAGCCTTGATGCCCGTTACCCTAATAACATGACGACAGGCAGCGTTTTGCACGCCATACCAGACAACAGACGTCCTCGCCCTCAGCCAGGTGACACTTGGACTGGGACGGCTTTTGCAATTGATCCCTATCATTTACTCACTTGTGAGCATGTGGTAGACGGGGCGACGCAAATCGCACTGCGTCAACAAGGTTATCCCGACATGGAATGCCAAGTGGTGCTGGCAGATGAAGGTAGTGATACAGCGTTACTTAAAGTCAATCAGCCTTTACCAAGTTATCTGCCCGTGCGAGAACGTGGCTATGACTTGCTGGGTGAGCAGATTACCACGCTTGGTTTCCCGCTAACAGGTCTTGGTAGTCAATTACAAGTCACCCAAGGCAATATCGCAGGGCTACAAGGCATTGGCAATGATATTCGTTTTATGCAGTTTACTGCGCCAATTCAGCCTGGCTCAAGTGGCAGTCCGCTTCTACTTCCCACAGGCGAAGTGGTCGGTATGGTTACCCATACCATTGCCAACGCCCAAAATATGAACTATGCGGTCAAATATCAATTATTATCCGCGCTTTTAACCAGTTGCGGTCTTAATGTGAGCGAGCTTACCCACAATATTAGCCAAACACCCCTATCCACGCCTCAGATTACCAAACAGAGTAAATCTGCTTTGTGGTTAGTTGGCTGTGGGGCGTGACAGCTTTTTATCAGACTGAACTTATCGAAGTCAGCAGAGAAGATATACAATCAAAAAAGTTAACACTTTAGACTCACAACGATTAAAAAATTACTCAATCAAGCGCTAAAGCTGCAGCAGATGGCTAAATGCGTCTAGATTTTTGGTGGCTATTCACGGGTCGGCAATAAAATGCTGTGTTTGGGTATAAGATTGTGCCTCTGATTTGATTAGCGCCAACCATTCATTGGCAATGACGGGATGTGACTGAAAATATGCCATCATCCAATTGGCTAACGGCTTAGGCACAGTCACAAATTGGGTGGAAGGCAAAATGGATTGGGTGCCATTGGTGTCATCGTTGTCATACACAAGCTCAACCTGTGGATTTTTTTGAATAATTTCCACCCCGGTAATCTGCCAATTGGTAAACGCATTATCAATCGCATAGGGCAACGATTCTGCTTGAGATAATTTTGATTGTAGATAGATGGGCTCAAATGTTTTGATGGTATTCACCCAATGCAAGCGTAATGCAATGTCAGGGTGTTGATAAAACACCACCAATTTGCCAGCAAACTTTATTTGCCAAGGATTGACAACTTGGTTGGGATGAATGCCAAGCATTTGCGCAAATTGCTCTCGCGTCAGCAATCGATCAAAGCTTGCTAGCAATTGACCATTTAGCGGATGTTGCAGTTTGAGTAGGTCAGATAAATACTCATAATGGTAAATAAACTTCATAGGCCGGTGCTGTGAGATAACCCCGTCCGTCACTTGACACCGATGCACTTTCCACTGCGGCATGGTATCAGTGATAAGCGCAAGCAAATCTATGATTGTGTTATTGTTTGTACTCTTGGCTATAATTTGCGTATTAACATCCGTTTGAGTGACTAGCAAGGGATTTCCTTTTAAATGATTTGTCTATCTAAAATGGTTTTTTTATCTAAATGATTTTTTTCATCATAATAACTTCATTATAAAACTTTTTTCATTTATTTGAGCCAAAAAAAATCATTACATGGTGAAATGTAATGATTACTCAAAAAAACTGTGGTAGTTAAAAGTTTCAGTTAATAATAAGCAGCGTTTAGCAATAAGGCGACCGCTAAAAAGAACCAAATCATAAAGACGGTACTAAGCCATTTACGATGATAGCGCCAAGACTCATCATCGATTTTATTATCGGTTGCCCAATCATCCACCAAATCATCTTTGGCTGATTTTTTTGGTAGCTTTGCAGACTTTTTAACGCTATGTTTAATCCGCAAGTCTTTGGTTAATTGATTGTCCTCATCTTGCATAGTAAAGAAATTAGATGGGCAATCTGCCAAATATGTTTGCTGACTATCGTAGCGCGGTAATAGGGATTTAATAGTTGCCTGACTATAATCACTCTCACCCACGTCACCGAAAACTAATTGAGACGCCATACTTTGAGATGTTAGGCCCCTCCTTATATTATCATGTGTTTTGTTCATTTTCATGTAAAATACCCCTTTTTGATAGCTAACATTATAGGGATATCGTGCTTTAATTTAAGCATAGGTTTAATTGTGGTTTTGTTATACTTAGCTAACTTGTATTAGCAAATGTGCAGATTTGAAACCGTTTGTAAACCGCTAATAGTTAAACTTGCGCCCTCTTAATTTATAATTTTTGGCACCCATGATTTGTACTAGGATAAAAAATTTTATTTAACCTATTTATTTAAAAAAAATTATCTTCTATCAATAAATATTTGTTGCTCAGAGGCTTTGACAAAGTCCTCATAAGAGACGGCCCCTTGACTGCCCATGGCATTCGTTGTTGGCTTGCTGCCTGTCTGCGCGCGCTCATTTGAACCTTGATTTGGGGAATTGGGATTTGAGGTATCGGGATTTGAGCTATTAGAATTAGCGGCGTCAGTTGGCGCCTCAGGCATCTGATTAGTCCTACTTGGCGTATTGGCGAGCGTGTCTGACACTTGATTGGTAGTTATAGTGGGATTGACATTCGCTGGCGCAGGGGGTTGCGGGGTGGAAGCCACGCCGTTTCCTAATTGCTCACCGGTAATTATTACCGCTTCTGTTCTTAAATTCTCTGGTTGAGCGGTAGAGGCGGCAAAAGTGGAAGCAGTTGCAGGCAATATCTGCGCCGATTGGCTAGGGTTTGTTGCCGTCACAATGACATTTTTTTGAGCGTCTCTATTATTTTTCATCACTTGATAACTGTGATAGCTGGGCACGACAATTTGGGTTAACAAACCGATGAGTGACATGACTAAAAGCGGAATCAATACCATTAGTACCGTTTTTAACTGGGTAGCAGGTCTAGCAGGTAAGCCATAATAATTGGCGCCTGCAGTCCCTTGGACTGCTAGCAAGTAAAGGTAAACTAAGATATTTACCCCAGGGACTAGCATCAACAGCGCAAGCCACCCTGTTTTATTAAGGTCATTGAAGCGTCGTTTGCTAACGGCGAGCTGTAGATAAAACAAAACCACCACACCCACACTACTCGCGCCAAGCAAACTCATCGGCAACTGCTCACTACTGGCATTTGCCATGCCCTGAAAGCCACCAATCATCACAAATAGTAAAGCGACCAGCATTAGTGCTATCAACGCATTAAAGGTGGAATACGCTAAAAACTGAACACGGCTAACCCGACCGTGCCAATCAAAAAACCGACGATTATTAAAGCCTTCATGTATCTCGGTTAACGTGACAAAAGACGTATCAGCTTCAGTTTCAATTATTTCATCGGCTTGCATTTCATTAACTCGATGCACATTATCGAAACTGGCTTCAATGGGTGGTAAAGACTGGGCTTTTTTTGGCTTGGGTAGACGGATGGCCATAATGAGCAACTTAATCTAGAGGTTTAAACTTTTTTTAGCGTAATGTTTCTAGCATAATATTTTTAACGTAGTATTGCCCAAATTTTATAATATATTAGGTTCTGTTGAACATTCAAAGCTTCAGCCAATGATAAGCAAAGGCTAGAGCGACCAAATTCTCATAATTACGTTTAAGCTTCTCATACCTTGTCGCAATACCCCGATAATGCTTAATACGGCAA
>BMPS01000064.1 GCA_014647715.1 Streptomyces cinereus
TAAGTACATTTGTTTAGTATTTAAATTACTGTGATAGGTAAAACTCATCATTGGAACAACTGACCTCTGCTGTCAAGAACGGAGAAAAACACTTGGTAGATTATGTCAGGCAGCCTGACGGTAAAAGGGGTCAGTACGGAATTCGGTTCATATTGTACGCTAGGTACATTTATTGAATTTTATGTGTTTGTTGTTTAATAAATTTATGAAAATACTCTTAATTAAATTGCATATTATTCATCTCTATTAAAAAGGCAAAGGGTAAAAAATAAGTCTTTGATTTTAATAAACTTATTAATAAACAAAATTCCTTAGCGTACTATTTTCTCCGAATTCTGTGCTGACCCCTTAAAAGCTTTTAAAAACATTAAAAACACCAAAACCTAAGAATATGCATCTAAATAATCCGCTACCAAACGCAAAATTTAAGACAATTTAAGAGATTTGCTAAGCTTATTTTTTTGATAAATTTAGGATCAGAAATTATCACATGCTAGGAATGGTTCAAGATTAGTGGCACCTTACAGTTAACTGTCATTTCAAATTGACTGTAAAATTTCAGTTTGTTGAAGTGTTTTGCTAAGCAGCTACTTAAACTGTCTTATAGGCTTGTTAGGCATGCTAAGACAGTTATTAGGTACTTATGGGTAATTAGAGCCTAGAAGATGCTTAAACGAGCGCTAGAGAGCGATTATGATAGCAAAGGGAGAGGGAGCGACCACAGTTATATAGAATTTTGCTAAAAAGAGGTTAAAACAGTCTGTTATAAGTGGTTCCATTATACCAGTCTGTTTTAAGTAGTCTGTTAATAGGTTTGAGGGGCTAAATAACTGGTTCCCTTGGGGTATACGTTTTTCAGACTGATATATAGATAAGGAAATAGATAAGATCAAATGCAATTTATTTTATTCACCCTGTTCAAGATCTTCTAATATGGCGCACTCTGCGTTTTCATCACCTGAGCAATGATCAGCAGAAATCTGTAATAAGCTCACCATATCTTGCAATTGAGCTATTTTTTGTTTCAAAGTTGCGATATGTTGCAGTGTCAATTGTTTAACATCAGCACTCTGCCGATCTGTATTTTTCCACAAATTAAGCAATTCTTTCATCTGTTTGGAGGAAAAACCTAAATCACGAGCCTGTCTTAAAAAGCATAAGTTTTTTATATCTTGATTAGAGTAGATTCGATAACCTGAATTCGAGCGTTTGGCGGTATCAAGCAAACCGATTTGTTCATAATAGCGAATCATTTTGGGAGAGATTCCTGATCGCTCTGACGCTTGACCGATATTCATAACTTTCCTCCTGATATAAAAAGGGTTAAAGCCAAACGGCTACTTTAACCCTATGTTAATATAATCTATGCTTTAATCGCTGGCACCTGAAAGTACTTTAAACGTAAGGCATTACCTAGCACAAAAACAGAGGATAGCGCCATTGCTCCTGCGGCAAAAATGGGTGACAGCAAAATACCAAATGCTGGATATAAAACCCCTGCGGCAATTGGAATCAGGGCAATGTTATAGAAAAATGCCCAAAATAGATTCTGTCGAATATTTTTGATAGTCGCTTTACTTAAAGCAATCGCATTAGGGACGCCTTGTAGACTACCTGACATCAACACCACGTCTGCTGCTTCAATTGCCACATCTGTTCCTGTCCCAATTGCCAGACCGACATCCGCTTGAGCAAGAGCAGGGGCATCATTAATCCCATCACCAACAAAAGCCACTCGTCCATACTGTTGTTGCAGCTGACGTAGTGCATCTACTTTTCCATCAGGCAACACTTCTGCGACCACTTGATCAATATGTAATTTTGCTGCAATTGCTTGGGCGGTATGCCGATTGTCGCCTGTAATCATTGCCACTTTTAAGCCCAGTTGATGTAAACCTGCAATAGCAGTATAAGTGGTATCTTTAATAGGGTCTGCAACGGCAATAATGGCTGCTAGCTTTTGGTCAATCGCGACATAAAGTGGGGTTTTACCTTCTTGTCCTAAGCGTGCAGCCTCAT
The DNA here is from genome assembly GCA_014647715.1 of Streptomyces cinereus. Classification (GTDB taxonomy): domain Bacteria; phylum Pseudomonadota; class Gammaproteobacteria; order Pseudomonadales; family Moraxellaceae; genus Faucicola; species Faucicola cinerea. The sequence goes on from BMPS01000064.1 coordinate 2,020, forward strand.
TTTCAAAAGGTGTAACATCAAGCTCTAATTGCTTCATATAACGATCAGCACCAATATGAATGGTTTGACCTGTCACTTCCGCTTTAATCCCTAGTCCGGTCACAGAGTCAAAGGCGGTAATCGGTAATAAGCTGATATTTTGCTGTTCTGCGGCTTGAACAATGGCTACGGCAATGGGATGTTCAGACTTTGCTTCAACCGATGCCACAATACGCAAGACTTGCTCATGTTGAAACCCTTGTTGGACATGAAAATCCGTTAAGGTTGGTTTACCTTCGGTCAAGGTGCCGGTTTTATCGACCGCAATGACTTTAACTTCCTGTAAAGCTTGTAACGCTTCACCTTTACGGAATAAGACGCCCATTTCTGCACCGCGACCTGTACCAACCATAATGGAGGTAGGGGTTGCCAATCCCATTGCACAGGGACAAGCAATGATTAAGACAGCAACGGCATTAACGAGACTAAACGTCAAAGCAGGCTCAGGACCAAGAATAAACCACACAGCAAAAGTCAGAGCTGCTAAGAACATGACCATGGGAACAAACCACATAGTGACTTTATCAACCAATGCCTGAATCGGTAATTTAGATCCTTGAGCCTGTTCAACCATGCGAATGATTTGCGCCAATACCGAAGAGTCGCCAATGGCCGTTGCCCGAAAATTCAAAGTTCCATTCTGATTGATCGTCCCTCCTACCACTTGATCACCCACTTGTTTTTTAACAGGAACGGGTTCACCCGTAATCATGGATTCATCAATATAGCTTTGACCTTCAACCACTTCACCATCAACAGGAACACGCTCACCGGGACGAATCTCAACGATCGTTTCTGTGGTTACTTCTGCAATCGGTACTTCATTCACTTGCCCATTATGGTGAACACGCGCTGTTTTTGCCTGCATACCCACTAGATGTTGAATGGCTTGAGAGGTACGTCCTTTGGCTTTTGCCTCAAAATAACGCCCTAATAAAATTAAGCTCACAATCACAGCGGCCGCTTCATAATACACATTCACGGTGCCCTCGGGTAGAACTTGTGGAATAAATGTTGCAATGAGAGAAAAGCTATAAGCCGCCAGTGTTCCAACCGCCACCAATGAGTTCATATCTGGGGCAAAACGCCATAATGCCGGAATACCTTTTTGATAAAAACGTCGCCCTGGAAAGATAAGAACCAGCGTCGTCAAAACAAATTGAATCAACCAGCTTTGTTGCGTGCCGATATTGTCCATGACCCACATATGAAAAGCTGGAATCATATGTGATCCCATTTCTAGAATAAAAACAGGCATGGCTAAAATTAAAGAGATCATTAAATCTCGTTTCAGCTGTTGCTGTTCCGTGGCTTTTTTATCCTGTTGAACACTCACACTTTGCTCAATCTGCTTAGCTGTGTATCCCGCTTTTTTAACGGCTTGAATCAAATCGCTGCTCTGTACTTGAGCGTTGCCTTGTACCCATGCGCGTTCAGTAGCAAGGTTGACGTTTGCTTGTTGTACGCCCTCAACTTTTTTTAATGCTTTTTCTACCCGTCCAACACAGGAAGCACAAGTCATACCTTCTATCGACAGCTCAATCGGCTGAGATGCCAAGATCTTATAACCGGCTCGTTCTACGGCTTTGGTTACTGCGATAAGGTCTAAAGGTTGAGATGAGGAAATCATGGCTTTTTCAGTCGCAAGATTCACCTCAGCATTTTCAACACCTTCAACTTTTTTTAATGCTTTTTCTACTCGTCCCACACATGAAGCACAAGTCATACCCTCAATGGGCAATGTCTCACTATAAAGATAAGACTTACTATTTTCTGAATTCATAACAGCCTCTATCATGTTCAATCTATTATCAACAGCATATAGGTTGACATCATGGTAAGGTCAAGTATATTTTTTCAAAAATGTGTTTGACCTTACCATGATGACAAGGCTTAAGCTTAGTGATGAAATAAAACTTATTTGGAGAAAGGGTATGAAACTATTGATTGCAAATATGAACTGTGGCGGTTGTGCCCGTGGTGTGACAGCAGCTATTCAGAATATCGACTCAAAGGCCAAGGTTAAGATTGATTTAGCAGCCAAAGTGGTCAGTATCGAAACCATCGCCAGTATTGAGCAGATGACAGCTGCTTTAGCAAAAGGCGGTTTCCCTGCACAAGCGCAATGAATCAGCCTTATAAACGCGCAGCCTATCTGTTTGACAGAAAGGACGATGGGCTGAATCACATCTGAAAATATTGACCAGTTGGAGAAAAGCTGGAATGAGCAACTGCATCTTATTGATGCGCTTTAAAAAAGTAATCGCCTGAGTACATTACTCTTTATCCAGAGTAAATCTGCGCCGATACTCACTTGGTGTCAAACCAACAACACGCTTAAATATCTTACGAAACGCACTGACATCACTATAACCAACCTTCCACGCTATTTGTTCAACAGGCATTAAAGAGAACTGTAGAAAGTCTTTTGCATTACCGATGCGTAATCGCTGACAGTATTCCGTTGATGTCATGCCCGTCGCCTTATGGAAACGGCGCAGAAAAGTACGCTCCTCTAACTGAGCACAGTTGGCGAGGGTGGATAAATCGATATCTTGCGCGTTGGTTCTTTGTAGCCAATGCTGTACTTTCAATATGGCTGCGTCACCATGGGTGAGTATTGGAGAAAATGCACTGTAATAACATTGTTCACGCCTTGATGGATCAATTAACAATGCACGAGCGGCCTCATTCATGACCTGTGAGCCAAGAAAGCGGTCAACCGTCCTAAGCCCCAAGTCCGTCCAAGCCATCGCACCTAAATTTGGCTGCACGCCCGAAACCCTACGCTCATGGCATCAAAAGCACCTAGCTAAGCAAAATCCTGTGACCGTTAGCACTGAAAGCCAAGCGGCTCGTATCGCTGAGCTTGAGCGAGAAATCAGAGAACTCA
>BMPS01000065.1 GCA_014647715.1 Streptomyces cinereus
TGCCGTATTAAGCATTATCGGGGTATTGCGACAAGGTATGAGAAGCTTAAACGTAATTATGAGAATTTGGTCGCTCTAGCCTTTGCTTATCATTGGCTGAAGCTTTGAATGTTCAACAGAACCTAGTTGGCTTGTAAGCTTATTAATTTGCTGTTGGCGGTTTTTTCTTTGGTCAAGTTGGTCATAGAGGTGTTGGATGACGGGGTTTGGGTGCATTTTTGTGCTCCTTGAATTTTTTGTTGTTCGATTGGAAAATTATCTCAAGTATGGGATAATAGTTGAAATTGGGAATTTATATCTAAAAATAAAATTTATTCCCTAATTTAGGAACTATGTTAATATCATTTTATTCCTAAATCAAGTATTTATTTTCATTTTTAGGGATTTTATTGTGATAAAGATAAATTTGCCTGTTTTATTGGCACAACGTGGTCTTAAAGTTGCCGATATTGATAGAGATTTGGATATAAGTCGTTCGACCCTTTATCGTTTGTATAACAATGATGTGATAAAAATTGATATCGATGCCATTGATAAATTATGTAAGTATTTAGATTGCGCACCAGGTGATATTATTTTATATGTAGATGATGACGAATCCCAGCACAATAAAAAAGAGCAACCTTATTAATTAGGTTGCTCTGTTCCCTACTACATAGTTGTATTTCAGTATCATACGTCATTCAATAATCCCAATGATGACTTTTCACCATCCCCTGCCATACCGTCACACAGGCTAACGCATCGGCTGCTGCTCGGTGCGCGTTGCTATGTTCTACCCCAAAGTGGGCCATAGCCTTGCTTAGGCTAAAGTAACGGTTGCTTTTAAAGTATGGCGAGTACTGTCCAATAAAATTGGCAAATTGTTTGGCTAGGCATTTGACATCTACTTGTTGCATTCGAAGCTTATGACCTGATTGCCGCATCATACGAATATCGAAACTCGCGTTATAGGCATAAAGCGTGCGTCCTTTAAGTAATTGCACAATCGCGGGTTGAATATCAATAAAGGTAGGTTTACCTATCAGCTCATGACGATAAATACCATGCACCTTAAATGCGCCTAGGCTAGACGGTCTATCGGTATAGATCAGCGTATCGATAATCACATTTCGATCACTATCACAAAACGCAATTTCAATGATTTGATCCTCCCTGCCGCCACCGGTGGTTTCGGTATCAAAGAATAATGGTTTGCTGGTATCGTGCCGTTGGTTGTACTGGACAACTTGGTTAAAGATGGCATCGATTTGAGATTGCGTATCTGCTGTCATTGGGGTTGAAGTCATTAGATTACTCAATCATGGGTGTAATTCAGTCATATAACTGCTACCCTAGCCATTAAACACATCCATTTGCGCCGTTTTAAGCGGTTTTTTCGGCTTTGGCCGATGTTCTGCTACATACCCAGCACCCATCGGTTTAAGTAGCTCAAACGCGTCCTCATGATTCATATTGAGCCAATCCTGGCGATGCTCAGGTTCGATCACCACAATCGAGCGTTTTTCATCTTCAGGCTTATGAAATTGTGATATGAAAGGATGATTATCGACATTGATGGTCAGCATGGTCATGGAGCGAACGATTTGCTCCCCTATCTCAACAATTTCATATAAAGTGGCTACGGTAAAGAGCTCACCATCCTCGCGTTCAATGCCATAATGTTAACCTTTACCATCGATATATTTGGGTTCAAAGATGGTTTGCACCGGAATGAGCGCAAACTGGTTGTTATACCAAGCGCGTTTAAAGCTTGGTTTATCCATGACCGTTTGACTACGGGCATTGTAGGTGTATTTGGCAATAGCAGTATCTTTCGCCCATTTAGGCACCATTCCAAACATGGCTGATCGCCACTCGTATTTGATAAGAGGTTAGCAAACAGTAAGGGGGCTTCATAGCCTGGGTAAATATCCTGTTTGACGTCAAAGCTGAGCTGTTAATTGGTAAATAACGGCGCTTGCGTAGGACTAATGGGTTGAAAGTTAGCACACATCAGGGTTTCTCTTTTAACATGGGTTTATTAACAGCCGTTAGCAAACTCGCACTAATGCACTTTAAGCAGATCTGATAGCTTGGTGGTATAGCTGGGGCTTAAAAACGCTCGATTCATCTGCCAATCTTGCTGCTTGGCTATTCCACTTACAGGAATTTCAACGTTTAAATGTATAAAAGTTTAAAAACAAAAAAATTCTTTTTTAGGTTTTTATAGTTTTTAAAGGTTTATAGACCATCTGTATGCCTGATGTAGCCCGGTTTTGGAGAACATAAATAGGACGGATTGACTACTTTAATGGGACGGATTGACTACTTTAATGGGACGGATTGACTACTTTAATGGGACGGATTGACTACTTTAATGGGACTATGATATTTTGTGTCCTATTAATTATTGGAATTTTGCCATGAGTAATGATCTAATTGTGAAATCTAATGTAGTTATCACTGCCAGTTATCACTTAACTGCAAATGAACAACGTTTGATTCTTTCTGCAATTTCTCAAATACCTAAAGGTGTGGAAGTTCAAGATGAAGAGGTCTATACCGTCGAAGTCAGCGATTTTATTGAAATGGGTGTGCATCCTAAAACTGCATATAGAGAAATGCGTGAAGCGGCTGAACGTTTGTATGAACGTTCTATTGTATTAAAAGTAGGTGACGATGTACTAAAAACTCGCTGGGTACAGGATATGGGAGTTGGAACTGGCGAAGGTATGATTAAACTTGCTCAAAGTTTAGGATTACAACCAACTAAAATGCCTAATAATCAGCATTTTGTGGTTCTTAGATTTAGTAAATCAATTTTGCCCTATTTGAGCAATTTATCAGCTAATTTTACCCAATATTTAAAACAAGATATTGCAGGGCTTAGTAGCTCGTATAGTATTAGATTCTTTGAATTACTCATGCAATTTAAAGATACAGGGTTTCGAAAAATCACAATTGAAGATTTAAGAGAGTTTCTTGATCTTGGTGACAAATACCCTGCAACAAAAGATTTGAAAGTACGAGTTATTGAAACTGCAGTCAATGAAATTAATGAAAAAACTAAAATTAATGTTGAATATAAACTTGTAAAAACGGGAAAAAAATTCACTCATCTTGAGCTAAAATTCAAATTAAAAGCTCAAGCTAAAAAAACTGCTCAACCTATTGGTAAGACAATTGATATTTTTGAGTCAGAGAAAAAAAATCCTCTAGCACTATCATGGCAAATAAAAGGACTATCAGATGGTCAAATTAATAAATTGGCTAAATTTAAAAAGGAGTTTCTAGATGCTAATAGTAGTTTACTCGCAAGCAATGATAGTAGAAGTTATGATGAAGTTTTTAATAGTTGGCGTGTCTTACTAAAAGACCCTACTAGTGTTAAAAAATTTAAAAATATTCAAGAAATATTAGAAAGAAGTTGGTAGAAATACGTCCTATTTAATTATATAATTTATTACATAAGTTAATGCTAATAAGTAACTTGCGTAAGTAATTTCATTAAATAATATTGCATCTATGTGAAAAATTAATTTAAATCAATAAATTATATATAATAAAATTTTGAATAAATTAATTAACTTACGTAACTTAAGTCTGTTAAAATAGTTATGTAACTTTAATAACTTAAATAAAAGGTGTAATTTATGATAATCTTAATTGGCGGTGAAAAAGGTGGTTCAGGCAAGAGCTGCTTAGCTCAAAATATTGCAGTTTATTTGCAGAATAGAAATCGAGACATCTTATTGTTAGATGCTGACCCGCAGGGTACAACGACTGACTGGGTAAAAGAGCGGGAGCAAAACCAAATTTCTAAAACACTCCCATCAGTGCAATGCTCAGGTAATATTAGACAGACACTAATTGATTTGTCAAAGCGTTATCAAGATATTGTCATTGATGCAGGTGGTCAAGATTCTGAAGCCTTACGTTCTGCTATGACCGTTGCAACCCATATGTTGTTGCCTTTTAGACCTAAACGTCGGGATTTAAAAACACTGGCACACATGGAAAATCTGGTGAAAATGGCAAAAGCCATCAATCCTAATTTAAAAGCAAAAGCCGTCATGACACAATGTCCAACTTTGCCCAGTCAATTCCAGCGTATCACTGACGCTAAAGATGCTTGTGACTCATTTAATATTCCAGCTCTTCAGAATTTTACCAGTAATCGTAATATTTATGATGACGCTGATGAAAACGGATTTACAGTATTTGAAGCCAAAGGTGATACAGATGGTAAAGCCAGTGCAGAAATTGTAGCGATTGCCGAAGAGTTTTTAGGAGAAGTATAATGGGTTTAGGTGATTTAAAGAAAAAAGGTTATAACGCTGATATCTCTGTCGATAGTTTTATTGGGGGGGCAAATACCCATTCGCTACAAAAAGAATCGAAGGCTAAATATATTCGCCAAACTTTTTCACTTACTCAAGAAGTGAGTGATCAAATTGATGAATTACTTGTAAAAAGTAGGGTCGCTCGTGCTAATCGTTCGATAATTGTCAAAACAGCGATTCAGCAACTAAGCTTTCTTTCAGAAGAACAATTAAATTTAGCAGTTCTTGCAACAAAAAATGAAGAAAGTTAAATAACTCAAGTAAGTTATATTTTTTCATTAAATGTCATAACTTACTTTTTATGCATAACTTACATAAGTTATTCTTGGAAAATAAGTTTATAGGACTTACGCAAAGACGACCGAAGGCGAGCGTAACTGCTCACGCAAATAATCACTGAGTAAACCCCTTTTAACCTGATATAAAGATTGTTTTAACCGTTTAGCCTGTCTGGCTAACTGCAGCC
>BMPS01000066.1 GCA_014647715.1 Streptomyces cinereus
CAAGCCGTAATTTTGGGGTGTACTGAAATCGGACTGCTTATCAATGAAGAAAATAGCCCACTACCGGTGTTTGACACCACACTTTTACATATCGATACAGCGATAACATGGATGTTGGCTCAATAAATAAACAAGTGATTGATGTATGATGAAAGAAACGGAGAAATTTACAAGGCTATTTTTTTATTAGAATACTTGGTAATATCTAAAATAGAGTGGGCAATTATTTGATTTCAAGAATATTATTTAACATAAAATAAATTGTGCGAAGTTAATTTAAGTTAGCTAATTTTCTTCAGACCTTTTAATTTTATTAAAATCTATTAATGTTCTATGTTTTGTCTCCTGATCTAATTTCCTTTGTTTATCCATAGGTATATCAAGAAGCTCAGAAATCTGTTGCTTGATTTTGTAACCTACTGGATACATATACATATGTTGAATAATAAATTCTTTCATTAATCTTTGACAAACAACATTATCTTTAAAACTTTGATTCATTTCGGCAATTTTTGCTATATCGACTTTCTTATTAAAATGTAATTCGATAGCAAGTCTAATCAATTGATATGCAGGTGAGTCTTTTTCTTCAGCAATTTTTTGGTAAATTTCATACGCTTCTTTAGTGCCAATTGAGTAAGAAATTTTTTGAATAGTTGCGCTCAAAACACTATAAGTTAAAAACAGGTAAGATTTTTCTGCATACTCTCGTATCGCTAAATTACTTAAGTTAGGGTCGTTTGACAAATTATCAGCTATAAGCCTGACGATGCTTTCTCTAGCTTGCTCAGAAATTTCGATAAAATGTTTAAGAAAACGAAGCCCAGCGTCAATTCCTGAAGTAGATAGCTCGTTAATTTCCTCCTTCGTTAAATTATAATGTCTGTTCTTAATAATTTGACCGCTAATTTCGATTGATTTGAATAATCTATTTATATCAGATAGGTATGATTTAGAATCTTCTTCGTCAGGCTCTTGTTGAGCTTCTGTTTCATACTCAAGTTCGTCCAGCTTTTCATTGTGTGAATCTCTTTCTTTTTGAACTTCACGCTGCTCAATTACCATTTTTGGAATTTGACTAATAAAATCAGTGATGAACTCTAATTCATTTCTTTTAAATGAGGCTTCTGCATTTGTGCTGAACTGTTCTACAAAACAACTTTTAATTTTGTTTAATATTAATTTACTTTTAGTATGATGGGTTACGAATATCAGTATATTAGCAAAATCTTCTCTGTATAATTTTTCTACAAGATTATCAATTACTAGCTGAAATTCAACGTTATCATTACAGTTTTCTGCAATCTTCTTACCGATGAAAAAATATTGAATGTATGGATACTTGAACTGGTAGCACGCACTGTCAATAGATAAGATTCTGCAATCCAGTAAATTTTGTACTATGACTTCCTTTTCGGACATGATAGAAAGGAAATTGTCATCATAGTATGTGAAGAAATCTTTTAAATCGCTTTCCGTAATGCTTGATTCATTTTTGAACATCCACCAAGCTAATTCGGTTAATACATTTAGATATTTACCATAATCATTATGTTTAACTCTAGCATTCTCAAACGTTTTATATATAAGCTCTTGATAACAATGTCCGAGTGAAGTTAATTCAATATCAAGTTTCTTATGTGCCTCAAACATTTGAAGAATAATTAGAATATAAATTGGACGAGCAGGCACAATATTTTTTTGAAGAACTTTGTTAATATTATCTATTAGCACATCAACTTCAGCATATAATTGTTCATCTTCGATAGTACCTTCTTGCCCTAAGGCAACCCAGCTACGGACTAATTCCTCTCTTTTTTTGTTTCCTAAACCCATCAATTTATAACGTTTGATTAAATCAAAGACTTCAAAATTGTCCAAAATATAACTATATTCAAAGTCACAAGTAATAATGAGCTGTGCGTTTTGTTGGACAAACTCTTCTAGCAGTGAATTTTTGGTTCTGTTATTCAGAATTGACTTATCAAAATTATCGAACAATATGATGGGGTTATTTTCCATAAAATATTCATAATCTAAATTCTCGTATTGAGAGTCTAAATTACGTTTTATAATTTTCTCAAAGTCGGTAATATTGTTTTTCTTATCTTTTAAATCAACATACACGATAAAGTGTTTTGCTTTGGCAAATTGAAAATAATAGTATTTAAGTAGTGACGTTTTACCGATTTGATCATCACCAAAGATAATGTAATTTTCCATACTTTCTAGAATTGAAGAAGCATTAACTGTTGATATCAATTTTTTGTTATTACTGTCATATTCTTCAAAGTCAGGGACGACATATATATTATTCAATCTCACTCTATCAACGAGTCTATGTGTTAATTGAACTTCCGTATCGAGAAGCCAATCTAGAGTTGATTTTTTTAAATTAATTGCTCCAGAATCTATTAAATCTATTTCTGTTTTAACTTTTTTTTTATTTTTTTCAAATTCGGTTATTGACTTCCGTAAGCCTTGAATTACATTTAACCAGCCTGCATCCTGATCTATCCAACTAGAAATAGGCTTTGCGTCTTTTGGCAGACCTTGAAATTTTCCATATGGATAATTTTCCCAATCACATGGTCTAACAATGACTGGTATTAAGATTGATTTACCCTCTTCATGCTGAAGTATCGCCTGAGTCAGTTCAATACTTTTACAATATTCTGAGTTATTGAAACTAGAACTAATTAAAAAAATAATTATTTCAGAGTTCTTAAGATTATTATCAATTTCATCCTTCCATTCTTGACCTGGAATAATTTTTCTATCATGCCAAACATTAACAATATTTTGGTCTTTAAGTGAAGATAGGTGTTCTTCAAAATTCTCTTTAAATAATTCATCTTTGTGTGAGTAACTAATAAATACGTTTACTGCCATTTCAAAGCCTTATCAACATAGTTTTTAACTAAAAAATTATTAATTTTTTAACGGTATTTAAGCTTTATAAAGAGCTCTCAATAAATTTTATGATCTTATCGCCAGTTAGAGGTACAGCCTTTATCTTATAAATATGCATTACACCAACATTATGAATTTCTTTGATTAGTTCATTATTTGAAAAAGCAAATGGCGTTGGTCGTGGCTTGTTTCGTAGACCAAATCCCGAGTCACTATTTTCTAAAACAAACCAGTCACCATACTCATCAATATTTGACTCAACCAATACTATGTTCATGCCTTTACCCTCAAAGTTTTCAATGGCACCCCATGCCAATATAAGCTTATTATGTAATTTAGGTGCTATAGAGGTGTTTACCATTTCACCAAATAAATTCCTTTGTTTTGAAGGTAAATTATCAGACTCTCTAATCAAATGCAGATTTAACTTAACCCATCTATCACCATAATTAACTTGATAACTTAGTTCACTTCCTGAAAGATTGCTCACATTTTTTATCTTTTCTAAATCAGAAATTCTATTAAACTCGGATACAAAACTTTCAATAGGTTCAAGAACATCATTTCGAAAACTAAATTTGATAAGGTTAGTCTTTCTTTCAACTAATTGTTGTTGCTGAATCGCTTTAGATTCTTCTTGTTCTCTCTGAAGATCTCTTTGCTGTTTATTTCTAAGAATTGTGTCTATAACTGAACTATTCACTCCAACATTGGTTTTAGCAATTGATAAAGAGTCCCTTACAGCTTGCCAATTTTCATATCTTTGAATTGGTTTTTTGGATAATAATTTTCCAATAACCTGCGAAACCTTAGGTGAAATATTAGAATTTAAATTTGAAACTGGTTGTGGAGTGCTATATAGATGGGCTTCTTCCCAATTAGGAGGGTTACCAAAAGCATGTCTTAGAGTAGATATTTGATAAAATATATGCCCCATAGCATACATATCCATTTGAATAGTATTCTTTTCAGAACGCCATGCTTCTGGAGCTATATATGGAGGTGTACCCCATCCTTTGAATGTTTTTGTACGCGTTTTATCTTCAGCTATTTTAGCTAATCCGAAATCTGATATTTTAAAAACACCTCTGTCTATTAAAATGTTTTCAGGTTTTAAATCTCGATGAACTAATTCAGCATTGATCGCTTCGATTCCATCAATCAATTGGTAGAAAATACCTAAACACTCATCTTCAGATAAAAGAGTATTCTGATTTCTTAAAAATTCTGCTAAGGTCTTATCTCTTGCTAATTCCATTAGTAAAAATGGGTTCTTAACGCTGGTTAGTCCATCATTAAAGCCGTGATATTTAATAGCATTCACATGATTTATTAATTGAGCTTTTTCCCACTCATTAATAATAGAACGATATTCATCATCATTACTCGCATTAATATATGGAATCATCTTTAAAGCAAATTGGTTGGAGTTTTGATTTTCGACTGAAAATACATATCCCATACCTCCATTGCCGAGAAATTCTTTAATAACATAATCATTGTTTTCAAATGAAAACTTATCGTTAACTCTAAACATAGTTTGACCTATAAACTTTATTAATTAGTTCTTATCTCTAGCTAGTTCCTGATAAAGACTCATTTATTACTCTAATTTCTACTTTAGAAATTATGTACTAAAAAATTTCAAAGTATTTAACTCAGTTTCTTTAGCAATACTCGGCAATTTTTTTGTATAAGATAAGATATAATTGTTTTTACCCTTTAGTGAATTATATTCTTGTTCTAGAATATGATTATCAATAAGACTCATGTTGCGATTTAGAA
>BMPS01000067.1 GCA_014647715.1 Streptomyces cinereus
GCGTACCCCGATGCAAACGTTACTTGATGGTAAGGCAGTTTGGGCTCAAAAAAATTTAGCTCAAATTTAATCTGACAGCCGATGTCCTTTTTATGGGTAACTGTCAGATGAAGTCTGAATTACTACATATGAAATCATTGAAAATGACACTTGAGACATTTAGCTTTCGTTTTAATAATGTTCCTTGCATTGTTTTTGTCTCACACTATGTTAAAAATCATGAGAATCATAAAAAACATAGTACTTACATTCAAAATGAATCAACTTATTTTAAAGCTAAATTGGAGTTTATTGATCCTACTGATGTAAATAATAAAATAGTTGCTTACGCAAGCCTTTACAGAGTTAGTTTTATTAATATTTCAGAATTTGCTAAATTTTTTAAACTTGGTTGGATGGGTGACGGTCAAGGAATAAAAGGGGTCTTAGAGCGCTTTTCCCAAGGTTTTGAAAATATTCCCAGTTCTGTAAATTTGAAAGAAAAAGACGAAAATCAAAAACTTTTAATAGCGGCTCGTTATAGTCCTAAGAACCCAAAAGCTATATATTGTATTGGTGTAAAGCGTAATGGTCTTAGGAAGGACGGTGAGCCAAAAGTTAGGCAAGAAAGTAACACTGAAATAGCGCAACAACTGTATCCTACGCTTTTTGAAATTTTTTGTCATCATACCAATATTAGTTTTAGGTTTTCGGCTGATAAAAGAAAAGAAAGGACTAATGAAGAAATCATTGCTAATTTTCATGCACAGAAATAAGTTGCTCAGACAGAAAACTTTAAGGTGTTATGATTATGGTTTAGATGAAAGATAATAGGAAAATATTTACATTAAAATTAATATCCATCTTGGATAGTTAAATGTTTCCTGTGTTGTATAAGTTTAATATAAATTTGAAAAAATTGATTTTAAAATATTATTTAACATAATGAAAGATTGGCGAAATTGTATTAATAATCTTTGTTTAATATTGTTTTACTGCCATGTTTGACTTTTCCCAAATATTGAGGTCTTCGACAATCTAGGATGGTTCAGTCTTCAACGCAAGCCAAGATAGCCTCCGTTATCACCATTAATATAGCAGGTATTTCAGCTTGTTGAGATTGTTGAACACATATGGTCACGGTGGTAAGTCTCTCCCTCATTAAAATGTCTATTGAGTAATATTATCAACAAACGTCAATCATGCGATAGGGCTATGATCTACTTTTTATTAAAGCAAACCAGTAATTTGGCCATTTGACAGGTGCCTTGATATTATTAACCACTAAGGCTATCATCACTAAACTAATCGACCCGGCAAGTACAGGGAACAAGAGAAAACCCCAATCATAACTAACCTGATTAGCGGTTAGTAAAATTACTAACGGATTAGCACCTGCAGGCGGATGGACACATCTAAGCCATTGCATGAGTCCGATGGCCACGCCAACGGCTAATGCTGTGGTAAACATTGATATCCCAAATAGTTTGAGAAATAATAAGCCAACAAATGCTGAAATAAAATGACCTAAGATGACATTACGTGGCTGAGCAAGTGGCGAGGTGCTCACTGCAAAAAGTAGTACGCACGTTGCCCCAAACGGTGCCATAATCAGATGAGTCGCAGTATATTGACTTAACATCTCCAAGACTAAAATTGCCAATGTACCACCTAATAATGAGCGTAGTAAGTTAGTTTTGGGGCTACTAGGCGGCAGTTTCTCTGCGCGATTTACTAAAAACTTCATACGGTTTACCTATGCTTGGCGCACTAAATATATGACGCTCTGACTATGGAATAATAGCTAACATTAAAATCAAAAGTGAACAGAACTGTTCACTTTTGATTTTAATCAATTGTCAGGCTTGAGTAAACAAGATTAAGTAAAAAAGAAGAGATGTATGTCAAAGACCACCCAGAAAATCTTATTGACAGCTGAAAACTTATTTTATGAGCATGGGTTTAATGTTGGCGTTGATACCATTAGAGATGTCGCCAATTGCTCAAAAACTACTATGTATAACCAATTTGGTAGTAAAGATAAGCTTATCTATGAGGTGTTAAAATCGCGTGATGCTCGATTTCGTGCTGAGTTAGCCCATTTCATGGGTGAAAATTTGACAGGATGGGCAGCTATTGAAGCAATCTTTCAATGGCATCGGTCGTGGTTTAAACAGCCTAATTTTAACGGCTGTTTGTTTTGCCGGGCATCGGCCGAGCTTGATAATCGTAGCGAGCAAATTGATAATATCATTAACCAGCATAAATCTTGGATTTTGGCGCTTATCCAAAGTAACACCCAAGATCATACTAAAGCCTTAATTATTATGACAATATTAGAAGGATTAATCAGTTTTAATCTAATCTATCACAGTGATACTAAGCTCTGTGATGAGGCAATGGACAGTGCATTAGGTGCGATTAAACATTTATTTACTGATTAAGTAATAGACTATACTATAAATACAAGTCTTTGTCGTTATCCAGATTTATCCATGTATTATCAATCCTCACAACCTAATCAGCCGCTAAGTATTGTTGAACAGCACTACGAAACTGGGATGTCCGAACCATCCCATCGCCATGTCTGTCATCAGCTTATTATCGTAAAACACGGCTTTATCCGAGTAACGACGCCTACTGGCCAATTTGCCATTACCCAAAATCGAGGAATATGGCTAACAAAAGGTACTGAACATAGCCTAACTATTTTAAAGAATACCCAAGTTTTATCCGCCTTTGTTGAACCATTGACACGGGCAGACCTACCCAATCGCAGTCAAGTGGTTGCCATCAGCGAGTTACTGCAAGCGTTGCTTGGCAGTGCCGTTGGTATTGACAGTCATTATCAAACCAATACCCGTGAAGCTTGGATCGTTGAGCTGATACTTGATGAACTTCGATGTTTAACACCGCTCGCAGAATTTGAAGTACCACAGCCCACTTTGCCTGAGTATCAAGCCTTGCTTGAAAAAATTAGCGAGCGACTCTCTCATCCATGGGCACTTGCTGATATTGCCCACCTGCTTAACATCAGTGAACGCACGGTATCACGGCAATTTACTCAGCAAACAGGGTTGAGCTTTATTGAATGGCTAAGACGGCTACGGTTGCAGTACAGTCTTGAGCTATTATTGCAAGGTCAAAGCGTAGTCGATGTGTCATTAACTGTTGGTTATGACAGTCCTAGTGCGTTTAGTACCGCTTTTAAACAACGTATTGGGCTATCACCGACCCAATACGTTGCTCAATATGAGCGATAATGATTTATGTTTACTTTCTATTCTAAAATTGATAACTGGCTCATCATCATATTTGTTATGGGCAGTATAGCATTGTTGATGTCTCCCTTCATTTATCATCGACACAAGCATATACCATTAGTTCAAAGTTATTTTGTGCTATTTTTTCCAACAGTATTTGCTCTGGTATTAATGTGGTTGCCTGTGTTTAAAACATCCTATCAATTGACCCAAATGGATTTAATCATACATAGTGGCTTCTCTAATACTGTCATTCCTCGCAATACCATTATTGATGTTAAGCCTAGCCATCGTTTAATAGCGTCGCCTGCCTTGTCCCTAGACAGATTGGATATCAGTTATCAAGTAAAGCCGAATAAAATCGAGCATATTTTGGTATCACCTGAAAATAAGAACGATTTTATCCAGCACCTAAACCTGCGTTAACAGCTTATTGCAATCTATCCGCTGCTCCAATCCCAGCGTTCAAAACCGCCTGCATGGACGTTTTTGCGACATCATCGCCAATCGCTACCCCATAAAACCGCTTATCATCTTCTGTTAGCACCACATAACAAATCGCTTGGCTATCGCTGGCTTTACCTAGACTATGCTCATCATACTGCTCAATGCTAAATCGTCTATCGAAATGGCTGTTAATCGCATTTACAAAGGCAGAGAGTATTCCATTGCCTATACCGTCAATTATTAACTCATTGGGGTTAGAAAATTCAACCATTAAATGGTAGTCACTGGCATTGTTTTTCCCAGTAAAGCCTTGTACTTGATAGCCTGTTTGCTGAGGTAAGTTTAAGCCATAGCTGTTTTTAAATAGTTGCCAAATCTCAGCCATACTGGCTTCTTTTTCATGTTGGTGGGTGAAGTCTTTAACCCTTTGGCTAAAGTCCAGCTGAAACGCACGGGGTAATTTGATGCCATGATGGGTTTCAAGCAGCCACGCTGCGCCACTTTTACCGGATTGGCTATTGACCCGTATGACTGCTTCATAGGTTGCACCAATGTCTTTAGGGTCAATGGTAAAGTACGGCACATTCCAAATACTATTTGGATTTTCTTGACGTTTAGCGAAACCCTTTTTAATCGCATCTTGGTGAGAGCCACTAAAGGCAGTAAATACGAGTTCACCGA
>BMPS01000068.1 GCA_014647715.1 Streptomyces cinereus
TTTATTGGTGACCAAACCTCCATTTATTGGTGACCAAACCTCCATTTATTGGTGACCAAACCTCCATTTATCAAAAATAATCCACATCGCAATTATTTGATTTTTATAAAAAAAATTGTTAAAAAATTTCTCCTATAAAACAATAAAACAATAAAACAATAAAAAAGCTTTTTTTAAAAAATTCAAAAAAAAGAAGAAAAAATACACAAAAAAAGGCGGTTTAAGAGCAAATATTTAATTTATTGATTGGTAAATTTGTTTAAAAATTGACTTTGAGCATGTTGTAAACGTCTTTCATAACGTGTCTTATCTTGTTGAATGATATTAATCAATTCTTGTAATTTAAATTTGAACCTATGGCCTTTAGGTTTTTTTAGGCTGGTAAATATTTTTTTGTTTGGTGACATACCAAATAACTTACCAATATGAACCGCTCGATAGACATTGAGCTCATTTTTAAAGTAATCAGTATCATTGGCTCTGGATATGTTTAAATCAGTGCCATTATCATATTTTTCATGATTATGAACATCTAAACCATCTAAATAACATCCCTTATCCATCAATAACAGCATAGCAAACAGACCATTAGAGTTAGCTGTACGCCTTTTATTAATAATAGACATATGACGACTTCTTTTCTCGGTAATTTCCTTTTGTCTTACATACTCATCATATTCTTCCCAGTCGGGCTCAGCTGGTTCTTTCTCCTCTTCCCACAAATTAAGATATGGCATTTTATTCTCCTAATAGGTTCTTACAGTATACGCATTCAAGCAAAATAGGTTCTTACAATATATATATTCAATCAAAGAAAATAGGTTCTTGCAATATAGCCATCTAATCAAAAAATAGGTTCTTACAATATTAGTTATATTTAATAACATCAAGTTATTTAGCCAATTTATAAAGCCAGCATAGACAAAAAGACCCCTTTTCTACTATCGTAGTAAAAGGTTCTATTTGCCAATCTGGCAGGGGGCTATGCCCCCTTGACCCCCAAAAAAACTGTAAAAGATATCCCCTTAAATTCTCAACCATACCCTTCTTGATAAACATATTAGCTAGTTAACAACACCCAAAAAATACTCAGGATGATTTACTTATGAATAGACAAAAATCCATTAAAGTAAGGTTAACTGAAAGTGAGTATGAGCTACTTAAAAAGCAGGCAAACGGTCAGCCAATGGCCAGCTATATGCGTAGCGTTTGTCTTGGTAATTCTCAAACACCTTCAAAAAATACCCCAAATATTCATCCGCAATTACTTAGACAATTAGCAGGAATTGGGAATAATACCAACCAAGTTGCAAGACAAATCAATTACCGCATTGCTTCAGGTGGTGAACTTAATAGCACCGATGTAGTAGAGTTAGAGCGTTACTTTGGTGAAATACTTGAACAGCTGATAGCTATTCGCCAACAGTACAGCCAAGTAGGGAATGAGCATGTTAGTTAAATTTTTTAAACGAGGTAATGGTAATACTCGTAATGGTAGCAGTGTACAAAATTATCTGCTTAACGAAGAACGTTTGGCTAATCAAACGGCTCAGCTGCTGCGTGGTGACCCTGATCTAACTACCGCTATTATCGATACCTTGGATTTTGCTACAACCTATACGGCTGGCTGTTTGTCTTTTACGGCTGAAGAAAAGATCGATGAGCTACAAAAACAAAGAATCATGGATAGTTTTGAGCAAACATTATTGCCTTCACTTGATGCTGACCAATATCAATGCTATTGGGTACAACACACAGATAAGGGCCGACTTGAATTAAACTTCGTGATTGCGAACGTAGAGTTACTGCGTGGCACAGCCATGACACCTTATAATCATAAAACTGATAAACCTTTGCTTAATACTTGGAAGGATTTAATTAGCTTAGCCTATGGATTAGATAACCCTAATGATCCTCGTAATTTTCGCAACTATCGGCGTAGTGATTTAAATAGTTCATCAAAGCCCAAAGCGACCACCAAAAAAGATGTGGCTCTGGTCATTGGTAATATCATAGACAAGGGTATTGCCGAGCAAAGCATTCATAATCGTGATGATGTGATAAGAACAATCATTAATCATGGTTACCAGGTCGTTGACGATAGCAATCCACACTGCTTAAAGATTGCAAACCCTGACAAAACCTTATACCGCGGTAAGCCTAGACGTTCAATTAAATTAGAGGGTAAATATTTTCAAGCTGATTTGGTTGCTGCCGAAACAACACCAAATGCAAGAGCCGAGAAGAGTCGTAATTATCAACGAAGACAATGGGAAAATAGCGAAAAACTGCAAGATGAATACAAGAAACTATTAACCTATCGAAAAGACCGCCTTCAGAAGCGTTATAAACGCCTTCAGATGGACGATCTAGCATATACCCCTATGGATATACCTATTCAATCCAAACGTGCCTCTATGAGCTTATTTGAGGCGTTAAATATGTATGCCATTGCAAGGCATACTTGGCCAAGTAGTGTATATACCCCAATTACCCAAGATTATGAGGATTTTATAGGGCGTTATACTTCTGATAATCCATATAATCCGCAGTTTCACCTTACCATGGACTATGAGAATGAAGCATTGGAGTCTACCGTGATACGGTTCTGTAAAAACCTTAATCGCAAAATTGAGAATGAACCAGGCTATTTCCAAAGCTTATTTAATAAAAATGTTGAGCTAGTAATAGCTGAAAACAGCCAGGGGCTAGATAACGACCAATTAGATCAATTGCGACAATTAGCACAGATTAAAGTGCAAAATAAAGAAGAAGTATTACCGATTGTACGCCAAGAAGCTCATTACCCTAATGTAGATAATGGATATGATGGTCCTAATTTTTAAAAATATTTGTACACCTTTCAGATTTTTAGAATTTTGCGGCTTGTTCATCGTCTAAATATTCTTCGATTGGCCGCTTGGTGAACTTACTAGGGTCTTTTTTCAGCCACGCAACCATATGAGCCACCCAAGCGGAAGATGATTGATTAGCAGGGTTTTGAGCCGACACTAAGCCATTGTAATCAGCAATAAATTTCTTACTATGCACAGCTCGACCCAATTGAGCATCGGTGTACTTGGTGAACATATCCGCCGTGTTTTCATCACGCTGTTCTAGCTGCTTAGTGGCTTTTTGGGTGGTTTTATACTTGAATGTGAATGTAAAGCCAGTAATATTGCGTCCTTTCTTGTGTTGTTCATACTTGACTGTGATGTCGGTGTGTTCGTTGATTTGCTTGACTGCTAGATCTAGGACAAATTTTTTAAAATCACCCATTGCCTTGTATTCATGCTCAAGTAGCCCAAAGCGAAAGCGCAAGTCTTCTATGCTGATTTCTAGTTTCTTAGTGGTTTTAAAGCGTATCAGGAACTCGTATAACCGCATGGCGTAGCGACTTTGTAGGTTAGCGACCTGTGTTATTTCATAGGTGGTAAAATTGCGTTCCAACTCAACCAACATAGGAACAATCGCATCGGCAAACTTAAATTTAACCTCCGCCCCACCCTCGACATACTCTGCCATTTGGGTAAAACGCTCATAACGTACTACGGTTTTGCCTTTGTCATTGACGTACTTATAACCCCATTTAGCTTCAAACAGCCCTAACACCGCTGATTTTAGAGATTTGTAGGCAGCATGACGGTCAACCCCAAACGTCTGCATATAGTCATCGGCATGGATTTCTAACTCTTTGCCTTGTAGTTGCTCAATATTGTCGCAAAACTCACGCCCTTTAACGATTGCAAGTAGGATTAGGCGTTGCTCACTTTCACTTAGCTTGTGACTGGCTTCGATTAACGCATTGTCTTTGACGACCAAACTACCCATTTTAACCCCCTATTTTTATTAATGGTATAATAACATGTATTACCTTTTATGGTAAATTATATTTTATTCTCTTTATTGGTGACCAAACCTCCATTTATTGGTGACCAAACCTCCATTTATTGGTGACCAAACCTCCATTTAT
>BMPS01000069.1 GCA_014647715.1 Streptomyces cinereus
TTCTAAATCGCAACATGAGTCTTATTGATAATCATATTCTAGAACAAGAATATAATTCACTAAAGGGTAAAAACAATTATATCTTATCTTATACAAAAAAATTGCCGAGTATTGCTAAAGAAACTGAACTGACGACTGAAAAACTTTTTAGAATGTAATTTTCTAATCATAGTTTTTACTTTTTACAACTGGGCTGACCTGATATTATCCAGGAAACTCAAAAATTCAAGAAAAAAGCGAAATGAGTATAAAATCATATCTAAATGAAGTTAAGAATTGAGAAGTCGAAATATTTATTAAATTACAAAAAAACACTTGGAATATTTTCACGGAGAATAAGTTAATGAATGAAAGAGAAGTAGATGTATTAGTTATTTGTGCATTAAAAGATGAATATGATAGCTTATTAAAAATCCAAAATGAATATAACTCAGAATGGAAATTAAGTACCTTGGTAAATGGCTATATTGCCTCCGAAACCCTATTAAAAACCATTGATGGTAATGAAATTACTATTTTAGCAACATGGTTGAGTCACATGGGTAGAGAAACAGCTCAGTCTATTTCAACCAAATTAATTCATGAGGTAAGACCTAGATTAATTGCAATGTCTGGCATATGTGCTGGTTATAGAGGCAAAGTTTCATTAGGAGATGTCATTTTTGCTGATAAATTATGCTCTTATGATAGTGGAAAAATTATAGTTGAAGGTAATAATAAAACGTTTAGGGCAGACCCATTACCTTATAGACCTTCATCTAATATGGTTCAGTACATGCAGAATATATCTTCAATTGTAAAGGGTGAGGAAAATGAGTGGCTCACGCAAAGACCGCTATATTCACTAGAGTTTCAAGAAAATTGGGTGTTAAAACAAATTTACGAAAACAAAATACCTCTCGAAGAAGATACTTTTGACGAATATTGCCCAGATTGGACGCAAGTATTAGGAAGATTATTGAAAAAAGGATTAATTGAAAAACCATTGAATTTGACAAATAAAGGCAAGGACTATATTGAACAACTAATGTTGTTTCATCCTAAACAACTACCTAAAGATAGAGAGTTTCAAATACATGTTGCTCCTATATTAACTGGGGCACAAGTACAGGAGGATGAAAATTTGTTCAATCAGCTTTCTTTTGGGGAAAGAAAAGTTTTAGGTATTGATATGGAAGCAAGTGGGCTGGGTTCAGTTTCTGAAATTTACGATATTCCTTCAATAGTCGTAAAGGGCGTATCGGATTATGCTGATACATTTAAGGATGATCGCTATCGAGAATTTGCCGCTTATGCATCAGCCTATGCGTTAATAACTTACCTACGACATTACTATAACAAGATTATAGACATTAGAACCTATACAAGCTCAAATCAAATTCCTCCCTCTGAATTAGCAAGCAATAACACTATGGCCGATGATGAAATTCTTTCAGAATTAACAGAATTATATGAAACGAATGACGAGATATCAATACTATGGGAACAAGCTGGCGGTAAAAAATCCACGTTGGAAATGAAAAATCGCCCAAAAGATACTTGGTTTGCTTTATGGAATAATGTAAAAAAAGGGACGAAGGTTACTGGTAAAGATTTATTAATAATTGCTTACAAAGATTATCCAGAAAATGAAAAAATTAAGGCTTACTTAGAAAGTTTATAAAGGAAAAAATATGAGTAATTCAGTAATATCAACATTTAATAATATAGGTTTAATTAATATAGTAGATGGTGATGACTCAAAATTAAAAAATATCCAAGAAGCTGCCAATCTACTTGTAGATAAGCTTAAGGCTGATAAAAGCCTTTTGATACCATATGTTTTAGCTGGTTTAAATGTCAATGTTGATGCGAATGATGTATCGATTAATGATAGTGAACAGGCTTTGCTATCTATTTGGCAAACTGCCAATAGTTACTATGGCTCAGATAAACCAATAAACATATATAGAATGATACTTCTAGATGCTTGCAATCAAATGGTCATTGAAGATAATTCAAATGCTTATATTTTATGGAACACTGTAGCAGACATATATACAAGTCTAAAATTTGGAAACGAGAAAACTTTCATTGAGGAGATGATAAATTATTGGTTAAAAACTAGTGAAAGCTTTGTTGCGGCCTACATTGAAAATAGCGACCTTGAGGACATTGAGCTAATTCCTAAAACTAGAAAAAAGGCTTTCCCTGAGTTTGCATTAGATAAAGATGATTTTCAAAAAAAAATGTTTTTGTCCATGGGCTCTGTTGATGCTGAAGGCGTAGCCTTCACTGCAGAGCAGGCATTTAATCAATATGCTCCTTCTCAAGGCAATCTATGGATTAAGGATTTTATAGTCAAATTCAGTAAGATTTACGAACAACACATTAATGATTTAAATAAAGTCGCAAATGAGATACATAAACAAGCTGTTCAAATATCGAATGAAAAAGAAGAAATATATAATAGAAACTCTGAAAAATTAGTTAGTAATCATAATCAAGTCATAAGCAAAATTAGATTACAGAATAATCTTAAATTTGAAAGTCTTTGGTGGAGCCAAACTATGTACTCTCCTTTATTAAAGGAAAGTTACAGGAACATGGATATTAATATCGCAAACTTAGCGATGGTTAAAGACTTGTTGAGCTTCGTTGATAATGTTGCTCCTGATAGTTTCTCTTATTTACTATTAGAAGTAAATGCTAAGTTATTAACAGCAGAACAAAACAGTAAAATTTCCTTAATTGAATTTTTTGAAATTTTTAGGAGTTTAAGTCAAACTATTCCAGAACCTTTAAAATGTAATATAAAGGATATATCTATAAATAAGTCATTAAATATAGATGATATTATTAAACTTGCGATTTCAAGTGAAAGTTTACAATTAAGTGAAATTAGAAGTAAGTTAATTTCTGTAGAGATTCAGGCAACATTGCCACAATTAGCCCAAGCCTTATTTAGACAAGAATTAGCTAAAAAGTTTATTTCTATGGAATTATAATGAATAAATGTTTAAAACCAGAGTGTAATGCGGCGGGAAACTTATGTTTGGATGGAAAACCTGATCCTACAGAGTGTGAGTATTATCAAAAAGAGGAATGTAATGATTCAAGAAACCTCAATCAAAATGGGCAAAACTTACCATGGTCAGGAAATGATCTCGGACCTTTAGACTTGGAGCTTTTAAAAGCTAAAAATAGCAAAATTATCATTGGTATTATTGGATCACATGATACAGGAAAAACAACATTTTTGATGATGTTATATCTTCAGTTAATGAAAGGTATAAATTTAAGTAAATTTACTTTTTCAAACTCTTTAACTTTGAATAGATGGGAAGTCTTAGCAAGCTGGGGACGTGAACATAACTATTTACCTGCAACTTTTCCACCTCATACTTCGAGAAACAGTTTAGGTGAAACTGGACTATTACATATAGGAATGCGTGACGAGTTGGAAAGTTGCGTAGATATACTTTTAACAGACGCCCCAGGAGAATGGTTTTCAGCATGGGCTATAAATGAAGACGCACCCAATGCTCAAGGAGCAAAATGGGTTATTGAGAACTCTGATATTTACATTTTGATTGCAGATTGTCAAAAGCTTTTAGGCACTGATAGAGGAAACACAAAAAAAGAAATATTAGATCTCATAACTTGTAGTAATTCAGACTTCATCTGACAGTTACCCATAAAAAGGACATCGGCTGTCAGATTAAATTTGAGCTAAATTTTTTTGAGCCCAAACTGCCTTACCATCAAGTAACGTTTGCATCGGGGTACGC
>BMPS01000070.1 GCA_014647715.1 Streptomyces cinereus
CTTTATACTTAAACCCAGACAGCTTGGGCATCTGATTGTAATTTGTGTCTTCATAACCTCAAATTATCATCTTTTTCTCAAGCTGTCTTTTTTATTTCTACTTCAGCATACTTTTCAAACCACTACCCTCTATTAAATGATAATGAATTGGGAAACTTCATTGTTGAATGTTTAGATAAATGGTGTCGAAGTAAATATCAAAATGCAAGAAGAACTAATCTTGATTTAGGCATGGTGATTATCAATTTACAAGGTGATTTATGGAGATTTAGAGTTCCTAATTTCTATGGAAAATGTGAGTTCTTCATAGAAAAAAACTTGAATATCAAAGGAGGTCAGAATCAAACAAATATCTTACGGATGTGTAAAGAAATCACGCCTTTTATGATAGAGAGATTAACTGATGACGAGCTTGAATTAATCATTGACTTGTATTCCAAAGCTTTAGAATCTTTTCAAATTCTAAATCATTGGAATTCTTATTTGATTTTCGCTGAATCTATTAGAGCGGATCTTAAAAGTATAAAAAATCATCTTGAGATAAATAATCAAAATTTGGGACAGGTAAAATACGCTTTTATGCAATGCGTGGAAAAAATTCTTAAATCCTTTTTATTAAAAGCAGGTCTAACTGAAAAGGAACTTAAGGCAAAGTATGGTCATAGTATTGTTAAGCTTGCTAAAGCCTATAATGAAAACTATCAAGATAACCTTTCATTAAAGGATATTAACTTTATTGAATGTGCTGCTGATGCAAGATATGGAGCAGTTAATATTCCAATTGAAGACATTATGAAAGCTCAACAGTGGTTTTTTTATATGTGTCAGACTATTAACTTTAACCCAGTTTTAATAAAAAAACCTACGGTATAAAATAATGACATCCAAAACCCAACAAGTGATTAATCACATTCAAGACAATATTCATTGGCAAATCTATAAAAAAGGTGAGCGTATCCCTGCGGTACGAGAACTAGCAAAAACCTTGAATGTCTCGGCTTATACAGTGTCGCAAGCTTACGACAAACTGGTCGCACAAGGCATAATTTATGCCAAGCAAGGCTCTGGCTATTATGTTAGCTTACCCACTCAGCAAATATTAGCTAAAGTTGACGTGCCTGTCCTAAATCAAAACGTGTTAGATACAGGTTGGTTGCTTCAGCATTTATTTAATGATTTTCCTGCGTCGCATTGTTCGGGTAGCGGTTTGTTATCTCCTGAATGGCTTTATTCACAAAACCACATTATTAGAGCCCATAAAAAAGTCTCCCAGCACATGAATTTCGTATATGGTTACGGTAGTTTGCAAGGCTATTTACCACTACGAGAACAACTGTCCAGGCAGTTAGCAGATATTAATATCTTGGCACATCCTAATGCCATGCTCACCACATCGGGTGTGTCGTCTGCGATTGAAACAATTGCACGAGCCATGTGCCAATCGGGTGATTATGTGTTGGTTGACGACCCAACGTGGTTTTGGATAATTGGTTGCTTGCAGCAACTTGGGCTTAATGTCATCGGTGTTAATCGAAATAGCCATGGCGTTGATATTGCGCAGTTGCAACAGATTTTAGAGAGTTATCGCCCGAAACTGTATATTACTAACAGCGTATTGCATAACCCGACTTCGTTTAATTTGCCACCCAATAATATTTTTGAAGTACTAAGGCTTATGGCAGAATATGATTGTTATATCGTTGAGGATGATGTCTATCGGTATTTTATCGAAGACAATAACGTCATGCGATACGCCACACTCGACGGACTGCAAAGAGTATTCTATGTGACAGGGATATCAAAAGTACTTGGCGGCAATTGGCGGGTCGGGCTGGTTTGCTGCCCACAAGTCAAACTTGAAGCAGTGTTAAGACAAAAAATGCTCACCAACATGACTTGTCCTGAGCTGACCGAACGCACCATTTGTGAAATATGGCAAGACAATGCCTATAAGAAACACCTTTTGACCATGCAGCGGCGACTCAGAGAGGCCCATGAGACGCTAAAAAAATCGCTTAATGAAATTGGTTTAGTGTATCCCAATCACACGATGCAAGGGTTATTTGTTTGGCTTAATGTCGGTGTTGATAGTAAGGCCTTGGCGTTGCAAGCTTACAAAGATGGTTGGATAGTTGCCCCAAGCCATTTATTTAGTCCTACCGCAAAGAGTAATACGCATATTCGGCTGAATGTCACTCGTACCAGTCCTGCGTTTTTAAAATGGTTAAAAAGCTATTTGCAAACAGTAAATAGCCAACAAGCTTACAAATAGTATTGTTATAGCTTGCAATACACTTGAGTAAATTACCCAAGAAGTGGTGTATGATAAAAAAAACGGAGGAATTTATAAGGTTATTTTTTATTAGAACACCTATTTTTGTTGAATTCAGGTTTAAAAAATTCTCAAAGCTCTATGATACCTTTTTTATATCACATAAATAACAATTCCATCGATTTTATAAAACAGTGAAGATGACGTTTTACTATTATGGAACAATTGTTATGAAAACCAGACTTTTGGCTAACGACTTACAGGTTAGCAGTATCGGCTTTGGAGCCATGGGATTAAGTGAGTTTTATGGTGACGTCGATGATAACCAGTCGTTAACGGTGCTTAATGAACTCCTAAATTTGGATATGAATTTTATTGATACTGCCGATATGTATGGTGGCGGTCATAATGAACAGTTGTTGGGGAAGTTCATGAATGACTTACCCCAGCAAGATAAACAAAAATTTGTTATTGCCACAAAATGTGGTATTCAACGCTTGCAAGCAGGTAGCTACAACCGTGCAATTAATAATTCTCCTGAGTACATTACCCAATGCTGTGACGAGTCTTTAAAACGTCTAGGCTTAGATGTCATCGATTTATTTTATCTACATCGCATTGATAAAAATGTGCCTATTGAAGAAAGCGTAGGTTGTCTGGCAGACCTTGTCAAGCAAGGTAAAATACGCCACATTGGTCTTTGTGAAGTTTCAGAGACTACCCTTCGTAAAGCTCATGCCGTCTTTCCTATTACCGCATTACAAACAGAGTACTCGTTATGGACACGGGATATTGAAACCGACATTTTGCCTGCGGTGAAAGAGCTGGGAATTGGCTTCGTACCATATTCGCCATTAGGCAGAGGGTTTTTAACAGGAAAATATACCAGTAATGATGATTTTAGCGACAAGGATTTTCGCAAACACAATGCACGGTTTTCACCTGAGAACTTAAATCATAATATTCGATTATTAACCACCATTGAGCCCATTGCTCAAAAGTATCAAGCAACCATGGGGCAAATTGCGCTAGCTTGGCTACTGGCTCAATACGATAAATTAGTGCCGATTCCTGGCACCAAAAAACTTTCCTATCTGATAGAAAATGCGAAAGCTGCGGATATTGTACTTGAGGAAGATGATGTAAAATTTTTAAATCATCTACCCAATGAAATCCAAGTACAAGGCAATCGTTACAGCGATGAAGGTATGAAAGGCGTCAATGCGTAAGTTTAAATAAATAAACGCTGAAAATTGATATTTATAGGGATGTAAGGCTTTCAATAAGAGCCTTTTTCAGAATCTGTGTAACTGCCATTAAGGTTAAAGATAAGGTTCAACTCTATCACCGAATTCAATCGTAAACCGATTCAAAGCTGAAGTCCAGTCACGGATTGGCATCGTCCACTTTTTA
>BMPS01000071.1 GCA_014647715.1 Streptomyces cinereus
TAAGATTAGATTTCCCTAAAGAGCCGTTGTAGACTACGACGTTGATAGGTTGGGTGTGGAAGCATAGTGATATGTGTAGCTAACCAATACTAATTGCTCGTTTGGCTTGACTATACAACGCCTAAATAGCTTTGTAGGTAATAACGATATTCACCTCGCTTGATATAGCTGATACTTTACTTTTAAATCAACTCATTCCTCTATCCCCCTTTGCTGACGATAATAGCTTGGAGGTCCCACCTGATCCCTTCCCGAACTCAGAAGTGAAACTCCAATGCGCCAATGGTAGTGTGGTTCGCCCATGTGAGAGTAGGTCATCGTCAGCTCCCTATTCCAAATCACCCCCTTTATTTGTTTAAAGGGGGTGTTTTTTTGCATCCCTGAAAGACTCAGAGAAAAACTCAGAATAGAAAATTAATGTTTTTATCGCAGACTTTGGGTAAAATAGGCGAAAATTTTTGGTGTGAAATTTAAAGTGAGTGTTACCATGCAAATTACCGTTATTGACCATCCCTTAGTTAAGCATAAATTATCTTTGATGCGCGAGGCAGATAGTAGCACTTATAAGTTTCGTACCTTGACCAAAGAGCTTGCCCGTTTGATGGCGTATGAAGCAAGTCGTGATTTTCCCATAGAAACAATCAGCATTCAGGGCTGGGAAGGCAACCAAATTGAAGGCATTCAAATCAAAGGTAAAACCGTCACTGTCGTACCTATCTTGCGTGCAGGGTTGGGAATGCTTGATGGGGTTTTAGACCTTATTCCCACTGCGAAAATCTCGATGGTTGGACTGCAACGTGATGAGGACACCCTTGAGCCCGTGCCTTTTTTTGAAAAGTTGGTCAAAGATATTGATGAGCGTCCTGCGTTGATTTTAGATCCTATGCTTGCGACTGGCGGTAGTATGGTAGCAACGATTGATATGATGAAAAAACACGGCTGTAAAGATATTAAAGCCTTGGTATTAGTGGCAACGCCTGAAGGGGTGAAAGCGGTGAATGATGCCCATCCTGATGTGAAGATTTTTGCTGCTGCACTCGATAGCCATTTAAATGAACAGGGGTATATTATCCCAGGGCTTGGGGATGCAGGGGATAAAATTTTTGGCACAAAACAGCACTGATGGGCAAAACAGTAAAAGTAGAAAAAAAGCTAGATGAGTCATCTAGCTTTTTTATTGACAGTTGTATAGTGGCTATTTTTTGGTCGGTTGTAAACTGTCAGCTAAGTCGATGAGCTTGATAAATTCGCGGCGAATACCTTGTGGGTCGTTGCCGATATTGGCTTGGGCGAGTCGCTTGCTGTCATTTAGTTGCCAATTACCGAGGTATTTGCTTTGCTTGAGGGTTTCACCAAAACTTGCCACACTTAGCGCAAATGCCAGCTCGCTGCTTGGCTGTTGGGTAGTATTGGTAATAGGCAGGGTCAAAAGCGTTGATGTGTTGCTATTTGGCGCTTTATAGCGAAGTTTTAAAAAACCCAGCTCAGTATTTTTGCCTGTGTGATTGATAGGGTAAGCTCGGTAGCGGCTATCGTCTAGCCAACCTTGCTGCCCCATAGGGGTAACTTCAAACAGCGCAACCACGGATTTGCCTGCACCTAGCTCACCTGCATCTACTTTATCGTTGTTAAAGTCTTCTTTTGCAAGGACACGATTTTCATAACCAATTAAGCGCCATTCTTTAACCGTCTGGGGATTGAATTCCACTTGGACTTTGACGTCTTTTGCCACGGTGTTAAAGGTGGCTGACATTTCGTCTACCAACGCTTTTTTGGCCTCAGACAGGCTGTCGATGTAGCTATAGTTACCGTTGCCGTTATCTGCGACTTGTTCCATCATGTGGTCGTTTAAATTGCCTTCACCAAAGCCAAATGTGGAAAATGACACACCGCTATCACGCTCACGGCGGATAATATCTAGCATTTCATCGACGTCCGATACACCGACATTAAAATCCCCATCGGTCATCATCAAAATGCGGTTGATGCCG
This sequence comes from Streptomyces cinereus, assembly GCA_014647715.1. Classification (GTDB taxonomy): domain Bacteria; phylum Pseudomonadota; class Gammaproteobacteria; order Pseudomonadales; family Moraxellaceae; genus Faucicola; species Faucicola cinerea. The sequence goes on from BMPS01000071.1 coordinate 1,992, forward strand.
TCTTTTTTATAGTGGATTTTTGCTTGTTGATAAGCTAGCTTTATCGCTGCTTCGCCATTGGTCGAACCACTGGCATCTAGGCTATCAATTGCGGCTAATATTTTGTCGGTATCACTGCCTTTAGTGGCAGGAAGTGTCACTTGGGTATGACCTGCATAGGTCACGATACTGATGGTATCTTGCGCTCTTAGTTGTTTGGTGAGCATTTTTAGCGAAGATTTGACCAGTGGCAATTTATCGTTGTCTGACATCGAGCCTGACACATCCACCAAAAATACCAAGTTGGCAGGCGGTAAAGCGCTTTGTTTGGTGATGCTAGGGTCATCCGCTTTGATAGCCACTTTGATGATACGATTTGCCGTACGCCACGGCGCGGCAACCGTTTCGGTACTTACTAAAAAAGGGGCGTTGGCAAGGCGCTTGGCTTGTGAAAAGTCATAGTTAAAATAGTTGATAAGCTCTTCAATACGCACTGCGTCAGTAGGTGGTAGTTGCCCGTCGCTCAGAAAACGGCGCACATTGGCGTAGCTGCCCGTGTCAGTATCAATACTAAAGGTGGCAACAGCATCCGTAGCGGTTTGGTGAATAGGGTTGACTGCAAGATGCTGATATTTTTCGCTATTATCCTGTTGTATCGGCATCGGCATGATAGGCGAGTAGCGTGCCATCTTGCTCATTGCTGCTGCATCCATCATCATGGCAGGCGCAGCAACCACGGGCGTTGGTGAGGCGATAACAGGTGTGGCAGGGCTGGTATCACGGCTATTTGACGGCGAGGGGCTACAAGCCGTCAATAAGCTTTGAGCGATGACGAGGCTCAGTAGTGTTGGCTTAAAAATGTCGCGCTGCATGACTAACTCCTTTTCAATCGTGGCTGGCGTAATCACAGTTTACGACATTTTTTGATAAAAAAGGCAGTTTTTTGCGATAAAACCCGCTAGACAGGGCTGTAGTGAGCGCTATCAGCGGTTAAATAGGTTAAGAATGATAGTGAGAATGATACTCACGATAATCATGGTGACGATGGGGAAGTGAAAGCTGAAGCCGCCGCCTTCTGAACGATAATTAACGTCCCCCGGCATACGACCAAACCAACTAAAGGCGTTTGGGAAAAATAAGTGAATTAAACCCAAGACCAAAAATAAAATACCTAATCCAATGAGAATTTTTGCCATTTCTTAAAACCTTTATTTTTATAATGGCTTGTATTTTAGAGATTTTTATGGAATTCGATAATGTTGTTTAGTTGTGTGGTTGTAGTTTTCTTGTATTCAATTATATATTAGAAACCTTTGCACGAATAAACACACAAAAGTTCATTAAATTGGTATAATACAATAAAATCAATCACCTAGCAAAAGACACGACTATGGCATGGAAACAAACAGGGCAACTCTCCCTAGCAGACAG
>BMPS01000072.1 GCA_014647715.1 Streptomyces cinereus
TTACTGCCGATGCCCCAAACAAACTATGGGTCGCTGACTTTACCTATATCAAGACTAAAACAGGCTGGGTTTACACCGCCTTTGTCATTGATGTGTTTAAACGGGTCATCGTCGGTTGGAAAGTATCGAATCATATGGACACTCAGCTGGTCTTAGATGCCCTAAATCAAGCGTTAGATGCTCGTGGCAGACCTAGCGGGGTAATTCATCATAGTGATAAAGGCAGCCAGTACCTATCGATTAAATACGGTGAACGGCTGAAACAGTCTGGACTTGCCGCATCGGTAGGTACAACTGGTGATTCCACTTCGGGCATAGCCCTACGTCTTGCACTCGGGCGAAGCAATGCTTCGCTATTTCCTCGCTCAGATAATGCCCTAGCTGAAAGCATCAATGGGCTATACAAAACGGAGGTGATTGATTACTTCAAACATGAATGGGAAGGCATCAATGATGTTGCTTTAGCTACCCTTGATTGGGTACACTGGTACAACCATGAGCGATTACATTCTAGAAATGGATATTTGTCGCCTGAACGAGGATTAGCGAAGCACTGCTTCGCCCGAGTGCAAGACGGAGAGCTAGGCTCGTAGTGGATGCGGAGAATATTTACTATTGTTCATTAAAACCGTCAGGCTATGCTGCTTGACTCAAGCAAACTTGTCTCCGATAAATTCGGGGTGGTTCATATCTTTAATCGTTAAACTAGCATTAAACTCCTCACTATAGGCATCACCCACATCAATGCCAATTAAGCGGCTGACTTTCTTTGGATAACGTACCACATATTGATAGCCATAAATAGCACCCCAATCATGTACCATCAATATCACCGGCTTGTCAGGGCTGACATAGTCAATCACTTGACGAATGGTATCAATGATGTCTTCTAATGAAAACACCTTGGGGCGAGCCTGTGGCTCATCAAATAGAGGCAGCGTAAAGGTGACGCAACGATAGTCATTTTTAAAGAAAGCCACTTGGTTTTGCCACAGTGCTTGGGTATCGGGCCAACCATGTATCATCACCAAAGTTTGTTCGCCATTGCCGTCAATACTACCGTTGACACCTGCTATATGAAAAGTCGTTGCCATAATTTTCCTAATTAATTGAATAGGTTAAAGTTTTTATGTGCTGACCATAAAAACACAAATAAAGGAAATAAACAAATTTTTGAATGTTTTTATGAACATTTTAGACTTAGAACTTAATTCAATTTAACTTCGCCCATCTTTGATTATGTTAAATACCAATCTTTCTTGTCTCACATTATCTCATTCTAAATCTTGGTACGTTATCATTTTTGCGCTCTTTTGGCAGCGTTTTAGCTTCATCTTTGAGCTCATTATACCAGCCCAAACTCTGTGGACGGCTATTAACATAATCGGTTTTCTGTTGAGGCGATAATGGCTGCTTGGGGGTTATCCGTGGCAGAGTCATTTGCTTCATTCGCAACATCCTCATCTTCAACTGCCCTAAAATAATTTTCTGGCACTTGGTACTGAGCTTTTAACCTAGCCAATTGTTCAGCCATATTATCAATCGCTAGTGCTAAATTTAGGGTATCAATCGGACGTTTGGCATTGGCTTGCTCATGGGTATAACGCACCAGTTGATTTAAATTTTTACCCATAGCGTGCAGTTGTTGTAATAGTCTTGGGTCAATCGTCGGAAAATCCCGTTCACGTCTTGTCACCTTTCCCTTAGTTAAAATTGCACGAGCATAGCGCGCCAAACTCATTCCTTCAGCTTTGGCTTCGAGCATAGAAAATTCTTCGTCACTAAAGCGAATATTAAGCCGCTTATCTCGTAGTTTTTTTGATGAGTTTTTTACCGATACTTTGTCATGGCTTTGCTTTTTTTCGGCTGATTGTTGTGCCATTTTTAGTGCCTATCTATTTTTATCAGGTCCATTTTTGGTTAAAGGGGGGTTGGGGTCTCCCCAATAAGCACCCATTTTAATCGCAACTATGTGAAGAGATAAATGGGTGCTTGGGGTTTCAAAAGGGGGCAAGCCCCCTTTGCCAGAACGCAGAGACAGTCAATTTACGTTAGTAAATTTGGTGTCTCTGCATGTGCTAGCTATGTCTACTTTTAACCCTTTATATTGGTTAGGTTAGCATACTAATTTTTGGTTGTCATATCATGAAATTGATGCGGTTTTGTATCTGAGTTGGTGATAGTTTTTTAGTGAGTGATGATATTGTTTTGATAATAGCGGTTGATGTTTGATAGGGATGAGTAATTGGCGAAAATGAGCAGGATGCTTTTAGTGAGTATGACTAAGCTGCTGAGTTTTTTTTGAGATTCTTAACGTGATTTTTCTGTTGGTGAATATTTTTTGGGATGATTTTTAATTTTTTAGTGATGTTTTTTTTGAAAAAGACAGCCAGTTCATTTTCGTTAGCTGTCTTTTTTAAGCAAGATCTTTATGTTTTTTATGATGGCATTCATAAAATGATTTTGACCGATAAGATTTTAGAAGGGACAATCATAGTCTTCATTATAGAATTGTTCTGCTGAAAAATTGATGTCAAATGGCTGTTGGATAAATTGGTGACAGTCATCGCATATCCAATTGAATTTTTGGTTCTGATAGTTATAGTTCGGTTCGTAGATTTGTCGCATGATGTTGCACTCTCTACAGTGGGTTTGGGTGTCATAGATTTTGAAGTGGCTGACCATTTCGCTAAGTAACGGTGCACTGATGTTGTAATACTGACAGATATGTGTGATGTGATCTAAATGATTGCCGTGAGTCTCTAGTGGGGTTTCAAAGTAGTCACGCACAATGATGGTTTGTTGTTCACTGATGTGGTTTTTTGCGAGGTATTTGTAGTCCATATGATTTTCCTTTTTTTTAGGTTAGGCTTGTGATTTTAGCGGTTGTTAAGGGAACTTGTTTTATGCTATTTCTGGCATAAGTTTTAGAAATTTATGTTCAAGCTGTTGGTATTTTTCTTGGTCGTCGTTTACGTCTATTTCGTCTAATACTTCTGAAATCCATGTTTGAATGGCTTGGGTGTTGTTGCAGCGTTTGATGAGTCCTAGAAACAGGTAAAGGTTGTCACCTGGTTGTATCCGCTGTTCTTTGATTAGGTTGTGTTGAACATTTAATATACAAAAGAACATAATGAGGAAATTTTGATAAAAAAATAGCGAAGCAGTAAACTTTAAGCTCTGACCCAAAAAGAAGACTGTTCGCTATGCCTCGTCTTAT
>BMPS01000073.1 GCA_014647715.1 Streptomyces cinereus
AGCACATGAATAATTATCAGTAAGCATGAGCAAGTTATCTTGACGACTGGGCATCTTATTGTTATTTTTTACAAAAATGTATTTACAATACTAAATAGATTGATTTAAAGTAGGCTTAAATGAATTTCTGTTGGGATGAGAACAAGGCTGCCAGTAATCTTGAAAAACATGGCATTAGTTTCGATGAAGCCATGCTCGTATTTGCTGACCCTTTTCTTTTGATGAGCCAAGATAGAATCGAGAATGGTGAGATGCGATGGCAGAGTATTGGAGAAATTGAAGGCATTGCTGTTATTCTGGTTGCCCATACTTGGTTTGATGATGACGGTGAGGAGTATATCCGTATTATCTCAGCCCGTCCTGCAGATAAAAGGGAAAAGAAACGTTATGAGCAAAATCGTTACTCGAAGTATTGATTTAACCAATCCGCCTAAATTAAGCAAAGAAGCAAAGGCTCGTCTTGCTAAATTAAATGAGGCAGACATTGACTATTATGATATCCCACCGTTGACGGATGAATTTTGGGCGAACGCTGTTAGCAATCCGCTGTATAAGCCAACCAAACAAATCGCCACGGTACGCATAGATAGTGACGTATTGCTATGGCTTAAGTCTCAAGGTAAAGGTTATCAAACTCGGATGAATGCTATTTTAAGACAGGCAATGTTAACTGAGTTGGCAGAAACGCATTAGTCGCCTATGATATCGGCTAGCCCAAGTTTTTGCTTTAAAGCTAGATTTATAAGTTTGTTAGACGCTGTTTGATATACGGGTTAATATACGAAAACAGGGGCTTTTTGCCCCTGTTTTTTTGCTCAAAATAAGAGGTCTAAAAAACCAAGGTTTAATGTCTACAAATCCAAGGTATTTACCTACATAGGTGTGATAGTATGTAGCTAAATAGTTTTTAGGACATGTGCTGATGAAAAAACCTCAAGATATGGTTGTTAAAAGTAATACGCTAATTGAAGCCAGTTACTCACTCACAGTTCAAGAGATAAGGCTGCTTGATATAGCTTTGGCTGACTTAGCAACTTATGACGAATGTGAAAAAGACCTTTTGACGATGCACGAGTTCGTGCATATAAGGGCTGATGAATACGCAAAGATATATGATGTTGATATGAAAACAGCTTATACAGCACTTAGAGAAGCAAGCGAAAACCTATTCACTAGATACTTTACTTACAGTGTGCAAAGTGAGAAGTTCCCGACTCACCAAGAGCATAGAAAAGCACGTTGGGTTTGGAATATAGCTTATGTAGAAGGTCAGGGCTTGGTCAAGTTAGCGTTTACGCCTGATTTAATAAAGCTAGCAGGGAAATTAAAAGGCGATTTTTCACGTTATCATTTGAAGCAAAAAGCACCGCTAACAAGCGTCTACGCGCATCGATTGTACGAAATGATGATGCAGTGGCGAAAGTCTAAAACAGTTCCTTCAGTCTCATACAACGAGCTAAGGCACAGGTTTGATATTGATGATAAAGAATATAAAAGAATAGCGAACTTTAAAGCTAGAGCATTAGACCCAGCCATCAAGCAAATTAACGAGCATACAGACATAATCGTCAGCTATGAGCAGTACAAGGAAGGTCGAAAAGTTGCGGGCTTCATCTTTAAATTTAATTTTAAAGACAAGCAAAAAGAACCGATCAAAACTACCATTAAAGACATTGATAAAACCGTCAGCGACGATAAGCCAGATACTACCAAGCGCGCACCTAAAGCTATACCAACCATGACTGACAAGCAAAGAAACACATTTGCCAATAAGCTGTTAAATAACTTTGATTTTATCCGTGATTATAGTTCTCAAACGATTGGAAAGAGCAGGGAAGAGCTGCTGATATGGGTTGAGCAAGGGTTAACAGACGATGAAACACGTCAAGAGTGGCGCAAATATATATTGATGTCAGGATATGAATTCCCCGATCCACTGAAAAGCTAAAACAGACTGTTATAAGTAGTTTCATTATACCAGTCTGTTTTAAGTAGTCTGTTAATACGTTTTAGGAATGAAGTAGCTGGTTCCCTTGAGGTATACCTAGCGGAACTACCTCAAATACATCTAAAGTCATTTATCATAATTTAACTAACACTAATTCTTGTCTTCAATCCATTCTTTTTGAGTTATTTTGTATAGTACGTATTCGGCAAGTGGGTCTGCTACTTCAAAAGCAGGGTGGTGGAAGTCTTTTTTCGTATTCTTCATCTTAAGGCGTTGCATGACTAGTTGTGAACGTTTATTTATCTTTGAAGTGAACGATACTACCTCATTAAGTTCTAGCTCTTCGAAAGCAAATTTTAAAGCAGCATTTGCCGCTTCCGTTGCGTAGCCATAGCCCCAGAACTCTTTATCTAATCTCCAACCTATTTCAATGCAAGGGTTGAATGGGAAATCATATTGCGGTTGATGTAAGCCTACAAATCCTATGAAAGCACCACTATCTTTTAGGCTTACTGCCCAAATTCCCCAGCCTCTTTCTTCTATAAGCGATTGGCATTTTGAGGCCATGGCATCACTTTCTTCTTTTGATAGTAGCTTAGGGAAATACTCCATTACGTCCTTATCCGAATTCATTTTAGAAAATGGCTCTAAGTCCATCTTCTGCCATTGTCTTAAATAAAGGCGGTTTGTTTCTATTTTTTTTGGCATATCTACTCTACGTTCTTCTAGAAGTTATTTATAGGAATAAAGGCTGTTCCCTAGTGAGGACTCGAAACTTGGGCTGTAGAATGATGGTTTCAACGTTTTAAATCGCTGAGATAGCCACAGTGTATTACCATACATACTCTATTCATGATCGGTGCGTGTATAGGGTACCGAATCAGTGAAGGTACCTAATTGGTTCCGAGATTGCAAATTTTTTTGTGTAAACCTTTAAAGGCAGCCTAAAATAGCATCATACTAACTAGTAAACAAATATGAACCGTCCTGGTTTTATCGGAGACAGGTTTGCTTGAGTCAGGCAGCATAGCCTGACGGGATTAATGAACAATAGTAGATATTTTCTGCATCAACAGGCGATACATATCCATTGGTAGAATGCAATCGTTCATGGTTGTACCAGTGTACCCAATCAAGGGTCGCTAGCGCAACATCATTCACACCCT
>BMPS01000074.1 GCA_014647715.1 Streptomyces cinereus
CAGTAACTTTTGATAGCCTAAATCCTTCTGGGTAACCAATTGACGCAAATTTAGCATCAGTGCTTGGCGCAACTTTTTTTCATCATCGTGAAAAACCGCTATTGGTGATAATTGGTTTGGCTCAATACTTCTGTTGAATCTTTCATTGATATTTTCCTGTGTAAACTTATATTTTATAATGAGGTTTACACAGAATATTTTACAGTCTCCAATCAGTAATTCGACGGCTCGTTTCTTAACTTCTGTTGGGTATTGTTTGCTTTTCATAAGGGTATTGTCTCAAAGTTTTAGGTCTCCGACAATCCCGGGAGGGTTCAGTCAAAAAGCGCCATTGATTGGAAAATATAGAACCTATCGGTATTTTGGAATACATCTATCCATTGTTCTCAATGACCAATTCAGTACCTTATTCAATCGCAATAGAAAAAATGCCTTGATTAACAAGGCATTTCATTAAATGAAAATTGCTAGTATTTTAAATAATATTAATACCTTGTTGAATATAAATTATTTCTTGTGGATTAGTAGAATGTGTATATAAATTATACACAATACCAGAAGAATCTGTCTTAGTCTCCGTACCGAGCTGCCAAACACCATTTCCATCATTTAGACTTTTACCATTTCGACCTAAATCAACTGTATCGCCAGCACTACCACGGATATATAAGGTATCAATATATTGATTATCTGCTTGTAGCATATCAGACAAACCAATACGTAAAATGTCTCCGCTATCCGCTGGATTCAAGTCAATAATATTATGCTGAACAGTAATATCAAAACTTTGTTGTGTTACTGAATCTGTTGTGGTTATTTGCGTTTGACCTTGAGTATCAGTATATTGAATAGCTTGCAAACCATCAATTTTAGTAGTTACAGTTGCGGTATGAACCCCTTCACTAAGACCGTGAATCATAAGCGCTTTGGTATTAAAACCGGTAATATCTGCCTGATTAGTGCCTGTCACAGTTATACGATGTCCACTGTCGTCGCTAATAGTTATATCATTTGATACTTTATTAAATGACAATAAAGTAGTCTTCGATGCTGAGCCAATTAATTCATTTAAAGTTAGATTGAATGATACCTTAATGTCTCGGTTGACAAAGCCTGTATTCTCTACAGTGTTGACAGTATAATAACCACCAATACCTGTGCCATCAACCTGCTTCATTGTAATATCAAGCGCTTGATTCTGTGTAAATAACGGTACAGGGCTGGTATACAATTTAAAGTTATTGTTATTAACCTCATAGTATTTTGCTTCATCAACTGTCATTTGTAACAATGCTGCTCCAATATTGTTATCATTTTTGTTAGCAGTATAAACATCTAGAGTATAATAACCTGTTTCTGACACAGTAAAAGTACTACTCAATTTACCAGTCTTACTGGAATAAGGATTGCTATCATTCACCAACATTTTACCGCCAATGTCGATGCGTATATAGTCATCAGCAAAATACTTAAACCCAACTCTTTGTCCTGCTTGTAAATAAACCAGTGTAGATGTTTTTTCCCCTTCGCCTCGTCTGACACCAACAGGATTCGTGCTTAATTCATTATTACCAATGCCACCTCCCGTCATCGTACCAAAATTACCAGCGCTACCTTGTGCAAGGTTACCCGCAGTATACGTCGTATTACCCCAAAAACTCATTGAAGGAGATAGACTAGAAATTACATTATTTTCCAACACAGTTTGAGTGCCCAAGATAGCTTCATTAATAACAGTAGCTAAATTACCTGTACCAGTAACAGCACTACCCAATGAGTATGCAGTTTGAATCAAGCCCTGATTGACTGTAGGTTGTGCAGGTACTGGACTAGCTGTTACATAAACAGCACTACCTGTAGTAAAAGTTTGATCAATCGCTGGTTTCACATTTAAGTACATCGTATTAGCTACTTGTGCAATATTCTGCCCACCATTATCAAGGCTACCAGTATCAATGACCTTAAACTTAAAGCTATCAGTAGTGTAGTATCCAGAGTTTGAAACATAGCTTAAAGAATCAGGATCAATCACACCATTGACACCAAGTGTTTGAATATTGCTAGTAGTGACTTTAGTGCCATTATAGTATAGTGAGCCAAATGTCGGCAATCCTGATAATACAATACCAGCAAAGCTGTCAGGTGTTGCATCAAGCGGATCAGTCATTCCTTTAGCAAAATCTGCATCTTTAAAATAATAACCTGGTTGGGAAATATTACCCAGTAAAGCATTACCATCTTCATACAAAGACACAAGTTGATTAGTCCCTACTGGCGCATTATCAATTGCATCACGTATGGCATGAGCTGTCTGGGAGGTAGTATCAGGTTTTACTACAGAGTTTCGACTAGCAGTGATAGCAGCATCTATGACAAGACTTTGACCTTCAGAAATCGGTAGTGCAACATTTGATATAACAAACCTATCTGCTTGAGCTTCAGATTCAGTAATCAAATGAACCGTGCTAGAGCCATTAATCGTATAGGTAAGCACATCATTGGCAACTACGTCTTTATTCAATCCAATAATTACATCAGTTTTACCTTGAGCATTAGTCAACTCAGCTTGGCTAAAGATTTTATCAGCATTAGTGTCAGCTACAATTGTTACAGACGATACAGCTGGTCTATCTATCAAGCCATCGCCGTCGGCATCGGTCACGGCAGGTACGTCAACTGGGCTGACTGCATCCACACGGGTTTGTAGTGTCGCTGGGGTATTGCCATCGCTGTCGGTGGCACTCTCAGGCAATGCGCTAACCGCCGCAGCTGCC
>BMPS01000075.1 GCA_014647715.1 Streptomyces cinereus
ACCACTGGCGGGGCGGGCGTCATCGTCTATGCGGATTCGTGGATCCGTCTCGAAAGGACTGAGTAGAAGTGGCCCTCGACTACCCCTACGTCTCGATCGTCGGCCAGTCCGAGGAGGGCGCCGTCGAGGTACAGGTTGCCGTGCTCGACGAGTACCGCCTGGCTGACGAGACGGAGATCCTGCGCGTGGTGCGTGACGCTCTGGCGGCCAGGCCCGCGGTCACATCCGTTGCGGCTGTCCGATACGAGATCCGCACCACCACTGTGCCGGAGGTCTGATGCCGACTACGGACTCCTACGGGCAGGACATCGACCTTTGGGCGTTGACGGACGCCCCCGATATCCCGGCCGCCATCAAGGCTCTTGCGGACGGTGTGATCCCGCGCGGCGTCCTGCGGTTCGCCTCGACGTCAGCCCGCGGCGCCACCATCACCGCCCCGGTAGAAGGCATGCTGACGTGGCTGCAGGACGTGAACAGGCTCGACCTGTACGACGGGACGGCATGGGTCGCTGTATCGACGGGCTCATCGGCGTGGACGACGATCAACCTGGTGTCCACCTTCACGCAGAACGGGAACAGCAACGGGACGCTGCAGTACCGGCTGCTCAACATCAGCGGCGAGGAATCCCTACAGTTGCGCGGCGCGATCGGACGGTCGTCGTATCCGTCGTCGCCGACATACAACGCAGTCATCAACTCGACGGCGCTTCCTGCGGTGGTGCGCCCGTCGACGCTGCGGACTGTGCTGATCCCCTGCTCGGACGTCAGCAGCGACCGCATCGCGTTGAAGCTTGACGTGAGGACCGACGGCTTCCTGGAGATCTTCGGGTTCGGCACCGTGGTGAAACCCCCGTGGGTGGGCTTCAACGGCGTCACCGTCAGCCTCTAACCCGCCAACGCCCCAACTCCGGGGCCTTTTTCATGCCCTGGAGGGCCTATGAAGCTCGTCTCCCGCGCCCAATGGGGAGCGCGCGCCTACCGCCTGCCGTCTGGGGCGACGCTCTACAACCGCGCCCGCCGCGGCGTGAAGCTCCACTACCTCGGCTCCGCCTACACCGACCGGACGCACGACCGGTGCGACGACTACATCCGGCAGATCCAGGCCCAGCACATGGACGGCAACGGCTGGTCCGACATCGGCTATTCGTTCCTGGTCTGCACCCACGGCTACGTGTACGAGGGCCGCGGCCTGCGCCGCCGCAACTCCGCGAACGGCAACACGACGCTGAACGAGCAGGACTACGCCGTCTGCCTCCTCGTCGGATCGTCCGGGCTGACGAAGCCGACGGACGCACAGCTGCACGGCGCACGCGACGCCATCGACTACTGCCGCAAGGAAGGCCCCGCCGGAACGTGGCTCGGCGGGCACCGAGACGGCTACGCCACATCATGCCCCGGCGACGCCATCTACGCCTGGGTGAAGGCAGGGGCGCCCCGCCCCGGCACCCCAACCCCCAAGCCCCCACCGGAGGAAGACGTGGCCATCACCAAGGCCGACGTAAAGACGTTCTGGACCACCGACGACGTCATCGGCGTACCCGCCGACTGGTCGCCCGGCAACGACTCGTGGACCGCGGCTTCGCTGCTGATCGACTCCGGCAAGAGGCTTCGCGCCCTACAGAAGGAGGCCGCGGCCCAGAACGCGACGATCGCCGAGCTGGCGAAGACCGTCGCCGCACTGGCCGCGAACGCGCAGGCGATCGACCCGGACGCGCTCGTCGCCCGCATCCAGGGCGCCATCGAGAACGTCACCATCCACCTCGACGCCGACGGCGCCTGAATAGAGAAACGGAAACCTCATGAAGATCTTCGGCCGTGAACCGGCTCTGATCCTGGCCGTCGTGTCGGCCGGTCTGAGCCTCATCGTGTCCTTCAACTTCGGCCTGAGCGCCGAACAGGCGGGCGCGATCGTCGCAGTCATCAGCGCGGTGTTCGCCGCGACTACGGCCGCGATCACCCGCCCGATCGCCCCGTCTGCGTTCACCGGTCTCGTCGCCGCGGCCGTCGCACTCCTCGCCGCCTACGGGCTGGAAGTGTCCACGGAAACCGTCGGTGCCCTCAACGCCGCCGTCCTCGCCGTGCTCGGATTGCTGACCCGCGGCCAGGTGTCACCCGCGAGCCCGTCCGCGCCGCGGGGCGTGTAGGTGCCGCGCCGTATCGTGCGGCGGCTCGGCCGGACGCTCGGCCGCCGCGGGGCGATCCTCCTCTGCTACGGCGCCGTCTGGGCCCTGTACGGGTACGCGCAAATCGCATCCCCGCCACCCGACCAGCGCGGCCTCCAACCACTGTTGGAGCTGATGAGCCTGGACGTGTGGGGCGGACTGTGGGTGACCGCCGGCCTGCTAGCGATGGTGTCGGCGTGGCTGCCGACCGGCCGTGACTGGCAAGCCTTTCCGGCACTGCAACTGGTGGTGCTGCCGTGGATGGGCTGCTACCTGGCGACGTGGCTCATGGGCGAGTACCCGAGAGGATGGATCGCCGCCGCCGTATGGGGGCTGATCTCGGTGCCGGTGTGGGTGGTAGCGGGATGGCCCGAGCCGCCCCGCGCGACGAGAGTGAGAGCGAGCGCGGCATGACGATGGATGTCTGGGTGCAGGCCGGGCTGGCGGTGGTGGCGGCGGCAGGCGGCGTCGTATCCGCACGATCAGCGCGGCGTACACGGAGACAGGAACGGCGGGATGATTTCCTCGCGGTGACGGAGCAGCAGGGCAAAGCCATAGAGCGCCTCGAGAGGCGCGTCGAGTTGCGCGAGGCCGAGGCGGAGCAGCAGCGC
>BMPS01000076.1 GCA_014647715.1 Streptomyces cinereus
CTAAATTCCATCTTGTTCCAAGTAAAACATCTTTTGATTATGAAATCGGGATTGCCCATAAGCAATCCGTTGGCAATAATTTGACTTGGCAGTTTTCGTCATTGTTGCGGTTTATCGTGCATTACCTATTCTTGTTTGGTACGGATACTAACTAACGCTAACACTCATTGATAATAAGCTAACGCATTTTTAAGCCTTTCGATAACATTTTCCCGTAGTGGTTTTGGCTCAATAACTTCTGACATATGCGACATACTTACTAGCCAGTCTTCAAGCCGTAGGGTATTCATAACCGTTGCAGTTAACAATAGATTGATAGCATCAGCCTTTTGCTCTTTAATTGCTTCAATGGCAACTTTACTTTTAAATTCAGCATTATGACGCTTACGAACTTTTGTCATTAGATAGACCTCTTTTCTAAAGGTTATTCTATCTTATTTACTACGATTTTTTGGTCTAGTTTTCTGGGAGTATTATAAAATTCCTGAGCGTGCTATATGGTCTGAATTCTATGCTGACCCCTATAAAAGACTTATGAGAGAGCTGACCGCTCAATCTCTTTTTGCCTTTTTATTAATCCAGCTATTGTCAACAACGCCAAATAACTTAAATTTAATATAAGATGCTTAGAACCTGTTCACAATCTTTTCAATAATAAAGTGATCAAAGCAAGATTGGTAAATTGAAGGCTCGAATTTAAATGACGCTCACAGTTTTTCCATAAGCGTCTATTTTTCTCAAGCCAAGCAAACGAACGTTCTACAACCCATCGCTTTGGTATGACTTTAAACGTATGTAGTTCATCTCTTTTGGCGACTTCTGTGGTAACGGTTTCGCCTAAAATAGATTTAACACTATTAGCAAATGCCTTACCTCGATAACCGCCATCAACCATCACATTTTTTTTAAGGCTTGGTCAAGAATGCTGTTGCCTTCTTCGTCAAGCTCGCTCCATTTCTGAAAGTAGGCGTGGACTGTGCGCCATTTGGGAAAGTCATGGGGCAGCTGTCGCCACTGGCAACCTGTTCTTAGTACATACAATAACCCACAAAATACGTCATAAAGGTCAACCGTTCTTGGCTTGGTCTTCTTCCGAGCACTTTCTAGAATGGGTGATATCTGCTCAAATTGTTTTCGGCTAATGTCGCTTGGATAGGCTTTTCTCATGGTGAATGATTCGGTTATTAATCGATTATGTCGCTTATCCTAGCATATTTTTTAATCGTGAACAGGTTCTTAGTCCAAAAACTGCACCATAGATTGCATCTCATATGAGTTTTATATCTAGTTTGATTGCAGGGTTAATTGCTTGTTGCAATCAATCTAAAAAGCCTACGCTTAATAATGCGTTAATTATGCCCTTTATTTCTAAGATTGCACGTTAATTCACTAGATTAAAGTATCACTTATGCCGAATCAAAGTTAATGTAAATTATTGTTTGTTAGTTAAAATTATGGTATTTTGAATAATTTTTTAATGTATGGAAAAAAGTTTACTTTTGCCCTCAGACTTAATCAACAGTATGTTATAAAATACAGATAGCTGGACAAACACATGAAAAATATTATCGTTAAAGTACATAATGCCAATCAAACCGTCAAACAAGTCACCGTAATTACCGAAGATGGTAAGCCAACCGTTATTAAAGCGCAAAAAGGCGTAAATTATGAATTTATCGACCAAGCAATTGATCGAGGTCCAAATCACATCATTACTAAACGAGTTGGTAAGGATTTGCATGTATCATTTGAACAAGACGGTAAAGACGATGACTTGATCATCCAAGATTTTTATAGCCATAAAGACGCTGCACTCATTGGTCAAGCGGAAAATGGCGAATACTATAACTATATTCCAGATACCGGC
The DNA here is from genome assembly GCA_014647715.1 of Streptomyces cinereus. GTDB lineage: Bacteria > Pseudomonadota > Gammaproteobacteria > Pseudomonadales > Moraxellaceae > Faucicola > Faucicola cinerea. The sequence goes on from BMPS01000076.1 coordinate 1,868, forward strand.
AATGCCCAGGATTATGTCACCCAATTACTACCAGGAGACGTAGAAGGCCAAGCATTAGGCGGCAATCACTTTGCTGCACCATGGTGGATAGCAGGGGCGACCGAGCACAACGTATTGCCATGGTTATTAGGTGCCTTAGCCGTGGGTGGCATCGCAGCAGCCGGTGGTCATAGTAGTAAAACTAATGATAATCCTAGCCAACCAGCGAGTATCACAACAGAATTAAAAATTAACAACTACACTGAAACAGCCATGATTAAAGGTGCTACCAAAAATCTAGCACCAGGTACAATTGTTAATCTGACTTTAACAGATACGCAAGGCAATGCCATTAAAACAACAGCAACCCTTAATAATGATGGGAGCTATAACACCGCAGCACCCGTAAGTATCGCTAATTTTAAAAATGGCTTAATTAAAGTAACGGCCGTTGCAGTAGATTCAAGCGGCAAGCAAGTCCAAAATACAAATACAGACAATTTAACTGAACCAACACCCACCGTAAATGTATCAGCTGATGGTAAAGAAATTACGGGTACGGCAAGTTCAAATAGTACAATTGAGATTGACACTAATAGTGATGGCAAGGCAGACATAATTACTAAAGCTGACCAAAGTGGTAACTATACAGCGTTTTTACAGCAACCACTTAAAAATGGCACATCAGTAACTGCGACTGCCACCGATAAATTAGGGAACAGCGCAATTGGGAGTGCAAAGTTTGAAAAACTCATTGTGATTGATGAGAAAGTTGTGCAAGACGCGTTAGCCAAAGTGGTTGAGGCTGAACAAGCAGAACAAGCGGCACAGGAAAAACTTGACGCCATCAGTAAAGATGGGGTTATCGGTCAAACAGAAGCCGATCAGTTAGCGGCATTAAATAAAG
>BMPS01000077.1 GCA_014647715.1 Streptomyces cinereus
AAAGGACTTGAATGAAGGCAGAGGAAGTCATTAAAACTCCTCCGTTTTGATAAGGACGTACACCAGATAGATAAATAACCCGAGTGCCATCAACCCTGCTAACGCTTGCATAGCCAACTCCTTGATAAATTAAGCATAAAATTTGTCAATGCTTATTATTACCAAGAAGCTTGTAAATTTGCCGTTAATTGTTAAAGTGCAGATATAAAGAAAGTGTAAAGATAGGGTTTTTAGTTTGCAGATTAGTCTTTACAATTTAATAAGCTTTACCTTGTAAATTTTAAGTCAACTCAACACTTGTTATTATTGAAAATAAAAGACCGACCTTTTAATGCGGTCTTTTGCATTCTGATATTTGGGGTCAGCACAGAATTCGAACCATATTGTACGCTAAAGAATTCAATGTTGATTTCTAGTACATTGTTTAATCCAAAAATTGGTCACTTAAACATTGGCTCACCATCAATGGTAGTAGATAGCTTTCCTTGCTGCCAATGGAGTCGTGGTGTATCTTCACTATGCAACTTTGAAGTTTGTCCCGAATGCTCAATGACAATGCCTTGTTGATCGATCACTGCAGTACCAATGACATACGTGTAAACATAGCTACTCTTAGCTTTGGCAGAGACACTAGGATTAAAGACACACTCTACAATTTGGTCGCCATACTGCATACGCATTTTCGGCTGTAGCGAAGCAATTGATACCGCACCATTGCTAATGGCAGAGTATACAGAGAATACGATTCCAACCCGACCACCTATTAATTTTGCAATGTCACTATTAATTTCGACTCTTTCAACACCAGGCTCGCTAGTGCTAGCGCCAGTAACATCACCCAAGTGTCTGATAAAAGGAAATTTTTCCAAAGCGCCCATTTGCTTTGGTGCATGTATATAATGCATTTTTTTCTCACCTTCAATCAAAATGCCTACCCTTAAATCTAAGTCATCGTTATCACTACAGCTATCACCATTATCCACCCAAATTGCTTCGACAATAAATGATGACTGCTGCTTTGTTAGATTCACTCTATGTGGGATATTAGGCTTATCAAGTGTAACCTTTGTTAACGAAACTTTGGTTGGTGTTGCGACATTCTGTGTCTGAGCTTTAGAAGCATCTAATGCAGGCGCTTGGCTCGATTCTGCAACTTCACCGCCATAATACTCAATCAGACTTGGTAAGCCACCATTAAATCCTTGACCAACTGCATTGAAGCGCCAAATACCGTCCTTTTTATAGCATTCCAATAGCATAATAGCGCGCTGCTGTTCAAACATATTGCCATCAAATGCAAAACTGGCTACTACCTGCCCCTGTAAGTTTAAGATGCTTATCTGGCTATTGCCAATTTGCGACATCATACCAGGTCCGTCGATCGCTAATGTCACCATCAGATGCTCAATCTTAGTGTCTAAGGCAGATAAATTAACCTCAAACACTGAGTGTTTGTCACTGTTTTTTGTCAATTTGATAGAGTTACAAGGACTAATGGGCTGATTGTAGAAAATCATATAAGCTTCATCGCTTAATCGATTTGCATGATCTAGACCAAATATTGAGACATCAATCACAAGCGAACTTGTTATATCTACTTGTAAAGAAAATGATGAGGCATTCGGCAATATATCATTGACCTTTAATTTTTGACCGCGAATCAGCTGCATAATTAGTCCTTGTTTTTTTAATTGTTGTATTTTGTAGTGGCATAGTAAACCAAGACAGCTAATAAGAGATTATAATACCTTCAGTAGAGGAATAATCTCATGACAAAAGTTAGAAATCAATACTCAGCAGAATTTAAACTTGAACTCATTAAATTAATTGAAGAACAAGGGCAAAAAGTGCCCGATGTTGCAGGACAATACAATGTTGGCAAATCAACCTTAGAAAAATGGCTACAACGATACCGTGCAGAACAATCAGGCAAACCACTCATCACAGGTAGAGCTATCACACCCGAACAACAAGAAATCCAGCGACTTAAAAAAGAAGTCGCACAGCTTAAGCTGGAACGAGACATATTAAATAAGGAGGGATAAGCGAAGCACTGCTTCGCCCCGACGCAAGGCGAGAGCTATGCTCGAGTGAGCCGCGGTGTACTTCGCAAGTCAGTCCAAATGAGGTACGCCTTTATTCAGGACAACCAACACATATGGTCTATTCGTCGCCTATGTTCTACTTTAGATGTTCATCACAGTGGGTATTATGCTTGGTTAAAAAAGCCCATTAGCAAAACCGCTAGAGAAAATCAAAAGCTATCAGGATTAATCAAACAGTTTTGGCTAGAATCGGGTGGTGTCTATGGCTATCGCAAGATTCACTATGATTTAAAAGATATTGGTGAAGCTTGTGGTGTCAATCGTGTACATCGACTGATGAGAGATTGCAAATTTTTTTGTGTAAACCTATGAAGGTAGCCTAAAGTAGCAGCATAATTAATAACCAACAAATATCTTGTATTAATACCCCTCCACCCGATGTCCATATAACATCACGAATTGTCGCATCGCAGGCTTCCAA
>BMPS01000078.1 GCA_014647715.1 Streptomyces cinereus
AATTGGTTTGGCTTACCAGTAAATATTGACAGTAGTCTAAGCGGGTGATAGCTTTTTTCTTCATCTCTTTATGCTACTATATTTTTATCCGCTTTCGCAAAATTTTATGCTTTTTGCGTAAGTCCTAGTTTATTAAGTTATTGAAATTATCTTGTGATTCTTAGTGGGTATCTAGCAAATGATAAAAAAACAATTTTCTATCGGCATCCAAAATTTAGCCGAACTAAGACAAGGTAACTATTACTACGTCGATAAAACGGCTAAAATCATTGAACTAATTAACACCAGTAAATATATTTTTTTATCAAGACCTAGACGGTTTGGCAAAAGCTTGACTCTTGATACTATTGCTGAAATATTTGCCGGTAACAAGGCGCTATTCACTGGATTATATGCTGAAGAGCACTGGCAATGGGACCAATCTTATCCTGTTATTCGCATTAGCTTTGATGGCGGTATAGAAGGTTACGACGACTTGTCTCTTGCTTTATCAGACATCTTAACGGCTTTAGAAGAAAAATGGTATATTACTAATAGCTTAAAAACGATTAGTGGTAGGTTTCAAGCACTCATTCAGCATTGTCATCAAACAACAGGGCAAAAAGTTGTCATATTGATAGATGAATACGATAAACCGATTTTAGACAGTTTGCATAATTCAGAAAAGTCTATTATTGTCCGTAATCAGTTAAGGGATTTTTATTCCGTAATTAAAGGTCAAGATGCCCATATACAATTTGCCATGCTCACTGGCGTTTCTAAATTTAGTAAAATCAATCTATTTTCAGGTTTAAATAATCTATACGATGTTACCTTAGATGAAAGATTCTCAGCGCTTTGTGGTTACACCCAATCTGAGCTTGAAAACGTATTCGCTGTAGAATTAGATAAAGTGGATCTTGAAGAGTTAAAAAAATGGTATAACGGCTATAATTGGACAGGTGAAGCAGTCTATAACCCCTTTGACGTCTTACTGTTTTTAAGTAACCCACAAAAGCTCTATAAAAACTACTGGGTGGAAACAGGTAATGCAACCTTCTTAATGGATAAGCTATTAAATGAAAACATCCATATCCATCAACTGATTGGTAGACTTATTGATAGTCAAAACCTATCACAATTTGAAATAAGCGATATCAGTATCATCGCCTTACTATTTCAAACGGGTTATCTCACCATTGATAAAATGCTGTTAAAACCCAGTGTACGTTATACCTTAAAATTTCCCAACATTGAAGTACAACAAAGCTTATCGGAATCACTGCTATTAAGATACATCGCCCATGCCAAAGATGATATGTTACTCAAACAAAGTGAACTTTACGAAGCGATTGTTCAGCATAATCTTGAGGGCATTGAAAGCATCATCCAAGCATTTTTTAGTAGCATTCCCCATAACTGGCACAGAAATAATCCGATTGCCAATTACGAAGGCTATTGGGCCAGCGTCTTCTACGCACTGTTTGCCAGTTTAGGCTTTCAAACCATTACAGAAGACGCAACAAGTCTTGGTAACATCGACATGACACTCATCGTTGGAGACCACGTTTACATTTTTGAATTTAAAGTCGTGAATGGTAAAAATGATCAACCACAAGGAACCGCCTTAGCTCAAATACAACAGAAGCACTACGCTGACAAATATAAAACACCCAGTCGTATCATTCATCAGATAGGTATAGAATTCCATAGAGAAACGCATGCTGTAATATTTGATAGGGGAGAAGGGTAAACTAAATATACTTAGCCTAAGCTAAAAATTTTACATCACCTAGGCTATGCTAATCGTAGCGATTTTTATTAAAAACTCATCACTGTTTATTAAAGCATAGAATCAATGCATAAACTCTGTTAAGTATTAAACTACTATAAATTTGCTTGATAATACCGACAACCTATTGTTTTTCGTGATTTTGTAAATCAGCGCCAATTCGGCGCCTTTTTATTAGGTTCATTTCACGATAAAGCCAAATAAATCTAAATATGATAAGATGGGGTAATTATCTTTTATCGTGAGAATTTTACCATGAGTTTAATCGGTTATGCCCGAGTGTCAACTTCTGAAGGGAAACAATTACTGGATCGTCAGGTTGATGCGTTAACAGAAATTGGCTGTGAGCGAATTTTTGAAGACAAAGCATCAGGCAGTAATTCTCAACGTAAGGGTCTGGATGATTGTCTCAACTATTTGAGAAAAGGCGATGTGCTGGTTGTTTTGGATTTGGATAGGTTAGGGCGGTTAGCCAGCGACCTAATCAAACTCATTGATGAACTGGCTGAGAAAGATATTGGTTTTAAAGCCATCAATTCACCGATGG
>BMPS01000079.1 GCA_014647715.1 Streptomyces cinereus
GAGTACAGTGCTCGCTAGCATTGTGCATAATTTAAAAACTGCCCTAAGCTTTAAACAAAAATATGGATTGGCTTAGGGTTATTGTGTCTGTTGGTTAGCAAAACTAGCCAATAGACGTTAATTAACTGTAATTTAGGACACTTTTATGCCAATTCAGTGACTTTTTCTATCTTTTAACACCAATTCCAGTTTTTAGTTGAGTTTTAGATTGGTGTCGAGAGTAGGTCGCTGGTTTTTGCAAAGGTCTCTATAAGATAATTTCGTTCAGTTACTTAGTAACTTTACATGTTTATAAAAAACCCAAAAGGAAAAGCTCATGAACCAAATATATAAGGTCGTATTTTGTAAAGCCACAGGCGTTTTTGTAGCCGTCGCTGAGTACGCAAAATCTCATGGTAAAAAAGGTCAAAATACTGTTGGTCGTAAGGGTATACCCTCACTTAGCGGTCAGGCAACATTCATTTGTAAAACCTTGATACTTAGTATGATGGCAGTCAATGGTGCGGCCGTTGCGGTAACGACAGATACAGGCACAGGCTCTAATATCATTATGCAATCGACAGGTGGTAGTGCTAATACAATGACGAGTATCGGCAGCAGCAATGCATCGAATAATGTGATTGTAGGTAATGGTAATATAGTTAATGCCACTACTAATGGCTTAGAAAATACCATTTTTGGTAGCCGTAATAAAATTGGCGCAGTAGGCAATACCACTACAACGCTATCGCAAATTGCCATATTGGGCAATGATGTGGTGGTTAATGGTACACAATCTGTCGGTATTGGTAGCAATGTGACAGTTAATGGTCCATCTGCCGTTGCCATTGGCGGCGATGATTTGGATGACGCATCCAAACTAAACACCGATGGCACCGTAGGGGGTACAGCGGTTAATTCAGGCAATATTGCAATCAAATACCAATCCTATACAGGTAAGCCAATGGTTAATACTAACCCAGGTCAGCAGTATCCAAGAACCACATCAGGTACAGCAGCGGTTGCATTGGGCGTACAGGCACAGGCCACAGGGGCGCTATCAACCGCCGTGGGTACTTCCTCGCGGGCAACAGGTCTAGCCGCGACAGCATTTGGTGTAGGGGCAGATGCCTCTGCCGATAACTCAGTGGCACTGGGTTCAGGCTCAAAAGTTGACTTGATTGCACTACCAACCACACAAATCACCCAAGCTACGATCAATGGCGTTACTTATTCAGGATTTAGCGGTGCCAATGCCACAGCGGGTGACCAAGTATCTATCGGATCGGTAGGGTATGAGCGTCAGCTTAAAAACGTAGCACCAGGTGCCATCACGGCAACCTCAACCGATGCCATCAACGGCTCACAACTCTATTCCGTAGTCAGTGCACCATTAACCATCTTGGGCAGTGTCAACAAAGATACAGGCATTGATGGGACTCAGCAATTACTGGGCTCTACGGTCAAAATAATAGGTTCTACCACTGCCACAGCATCAGCGGCGGACGCTTCAGGTGCCGCAACCACGGGCACCTATTCAGCAAAAAACGTACAAACCGTGGTAACCGATGGACAAGTTCAAGTACAACTTGCGGATAACCCTGAGTTTACCAGTATCAAAGCAGGTCCTGTCACCATCAATAGCTCAGGTATAAATGCAGGCAATACCACCATCGGCAATGTAGCCGCAGGTAATATAGCCTCAGGCAGTACCAATGCGGTAAATGGCGGACAGCTGTACACCACCAACCAAAATGTTGCAGCCAATACTGCCAATATTGCTAAAGGCATTAATTATAAAGGTAACAATGGCACAGCAATCAACCAACCGCTAGGCGGCACTTTAAACATCTTGGGTGCGAATGCAGGCACCGCCACAGATGCTGGGGCAAACCTTTTTGTCAATACCCAAGCCAACCAATTGCGTGTTGAATTAGCCAAAGATTTGACAGGATTAAACAGCGCCACCCTAACCAACTCAAACAGCCTTGCCAATGGCGGCAGCACCAACTACATCACTCAAGGCAATAAAAACGCAGTCAACGGGGGCGACGTTTACAACGCCATCCAAAACACCGAACAGC
>BMPS01000080.1 GCA_014647715.1 Streptomyces cinereus
CACAAAAACAACATTACCAACAGCAAGCAGCGCAACTCAAACAGCAATACCAACAACAAATGGACGCTCAAAGGCAGCAATACGAAGCTAAGCTTGCTCGCATTAACCAAGCGCTCACTGACGCCATCACCAAACAGCAACGTCTTATCCATCGGCTGTTTGGGCAAAAAAGCGAAGGCTTAACCCCCAAACAAGACCACCTAAACAAAGAAACCGCCCTAGAAGACCTAGCCTTGCTTGAACAAGCCCATGACAACTTCTTAGCCAATCTTAGCGATGACGAGCGAGCCAAACTGGTTGCTAGCAAGCCGATTGATACGCAAGAAAAAGGCACACAATCAGAAACACCAACCAAACCCAAACGACAAAAACGCCTCGTTATCCCTGACAACCTCGACATTCACACCATCATCCACGAACCACCGTCAACCACCTGTGAATGTGGCTGTCAAATGACGCAAATTGGTCAAGATGTTCAAGACAAACTCGGCTTTAAGCCAAAGCAGTTTTACCGAGAGCGTCATGTTTATCCTAAATACATTTGCCGTAACGCTGAGTGCAACCGTGAAAAGCTGGTTCAAGCCAAAACCGACGCCCAAATCATCGATAAAAGCATTGCCACGCCTGCGCTACTCGCTCATGTGCTTATCAGTAAATACGCTGACCATCTGCCTTTATACCGCCAAAGCCTGATTTATCAGCGTAGTGGGGTATATTTATCCGATTCAACCTTAGCCGATTGGGTCGGACGCTGTGGGGTGCAGTTGGGCTTTTTAGTTAATCGATTAATCAAACTCATGCTTATTCAGCCAATTGTGCATGCCGATGAAACCCCAGTCAAAGTATTAAATGGCTATGGCATGAAAGATGCTAAAGGCAAGTTAAAGCAAGGCTATGTGTGGGCGTATGTGACCCCAAAGCACAGCCCAATCAAAGCGGTGGTGTATGATTTTGCCCAAGGTCGGGGTAGTGAGCATCCCAATGCGTTTTTAAACGGCTTTAAGGGCAAACTTATTTGCGACGGCTATAACGGCTATAAGCCATTATTTGGGCGAGGGGTGATTGAAGTGGGTTGTATGGCCCATGCTAGGCGTAAGTTTCATGAGCTTCATGTGACAGGGCAGAGTCTTATTAGTATTGAGGCACTAGAATTGTTTCAATCGCTGTATGCCGTTGAGCGTAAGATTGATGAGCAGTTTGAGAAAAACCAATCACCAATGCCCAGAGATGCCCAAATAGTTAGGCAAATCAGGCAGAATAAGGCAAAACCAGTTGCGGATAGGCTTCTTGCGTGGTTACAGGAGAAAAGGCTAGGTACGACTAAAAATGCTGATATTACCAAGGCGATTGAGTATTGCTTGAAACGGTGGCAGGCTCTGACACGCTATTTGGATGATGGCAATTTGCCGATTGATAATAATTGGGCAGAGAATCAGATGCGCCCTTGGGCTCTCGGGCGTAAGAATTGGTTGTTCGCAGGGTCGCTTGAGAGCGGTCAGCGGGCGGCTAGTATTATGTCGCTTATCCAGTCAGCTAGATTGAATGGTCTTGACCCGTATGCGTATTTGGCAGATGTGTTGAGTCGTCTGCCGACGCATCCTGATAGCCAGATTGATGAGCTGCTACCACATGTCTGGATACCACCTCAATAGGGGTATGGTCGGGGGCTTACCCTTCACCATTCTAGTTTAACTTTTTAGTCCAACTTTCGGGGTTCAGATCAAAATAAGTGGGCACTATCTCGTATTTTTTAGAATGGTGGTAGATGGGATGGTCGGATGCTTACATCATAACTTTAAGTTATGATAAATTTTATTCACGAAAACCTATTGTTTTTCGTGATTTTATAAATAAGCGCCAATTCGGCGCTTTTTTATTCTATTTATTTCACGATAAAGCCATAGTTATCTAAATATGATAAGATGGGTTAATTATCTTTTATCGTGAGAA
>BMPS01000081.1 GCA_014647715.1 Streptomyces cinereus
GCCACTTTTCTTCATATAGGGCTTTACTAACTAAATATTTAGCAAAAATGTGTTCTGCAGACTCTCCATCAGACGCATGGCAGTTTTGATCTTGCTTACTTTTATGGGCAAAGAATTGGGTACCTAAAGAACTAGTTTTTAATATAGCTGGTACACCACAGCAGGGCATTTCCAGATCCAATTGGCTACGTTGCGCCCTTAATTCTAGCCATTGGGCAGGTGTGTATTGGAAACTGTAGATTTTTTTGCCATCTTTAAGACACGAGAACGACATGTTATTACTCCAAAAAGAGTATCTTGAAAGGTTAGCTAAACTTTGCCTTTTGGAAAAAATCACAGCACTATTTAGTTTTAAATATTTGAGTCATCAAAATAAGCATTTTGAAAAATATTCGCTAATAGCGAAAATAGTTTGCAAATAAAAAATTTTTTTTTATAATGTATTTGTTGATAGGTGGTAATGACCTGAAACCTCATCATTTTTACTTAGGTAGTTGTTTTACCTGCGGAGATCATTCTCTACCCAACTGTGCGGCACTTGTCCGTCGTGTACCTAGCACACAACAACGACCCACGGTGTCTAGCATCTTGCGATGAGCACAAGATGCTGTTTTAAGGACTTATCGTTGAGTTACGGTCTTTTTCCTAGTTACGATGAGATGCTAACAATGGTGTTAGCATAATTAGGAGAAAATGTATGAAAAAACCTATCAATCCTCAACGAACGCTTAAGAAACATAAGAAAATCATTTGGCAAATCCTTAAGTGGCTGCTTGTTCTTATAAAAAGTATCCATGATTTGCTTAAATGGTTAGAAGATGATTCTTAAGCGTAATCCTAAACAACTTGGAAAGAACTATGATTCATCAAGCTTTAAAAAAAATACGCGAATTTCATAATATCAAACAATCAGAACTCTCTATGCAGTTAGGAATTTCTAATTCTTACTTGTCCGAAATTGAAAGTGGCAAAAAGTCCCCAAGCTTGGAATTACTCGATAAATACTCGGAGATTTTTAACATTCCAGTTTCTTCATTAATTCTTTTTTCTGAAACTCTAGATGATGAAGAGGCGAAGTTATCGAAACGTTTTAAAGTTAAATCGACTCAATTAATTCTTAAAATTTTAGATTGGAGTAATACCATTGAGAGCACAAAGCAAAGGAAAGCTTAAAGTTATTACTAGAAATCAGTGTTATCCATTACACCAAAGCCCATTTTATAAGTTATCTAGTGTTAGTAAATTAGCAACGTTACTCGAAACCACTCCAGCACAGCTAAAATTTTATAAAAAGTTTGACCATACCCATTATCGTATTTTCACAAATGAAAAAGGTCGATTAATTCAGTCACCGTCAGGTGGTCTCTACGTGTTACATAACCGTATTGCTAGCTTATTATCCCGCATACAAACTCCAACTTGGCTACATTCTTTTAAAAAGGGTTATTCCTNGCATTTTATCAAAATATCACCCAAGATAAGGTCAGACAATTTTTTTTAAACGATTTGAAATGCTCAAAAGATATTGCCTATATTCTTTCAAAATTATGCTGTTTTGATGATCATTTGCCTACAGGAAGTCAGGTCAGTATTTATTTGAATTTTTTAGCCAATATTGCAATGTTTAATGAGTTAAAGAATTTGGCTCAAGCAAGACAGGCGGATCTTTCAGTTTATGCAGATGACATTACTATATCTGGTAATCGTGTGGATATGAGCCTCTATAATACAATGGAGAAAGTATTAATAAGACATGGCTATGAGGTCAGCAAGCATAAAACTCAAAGGTTTTTAGCTTATCAAGTACCTATCATTACTGGCTTAGCAATCAGTAATAGTAAATTGCAACCAAGAAATAGTTTTTATGAGAGCTTAAGGCTAAAATGTGAATTTCTAA
>BMPS01000082.1 GCA_014647715.1 Streptomyces cinereus
TAGTATGTGCTCAAATTGTTTTCGGCTAATGTCGCTTGGATAGGCTTTTCTCATGGTGATTGATTCGGTTATTAATTGATTATGTAGCTTATCCTAGCATATTTTTTAATCGTGAACAGGTTCTAAGTATTTTCAGTAAGGGCAAATATTCCAATTGCCTAAATTAAATCAAACTCCATATCGGAGAGCTTAAACAGTTTTCAAGTATAATGAAAGCAGAAATTTTTAGCCTCATTAAGCCATTGAATTGACCAATCGCGTATGTATTTTCAATCCTTACAACCTCAACAGCCATTAAGTATTGTCGAACAGTACTACGAAACGGGAATGTCTGAGCCCTCACATCGTCATGTCTGTTATCAACTGATTATTGTCAAACATGGTTTTATCCGAGTCACAACGCCTAATGGTCAGTTTGCCATTACCCAAAATCGAGGAATATGGCTGACACAAGGTACCGAACATAACCTAACTATTTTAAAGAATACCCAAGTTTTATCCGCCTTTGTTGAACCATTGACACGGGCAGACCTACCCAATCGCAGTCAAGTGGTTGCCATCAGCGAGTTACTGCAAGCATTGCTTGGCAGTGCCGTTGGTATTGACAGTCATTATCAAACCAATACCCGTGAAGCCTGGATCGTTGAGCTAATACTCGATGAACTTAGACGCTTAACACCACTCACAGAATTTGAAGTACCAAAGCCTGCTTTACCTGAGTATCAAGCCTTAATTGAAAAAATTAGTGCGCGACTCTCGCATCCATGGACACTTGCTGATATTGCCCACCTGCTTAACATCAGTGAACGCACGGTGTCACGGCAATTTACTCAGCAAACAGGGTTAAGCTTTATTGAATGGCTAAGACGGCTGCGGTTGCAGCACAGTCTTGAGTTACTGTTGCAAGGCCAAAGTGTGATCGATGTGGCATTAGCCGTTGGTTATGACAGCCCCAGTGCGTTTAGTACCGCTTTTAAACAACGTATTGGGCTATCACCGACCCAATACGTTGCTGGGTATCAGCACAACTTTAGCCAAGTATAAGTTGCTGTTGACAGGCATTGATCACCGCCTGCATCGATGTTTTTGCCACATCATCGCCAATGGCTACCCCATAAAACGACTCATCATCTTCTTTTAGCATCACATAACAAATCGCTTGGCTATCACTGGCTTTCCCTAAGCTATGCTCATCATACTGCTCAATGCTAAATCGTCTATCAAAGTGGCTGTTAATCGCATTAACAAAAGCAGAGAGTATTCCGTTGCCTACTCCCTCAATTGTTAACTCATTGGGGTTAGAAAGCTCAACCGTTAGATGATAGTCATCGGCATTGTTTCTCCCAGTAAAACCTTGTACTTGATAGCCTGCTGGCTGATATAAATTTAAGCCATAACGTTCTTTAAACAACTGCCAAATCTCAGCCATACTGGCTTCTTTTTCATGTTGGTGGGTGAAGTCTTTAACCCTTTGGCTAAAGTCCAGCTGAAACGCACGGGGTAATTTGATGCCATGATGGGTTTCAAGCAGCCACGCTGCGCCACTTTTACCAGATTGGCTATTGACCCTTATGACTGCTTCATAGGTTGCACCAATATCTTTAGGGTCAATGGTAAAGTACGGCACATTCCAAATACTATTTGGATTTTCTTGACGTTTAGCGAAACCCTTTTTAATCGCATCTTGGTGAGAGCCACTAAAGGCAGTAAATACGAGTTCACCGA
>BMPS01000083.1 GCA_014647715.1 Streptomyces cinereus
GTTCGCAAGGTTAAAGCAGTTTCGCAGCATTGCCACCAGATATGAGAAGTTAGCTCGTAATTTTGAGTCAATGATTTACCTCGCTTGCATCATTATTCATGTTAAAGTGAATTGAGGACACAGCCTAGAAAGTGTATTTTTTAATACTAAACTAAATGGTTTTACGATTGCTGGCGATATCTTGGTATGTGTAAGTTTATTTTTGTACCAATTTAAGCCGTTTTCACCTAAAAAATAACAAGCTATGACTGAGCAAGATTACCTAAATCGGCTATTTATACGAACCTACAACTCGCAGCTGGATGGACATCAGCATCCTTATCATCAAGTCCTGATACCTTTATCTGGCAGCATTTATTTGATGTTAGAAACGAAAACTGTGCAGGTTAATTATGGGGAAGTTTATATTATCCCTAAACATAGGTATCATCAGTTTAAGGCAGATCAGCTTTTTCGCTTTTTGGTAATTAATCTTGAAGACATTGATTTTCTACCAATGCAACATGGTGATGAAGTGCATGATTTTTTAGATGACAAGACGTTGTGCTATCTTAACATTATTGAAAAACAGCTAATGACTGAGTTTAATGAGACCATTAATGATTATCTTTTGCAGCTTTTGATAGAGTTTTTAAGAACTATTAATGTGAATAAGCAAATTGATAGTAGGCTACTTCATGCCATCAGTGTGATGAAAAAGGATATTGGCGCTAAGCATTCGCTTGCTTCACTGGCAAACATTGCTTGTTTAAGTCAAAGCCAATTCAAAAAGCTTTTTAAGCAGCAGCTAGATATAACGCCCAAAGCCTATCTCGCTTCGCTTCGTATGCAGATGGCTCGGGGTTTAATCATTAATACGGATATGCCAATTGCTATGATTGCTGAAAAATGTGGTTATCAAAATTGTTCGGCTTTTATACGACGATTTTCACTATTTTATTATGATACGCCCCAAAATTTCAGAGCTAAAAGGCAGTAGGAATGCTATGAATATACTACCTTACATACTAATTAGTTTATTAGGCGGTGCAATTGTTCCTTTGCAACTAGCAATAGTCAACGCTTTTCAAAAAACAACACAAGCATCTCAAATACAATCTACTTTCTACCTTTACGTAGGCGGTACAATTGCCTCTTTTATTATATCTTGTATATCAATGGGTGGCGTAAAGCCACCCCATGCAGAGGCTGCTTCATGGTGGATGTAGCTACCAGGGTTTCTAGGTAGCTTTTATATCTTATTTATGTTTTTATCTGCCCCTAAGATAGGTTCTGGCAATACCTTACTCTGGGTTTTTCTTGGCCAAATGTATTTTGCGTTAATTATTGGCAAATTAGGTCTATTTGGATTAGATCCTAAACCTATTAATTTTTATAAAATGTTAGGATTGGCGGTCGTTACTATTGGTGGCATTATTATGATTGTCGGAGAAAACAAAAAATAGAAGCGAGTTGCTTAATCATTTGCTTTAAATCGCTTACGTTAGTTTTTTATAAGTAATGCAATCCCGATATTTTAAAGCCGCGTTGAACCGTCCCGGGATTGTCGGAGACCCAAAACTCTGAGACAATACCCTTATGAAAACCAAACAATACTCAACTGAAATTAAGACTCGAGCCGTCGAATTACTCATCGAATCACAAAAAGATTATCC
>BMPS01000085.1 GCA_014647715.1 Streptomyces cinereus
TCTTTAGGGTCAATGGTAAAGTACGGCACATTCCAAATACTATTTGGATTTTCTTGACGTTTAGCGAAACCCTTTTTAATCGCATCTTGGTGAGAGCCACTAAAGGCAGTAAATACGAGTTCACCGACATACGGATGTCGTGGATGAATCGGCAGCTCATTGCAATAGGTCATTACATTAGCAGTTTGTTGAAGATTTGAAAAATCTAAGTTGGGATAAATGCCCTGGGTATATAGATTTAACGCAAGTATTACCAAATCAACATTGCCCGTACGTTCACCATTACCAAATAGACAGCCTTCGACTCGGGTTGCTCCTGCAAGCATGGCAAGTTCAGCGCAGGCTACCCCGGTGCCCCTGTCATTATGCGGATGAATACTAATCGTAATATGCGATAAATCCGAAAAATTTTGGATAAACCATTCAATTTGATCGGCATATACATTGGGTGTATTCATCTCAACCGTGGCAGGTAGATTGATAATCATGGGCCGATCTGCTGTTGGTTGCCAGACATCTTTAACCGCTTCACAAATCTCTAGGGCAAATTCTCGCTCAGTAAAGCAAAAAGTTTCTGGTGAATACTCAAATTGCCATTGGGTGTTGGGATTTTGCTCACAATGCTGTTTAACCAACCTTGCCCCATTTACTGCTAATTCTATAGTACTGGCTTTGTCTTGATTAAATACCACCTCACGAAAGACGGGGGCGGTGGCATTGTATAAATGGACAATCGCTTTGGATGCGCCTTGTAATGCGTCAAAGGTCTTAGCAATAAGTTCAGGACGTGATTGGGTAATGACTTGAATCCATACATCGTTAGGAATAAGCTTGTCATCAATTAACTGTCGTACAAAGTTAAAATCGGTTTCAGATGCTGAAGGGAAAGCCACTTCAATTTCTTTAAAGCCAATCGCCACCAAATGATTGAATAGATACAACTTCTTGTCTGTGTCCATCGGATTGATTAACGCTTGGTTGCCATCTCTTAAGTCAGATGAGCACCAGCGTGGGGCAGTAGTAAGCTGGTTGTTGCACCAGGTGCGGGTGGGAAAAGGCTCAATGGTAAAGCGCTGGTATTTGGTTTGAGGATTGGTTAGCATGGTTGTCTCCTTATTAGGTTAAAACCATGCTATCGAAGTTTTAGTGGTGATGCCTTCGAGTTTCGGACAGGATTCTTTGCTAGTGGTTTTCGGCAAATAATTGTGATGTTTAAACCACCCACACAATTTTGAAATTTAAAAAACAACTGTATCGGGCATTAACTATTAAATTACCCTATAGTAGCCAATTAAAATAGGAACTAACCATAGGCATCATCATATGAAACTACTTGGCATCATTGGCGGCATGAGTACCGCTAGTAGTCTTAACTACTACCAAAAAATCAATGAACAAATCAATCAACGTCTTGGCGCTAATCATGGGGCTAGGCTAGTGATTTATAATCTCGACTTTGAAGAAATTGCTCAACTACAAAAACAAGGCAACTGGCAACAAGCAGGTGAGATGTTAGCGGATGCTGCAAAA
>BMPS01000086.1 GCA_014647715.1 Streptomyces cinereus
CCATCGGTGAATTGATGGCTTTAAAACCAATATCTTTCTCAGCCAGTTCATCAATGAGTTTGATTAGGTCGCTGGCTAACCGCCCTAACCTATCCAAATCCAAAACAACCAGCACATCGCCTTTTCTTAGATAGTTGAGACAATCATCCAAGCCTTTACGTTGGGAATTACTGCCTGATGCTTTGTCTTCAAAAATTCGCTCACAGCCGATTTCTGTTAACGCATCAACTTGACGGTCAAGCAATTGTTTCCCTTCAGAAGTTGACACTCGGGCATAACCGATTAAACTCATGATAAATTTCTCACGATAAATAATATCTTGGCTATTTTATCATAATTAGATTTATTTGGCTTTATCATGAAATAAATGGAATAAAAAAGCGCCGAATTGGCGCTTATTTATAAACTCACGAAAAACAATAGGTTGTCAGTATTTAAGATGTCTTTGTTAAATACTCGACATCTGTAAAAATAATCAAAATCATTTGGAGCTTATCGTTTATCGATATATAATATGTAAAAATTTGGATTTTTTTATGATTGTTAATTTTGCATGTGATAAAACTAAAACACTTTTTACAACAGGCAACACACGTCATTTCTCTTCAATTAAAAAAGTTGCTGAAAGAAAATTATTGCAATTAGATAATGCGATTACTTTAGAAGACTTGCGTTCTCCGCCAGGTAATCACCTTGAAGCCCTATTTGGCGACAGAGAAGGTCAGCACAGTATTCGAATCAAGGATCAATGGCGAATTTGCTTTATATGGACACAAGAAGGTCCGACAGAAGTAGAAATTGTAGATTACCATCGATAATTAGGAGAAATTATATGAAAAATGGTATGAGACCTATTCATCCAGGTGAAATTTTGCGAGAAGACTATCTTGCACCGCTAGCAATGAGCGCTAATGCATTAGCGAAGGCAATCGGCGTCACCCCTGCCCGTATTAATGAAATCGTGCGCGAGGAACGTGGTATTACAGCTGATACGGCACTACGCCTTGCTAAATATTTTGGAGGTAATGCTAAGTTTTGGCTAAATTTACAAACCACTTATGAGCTACGACTAGCTGAAACCCAAGATACGCATTTTTTAGATGAGATTATGCCACTAGCTTATAGCTAAATAGAAAACGCTATCTTAAAGTCGATACGATGTATTATATTAAAAATCCGAGACATGTCTCGGATTTTTAGGATTTTGAATTTGTCACTGTAGCTCTTATATTTGGATTTGTTGATTGCCATCTTCATGTCCATTTAAATTTGCTAAATGGACATTAGCCTAGTTTAATTGGGGGTAAGGTAGATGGGATGGTCGGAGGCTTACGCTGATTTTATGTTGTTATAGTCAATGATGAGTTTTTGTTAAAAGATATCTAAGAATAAAACAGCCTAATTAACTGAAGTTACGCACCGCTAATAGCCTTAAGCTGGGCAAAAGCCGACTGATTAGCGGAGACGAGTAACTTTAAACGCAAAGCGAAATGATTTAACTTGGTTTTGATTTTCAAACACTCAAGCTTA
>BMPS01000087.1 GCA_014647715.1 Streptomyces cinereus
TTTTGTGTAAACCTATGAAGGTAGCCTAAAGTAGCAGCATAATTAATAACCAACAAATATCTTGTATTAATACCCCTCCACCCGATGTCCATATAACATCACGAATTGTCGCATCGCAGGCTTCCAATTTTGAATGGGCATTGTCCATTTTTGCATCGTATTGATAAGCGCCATATAAATTGCCTTAAATACCGCATCATCATTAGGGAAAGTCTTTTTCGTGCTCGTCACCTTTCTTAAGCTGGCATTCAACGATTCAATGGTATTGGTGGTATAAATCACCCGTCTGATGTCTTTAGGATAATCAAAGAAGGTGGTTAAGCGACCCCAGTTTTCTTGCCAGGACTTGGATATCTGTGGATGTTCGCCGTCCCATTTTTCGGCAAAGGCAAGTAAATTATCTTCAGCTTCAGCAAGGGTATCAGCCCCATAGATGGTTTTCAAATCAGTCGCTATTTCCTTTCTTTGCTTGTAGCTGACATATTTAAGCGAGTTTCTGACTTGGTGGACAATACACAACTGGACTTTGGTTTTAGGAAATACCGTTTCAATCGCTTCAGGAAAGCCTTTTAATCCATCGCAGCAGGCAATAAAGATATCATTGACACCCCGATTTTTTAATTCATTCATCACTGACAACCAGAATTTCGCCCCTTCGTTCTTGGCTATCCAAAGACCGAGTAATTCTTTACGTCCCTCAGTGTTGATACCAAGAGCGAGATAGACACATTTATTATGGGCAATGCCTTCTTCTCGGTTTTTGACCACTAGACCATCAAGATAGACGACAGGGTAAATTGGCTCAAGCGGACGCTGTTGCCATTGTTTGACTTCATCAAGCACGCTGTCAGTAACGGTTGAGATAAAGGTAGATGATACATCGACACCGTAAATTTCTTTTAGGTGAGCTTGTATATCACGGGTGCTCATGCCCCGAGAATATAGGGAGATAACCTTATCGTCAAAGCCGTTTAGGGTGCGTTCGTGTTTCTTGATAAGGCTTGGGTTAAAATCGCCTTGACGATCTCTAGGTATCTCAAGTTCTATTTTGCCAAAGTCAGTACGGACGGTTTTTTTAGTGGTGCCGTTACGGGCATTGCTTTTTTTACGAGCGGGTTTGCCTGCAAGCGTGGTGGTTTCGTCGTTTGCTGACTGATTATTTTCTTCTTCAGCTGATGATAATTCGTCTTCAAGCAATTCATTATCGGGTTCATGATTGATGAAGTCATCAAGCGTTTCTTTATCGGCTTTGCCTTGATAGTCGTGTTTGGCATAGCCAAGATGATGGGTCATTTCGGCTTGTAAGGCTCGTTCGGCAAGTCGTTTGGTGAGTTGTTTTAAGATGCCGTTTTCACCCAAGATTTGTTCGGGTGTTTGATAGTCTTTTAAAAGCTCGTCAAGCAAAACTTCTGTTGAATCTTTCATGTAAAGGTTCCTGTGTAAATCCTTGTGTTAAAATTGGGTTTACACAAAATATTTTACAGTCTC
>BMPS01000088.1 GCA_014647715.1 Streptomyces cinereus
TGAGACTTTCCCCGAAAGTGTGTAACTGCTTATAATCCAACAAGGAGAATAAGCAATGACAGACAACAAATTAAACGATTTAGCCATGCAAATGGTCAATAGCATGAAGACTATGGATGACTTCAAGCAGATCCAGCAACTCATGCTCCAACAATTTATCAACAACTCATTGGAAGCCGAGATGCAAGAGCATCTTGGCTATGCCAAACATGAGAAATCAGAACAGCCAAACAAGCGCAACGGTAAAATGCGCAAAACCGTTGGTACCGAGCTTGGCGACATCCAAATTGATACCCCACGAGACAGAGATAGCAGTTTTGAGCCACAGCTAGTTAAAAAGAACCAAACCCGCATCACAGGCATAGACGAGCAAATCCTGTATTTCTATGCCAAAGGGCAGTCAACAAGCGAAATTAGTGAAACTATCCGTGACATTTACGGCGTCGAAGTCTCAGACAGTGTCATCTCCCGAGTGACCGATGCCGTCATGGCTGACGTTGTCGCCTGGCAGAATCGACCGCTTGATCCTGTTTACCCAATCGTCTATCTAGACTGCATTGTCGTTAAAATCCGCCAAGATAACCGCATTATCAACAAAGCCATTTACCTAGCATTAGGCGTTAATTTGCAAGGTAAAAAGGACTTACTGGGTATGTGGCTATCGGAAAACGAAGGGGCTAAATTTTGGCTAACTGTCATGACTCAACTGCAAAACCGTGGGGTCAAAGACATACTCATTGCCTGCGTTGACGGGTTAAAGGGCTTTACTGAAGCGATTAATACGGTTTATCCCGATACCCAAGTTCAGCTGTGTGTGGTACATATGCTACGTTATTCGATGAAGTTTGTGCCCTATAAAGACCGCAAAGCGATTGCCTATGATCTAAAGCTAATCTATGGGGCTGATACCGAAGAGTTGGCTTTAGCCAATCTTGAGCAGTTCGATAAAACATGGTCGGATAAGTACCCACAAATAGCCAAGTCGTGGCAAGCTAACTGGTCAGGCCTATCGGTATTCTTCAATTATCCCAAAGACATCCGTAAGGCGATTTACACGACCAATGCGATTGAGTCGTTAAACAGTGTGCTACGCTCAGCGGTGAATAAACGTAAGGTTTTTCCGTCTGATGAGTCAGCCAAAAAGGTCGTATATTTGGCTGTGCTCAATGCTTCTAAAAAGTGGACAATGCCGATTCGCGACTGGACTTCAGCCTTGAATCGGTTTACGATTGAATTCGGTGATCGTGTTGAACCTTATCTTTAACCCAAACGGCAGTTACACAGTTTCTGAAAAAGGCTC
>BMPS01000089.1 GCA_014647715.1 Streptomyces cinereus
GAGCCTTTTTCAGAATCTGTGTAACTGCCATTAAGGTTAAAGATAAGGTTCAACTCTATCACCGAATTCAATCGTAAACCGATTCAAAGCTGAAGTCCAGTCACGGATTGGCATCGTCCACTTTTTAGACGCATTGAGCATTGCTAAATATACCACTTTTTTCGATGAATCATCCGATGGGAATACTTTACGCTTATTCACTGCAGAGCGTAACACGCTGTTTAACGACTCAATCGCATTGGTTGTATAAATAGCTTTACGGATGTCCTTGGGGTAATTAAAAAACACCGATAACCCAGACCAATTGGCTTGCCATGATTTTGCTATCTGTGGATACTTGTCTGACCAGGTTTTATCAAACTGCTCAAGATTAGCGACTGCCAATTCTTCAGTATCTGCACCATAGATCAGCTTTAAATCATTAGCAATAGCTTTGCGGTCTTTATAAGGTACAAACTTCATTGAATAGCGGAGCATGTGTACTACGCACAGCTGGACTTGAGTATCGGGATAAACCGTATTAATCGCTTCGGTAAAGCCTTTTAAGCCATCGACGCAAGCAATAAGAATGTCTTTGACGCCCCGATTTTGCAGTTGGGTCATGACGGTGAGCCAGAATTTGGCACCTTCATTCTCAGATAGCCACATACCTAGCAAATCCTTTTTACCTTGCAGATTGACGCCCAATGCTAGGTAAATAGCTTTGTTGATGATGCGGTTATCTTGACGGATTTTAACGACGATGCAGTCTAGATAGACGATTGGGTAAACAGGGTCAAGTGGTCGATTTTGCCATGCGACAACGTCAGCAAGGACGGCATCGGTGACTCGGGATATAACGCTATCTGAGACTTCCACGCTGTAGATGTCACGAATGGTGTCTGAGATTTCAGCAGTCGATTGCCCTTTGGCGTAAAAGTACAGGATTTGCTCGTCTATGCCTGTGATGCGAGTTTGGTTCTTCTTGACGAGTTGTGGTTCAAAACTGCTGTCCCTGTCTCTTGGGGTGTCAATTTGGATGTCACCCAGTTCGGTACTAACGGTTTTACTCATTTTACCGTTACGCTTGTTGGATTGGTCGGATTTGTGATGTTTATCATAGCCTAGATGCTCGCTCATTTCTGCTTCTAGGCTGTTATTGATGAATTGCTGTAGCATGAGCTTGTGCATGGCTTTAAAGTCGTCCATGCTTTTTAGTTGGCTAACCATTTGGGTGGCTAGTTCGTCTAATTTGTCTGTCATTGCTTATTCTCCTGTTAGGGGGATTATAAGCAGTTACACACTTTCTGGGAAAGACTC
>BMPS01000090.1 GCA_014647715.1 Streptomyces cinereus
CTAAATTCCATCTTGTTCCAAGTAAAACATCTTTTGATTATGAAATCGGGATTGCCCATAAGCAATCCGTTGGCAATAATTTGACTTGGCAGTTTTCGTCATTGTTGCGGTTTATCGTGCATTACCTGTTTTTGTTTAGTACGGATACTAAAATGATAATCGATAAATCGTAAAGTCGCTTGCTAAATAAAGGATTTTATTGCCTAGCAGAGCATCCCTAAATGTATCAATGTTTTAATTGAGATTCGTCTTTTCTATTTAAAATTTGAGTCCAAAACCTGCGCCATAAGTTGCATCTCCACTGCTTACCCATGATGCGCCAACTTTATAACTTACATTACCAGTTGTTCCAGATATTCCTAATGCAAATGCAGATTCACCATTATATAAACCTGTGCCACCAGTAATCATGCTGCCTTCACCACTTAAGGTAGGCATCATTGCTAAAGCTGTTGAGCCTGCAATTCCTGCACTCAAATTCTTATCCATTTTATTAATACGGTAACCTAATGAATTGATTTGATTTGTATGGTTCTCAAGCAGCATATTTTGTCCCAAATTCTGAGATTCTAAACGTCGTACCTCAGTGTTTATCTTATTATCAAGGTTAGATACTACAACTTTATCTGCTTTTACATTTTCTAAGCGTTGGGTTTCTGCACCGATAGATTGGATAAGATTAGTATTATTAAGTACTTGCTTGCTTGTATTGTCTAAATCTATTTGATTAGCTTTAGTATCAACAACGTTAGTCAAATTTCTCATATCAGTGTTTAAAATGACAATACCCTTATCATGCAATTGTAAGGTGGTTTGAATGTTAGCATTTTCTGTTTTTAAGTTAGCCACATTGGTGGATAGGTTATCAACAGTACCCTTATCCGCTTTAATAGCATCAAGGCGCATTAGATTTGTATTAACCGTATTAATTTGATTACTATTATTAGCCACTTTTTGGTTGGTCGCATCAAGATCAGTTTGGTTGGCTTTGGTATCAACCATTGTGGTTAGATTATCAATAGCAGTTTTATTAGCAGTAACGTTTTGATTGGTTGCATTCAAATCAGCTTTACTAGCCTTACTTGCAATAACGGTATCTTGCGCTTGATTTTGGTTATCAACATAAGATTGATCAGCTTTGGTGACGACAATGTTGTTCAGATTGCCAATGGCACTGGTGTTTGTTGCCACTTGCTGATTGGTTGCGACAAGGTCAGTTTGATTGGCTTTACTAGCAATAATGGTATCTTGAGCCTGATTTTGGTTATCAACGTAAGA
>BMPS01000091.1 GCA_014647715.1 Streptomyces cinereus
AGGAAGGGGGACCGATTGTGCAGAGCATGCTGCTGACGGTCGATGCAGGCCCGGAGTTTGCGGGTTGGGCTGGGTCCGTCGATGGGAGAATGATCTGCGTGGCGCCCTGCGGTACCGCTGAGAGCGATGAAGCGAAACGCTCGATGCGCGAGATCGTGAGGCGTTCAGGAGGCGACTGCGACGAGTGCCGGGGCTGTCCGCTCGGCACCTGAGCAACGGGCCGCGGAGTCCCGGCGGTAGGGGTACCCGCCGGGACCGCGCCCAGCACCCGAGGGGAACGGCATGCCGTATGTGGAGCGGCGCGGGAGATCGATCCGCGTCAAGTGGTGGGGCGGCGAGTACAAGCTCGGCCACGACGGCAACGCCACCCGGACCAAGAAGTACGAGTCCGCGAGCGGCCCTGAGCCGGGAATCCCTTTCGAGGATGAGGACGAGGCCTACAACTACGGCCTCGACCGGGAGCACGACGTCCGGCACGGNAGCACATCCGGCGCGCGGACGCCAAGACCCTCATGAAGGACTACTGCTGGCTCTGGCTCGACGCCCAGGATCTGCGGGAGACATCCACCAGCCGCTACCGGTCCCGCCTGCGCGCACGCATCATCCCTTACTGGGGTGAGCGGGCAGTTGGCGACATCACGACCTGGGAGTACGACGCCTGGAGGAAAGGTCTCCATGCGGCCGTCGCCAGGGAAGAGATCTCCCAGAACTACGCCGATCAGCTCACCAGCCTCTTCGGCATGCTGATGAACGACGCCGTGGTGAAGTACAAGCTGCGCACCGAGTCGCCGGTCATCGTCCAGCGGCGCCGCGGGAAGTACCGCAAGAAGAAGAGGGAAGCCAAGCGGCCCATGCAGATGGCCGTGCTGCACCAGCTCGCAACGAACGCCTACCACGTGTGGGGGTTCGCCGGATGGACTCACATCTGGACGCTGGCTTTCACGGCGATGCGGCCCCCTGGGGAGATGTGGGGCCTGCGCCGCGAGTTCGCCTCGACGACGTGGCCGGCAAGCGATCCCGACCCGGAGCGGCGCGAGCTGATGCTGGAGCGCTACGGGCCGGACAAGATGCCTGCCCTGCGTGTGCAGTACCAGTCCCAGCACGAGGGCGGGGAGCGCGCACAGGTCGCGCCGAAGTATGACTCCCACCGGACCCTGGTCGTTCCGCCGTTTCTGCACGAGCTGCACACGGCGCTCCTCGCGTCGCACCGCTCGCCGTGGGTGTTTCCCGCTCTGGACGGAGGCCAGATGGGCACTCACTGGCACAAGGCCT
>BMPS01000092.1 GCA_014647715.1 Streptomyces cinereus
CTTCAAAGCCTCCCACCTATCCTACACAGGTAAGGTCAAAGTTCAATGTAAAGCTGTAGTAAAGGTTCACGGGGTCTTTCCGTCTAGCCGCGGGTACACAGCATCTTCACTGCGATTTCGATTTCACTGAGTCTCTGCTGGAGACAGCGCCGCCATCATTATGCCATTCGTGCAGGTCGGAACTTACCCGACAAGGAATTTCGCTACCTTAGGACCGTTATAGTTACGGCCGCCGTTTACTGGGGCTTCGATCAAGAGCTTCGCTTACGCTAACCCCATCAATTAACCTTCCAGCACCGGGCAGGCATCACACCCTATACGTCCACTTTCGTGTTTGCAGAGTGCTGTGTTTTTAATAAACAGTTGCAGCGGCCTGGTATCTGCGACTGCCAATAGCTTTGTAGTGCGTGACTACTCACCATCGGCAGCGTACCTTCTCCCGAAGTTACGGTACCATTTTGCCTAGTTCCTTCAGCAGAGTTCTCTCAAGCGCCTTGGTATTCTCTACCTGACCACCTGTGTCGGTTTCGGGTACGATTTCTTTATGACTATCGCTTAGAAGCTTTTCCTGGAAGCAGGGTATTTGCCACTTCGCTGTACAAGTACAGCTTGCTATCAGATCTCATTAATAGTCTAGCGGATTTGCCTACTAAACCTAACTACATCCTTCCACTTGGACAACCATCGCCAAGCTGGCATAACCTTCTCCGTCCCTCCATCGCATCATAAACAAGTATCGGAATATTAACCGATTTCCCATCGACTACGCCTTTCGGCCTCGCCTTAGGGGTCGACTCACCCAGCCCCGATTAACGTTGGACTGGAACCCTTGGTCTTCCGGCGAACGGGCTTTTCACCCGTTTTGTCGTTACTCACGTCAGCATTCGCTCTTGTGATACCTCCAGCATGCTTTACAACACACCTTCACAGGCTTACACAATGCTCCCCTACCACTTAATTGAAACAATTAAATCCGCAGCTTCGGCTCCTAGTTTGAGCCCCGTTACATCTTCCGCGCAGGCCGACTCGACTAGTGAGCTATTACGCTTTCTTTAAAGGATGGCTGCTTCTAAGCCAACCTCCTAGCTGTCTGTGCCTTCCCACATCGTTTCCCACTTAACTAGGAATTTGGGGCCTTAGCTGGCGGTCTGGGTTGTTTCCCTCTTGACGACGGACGTTAGCACCCGCCGTCTGTCTCCCG
>BMPS01000093.1 GCA_014647715.1 Streptomyces cinereus
CTAATCATATCTAGCAAGCTAGATAATCATCGTTCGACTTGCATGTGTTAAGCCTGCCGCCAGCGTTCAATCTGAGCCATGATCAAACTCTTCAGTTTAATCTTTCTATCTATTGTCATCGCTATGCTATGTCAATAGATTTAATTTGTTGACCCAATTATTTATACTGTCTTTGCTCAAATAAACTTACGAGTATCTTCACTCTGACAATACAATTAATAAAGTCTTAATTTTATCGCCCTAAGTGAAAATCCACACAAGTTGTTCTTGTGTTTGTTGTTATTTAGTTCACAACATCATCGGCTGATGTCGTTAAGAAGGTCGCTATTTTAACAGCTTATTTTGTGTTGTCAATAACTTTTTTCTTTAATTTTTTATGACCGCTCAACTTATATCTATATTAATTTAAGTTGTTGTTTTTACTACAGTTTGTGGCTGTAGTCGCTGCCAGTGAGTGCGTATTATACGCTTTTCTTTTTGCCTGTCAATACCACTACGAAAAGTTTTTTGATTTTTTTCAAATTAGTTTTTTGTAGTTAAAGATAAGAATACTCAAACTCATCAATATACTGGTTGCCAGAGTGATTAAGACAATTTTGGCTAGTTCTGGCGCTAGCGCGTTTGAGGGGATATTTTCATCACTATAATGGCGAACCATTTTAAGATGTTTGGCAATCGGAGAGATTAGAACAAGTAGGCTTAATAGATAAAAATTTTGTCGCAAAGTCACAAAGGTAATTAGTAAAAAATAAGCACCCAACAACACAAACCGATACAGGTGGCTCATGCTTTCTTTGCCTAGGGTGGTGGCAAGGGTATTCTTACCAGCGTGTGTATCTGTGTCAAAATCACGCATATTGTTAATCATCAATACGCAAGTGCATAGCAGGCCGATCACCACGGCAGCAATAATATCCATCACACGGATAAATTGTGTTTGTAGGTACACGCCCCCTAGTACATTAACTAAGCCGAAGAATAAAAATACTGCTATTTCCCCTTTCGCATTGTACCCATAGGGGTTTTTACCCATGGTATAGGTCACTGCGGCGATAATGGCGATGATGCCCAATGCTAAGAACCTGTTCACAATCTTTTCAATAACAAAGCGATGAAAGCAAGATTGGTAAATTGAAGGCTCGAATTTAAATGACGCTCACAGTTTTTCCATAAGCGTCTATTTTTCTCAAGCCAAGCAAAC
>BMPS01000094.1 GCA_014647715.1 Streptomyces cinereus
TGTATTAGTCCAGACCTAATCTGACAATTTTAATTGAAAAAAGAAAGTTACCCATATAGGATAAAGGTGTCTAAACTCAAACCTAATGGAGTAACTTTCTCATGTACCATACTAACAATTCCATCATCAAACATAAAGTAGGCTTGCTAAATTTAGCCGAAGAACTGCAAAACGTCTCCAAAGCCTGCAAAGTCATGGGCGTATCACGAGATACCTTCTACCGTTACCAAGAAATGGCGGAGCAAGGCGGTGTCGATGCCCTAATCAACCGTTCAAGACGAGTACCTAATCTTAAAAACCGAGTGGATGAGGCCACCGAAGACGCTGTCATCAAGTATGCCATTGACTACCCAGCGTATGGACAAGTCAGAGCATCCAATGAACTACGCAAACTTGGTGTATTCGTCTCACCCAGTGGCGTTCGTTCAATCTGGCTACGCAATGACCTAGAGAACTTCAGAAAACGTCTCAAAGCCCTAGAAGACAAAGTAGCAACTGATGGCATTATTCTCACCGAATCACAAGTTGTCGCCCTTGAGAAGAAAAAAGAAGATGACATTGCCTGTGGTGAAATCGAAACCGCTCATCCTGGCTATCTTGGCTCGCAAGATACCTTCTATGTGGGTAATTTAAAAGGCGTAGGACGAATTTATCAGCAGACCCTTGTAGATACTTATAGCAAGGTGGCTCATTGCAAGCTGTATACCACCAAAACCCCAATTACTTCAGCCGATATACTTAATGATAAGGTATTACCGTTCTATCAAGAGCATGATTTGCCAATGCTGAGAATTTTAACCGATAGAGGCACAGAGTATTGTGGTAAGGTAGAAAACCATGATTATGAACTGTATTTAGCCATTAATGATATCGAGCATACCAAGACGAAAGCTCGCTCACCCCAAACCAATGGTATTTGCGAGCGGTTTCACAAAACGATTTTGCAGGAGTTTTACCAAGTGACGTTTAGAAAAAATCTGTATAGTTCGCTTGAGCAGTTGCAGTCTGACCTAGACATTTGGTTAAACTTCTACAATAATGAACGTACTCATCAAGGAAAAATGTGTTGTGGGCGTACCCCGATGCAAACGTTACTTGATGGTAAGGCAGTTTGGGCTCAAAAAAATTTAGCTCAAATTTAATCTGACAGCCGATGTCCTTTTTATGGGTAACTGTCAGATGAAGTCTGAATTACTACA
>BMPS01000095.1 GCA_014647715.1 Streptomyces cinereus
GTTGCATCAGTCGCTTGATTACCATACCCCTGCACAGGTTTATTTAAACAATAGTTCGGTTAATCCTGTGATTTATCAACCCAATTCTATCTTAATTTTATGATTATTTGGTCTAGACATTGGGGAGCACCTTAATACAGCTGGACAGTCGCAGCAAGGATGGGAGTTTGAAATGATTAATCGCCTTAAAAAAGACGCTTCTCAATTTAAGAAACGTCCAATCAGAGATTATTTAGAGTATTAAGAGTATTAAGACTAGCGGTCTATTATAAATGGTTCCATTATAGCGGTCTGTTTTAAGTAGTCTGTTAATGGGTTTGAAGGGTGAAATAGCTGGTTCCCTTGGGGTATACTGTGTTTATCAATATTAATGATGACTATCATTCAACAACGGCTGCTTTCACTATTGTAACACCGATAATACCTAATAAAGCCCCCGTGATCTTATCAATATAATAAGCGGCTTGAGTAAACTTCTGACGTACTTTTCGTGTTGACAGCAAAAATATTATAGATGTATCCCATAAGAATACAACGATGGTCATCCAAATCCCTAAGCTTAGTTTAAACGCGAAACTAACTTCAGGTGTAAGAACTACAGTAAATAAACTGAGATAGAAAAGTAAGTTTTTTGGATTAAATATCCCAGAGATAAACCCCGCAACGAACTCTTTTAGGAAAGTCGTATTAGTTAAGTTATTACTGATAGATTCGTTTATATCTAATTGACTATAAGAGCTTTTACGTGCTTGTAGAGCTTGTACTGCTAAGTATATTAAGAACAATCCACCGATAATTTTCAGTATAATCATTAGCAGCGCAGATGCTGCTAGAATTGAACCTATACCAATCAAACATAAGCTAATATACACAGCATTAGCAATAGTGATTCCTAGCGCTACACCTATAGCATCTTTACTATCGTTCTTAATTGCACTTTTTACAATTAGCACAAAATCTGGACCAGGACTCAGTAACGCAAGAAAATGAGCTATCCCAACAGTTATAAAAATGCTTAATAAATTGGCGTCCATAATTAAAATACATCCTTTGTTTAAGGTACTCCCCAATGTCTAGACCAAATAATCATAAAATTAAGATAGAATTGGGTTGATAAATCACAGGATTAACCGAACTATTGTTTAAATAAACCTGTGCAGGGGTATGGTAATCAAGCGACTGATGCAAC
>BMPS01000096.1 GCA_014647715.1 Streptomyces cinereus
CTCGAGGGCGTAAAGGCGGCAGACCTAGAATTATGACGGCTGAGAAACTTCGTTATGCTCAGCATCTGATGCAAGACCAAACCAAAAGTATTCCTGCGATTTGCAGAGAGCTTGGTGATATTCCGAGTAGTACGCTGTACCACTATGTGACGGCGAAAGGAGAGCTTAAAAAGGCAGGGTTAGATTTGTTAGCACATGAATAATTATCAGTAAGCATGAGCAAGTTATCTTGACGACTGGGCATCTTATTGTTATTTTTTACAAAAATGTATTTACAATACTAAATAGATTGATTTAAAGTAGGCTTAAATGAATTTTTCTTGGGATGAGAACAAGGCTGCCAGTAATCTTGAAAAACATTGCATTAGTTTCGATGAAGCCATGCTCGTATTTGCTGATCCGTTTCTTTTGATGAATCAAGATAGAATCGAGAATGGTGAAATGCGATGGCAGAGTATTGGAGAAATTGAAGGCATTGCTGTTATTCTGGCTGCCCATACTTGGTTTGATGATGACGGTGAGGAGTATATCCGTATTATCTCAGCCCGTCCTGCAGATAAAAGGGAAAAGAAACGTTATGAGCAAAATCGTTACTCGAGCTATTGATTTAAGCAATCCACCTAAATTAACTGACGAAGCAAAAGCTCGTCTTGCTAAACTAAATGAAGCAGCAATTGACTATTCTGATATCCCACCATTAAAGGATGATTTTTGGGCGAACGCTGTTAGCAATCCGCTTTATAAGCCAACCAAACAAATCGCCACGGTACGCATAGACAGTGACGTATTGCTATGGCTTAAGTCTCAAGGCAAGGGGTATCAAACTCGGATGAATGCTATTTTAAGACAAGCCATGTTGACTGAGTTGGCAGAAACACATTAGTTGCCTATGATATCAGCTAGCCCAAGTTTTTGCTTTAAAGCTAGATTTATAGGTTTATTAGACAATGTTTGATATACGGTTTAATATACGAAAATAGGGGCTTTTTGCCCCTGTTTTTTCGCCTAAATGGGAGTGTCTGAGCCTTTTTCAGAATCTGTGTAACTGCCATTAAGGTTAAAGATAAGGTTCAACTCTATCACCGAATTCAATCGTAAACCGATTCAAAGCTGAAGTCCAGTCACGGATTGGCATCGTCCACTTTTTA
>BMPS01000097.1 GCA_014647715.1 Streptomyces cinereus
AACAAAGAATGGCAATGAAATAAGCAAAACAATGGCTAAATCATGGATAAAATCTCCAAATGGTTGTTAAATTTGTGTCTATTGGCTGAGCTTACTAACCAACAGACACAATAACCCTAGGCGAGTCCGTATTTTCGTTTCAAGCTTAGGGCAGTTTTTAAATTATGCACCATGCTTGCAAGCAAAGTGCTGGTATGAAATTGCATTAACCCTAAATGACGAGCTTTGCTCATCCCATAATGCAGTTTAAAATGTCCAAAGACCCGCTCAACGGTGTTTCTAGTTTGGCTCTTTTGGGTATTATTGCGTTTTTGCTGTTCGGTTAAGGGTGTGTTGCGCCATGCTCTATCATGAATATGATTTTTTATCGGTGGTTCATGCTCGGCAAGGTAGTCATCATGGGCTTGGCTTTTATACGCACTGTCAGCATACACGGCTGATTCATCATCTGTTAACAGCGTGGTAAAACATTGGGAATCATGGACATTGGCAGGGGTAGTCTCAACCTTTTTGACAAAGCTGTCTTCATCACAGTTGAGATGAATTTTAAAGCCGTAGGTGGTTTTTACTTTGCCTGTGCTGTCTTTTTTACTGACATAGGCGGCTTCGTTATCTTGGGTATTGTCGGTGTGTTTGCCTTTCTTAGGTCGTTTGTTTTTAGCTTCAACGATACTGGCATCGATGATGCTGACACTGCCCGCTTTGATAAAAATGTTTTGTTGGGCTAGTTGCTCATTGATTTGGTTGAACAATGGTTCAATCAATCTAAGCTCACCTAGGTGTTTGTGGTATCGCCAAATGGTGCTATGGTCGGGTACATCATCCGTTAATGATAGGCCAACAAAGCGACGAAATAGTAAGTCTCGTGCCAGTTGTTTTTCCATGGCTGGATCCGATAGGTTATAGAGTTTTTGTAAGAGTAATACTTTAAACATGATGACAGGGTGAAAGGCAGATTCCCCACGCTCACTGCTATGAACGTGGCGTAAGGTTTGCTCGATAGTTTGCCAGTCAATTAGGTTGTGTAGTTCATCTAATTCTTCGATGGCTTTGTGAGCGTTAATGAGACTGTCTGCTAGGGAGAGTTGCCCTGTTTGTTTCCATGCCATAGTCGTGTCTTTTGCTAGGT
>BMPS01000098.1 GCA_014647715.1 Streptomyces cinereus
TTCTCCCATCGACGGACCCAGCCCAACCCGCAAACTCCGGGCCTGCATCGACCGTCAGCAGCATGCTCTGCACAATCGGTCCCCCTTCCTGGTAATGGCGGGGAACCCCCAAGGTGATGTTTCGACTGTGCCACGTTGTGCGCCTGTTGGGACCGATTAGGACCAGAGTGGTGTGCGTAAACCGTGTAACGAATCAATGAAAGCAAAGGGTTGTACGGAGAAAGTGTGAACTTCCTCTAGATCACTCCGCGTTCACGCAGTTCCTGAATGACCTTCTCGTTCAGCTCGAGGATCTCATCACCCGTCAGGGACCCCCTGGTCGCGATGGCGGCACTCTGCACGGCGTCACCGATGAGCCGCTCCAGATCCGTCTTCGGGATCTCGGCAACGCGGGTCTCGGAGTCTTCCGAGATCTGCTCGTTGACGATCGGATCCTGGCCGTCGAGGACGCGCAGGCAGCTGCCGGTCGCCCACTGCAGGGCGGTCTCGACACCGGTGTATTTGGTGTCCCAGACCTTCAGGCCGCCTTCGACCCGTTTCCAGGTGTCCTTGCTGATACCGGCCAGCTTGGCGGCCGGCTCGATGCCGAGCTTGAGCTCGGCGCGCCGCTTCTTGACGAGCACCGCGAGGCGCTCCAGGTCCGGGGAGGTCATGCCCTCATAGTGCCAGGACCCGCTAGGACCAGCTAGGACTTGCCCAAAGGAGTCCGGAACGTGGCCCCCCAATAGCGCACAGTGATCATTTTCGCACGGAGCACACGTCGGGCCATCCGCCAGCTTTCGCGAACTTCCGCTAGACATAGCCGCTAGCTTCCGCTAGGTTCTCTGCATGGAACAACCCCCTCCCACCTACCAGGTGAAAGGGGCGGAAATCCGCAAGCTCCGCATGCAGGCAGGGCTGAGCACCGAAGAGCTGGCCAAGGCAGCACTCATCAGCAGGCGCTACCTCAACCACCTCGAAAACGGATACCGCACCCGCATGAGACCAGGTCCCTACAAGCGGCTCCGAACATCGCTCGGCCTGCCGGCCGAATCCACCCGGCTCCTCGTCCCCCCAGAGGACCCACCACCAGAGAGGTGAACATGCCCCCCCGCAAGGCTCCCCC
>BMPS01000100.1 GCA_014647715.1 Streptomyces cinereus
ATTAATGAACAATAGTAGATATTTTCTGCATCAACAGGCGATACATATCCATTGGTAGAATGCAATCGTTCATGGTTGTACCAGTGTACCCAATCAAGGGTCGCTAGCGCAACATCATTCACACCCTCCCATTCTTCTTTTAAGTAGTCAATCACCTCCGCTTTGTAAAGCCCATTCACGCTTTCAGCTAGAGCGTTATCATAAGAATCACCTGTGGTACCCACCGATGCGGCAAGTCCCGATTGTTTAAGCCGTTCACCGTATTTAATCGATAGATACTGGCTACCTTTATCAGAATGGTGGATTACCCCGCTTTGGTCTACCTCTAGCGTCTAATGCTTGATTTAGGGCATCTAAGACCAGCTGAGTGTCCATATGATTCGATACTTTCCAACCCACGATAACTCGCTTAAACACGTCAATGACAAAGGCGGTATAGACCCAGCCTGTTTTGGTCTTGATATAGGTAAAGTCAGCCACCCACAGCTTGTTTGGGCTATCTGCGGTAAAGTTGCGTTTGACCAAATCAGCAGGCTTGTCTTGGTCGTCTCTCTGCTTAGTGGTGATTTTGCCTTTGCCTCGCCATACGCCTTGTATGCCTAGCTGTTTCATCAGGCGTTCAACCGTGCAACGACCTAATTTGGGCAGACCATCTTGCTTAAGCTTATGCCAGACTTTACGAATGCCATAACGACAGCCACTGGCTTGCCAAATCTGTTTGATTTGTGCCATGAGATGTTTGTCGCTTTGTTTACGTCGGCATTGCTTTTCTGGGTTATCCTGCTCATCTTTGATGCGATAGTAGGTGGATGGGGCGATTGGCAGTATCCTGCAAATCGACTCGACCCCATATTTTTCTTTTTCATCGTCGATGAATTTGACCATCACTTGTGTGGGCGGCCGAGCTCCGCCTGGGCGAAAAAAGCGGCTGCTTTGCGAATAATTTCGTTCGCTTGTTTGAGTTCTCTGATTTCTCGCTCAAGCTCAGCGATACGAGCCGCTTGGCTTTCAGTGCTAACGGTCACAGGATTTTGCTTAGCTAGGTGCTTTTGATGCCATGAGCGTAGGGTTTCGGGCGTGCAGCC
>BMPS01000101.1 GCA_014647715.1 Streptomyces cinereus
ATGCAGGTCCTACCTTTCAAGGGTGGTTGCTCTGGTCATTCGTAAGATCAGAGGGCCCAGGGGTTCTGGGTATGGCTGTCATGGCGGCGCCGTTGGCAAGGCTCAAAGGACTTGGCCACCCGGAACCCCGCGACGACTCGACCGCCAATTGGGAGACGCGACTCGATCGCTGCTGTAGGACAACGTCGGCGAGGTCGTCTGCGGGTGACATGTGAGACGGCGAGCTGGCGGAGGTGACCGTGCCCGAGATCTGGGCCGGGGTGGACATCGGCAAGGAACATCACCACTGCGTGGTGATCAACGCCGACGGCGAACGGCTGCTGTCGCGCCGGGTCCTGAACGACGAGACCGAGCTGCTTGAGCTCATCGGCGACGTCCTGGCGATATCCGCCGACGTGCTGTGGGCCGTCGACCTCAACCACGGTGGCGCCGCCCTGCTCATCGGCCTGCTCGTCAACCACGACCAGCCCATGGCCTATCTGACCGGCCTGGCCGTCCACCGCGCCTCGGCCACCTACAAGGGCGAAGGCAAGACGGATGCGAGGGACGCCTTTGTCATCGCCGACCAGGCTCGCGTCCGTCGCGACCTCGGCCTGCTGCGGCCCGGCGACGAGATCGCCGTCGACCTGCGCACGCTGACCAACCGGCGCCTTGACGTGGTCTTCGACCGCACCCGGCAGATCAACCGCCTGAGGGCCCAACTGCTGGAGATCTTCCCCGCGTTGGAGCGGTCGCTGGAGTTGGTCAACAAGGGGCCGGTGATGCTGCTGACGGGCTACCAGACCCCCGCTGCAATCCGCCGCGCGGGCGCGAAGCGGATCGAGACGTGGCTGAAGAACCGGAAGGTCCGCGGGGCTGCCGCGCTGGCGAAGACGGCGGTGGACGCTGCGCAGGCCCAGCAGACCGCGCTGCCCGGCGAGAAGCTGGCCGCCGCCATGGTGGTCCGGCTCGCGAAGGGGGTGATGGCCCTCGATGAGGAGATCGCCGAGCTCGACGCCCTGATCGAGGCCCGGTTTCGCGAGCATCCACACGCCGAGGTGATCCGCAGCCTGCCGGGCATGGGGGCCAAGCTCGGCG
>BMPS01000102.1 GCA_014647715.1 Streptomyces cinereus
GCTCCGGCCGAAACGCAGAAAGCCCCCGCACCAAAGTGCGGGGGCTTTCTCAATGTTTGTTCGGCGGTGTCCTACTCTCCCACAGGGTCCCCCCTGCAGTACCATCGGCGCTGTGAGGCTTAGCTTCCGGGTTCGGAATGTGACCGGGCGTTTCCCTCACGCTATGACCACCGAAACACTGTGAAACACGCAACCGGGCAGGCCACACGCTGTGGCAATCGGTTGTTCGTGGTTTCAGAACCGACACAGTGGACGCGAGCAATCTGGGGACAAGCCCTCGGCCTATTAGTACCGGTCACCTCCGGCGGTTACCCGCCTTCCAGATCCGGCCTATCAACCCCATCGTCTCTGGGGAGCCTTAACCCCTCAAGGGGGTGGGAGTCCTCATCTCGAAGCAGGCTTCCCGCTTAGATGCTTTCAGCGGTTATCCCTCCCGAACGTAGCCAACCAGCCATGCCCTTGGCAGAACAACTGGCACACCAGAGGTTCGTCCGTCCCGGTCCTCTCGTACTAGGGACAGCCCTTCTCAAGACTCCTGCGCGCGCAGCGGATAGGGACCGAACTGTCTCACGACGTTCTAAACCCAGCTCGCGTACCGCTTTAATGGGCGAACAGCCCAACCCTTGGGACCGACTCCAGCCCCAGGATGCGACGAGCCGACATCGAGGTGCCAAACCATCCCGTCGATATGGACTCTTGGGGAAGATCAGCCTGTTATCCCCGGGGTACCTTTTATCCGTTGAGCGACGGCGCTTCCACAAGCCACCGCCGGATCACTAGTCCCGACTTTCGTCCCTGCTCGACCCGTCGGTCTCACAGTCAAGCTCCCTTGTGCACTTACACTCACCACCTGATTGCCAACCAGGCTGAGGGAACCTTTGGGCGCCTCCGTTACTCTTTAGGAGGCAACCGCCCCAGTTAAACTACCCATCAGACACTGTCCCCGATCCGGATCACGGACCCGGGTTAGACATCCAGCACGACCAGACTGGTATTTCAACGACGACTCACCGTGAACTGGCGTCCACGTTTCAAAGTCTCCCAGCTATCCTACACAAGCCGAACC
>BMPS01000103.1 GCA_014647715.1 Streptomyces cinereus
GGCGCGGGCTGGTGTCGGTGGTCTCGCTGGAGAACGGCCAGGGCGCATCGGGGTCCGTGAGGGTGCGCATAGCAGGAGGATGCGCCACGTACACCGCCTTGCGCTCCTCGCCCTCGAGGACTCCCGCACGCCGCAGCAGAACGCGGGCGAGACGCAGGGTCTGCGGATGCACGTCGTACTCGGCGGCCATTTCCCGGCGCGACGGCAGGGGATCCCCGGGGGCCCATTCGCCGGCGGCGATGCGGCGGCGAATGTCAGCAGCGATCTGCCGATGGCGCGCTTCTGACATCCAGACCCCTGCGTCGATCATGACGTGAGGCCTGACGGTATGAATCCGCGCTCGGGCTGGATATATCCAGCAGCAGCGGCTGCAACTGAAGAAAGGTTTCGGTGTCGCGGGGCGTCGGGGCCCCGAGGCGCTGATTGGTCCGCCGCCTCCCTGTGGTACCCCCCTGGCAGGCGGGCGGCGGGTCACCGGATACCCGGCAACGTCCGCCGAGTATCCACCCGAACGAGTGGCCTAATCCCCGTGATCCACGGGCCGGTCGCTCGTTGAACAGGAAGCCGGAGCCGGAGTCGGCCCCTCACCCCCAAGGTGTGTAAGACGACTCCGGCTCCGGTCTCTCTATTACACGCCCCTCGTCGCTCTGGGGCTCGACTTCGGTGGGAGATGGGAGACGAATGGGAGATGATCAACGCGAGCATCCGCAGATGCCTGCTACTTTCCGCGAACTTCCGCTATGCCTAATCGGAGTCTCTGCAGGCTACGCCGCTGATCAGCAGGTAGAAGCACCAAGGGTCACAGTGTGAGAAGCATCGCGAGCATCCCGATCAGCTCGCCTCGAAAATGCCCCTCACCTCAGATTACTCACCCGTCGACGCAGCAGATGGGAGAGGGATGGGAAAAGGCGGCGCCCACCATACTCCCATCGACCAGAACGTATCCCACCGCTGCTGGAGCGTCTCCATGATGCGCAGCTCCATCCCCGGTGTCAGGTTCGAGTACAACCCCTCCACGCCGGCGACCTCGTGGCCCATCCGGGTCTCCATGGCGATGCG
>BMPS01000104.1 GCA_014647715.1 Streptomyces cinereus
AGCGCAAGAACCGCCCCGCAGGCCCGCCCACCGCATCCCACGACGACGAGGAGAACCCCAATGACCTCCGCTTCGGCTGACGAGCTCAGCCCCCGCGAATCCGTCCTACTGGAGCGCCAGTCGGTGGAGGCGGTGCCGACGGGCGACGTCGACATGGTGCTGCTGGAGCCGGACTTCGAGCCGCTCGCGCATACGGTGCCGGCGGACCAGCGGTGGATCATCTTGCCGGACGGGCGGGCCACGGTGTACGGCGTGTGTCCCCGGCCGGAGGAGCGGTGCCGGATCGCACATCGGCTGGCGTGCCCGGACCAGCAGCCGCCGGACATGTGGCCGTGGCTGACGACGCTGCGGGAGGAGACGTTGCGGAAGGCGCAGCGGCTGTTCTGACACAGCGAATGCCCCGCCGCCGGTGAGGCAGCGGGGCATTCGTCATGCCGCTTCGTGTACGGGGTCCGGATCAAGTTCGGTGGCGAGTCCGGCGAGTCCGGTCTTGTCGTACCGGCTGCCGCATTCGGGGCAGGTGGCTTGGCTGGTCCAGAGGGTGATGCGGAGTTCGCCGTCGCAGTCGTCGCTGTTGCAGTAGGCGGCGAATTTGCGGGGTCCGCGTTCGCCTGTTTCCAGCGACTTCAGGGTGCCGTGGATGCTGGCGATGGTGCACAGGTCGTCGGCGATTTCGTCGTATCGCTCGCATGCCCAGACCACGTTATTGATCAGGAAGGTGGTGACGCCGTCGATGTCGCCGTGGTGGCGGGTGGCCGCCATCTGCCAGCCGAGGACCTTCCGCCACGAGTCCTCGATGCCGGCCTGGAGTTGGGTGACGACGCCGCCGGGTCCGGTCTGGTTGAGGATGGCGATGCGTAGCGGGGCGGGGGCTTCCCTGCTGCCGCCTCGTAGGCCGTCGCCGCTGCGGCCTTTCATGAGTGCGGCGGTGCTGTCGAGGCGTTTGAACCAGTCGCGGATTTCC
>BMPS01000105.1 GCA_014647715.1 Streptomyces cinereus
CACCGGGCCTATGGTTGAGACAGTCGAGAAGTCGTTACGCCATTCGTGCAGGTCGGAACTTACCCGACAAGGAATTTCGCTACCTTAGGATGGTTATAGTTACCACCGCCGTTTACTGGCGCTTAAGTTCTCAGCCTCGCCCGACCGAAGTCGGACTAACCGGTCCCCTTAACGTTCCAGCACCGGGCAGGCGTCAGTCCGTATACCTCGCCTTACGGCTTCGCACGGACCTGTGTTTTTAGTAAACAGTCGCTTCTCGCTGGTCTCTGCGGCCACCCCCAGCTCACCGTGTAAAACGGATCACCAGGAATGGCCCCCCTTCTCCCGAAGTTACGGGGGCATTTTGCCGAGTTCCTTAACCATAGTTCACCCGAACGCCTCGGTATTCTCTACCTGACCACCTGAGTCGGTTTAGGGTACGGGCCGCCATGAAACTCGCTAGAGGCTTTTCTCGACAGCATAGGATCATCCACTTCACCACAATCNTCGGGTCTCACCCCCATGTCATCCGGATTTGCCTGGATGACGGGCTACACCCTTACCCCGGGACAACCACCGCCCGGGCTGGACTACCTTCCTGCGTCACCCCATCACTCACCTACTACCAGCTCGGGTCACCGGCTCCACCACTTTCCTTCCCCCGAAGGGTCCGGAACGGCTTCACGGGCTTAGCATCACTGGATTCGATGTTAGACGCTTCACAGCGGGTACCGGAATATCAACCGGTTCTCCATCGACTACGCCTGTCGGCCTCGCCTTAGGTCCCGACTTACCCTGGGCAGATCAGCTTGACCCAGGAACCCTTGGTCAATCGGCGCACACGTTTCCCACGTGTGTATCGCTACTCATGCCTGCATTCTCACTCGTGAACCGTCCACCACTCGCTTACGCGGCGGCTTCACCCGGCACACGACGCTCCCCTACCCATCCGTACGGGCGTTGGCCCTGTTG
>BMPS01000106.1 GCA_014647715.1 Streptomyces cinereus
GCCACTTTTCTTCATATAGGGCTTTACTAACTAAATATTTAGCAAAAATGTGTTCTGCAGACTCTCCATCAGACGCATGGCAGTTTTGATCTTGCTTACTTTTATGGGCAAAGAATTGGGTACCTAAGGAACTAGTTTTTAATATAGCTGGTACACCACAGCAGGGCATTTCCAGATCCAATTGGCTACGTTGTGCCCTTAATTCTAGCCATTGGGCAGGTGTGTATTGGAAACTGTAGATTTTTTTGCCATCTTTAAGACACGAGAACGACATGTTATTACTCCAAAAAGAGTATCTTGAAAGGTTAGCTAAACTTTGCCTTTTGGAAAAAATCACAGCACTATTTAGTTTTAAATACTTGAGTCATCAAAATAAGCATTTTGAAATATATTCGCTAATAGCGAAAATAGTTTGCAAATAAAAAAAATTTTTTTATAATGTATTTGTTGATAGGTGGTAATGACCTGAAACCTCATCATTTTTACTTAGGTAGTTGTTTTACCTGCGGAGATCATTCTCTACCCAACTGTGCGGCACTTGTCCGTCGTGTACCTAGCACGCAACAACGACCCACGGTGTCTAGCATCTTGCGATGAGCACAAGATGCTGTTTTAAGGACTTATCGTTGAGTTACGGTCTTTTTCCTAGTTACGATGAGATGCTAACAATGGTGTTAGTATAATTAGGAGAAAATGTATGAAAAAACCTATCAACCCTCAACGAACGCTTAAGAAACATAAGAAAATCATTTGGCAGATCATTAAATGGCTGCTTGTTCTTATAAAAAGTATCCATGATTTGCTTAAATGGTTAGAAGATGATTCTTAAGCGTAATCCTAAACAACTTGGAAAGAACTATGATTCATCAAGCTTTAAAAAAAATACGCGAATT
>BMPS01000107.1 GCA_014647715.1 Streptomyces cinereus
CAGGGGGGAGAACACTGCGGAGAACGCTCCGCCCGTTCAGTACCTTGCCGTCGATGACGACCCCAACTCGCCGACGTACTGGGAAGGCCCCTACGGCAAGCGGCCTGCGTTCTACTCGTCGAGCACCCTGACCACCGTCAACGCCTGCGCGCAGGCCGCGAACCTGAAGCTGGTCGCAGGGAAAGCGCCGAATGCGTCCGGCGACATCTCCAGCCTGCCGAACCCGGCGCTCGAGCCCGGCGATGTAATCAGGGTCAAGCACCCCGACCAGAGCCGCGAACTCCATCAGGTCGCGAGCTTCAGCGTGCCGCTGGATGAGGGCGGCGACTTCCCGATCTCCACCATCTCGGCGAAGGAGGATGCGTGAAGTCCGGCCACTCCACGAACCGCGAACTCATCGCCTCCCTCAAGAGGCAGGCTGCCCGTACCGGAGCGGCGACCCCCGCCGTGCGGGGCGCGGACTGGCGCCTCGCCGAGGTCACCGCGGTCGGCGCCGGCACCGTCACCGCCGACGGCATCGTGTGCCGCCGCCTGGAAGAGGCCTACAGCAACCCGGTCATCGGCGACGTCATCGTCATCAGCCAGTCCAGCAGCGGCAACTGGCTCGCGCTCGGCCGCCTCGCAGGCGACTCCGACGGACTCGGCACCGTCCTGTTCAAACGGAAGACCGCGGACACCGGGCCGCGCACCGCGATCACTGCGACCGCTGACCCGCACCTCTCAGTGACCCTGGCCGCGACCGCCACTTACACGCTGGAGGCGTTCGTCAAATGGTCGTCGACTACGAATGTGTCCGACATGAACTGGGGATGGAACGTCCCAGCCGACGCGGAAGGCAGCTGGGTGTGCTACGCCGACGCCACCTCGATGTCCGCCCTGCCCTCCACCGTGC
>BMPS01000108.1 GCA_014647715.1 Streptomyces cinereus
CAACTTTTTTGACAAAGCTGTCTTCATCACAGTTTAGATGGATTTTAAAGCCGTAGGTGGTTTTTACTTTGCCTGTGCTGTCTTTTTTACTGACGTAGGCGGCTTCTTTGTCTTGGGTATTGTCGGTATGTTTGCCTTTTTTAGCTCGTTTGTTCTTGGCTTCAACGATACTGGCATCGATGATGCTGACACTGCCTGCTTTGATGAGGATATTTTGCTCGGCTAGTTGCTCATTGATTTGGTCAAATAAGGGGGGGCTAAGTCCAAGTTCACCTAGGTGTTTGTGGTATCGCCAGATGGTGCTGTGGTCGGGCACATTGTCAGTCAGCGATAGTCCGACAAAGCGACGAAAGAGTAAGTCTCGTGCCAGTTGTTTTTCCATGGCTGGGTCTGATAAGCCATACAGTTTCTGTAGTAATAAGATTTTGAACATGATAACTGGGTGAAAGGCACTTTCGCCACGGTCGCTGTTATGAACGTGGCGTAAGGTGTGTTCGATAGTCTGCCAGTTGATGAGGTTGTGTAGTTCATCGAGTTCTTCAATGGCTTTGTGAGCGTTAATGAGACTGTCTGCTAGGGAGAGTTGCCCTGTTTGTTTCCATGCCATAGTCGTGTCTTTTGCTAGGTGATTGATTTTATTGTATTATACCAATTTAATGAACTTTTGTGTATCTTTTCGTGCAAAAGTTTCTTATAATATTAATTTCTTTAAAAGCCTTATAAACTAGGTTTCGAAAGATTCGATATTATAATTTGGCTGTGGTCTAAAAAGTATGCTCACTAGACCCAGCCATAATTGACGTAGTGAAACAGTAAATTAAAGGCTTTTAAATGATTAGTGAGCTTTTTGGAGAAACAACAGGTCTTTCTAAAAGCTCGCCT
>BMPS01000109.1 GCA_014647715.1 Streptomyces cinereus
TTCCAGTTTCTTCATTAATTCTTTTTTCTGAAACTCTAGATGATGAAGAGGCGAAGTTATCGAAACGTTTTAAAGTTAAATCGACTCAATTAATTCTTAAAATTTTAGATTGGAGTAATACCATTGAAAGCACAAAGCAAAGGAAAGCTTAAAGTTATTACTAGAAATCAGTGTTATCCATTACACCAAAGCCCATTTTATAAGTTATCTAGTGTTAGTAAATTAGCAACGTTACTCGAAACCACTCCAGCACAGCTAAAACTTTATAAAAAGTTTGACCATACCCATTATCGTAATTTCACAAATGAAAAAGGTCGATTAATTCAGTCACCGTCAGGTGGTCTCTACGTGTTACATAACCGTATTGCTAGCTTATTATCCCGCATACAAACTCCAACTTGGCTACATTCTTTTAAAAAGGGTTATTCNTCATTTTATCAACATATCACCCAAGATAAGGTCAGACAATTTTTTTTAAACGATTTGAAATGCTCAAAAGATATTGCCTATATTCTTTCAAAATTATGCTGTTTTGACAATCATTTGGCTACAGGAAGCCAGGTCAGTATTTATTTGAATTTTTTAGCCAATATTGCAATGTTTAATGAGTTAAAGAATTTGGCTCAATCTAGACAGGCAAATTTTTCAGTGTATGCGGATGATATCACCGTATCTAGTGATAGTGTGGATATGAGCCTTTATAATACAATGGAGAAAGTATTAATAAGGTATGGCTATGAGATCACTAAGCATAAAACTCAAAGGTTTTTAGCTTATCAAGTACCTATCATTACTGGCTTAGCAATCAGTAATAGTAAATTGCAACCAAGAAATAGTTTTTATGAGAGCTTAAGGCTAAAATGTGAATTTCTAA
>BMPS01000110.1 GCA_014647715.1 Streptomyces cinereus
CAAGCCAGCCGTTGTGGACGCCGTCCGAGGTCATGGCCCGGTTGCCGGTGATGTAGACGCCACCCTCGGCGGCCTCGACCGCCCACACCGGCGTTGCGGTCATCAGGTCCGGCAACGTCGCGACGACGAAGACACCGTCCGCATTGCAGTACACCTCGGCGCCGGCTGCAGCGGCGATCTCCCGGCAGCCCTCCCACGGGTCCGCCTCCACATCGAACGTCCTGCTGCCGATGGGCGCGTCGACGATCGTGCTGATGACGTCGGCATCCGGAATGCTCCGCTGGATCAGTGCCGTGATCGCGCCGACGACGGTCCCGGTTGCCGTGTACGTCTCGGTGAACTTGTCGTCGGCGACGATCGCGGAGAGGTCCTTGCCCTGTAGGTTCACCGGCCCATCGGCGATGTCGCCATCGACGCTGTCGAGGCGGAACACGCCCAACGGCACAAGCTCCTCGCTGCCATCCCCGTAGTAGACGCCGCGGCTCACCCGCAGACGGGCCCCATACGTGGCTAGCTGGTCGGTGGGGGTACGTGGAATCAGAGACACATCCGCCGAGGTGACGGTGCAGGTCCGCCGGATGGCCTGCGCCCGGTCCACGGACACGCTGCCGCCGGTGTGCTCCAGGTCGAGAACGCGGCCATCCGTGAGGAACAACTGCACGCGCGTTGCGACCTGGTGGGATTCGGCGAGCCGCTTCAGGAAACGGTCCGAGACGGGATACATCGATCACCCCGTTCTGCGGTCGAGCAGCAGGTCCTCGCAGGTTGCGTACACCGGCAGCAGGTCCGCGCACGTCGCGAACTCCGTAATCACGTCCTGCCACGTCCGGCCGGCCGCACCGTTGACGCCTGTAG
>BMPS01000111.1 GCA_014647715.1 Streptomyces cinereus
CAGTCACGACGCACCGAGTAAACTCGGTGCGCGACGCTCCCACGGCTTGTAGGCACACGGTTTCAGGTACTGTTTCACTCCCCTCCCGGGGTACTTTTCACCATTCCCTCACGGTACTATCCGCTATCGGTCACCAGGGAATATTTAGGCTTAGCGGGTGGTCCCGCCAGATTCACACGGGATTTCTCGGGCCCCGTGCTACTTGGGTGTCTCTCCAACGAGTCGCTGACGTTTCGGCTACGGGGGTCTTACCCTCTACGCCGGACCTTTCGCATGTCCTTCGCCTACATCAACGATTTCTGACTCGTCCTGCCGCCGGCAGACGACAGAAGAGAGATCCCACAACCCCGTACACGCAACCCCTGCCGGGTCTCACACGTCTACGGTTTGGCCTCATCCGGTTTCGCTCGCCACTACTCCCGGAATCACGGTTGTTTTCTCTTCCTGCGGGTACTGAGATGTTTCACTTCCCCGCGTTCCCTCCACACACCCTATGTGTTCAGGTGTGGGTGACAGCCCATGAC
Organism: Streptomyces cinereus; assembly: GCA_014647715.1. Lineage (GTDB taxonomy): Bacteria > Pseudomonadota > Gammaproteobacteria > Pseudomonadales > Moraxellaceae > Faucicola > Faucicola cinerea. The sequence continues at coordinate 525 of BMPS01000111.1, forward strand.
GACTGCCGGGTTTCCCCATTCGGAAACCCCCGGATCAAAGTCTGGTTGACGACTCCCCGGGGACTATCGTGGCCTCCCACGTCCTTCATCGGTTCCTGGTACCAAGGCATCCACCGTGCGCCCTTAAAAACTTGGCCACAGATGCTCGCGTCCACTGTGCAGTTCTCAAACAACGACCAACCACCCATCACCCCGCCTTCACAGGCGAGTTCACTGGGGCCGGCACCGAAGGTTCAGACTCGAAAGTCCGTGCCCTCAGACACCCAACAGCGTGCCCGGCACCCTCGCCACCTGTCTTCCGTTCCACGCCGAAGCAGTACTGGAAACACA
>BMPS01000112.1 GCA_014647715.1 Streptomyces cinereus
AACCTATTGTTTTTCGTGATTTTATAAATAAGCGCCAATTCGGCGCTTTTTTATTCTATTTATTTCACGATAAAGCCATAGTTATCTAAATATGATAAGATGGGTTAATTATCTTTTATCGTGAGAATTTTACCATGAGTTTAATCGGTTATGCCCGAGTGTCAACTTCTGAAGGGAAACAATTGCTCGATCGTCAAGTTGATGCCTTGAAAGAAATCGGCTGTGAGCGAATTTTTGAAGACAAAGCATCAGGCAGTAATTCCCAACGTAAAGGATTGGATGATTGTCTAAACTATTTGCGGAAAGGCGATGTACTAGTTGTACTTGATTTGGATAGGTTAGGGCGGTTAGCCAGTGACCTAATCAAACTCATTGATGAATTGGCTGAAAAAGACATTGGCTTTAAAGCGATTAATTCACCGATGGATACCACAACCCCTGCAGGTCGAGCCTTTTTGCAGATTCAAGCCGCTTTTGCTGAGATGGAGCGTAATATTATTCGCCAGCGGGTGAAAGAGGGCATTGCCGCCGCTCGTGCTCGGGGACGTAAGGGCGGACGCCCTAGAATCATGACGGCTGAGAAACTGCGTTATGCCCAGCATTTAATGGCTGACCAAACCAAAAGTATTCCAGCGATTTGTAAGGAGCTGGGCGATATTCCCAGTAGCACGCTATATCACTATGTGACAGCGAAAGGAGAGCTTAAAAAGGCAGGATTAGATTTGTTAGCACATGAATAATTATCAGTAAGCATGAGCAAGTTATCTTGACGACTGGGCATCTTATTGTTATTTTTTACAAAAATGTATTTACAATACTAAATAGATTGATTTAAAGTAGGCT
>BMPS01000113.1 GCA_014647715.1 Streptomyces cinereus
AAGCAAGATTGGTAAATTGAAGGCTCGAATTTAAATGACGCTCACAGTTTTTCCATAAGCGTCTATTTTTCTCAAGCCAAGCAAACGAACGTTCTACAACCCATCGCTTTGGTATGACTTTAAACGTGTGCAATTCATCTCTTTTGGCAACTTCTGTGGTAACGGTTTCGCCTAAAATAGATTTAACACTATTAGCAAATGGCTCACCTCGATAACCGCCATCAACCATCACATTTTTTACGCGGCTTAATCGTTTAGCATGTTGACGAAGTAACGTTGTAGCACCCTCACGGTCGGTGATATTGGCAGTGGTAATACAGATAGCATGCGGCAAGCCTTGGCTGTCTACTGCAATATGGCGCTTAATCCCTGATACTTTCTTTCCTGCGTCATAGCCTTTGTACTTAGCGGTATCTGTGTTCTTAACGCTTTGAGCATCGATGATGATAAAACTGGTTTTACCCTTGCGTTTGTCCTTCTTTCGCGCTTTTTTGACCAATTTTTTTTAAGGCTTGATGAAGAATGCTGTTGCCTTCTTCATCAAGCTCGCTCCATTTCTGAAAGTAGGCGTGGACGGTGCGCCATTTGGGAAAGTCATGGGGCAGCTGTCGCCATTGGCAACCTGTTCTTAGTACATACAATAACCCACAAAATACGTCGTAAAGGTCAACCGTTCTTGGTTTGGTCTTCTTCCTTGCACTTTCTAAAATAGGTAGTATGTGCTCAAATTGTTTTCGGCTAATGTCGCTTGGATAGGCTTTTCTCATGGTGATTGATTCGGTTATTAATTGATTATGTAGCTTATCCTAGCATATTTTTTAATCGTGAACAGGTTCTAAG
>BMPS01000114.1 GCA_014647715.1 Streptomyces cinereus
GGCTGTGGTCTAAAAAGTATGCTCACTAGACCCAGCCATAATTGACGTAGTGAAACAGTAAATTAAAGGCTTTTAAATGATTAGTGAGCTTTTTGGAGAAACAACAGGTCTTTCTAAAAGCTCGCCTAAGCCTATGTCTGAAACGATTGTTATTACCTTCGATATCAACGGTATAGTATTTTCCTACCTTTTTGAAATCGAAGTCGAATGCCGTTAAAAAGCTGTTCCAGTTATCGCAGCACACATAGCCAAAGTCAACGCCTAGCTTATTAAGCTTTGCTCGCAGTTGCTTAGCTGTTTGTAAATTGCGCTTACCCCAAACAAAGGCGACGATTTCATTTGTATCCGGGTCGTAGGCATACACAAGCCAAACCTTGTTTTTCTTGTGGCCTACATACGTCCAAAACTCATCAACTTGTATTCTTCGGTAGTAGCATTTCTTAGGTTTGATTTGATGTGCTGATTTGACTAAGACACTCAATACTTTGTATTTACTGACTTTCTCTATAACTACAATGTCAGCAATACTGCAACCTCGAACGAGCATTAACCGTATCTTGGCTTCAATATGTGATTGACAGCCTTTATACTTTAGTTGTGATTCATCAATAAATTGACGTTGGCAATCTTTACATTGGTAATTTTGCTTACCATAGATTTTCCAGCCATTACGCTTTATACTATCGCTAAGACAGCTTAGGCAGCTGATTGTAATTTGTGTCTTCATAACCTCAAATTATCATCTTTATCCCAAGTTGTCTTTTTTATTTCTATACCAGCATACTTTTCAAACCACTACC
>BMPS01000115.1 GCA_014647715.1 Streptomyces cinereus
ATTTAGGCGTTGTATAGTCAAGCCAAACGAGCAATTAGTATTGGTTAGCTACACATATCACTATGCTTCCACACCCAACCTATCAACGTCGTAGTCTACAACGGCTCTTTAGGGAAATCTAATCTTAAGGTGGGCTTCCCGCTTAGATGCTTTCAGCGGTTATCCCATCCGAACATAGCTACTCGGCAATGCGACTGGCGTCACAACCGAAACACCAGAGGTTCGTCCACTCTGGTCCTCTCGTACTAGGAGCAGATCCTCTCAAATTTCCAACGCCCACGGTAGATAGGGACCGAACTGTCTCACGACGTTCTAAACCCAGCTCGCGTACCTCTTTAAATGGCGAACAGCCATACCCTTGGGACCTGCTTCAGCCCCAGGATGAGATGAGCCGACATCGAGGTGCCAAACACCGCCGTCGATATGAACTCTTGGGCGGTATCAGCCTGTTATCCCCAGAGTACCTTTTATCCGTTGAGCGATGGCCCTTCCATACAGAACCACCGGATCACTAAGACCTACTTTCGTATCTGCTCGACTTGTGGGTCTCGCAGTTAAGCGCGCTTTTGCCTTTATACTCTTCGAACGATTTCCGACCGTTCTGAGCGCACCTTCGTACTCCTCCGTTACTCTTTAGGAGGAGACCGCCCCAGTCAAACTACCCACCATACATTGTCCTCAGCTCTGTTAAGCTTGAGTTAGAACCCCAACATTACCAGGGTGGTATTTCAAGGATGGCTCCACAGACACTGGCGTGCCT
>BMPS01000116.1 GCA_014647715.1 Streptomyces cinereus
GATAGAACTCTACAGCGACTACCTCATCGCAAGTTTTGGGCAAACCACCGCCACAGGACTTGCCAATCTACTACAAGGGAGCATCTACCATGACAGCATCACCCGCTTTCTAAACAGTGAAACACTCACCGCCAAAGAACAATGGCAACTGATTAAACCCATGCTAAGACAGCGTGAAAATGCCACACCCAATGCCATCGGCTATCTCATCTTTGATGACACCATACAGCCCAAACCGCACACAAGCATCGACGACATCAACTGCTGGCACTACGACCACACCCAAAACAAAAATGTTAAAGGCATTAACCTGCTTAACTGTCTGTATCATCGCAAAGATATCGACATACCCTTAAGCTTTGACATCATCACCAAACCCAATGTCTTTACCGATGACAAAGGCAAGGTTAAACGTAAAAGTGATAAAACCAAAAATCAGCGACTGCTTGATATGTTTGATAGGGCAATCAAAAACCAAGTCAAATTCGACTATGTATTAGCCGATTCTTGGTTTTCAGCCAAAGCAACATTCAAACATATTCGTAAAGCTAACAAGCATTTCATCTTTGCGTTAAAGTCAAATCGCTTGGTGGCTTTAACCGCGGATGATAGAGAAAAAGGTAACTTTGTACGTATTGATGAATCTAATCTACCCGATAATACCCCTGTTCACGGCTTTTTAAATGACTATCATGATGAAGTCTTGTTATTACGCCGAGTCTTTACAAACA
>BMPS01000117.1 GCA_014647715.1 Streptomyces cinereus
ATAGAACTACAAATTCCCAGCCATAACGGGACGCCCATAAAACTCACCATCGACCAAATTGACAATTACAGCCTTATTGAATTACTGCGAGGGCTACAATGAACCCCCTTATCAACCCCCAACAAATTTGGCTATCCACCACCCCCATGGACATGCGAAGTGGCAGTAATAAACTACTCGCCTTCATCCTACAGCACCACCCAGGCATCCGCCCAAACTGTGCCTACCTATTTTACAACAAAGCAGGCACCCGGCTAAAAGTGCTCATCCATGACGGCCTGGGCATATGGCTATGCACCCGAGCACTGGATGATGGCAAATTTCACGGACTTGGCGAACGTCTCATGCGACATCACAGCCTAACCAACCCAACCACAGGACTTACCATTAGTCATGAGCAATTTAACGCCTTGGTTAGTGGACTGTCTTGGCATAACCTAGGCAAAGATATACTCACCCCGCTTACCTGACTTTATCATAAAGCCGCTAAATCTCAACTATCACCGCCTATTTACTGACAATGCAGGGCGGTTATGGCAAACTCATGCCATGACCACCGCCCACCCATCCGACCCAACTGCCCCAAGCTATGCTGATTTATTAGCCCAAAACGCTCGGCTTCAACAGCAGCTTGACGCACAAAAACAACATTACCAACAGCAAGCAGCGCAACTCAAACAGCAATACCAACAACAAATGGACGCTCAAA
>BMPS01000118.1 GCA_014647715.1 Streptomyces cinereus
CGTAACGGCAGGCAACACCAAAGTGGACAACACAGGGGTTACCATCACCAATACCGACCCCACCAAAAACGTCAGCTTAACAGGCGCAGGTCTTAACAACGGTGGCAATACCATTACCAACGTCGCCGCAGGGGTGAACGCAAATGACGCAGTCAACGTCAGCCAACTCCAAACCGCCCAAGTTGCCGCGACCACCAAAGTTGACGGCACCCAAGGGGTCAGCGTCAATACCACAAAAAACCCTGACGGCTCAAAAACCTACACCGTCGCCGCAAAAACAGATGGCAGCACCATCAAAGTTGACAGCAGTGGCAACCTAAGCGCTGTCACCAGTGCACTGAGCAATACGAGCAGTGGCAGTATTGCAGCCCCAGCCTTACCAAACGCCTTAGCCACCGCAGGCGATGTTGCCAACGCCATCAACAACTCAGGCTGGAACCTTCAAGCCAATGGCGACAGTGCTAGCAAAGTCAAACCTGGCGACACCGTACAACTACTTGACGGCAACAACATCAAAATCACCCGCAGCGGCAACAACCTAACCGTTGCCACAGCCGATGACGTCAGCTTCAACAGCGCCACCCTAACCAACTCAAACAGCCTTGCCAATGGCGGCAGCACCAACTACATCACTCAAGGCAATAAAAACGCAGTCAACGGGGGCGACGTTTACAACGCCATCCAAAACACCGAACAGC
>BMPS01000119.1 GCA_014647715.1 Streptomyces cinereus
TAATAGAGACCCAGTTTCAATATGCTCATAATTCTCAAAATAAACATCTTCAATCAGACTTCCCATGGCTGAGTCGCAGTGTATACAGGCATTAGCGATATAAACTTCTTTTTTCGTCTTGTTCTTTCGAAGTTTTACCTCACCAAAATTATATATCGGTCTAAAGACATAATTAATGAGTTCACGGCAGTCACGTGAGACGCATCTCACAGTCGCATCAGGTAATAAGGCAATCTTTTGACCATAGTTTAATTTATAGTGATTGACTCGGCCTACGACCACGATATCTTTTTTGCAATAGCAGCATTGGTTTTTCATCAGGGTTAACGATAAGTACTCGCTACAATCACCTCTAGGTATAAATTCTAGTCCCTTTGAAAATAAACATTTTACAAAGTCCTTAAGCTCCATTGAAATAGCAACAGGTGCCTCATCATCATTTGGTTGTATATAGATATTATGAACACGAAAACTCTTGTCTTCCGCTTTAGTTAGGGTAAAAACAGGCAATGCTTTAGTTCTTTGAGCGTAGTGTCCTGTTAGTGCATTGGTAGATTTGCGTTGCCGACCATTGCGAAATAGCCAAACGCAACGAATATTGGATTGGTCATATAAGGATTGTCGATAGACTGTTTGTTCATAGCTTTGGGCTGACCACTGGACCTCTACAAC
>BMPS01000120.1 GCA_014647715.1 Streptomyces cinereus
ACTACGCCAAATGAGCAATCTCATCAATTAACTCAGGCTTTTTACCCAATAATTTAAGTAAAACTTGAGCTGAACCGCTGGGTTTACGTTGTCCTTGTTCCCAAGATTTTAACGTATTGACAGAAATGCCTAGGATTTTGGCAAATTGACTTTGCGATAAACCCGCTCTATGACGGACTTGAGCCGTATCTGATATGTCTGTCGTACGTGCAAAGATACCTGCTTTGATTTGGTTCAATGCTTCAATCAGATTGTCTCGCTCTGCGACTAAATCAGGTTCATCATCAATAATCGCTTGAACAGCTGCTTCAATATCGAAGTCTTTAGGAAAATTTGTTTTCATCGGTTATCTTTTTAGCTTTTGAAGCTCACTTGGCGATATATTTTCTTGTTCATTTTTTGCGTAGAAGTAAGACATCACAATCAGCCCATCTTCTAATACATTAAAGTAAATGAGACGAACGCCGGTATTTTCAATCATAAAAAGACCAAACAAATTTCCTCAGCGTGCTATTTTCTCCAAATTCTGTGCTGACCCCATGTAGGTTTGAATTTTATTAGTGTCCTAAATTAGTTGACCACCACCAGATTCTTATCAAAGACTTCATCATCTATTATTCGCCAAACGGCA
>BMPS01000121.1 GCA_014647715.1 Streptomyces cinereus
ACTACGCCAAATGAGCAATCTCATCAATTAACTCAGGCTTTTTACCCAATAATTTAAGTAAAACTTGAGCTGAACCGCTGGGTTTACGTTGTCCTTGTTCCCAAGATTTTAACGTATTGACAGAAATACCTAAGGCTTTGGCAAATTGACTTTGTGACAAACCTGCTTGATGACGGACTTGAGCCGTATCTGATATGTCTGTCGTACGTGCAAAGATACCTGCTTTGATTTGGTTCAATGCTCCAATCAGATTGTCTCGCTCTGCGACTAAATCAGGTTCATCATCAATAATCGCTTGAACAGCTGCTTCAATATCGAAGTCTTTAGGAAAATTTGTTTTCATCGGTTATCTTTTTAGCTTTTGAAGCTCACTTGCCGAAATATTTTCTTGTTCATTTTTTGCGTAGAAGTAAGACATCACAATCAGCCCATCTTCTAATACATTAAAGTAAATGAGACGAACGCCGGTATTTTCAATCATAAAAAGACCAAACAAATTTCCTTAGCGTGCTATTTTCTCCAAATTCTGTGCTGACCCCATGTAGGTTTGAATTTTATTAGTGTCCTAAATTAGTTGACCACCACCAGATTCTTATCAAAGACTTCATCATCTATTATTCGCCAAACGGCA
>BMPS01000122.1 GCA_014647715.1 Streptomyces cinereus
TAGGCTGTGTCCTCAATTCACTTTAACATGAATAATGATGCAAGCGAGGTAAATCATTGACTCAAAATTACGAGCTAACTTCTCATATCTGGTGGCAATGCTGCGAAACTGCTTTAACCTTGCGAACATATTTTCGACTAAATGCCTAAGTTTATATAAATAGCTGTCAAAGTCTGGATTAGGCTGTTTAGCATTCTTACGTTTTGGTATGATAGGTTTCATTTTGTGCTTACGAGCTTTATCTCGTATGGCATCTGAATCATAGCCCTTGTCAGCAATTAGATATTCGCCAGTACCAACTAATTCAATTAACTCTGGTGCAACTTGACTGTCGTGGACTTCACCCCCAGTGACTTTAAAATCGAGCGGATATCCATCGGCATCACAACATAAATGGATTTTTGTAGTTCTTCCACCGTGGCTTTGTCCAATTGCTCTATGTTCACCAATCCTAGCTCCACTTGCATGCTGATGACACCGTATGTAACTTCCGTCAATGAATACCCATTCTGTATCAGCTTCTTTTCGTAAGCTAAAAAAAAATTCTGCCACAATCCATTCTCTGACCATCGATTAAAACGGTTGTAGGCGGTTTTCCATGAGATTAATTCTTCAGGGATGTC
>BMPS01000123.1 GCA_014647715.1 Streptomyces cinereus
ACAAGGCGGCGCGGAATGATGCCGTCGGTCAACTGCCGGGAGGCGTAGGCGAGCCCGCAGATGTAGAGCCAGCCGGCCTCGCCTCCCGCCTCGATGATCTTCGGGTGGTCCGGCAGGCCGTCGTGCACCTTGACGTAGGTGCGCTTGTCCTTCTCGGCCATCAGGGTAGGTCCGGGGCCCGGAGGCGCTACTCCTTCGGGCGAGGCGTGGACGTCATGGCCGCCTTGCCCGTCCCCGGCGACACGCGCCAGGGGCCCCGCCGGGCTGAAGCCGAGCGACTCGATAGGTAGACCGGTGACGGCCTCCAAGGCGCGGGCGTAGTCGAGGCGCGGGATGGTCGAGATGCCGGCTTCCCAGCGCTGGACGAGCCGCTTGTTGGCGGCGTTAGGCTGGCCCACCTCTTGCCCGGCCTTCTGGATGGCTTTGGCGAACTCGTCCTGGCTCAGCAGCATGCCCATACGGACGGCCCGGAGCGTGGCGTTCGGCGTCGCGATGTCGGTCATCGTCGCCCTCCTCTCTGATCATCTGACGCCCAGATGACGCCCGACGTCATCATGGTGACACCGTCTGCGACGCCGCGCACCCCG
>BMPS01000124.1 GCA_014647715.1 Streptomyces cinereus
TAGGTTCTGTTGAACATTCAAAGCTTCAGCCAATGATAAGCAAAGGCTAGAGCGACCAAATTCTCATAATTACGTTTAAGCTTCTCATACCTTGTCGCAATACCCCGATAATGCTTAATACGGCAAAAAGCATTTTCAACCAAATGACGAGACTTGTATAAATGCCAATCCATATGTTCATTTGATAATTTAGTGTTCCGCTTTCTTGGAATATTAGCTATGGTTTGACTTTTCTCAACTTTCTCACGAAAGCACTGAGAGTCATAGCCTTTATCAGCACCAAGTACCACAACATCACTTAAATCTAACGTATCAATCAAGTCAGGTGCTGCTTTAACATCGTGGGTTACGCCATCGGTAATGATGAAACGAATGGGGTTGCCATGTGCATCAACCGCCAAATGAATCTTACTGCTGTTGCCTGCGACACTTTTATCAATGCCTTGCCCTTTCATGTCACCACTACTACTGTGCTGATGAGCTTTGATATAAGTTGCATCGATAAACAGCCACTCCATGTCTGGAAAGTTAATCATCTTTTCAAACAATTTGATGAGCTTATTACTTTGTGACCA
>BMPS01000125.1 GCA_014647715.1 Streptomyces cinereus
ATTTATAGTTTCGCTTACCATAGCTTTTGAAACCATTTTTCTTTATATTGTCACTTAGACAGGCTGGGCATTTGATGTATAGTGTCATTTGCATTTCACTATTTATCAATTTCTCAGCCTGTTTTTTTTCAGCCTACTTTTTGAACCACCACCCGGATATAAATGTAACTATGAATAAAACAACTTTTAAAATATCGAAGATGGACTGCCCTTCGGAGGAAAACCTAATCCGAATGAAATTAGAGGGCCACTCGAATATTGAACATCTTGAGTTCGACATTCCTAACCGTCAATTAACTGTGTTTCATCATGACAATATAGAAGGGATAGAGACTGCTATTCATGACCTAAAATTAGGAGACACCCTACTCTCGACCGAAACCATTGACCCCTCTGATCCCAACAATAATTTTAAAATTGATGCTGACTCTAGTCACAAAAAAGATGCTGAGCAAAGAAAGCTACTATGGATAGTGCTGGTCATTAACTTTGCTTTCTTTATTATTGAAATGAGCACGGGACTGATTTCTCGTTCGATGGGGTTGGTCGCCGACAGC
>BMPS01000126.1 GCA_014647715.1 Streptomyces cinereus
CATCGCTTCGACCTGCGGTTACGGAAACGCACCGGGTGCGAACAGAACGTCAAAAAATATGCAAGAACCATCTTCCCTCAGGGCCGTTCGTGGGCTTAACTCGTGACCCGGCGCCCCCCAACGCCTAGATCGAAAGCGCTCACTGCTGCCGCATGGGCGCCAAACGAATCAGCCAACGGTCCATCGGCAGAATCAGATCGGCAGTCTCAAGGGGGCGTCCCTCATGGTCGAAGCGAGTGCGCACCACCCGGAACGCCTGCGTGTCCACCAGCAGCCCCAGAGCGTGCGCCTGCTCGGCCGGAAGCGCCACCACTCCCAGCTCCGCCGTGAACGAGGCGTGCGGCTGACGCCGGCCGCGCCACCACGACGAGATGAGCATCGCCGACCGGCCGCCCGGATCCAGGCACTCCACCATCTCGTGCCGCAGCACCGTACCCACGCGAACGCCGAGCCGCTCGGCGAGTTCCTCCGTGGCGGGGCGCGGGCTGGTGTCGGTGGTCTCGCTGGAGAACGGCCAGGGCGCATCGGGGTCCGTGAG
>BMPS01000127.1 GCA_014647715.1 Streptomyces cinereus
ATGGAATTAGCTTATTTGCGGTCGGTGGAACGGTCATTAAGAAAAAACGGATTGCTAGAATTGCCGGATATTTTCAAATTACGCTGGCGATTCTTGGTTTTTTAGAAGTACTAAGACGTTTCTTTGGTAATGAGCAGTTACCTGACTTTTCTACCATGATAGTCATATCGATTCTTGCGCTAATTGCAAACTCGATTTGCCTCTATTTACTACAAAAATCGAAAAGCAAAGAAGAAGCCCATATGCAAGCCAGTACGATTTTCACTTCAAACGATGTGATTATCAATTTAGGGGTAATTGTTGCAGGGATTTTGGTTAATTGGTTACACTCTAGTACGCCTGATTTGATTATTGGTAGCATCGTATTTGCTTTAGTTATTCAGGGCGCCTTTAGAATATTGAAATTGAGTAAGTAGCCAAGCCTAATAACTGAAGCAAATAGCTCAAGTAAGTAGCTTAATTAAACCGCTAAGTGTAAAGTAACTGGGTTTGAAGCAAATAAACATCATAAGGATATGAGACCTCAAGCAA
>BMPS01000128.1 GCA_014647715.1 Streptomyces cinereus
GAAGGGGGTGATGGCCCTCGATGAGGAGATCGCCGAGCTCGACGCCCTGATCGAGGCCCGGTTTCGCGAGCATCCACACGCCGAGGTGATCCGCAGCCTGCCGGGCATGGGGGCCAAGCTCGGCGCCGAGTTCATCGCCGCGACCGGCGGCGACATGGATGCCTTCGGCAGCGCCGACCGCCTGGCCGGCTTCGCCGGCCTGGCTCCCCGGCCCCGCGACTCCGGCCGCGTCAGCGGCAACCTGCGCAGGCCCAAGCGATACCACCGCGGCCTGCTGCGGTCGATGTACCTCTCGGCGATGGTCAGCATCACGACGTGTCCGGCCTCGAAGGCGTACTACCAACGGAAGCGGAGCGAAGGGAAGGGCCATAAGCAGGCCCTGCTCGCCCTCGCTCGCCGACGCCTCAACGTCCTGTGGGCCATGATCCGTGACGGAAAGTGCTACCAAGGTTCACCTCCCGTCACGGCAGCGGCTTGACATCACGATTGGGAAGTCCTTTCTCGGAACCTGTGAAAGG
>BMPS01000129.1 GCA_014647715.1 Streptomyces cinereus
TAAGACTTGAACTTATGACCCCTGCCTTATCAAGGCAGTGCTCTAACCAACTGAGCTATAGACCCTGAACGAGGATTAGCAAAGCATCGCTTTGCCCGAGTGCAAGAGAATTTACGAAGTAAATTCTGAAGCCGTAACCCTCGAATTAGCTTATTTATACACAAGAACAACTTGCTGTGAATTCTCACTTAGTGCTTTAGTTAAGGAGGTGATCCAGCCGCAGGTTCCCCTACGGCTACCTTGTTACGACTTCACCCCAGTCATCGACCACACCGTGGTAAGCGCCCTCTTTCGTTAGGCTACCTACTTCTGGTGCAATAGACTCCCATGGTGTGACGGGCGGTGTGTACAAGGCCCGGGAACGTATTCACCGCGGCATTCTGATCCGCGATTACTAGCGATTCCGACTTCATGGAGTCGAGTTGCAGACTCCAATCCGGACTACGATAGGCTTTTTGAGATTAGCATCACATCGCTGTGTAGCAACCCTCTGTACCTACCATTGTAGCACGTG
>BMPS01000130.1 GCA_014647715.1 Streptomyces cinereus
ACCCCACTCTCAACTTGAAATAAGCAACTCAAACTGAAGTGGGGGATTACCTAGCTGTTTATTGATTACAAAGCAGAAGTTATGAGCCAAGATTTTACGCATAAATCTGTGGGATAAATGCCATAAATCTCTAGCTCTCACCTTTTGCATGTTAAACCGCTGTGATAACTGACCAATCACCGTCTCAATATTGCGACGAGAATTTTTAAGACGATTAAGTACACTGATTGGTCGTTTATCGGGCATATTTTTTCTAAGCGGTGTTTGCAAATCAACACATCGCTTAAAGCAATACTCAGATAAATCAGGGCTAATATAGCCCATATCTGCACCTAACAAGCCTTTGATATTATCAAGCATATCAGGTGCAACAAGCCTTTCATCTATCTTAGCAGAGGCAAAGGTAAAATTGGTTATCATGCCCGATAGATTAATGAGTAAATGTCCTTCAAAGCCAAAATATTTTTGTTGCTTTGAGGCACAGTAACTATAGCTACCTTCATATTTGA